>JAGQWJ010000018.1 GCA_020437395.1 Ignavibacteriota bacterium | reverse complement strand
CCTTTCTCTTAATTGAGAAAGGATTTTTTTTATCTAAATTATAACTCTATTTGGAGGGACAGAATTATTAGTTGATATTCAAAAATTGCACGGATTTTTCTTCTTCCAAACTAACAACCTCAATCTTATATATACCAGGTAACATATTATTAGTATTGAATTTTATATTATTAGCTGGTTCAAAGTTAGTCTCGTAACTACCACCGTTAATTCTAGTGAAATTAACCTCTAATATATTACTATTATCTGATTGAACTTCAACTACATTTTTCTTTGCACTATAATTCACATTTACTGCTGCAAAAGTAGAAACACTAGTGAATGCAAAAGCTACTAATAGAACTGTTATTTTTTTCATTTGATCTTCTCTCATTTTGATTATTAATATTTAACTTAGTTCTAAAAACGAGAAATTGAATTAAAAGTTCTAGATAGTAGCGAAATAAATATATTTAGCAATATTTATAACTTTATTTAAAATAAATAATTATTCTTTGACATTGTAGCCACAGCTTTCCACAGCTTCCTGTATTGTAGATTTGTCTATATTACCAGAATAGAACGCTTTACCACTAGATAAGTCAACTTCTACATTATCTATTCCATTTACTTTATTAAGCGAGTCAGTAACAGTTGCTACACAATGATTACAAGTCATACCTTCGACTATTACATAATTGCGATTATCTATGGCTTTATCTTGATTGAAGTATTTTGCGAAATATTTTCTGTAGAGTGACGCTATCACAAGAACACTAAAAATGATTGCTAATACAATCTGAACTTCGTGAGGTATTAGTCCAGAAGAATGGTCATGATGAGCGTGAGTTGCTAGTTGCTCTTGTGGATTTACTCCTAAATAACCGAATACAAAATCCAGAAGGTATCCAAATCCAATTGACATTAAAATAAGGATAAACAAATAAAATGTAATTAATTTCTTTCCTAAACTTTTAGATAGTATTCCTATACTTGCGGCATTAGTTGCAGGTCCGACAGCTAAGAAAACAAAGGCAACTCCAGGCGAAAACCCTTTTAGTATTAATGAAACTGCTATAGGTATAGATGCAGTTGCACATACATACATCGGTACACCTATTAGAATCATTACTATCATTCCTAGTATACCAGATTTCAAGCCAGTACCTTCTAAAAACTCAGTTGGGAGAAAATAAGTAATAGCTCCAGCTATGACCAAACCTATAAGAAACTCAACCACTATATCGTCTAGAAAATCGGCAAATGCGTATTTGAGAGATACTTTAGCTTTCTCGGAGAAAGGTAAGTTTGCCTTGCTGTCAACCATTTTCGGGGGAGCTGTTATTACGTTCAAAGAGAGTTTTTTCTTTTCTGGTTTAGCCCTTTCTTTGTTAGTAACGTTAATAAATAGACCTCCTAGTATCCCCATAATGAGAGCAGAAATAGGTCTAAATATACCAAATACAGGCCCCATCATACCATAAGTAGCTATAATGCTATCAATACCTGTTTGTGGTGTTGAAATTAGAAATGATGTTACAGCACCTTTCGATGCCTTGCTATCAGCCATATATACTGTAGTAGGAATTACTCCGCAGGAACAAAGAGGTAATGGTACACCAAATAATGCCGCTTTGAATATAGACCAAATACTATCTTTACCTATCTGTTTTTTAACAAATTCTTTGGTCATATAAATATTCAAGATAGCAACGAATGCTAAACCAATCATTAGATATGGTGCCATCTCGATAAAGAGTATATAAATCTCGTTGAGGAAATCAGTAATCATATTTCTATCGTTTTATTCATACTGTAAACGAACTAAACGAACGTGTATTATCAAAGACACTCTTTTAAAAAATATAATGACAATGATAGTCAATATTATTATATTGTGAGTTCAGATTATAAAAAAAGAGAACCAAATAAATGAAAGATATAAAGGAAATTGCAAAAAAAGCTGGGATAAATGAAGATGAATTAGAATTGTACGGCAATACGAAAGCAAAAATAAAACTAGATGTAAATAAGCGATTAGAAAGTGAGAAGAATGGTAAGTATATACTAGTTACTGCAATTACCCCAACCCCATTAGGAGAAGGTAAAACTACGACATTATTAGGGCTTACTCAGGCATTTGGCACTGCTCACAACAAAAATGTAATAGCATGTATTCGCCAACCTAGTATGGCACCAACATTCAATATAAAAGGCGGTGGAGCAGGAGGCGGTAAGAGTTTAGCTATACCAGTAGATGAAATAAATCTTGGTTTAACGGGTGACATACACGCCATAGGTGCAGCACATAATCTTGCAATGGCTGCACTTGATACTCGAATGTGGCACGAAACTAGACAAGACGACGAGGCGCTGAAATCACGTGGTATAGTTAAACGATTAGATGTTGACCCAAGTACTATTATCTGGAATCGTGTTGTAGATGTTTGTGACCGTTCTTTGCGAAATATTAATATTGGTTTAGATGATACAGAAGCAAGAGATGGTGAACCGAGTGATATATTCCCTCGTAATACTCTTTTTGATTTAACAGTAGCTAGTGAGTTAATGGCTATTTTGGCATTGGCAACTGATTTGAAAGATCTTAGGACAAGAGTTGGTAGAGCCGTAATTGCCCTTTCAAAAGCTGGTGAACCTATTACACTCGAAGATTTGCAAGTTGCTGGAGCAGTAACTGCTCTTTTAGTAGATGCTATAAAACCAACTCTAGTTCAGACTTTAGAAGGACAACCTGTATTAGTACATACAGGGCCATTCGCAAATATAGCACACGGAAACTCTTCGATTATAGCCGACAAAATTGCACTGAAATTAGCTGACTACGTTATCACGGAAGCTGGATTTGCAGCAGATATGGGAATGGAAAAATTCTTCAATATTAAGTGTAGATATTCTGGATTGTCACCAGATGCTGTTGTAATGGTTGCGACCGTAAGGGCATTGAAATTACATGGAGGTGGACCAGCAGTTTCTCCTGGTAAACTTGACCCAGTCTATACATCGGAGAATTTGGAATTATTAGAAAAAGGTCTAGCTAATTTGGGTGCTCATATTAAGAATGCAAGGAAATATGGTGTTTCAGTGGTAGTGGCGATAAACCAATTCCCAGAAGATACGGCTGCAGAAGTAGAAATGATACGAAAATACTCAATTGAAAATGGCGCATTAGATGCAGTTGGCACTACACATTTTAGCGAAGGTGGTATCGGTGCTTCTAATCTTGCAGAGGCCGTTATAAAAGCCGCAGAAACTGGATCTAATTTTAATTATTTATATGATTTGGAAATCCCTATCAAAGACAAGATAGAAACTATTGCTAAGAAGATGTATGGTGCTGATGGAGTGGAATACTCAGAAAAGGCAGAGAAACAAATTGAAAATTTTACAAGATTAGGATATGATAAAATCCCAATTTGTATGGCTAAAACACCATTGAGTATTAGCCATGATGCCCGTCTGAAAGGAGTTCCAACAGGATTCACCGTACCTATTTCAGAAGTCAGAGCAAGTGTTGGTGCTGGGTTTTTGTATCCATTGACTGGGAGTATTAGTACTATGCCTGGACTAGCTACTCGTCCATCCTTTATGGATATAGATGTTGATACAGACTATGGTGTGATTACAGGTTTAGAGCACTGATAATCAGAAATAAATAAGCTTTCAAATAAACGAATAGAAAATTATGAAAACGACTCTATTATTACTAATAGCATTACTAACACTAAATATAGCTTCAGCTGAAGTAATAACAGGACGGATAGTAGATTCCAAGACCAAGGAATCAGTAGTCTCTGCTTCAGTTCGTCTATTAGGTACTAGTAAAGGTACTTACGCTAATAGAGAGGGTATCTTCAAATTACCGGGGGTAAACAAAGGAGACAAATTAAAATTTACAGCCATTGGTTACCAAAGCGAGACGGTCGTTATCAGTAATGAGACAAATCTTGATATAAAACTAGTTCCTGAAAGTGTTAAAATGTCTGAAGCTACTGTTACTGATGAAATAGCCGTAGAGGAAATTATAAAAAGAGCTGTAGCAAACAAAGAGGCGAACCAAAAGAAAATAAAGACCGTCGAACAGTCTCTATTTTCGAAAGTTAAAGTTGAGTTAGGTGGTGCTCTATATGA
This sequence comes from Ignavibacteriota bacterium, assembly GCA_020437395.1. GTDB lineage: Bacteria > Bacteroidota > Ignavibacteria > Kapaibacteriales > UBA2268 > PGYR01. The sequence goes on along the minus strand of JAGQWJ010000018.1, from coordinate 52,171 downwards.
ATTCGAGAATCCGTTACCAGGCACTGAAGACAAAGAGCTTGAAAGAGATTTATGGGAAAATATAATTGCGGAGACTTACTCTAAAAGTTATAAAGACTTTGAAAAAAGAATCTCGAAAGATGTAATTATAAAGCGACGAAATACAGCAAATTTCAAACCTGAGTATAATCTTATTTCTTTATCTTCATTTGTTAACTTTTATGCTGATGAAATTGGAATAAATAACACGCGCTTTACGAGTCCACTTAGTAAAGATGCTCTAGATGAATATGAGTTCAAACTTATTTCAAGAGAGCTTTATGACGATAAGTTTATTTATGTAATTGAATTTAAGTCGATTAGTAATGTTTATCCGGGATTTGTTGGAACAATGAGCATTTTAGAGGAAAGCTATGAACTAACATATATCAAGGCAAAACCAACTAGCGATGACTTAATTGAATTTATATCTAATATAGAATTTGAAGAGAAATTTGAGAAAATGAATTCTGATTATTGGTATCCAACTCTACTAAATACTACGGGTCAACTTAAAGTTGAATTAATCTCAGGGATGTTTGATTTCACTGCTACAGCAAGTGCTATGACAGTAGTTGAAGATTTGAAAATCAATCAACCTTTACCTGACTCTATTTATAATAATCCCGAAAGAAGAGTAATAGCAGCACCTGATGCTGATAGTGCTGCTTCCGAATTTTGGGCAAATAGCTCTTTAATTAATACTACTGATAAAGAACGGGAAATTTATACAAAAACTGATTCATTAGCAAAGGAGTTTGCTGCCTTGGATAGTGTAAGGGAAGGCAGTTTTAACTTTGATTATGCTCCATATTTAAGACTAAACAGAGTTGATGGTTTCACTTTTGGAATTTCTCCAATGTTAGAAATTAGTCGCTACTTTAACCCAGAATTCTTTGGTGCTTATGCTATAACATCTGAAAATTGGTACTTTGGGGCTAAAGCTAAATCAAGAATACTTGATTATTTACAAGCTGATATTGGTTTCGAAAGAAACACTTACCCTCTATCAGTGAACAATAATTCGGACATTTTATTATCTACTGTAACATCGCTTTTTGTCCGTGATTACTATGATTGGTATTTAGCTGATAGAGTCGATGCTGGTTTGAATTTCAGATATGATAATTTAAAAGTAATGGGAAGCTATAAAAACGAGCTAATAAGTAATATACCAAATAATAATCCTAAATTATTCTCACAATATAAATGGAGAGATAACAGAGTAATAGACGAGGGAAGATATGAACAATATGGAATTGCAGCCGCGTATAATAATGGTGGGAATGTAGAACATAGTCGATTAGAATATCACATCAGGGCTGAATACCAGATGGGTAAAAACTTGACAACTAACGAGAACTATAATTATCTTTTTGGTGAGGTGGGCACTGCTATTCCGATTATAAACACTGGATTCGAACCAGGTAATATATATGCTACAATTAAAACCGGAATATCGAATGACATGCCGAAACACTTACTCTATAGGATGAATACTCAAATAGTAGTATTCAAGATTAGAGATAGATTCTTATCGACGGACTATACTAAGTTCGGTGGTACTGAATTTTTAGAAATACATACAGGGCTAGACTTTTCAGATTTACTATGGAGGGCTGTTGGATTACCAAAATATAGATCCCGTGGATTGGGTTTAGAGCTGAACTACTCTGCTGGTTATTATAAGCAAGACGAGTACAATCTATATAGTGGAACTAATGAGAAATTTTACAATGAAGTTGGGTTCAATATTACTAAAATTCCTTCTTTCATTAGTCCTCTTATCCAACTAGAAGCTGGTTTCCGATGGGGAATAGGAGAGTTAGGTAATGGAAACTTCGGATTTGGTATAAATGTTTCTTCGCCAATATTTCAATAGCAGAAGAATGTCTAATAAATCTTAATATAAATCCCTCTTTTCATACTTTATTTTATTACTTGAAGAGGGATTTTTTTATAATAAAAGACTAGAAACTCAAAACTATTTTTCCAATGTAATTTCCACTTTCAAAATGTTTTTGTGCTTCTTTAGCATTTGAAATATCATAAACAGAATCTACATAAGGGTCAATTTTTCCATCAGCTAATAGCTTAATAAGATCTTGCATGTTTTTTGGATTTCCAAGGAATAATCCACAAATATTCAAGTGACGAAAATACATTTGTTGAATATTCAAATTTACTTCCCTTCCTGTAATCATTCCGCAAAATAGAATTTGGCCATCATTTCTTAGCAAGCTAAATGACTTGTCAAAAGTTGTTGGACCAACATAATCCAATACGACATCTAACCCACCAGGGAAGTTTTCTTTTATTTTCTCAACAATATTTTCATCATCTCTCATATAAACATAATCGGCACCAATTTCCTTTAATTTTTGAGCTTTTTCTTCTGTAGAAGTAGTAGTTATAACGGTTGCACCTCTTTCTTTTGCTAATTGAATCGCAAATGTACCAACTCCTCCTGAACCACCCCAAACAAGAAAAGTATCACCTTTTTTTAGGTTTGCGACTGAGTCAATTGCATGGATTGCTGTTAGTCCTGCAGTGGGTAATGTAGATGCCTTTTCGTAACTTACATTGTCAGGTAGTTTGTAAAGTGCTGTCTCTGGTATAGCTACGTATTCCGCATATCCGCCAGGCAAGTGCATACCAAAAAATTTCCACCCAAAATTTAGTTGAGGATTATCTTCAAATTTTGGATTTTGTTTATCTGATAGTACAATTGGAAACGAAACAATTCTATCACCCTCTTTGAAATCCTTCACTTTGCTTCCAACTTCAACTACTTCACCTGATATATCGCCACCAGGTATATGAGGGAAGCTAATTTGCAAACCTGGATAACCATTTCTCATAACAGTATCAATCATATTGATAGAAGATGCTTTAACTTTGACTAGTACTTCATTGTTATTTATTTCTGGCTTTGGGAAGTCTTCCGAGAATTTTATTACTTCCAAATTACCATTGCTTTCATAATATGCAGCTTTCATCTAAAACCTTTAAATTATTTAAAATACAATTGGAAAAAGTACAAAAATCATAGTATCCCACAGAGCATGCGATATGATTCCTGGAACTAATGATTTGTACTTATAAAATAATAGTCCCCAATGAACACCTAACACAAGCGCAGCTACTAATAGCATTGGGTTGAGTGCCCAAATATGCACTAAGCAATAAATTATTGTTGTGATTATGAGTGCTTTTTTAGGGGAATTTAGTTGACTTAATTTATTTTGGACAAACCCTCTCCAAAATATTTCTTCTGAGGGCCCAATAATAAAAATGAGTAAAAGACCAATAAACAAAGGATCTAATTGTGTCTTTGTAGTGTATATAGCTTCTATCTGAGGTACAACGAAAGCAAACATATTTTGTGCAATAAACACGCCTAATCGTGATAAACCGTAAAGCAAAATGGCGTGGACAATTCCGACAATTATTAATTTTTTGTTTATTTTTAATAAACTCTTAAAAGTATCTTTTTGAGTAAAAATAGAATAAAGTGCAAGTGAAGATGCAGAAAATGTCATTGCAATCCAGAAATAATTATTGTGTATTATATTACCAACTTCAATAAACTCTGCGAACATCAAGAACCAAAGAGTAGAGGCAAATAAAATTCCAAGTGTTATTATCATTCTATTTCACAGTAATGTGAGAATTATTTATTATATTTGTTACAATTTAAGAAAATAAATTTGCGATAAAGAGGAATATGTTATGAGATTATTTTTAATTCTTTTTGTTTTACCAGCATTTATTCTAGCACAACCTGCTGGTTCGAATTATTATGAATTTACACCCTCTCCTGCTTATGCCAGTTTATCAAAATATGCAGATTATGAGGAAGTAGGATTTCTGTTTCCTAATTCAAAAGGAAAATTAGAAAAATTGTTTTTTGCTTTAACAGGTGATGTCGCAAGAAAAGATACTATAAGAGTTATTGGTGACCCAAGCGACGGTAGCTATGCCCCTTCTATGTGGGTAAATGGAATATTGAATTATAATCTTCATGCTCAATATGTAATAGATTACAAACCTGGTCAAACTTGGTTTGAGTTAGATTTGACTGAATTGAATCTAGATATTGGAGGTATTGACAGAATTGGTATATCGCACTTAATAAAAGAGGGTGGTCCATATTTCTTAGCCGATACTAATAAGAATAGCAAACCGAATACTGCTTGGTTAGTTCAAACATTTAAACCAAACACAAATTTTTATAATTTGAGGGGTATCCCAAGCCCTGTTTCAACCGACTTTTTACTGGCAGCAACTATCAAATGGGGCTATGGTAGTAGTCAAGGAGCTCCTCCTTCGCCTACTTTGGTCGATGTTACAGAGAAAGCTGGATTATTGGGCATTGAAGGTGAACTGTTAAAATCTGCTATGGGAGCCGTTTATGATTGGAATAATGATGGTTACGATGACATTTACCTTGCAAGTAATTATTTTAAAAATAATGGCGATGGAACCTTTTCTAATGTGTCTGAAGAATTTGAGAAAGTAGTAAGTGGTAACAAAATATTTGGCGATATTGATAATGATGGATATACAGATATATTTGTTGCAAGAGGCGGAGGAAACGATGTTCTTTACTACGGAAGTGCTGATGGTTATATAGAGAACACGGATCCTGTATTCAAAATCAATACAGACCCAACAACAACGCCTTTGTTTCTTGATTTTAATAATGATGGCCAGTTGGATATTTTTATTGCACGTGGCAGAGCTACTGTTAATGGACAAGAGGTGTATTATCAAGATCAATTATTTTTAAATAAAGGAAACAGAACTTTTGAGGATGTAACAGAAAGTTCAGGTATCGCTGCGGGAGAACCTGCTCCATTTTATGATTGTTGGGGAGCTAGCGTTACAGATTATAATAATGATGGGCTTACAGATATTTTTGTCGCTACTTATCGACTTGCACCTGATTTATTATATAAAAATAATGGCGATGGAACATTCAGTCAAGTTAGTGCAGAAACTGGGGTTATTGGGAACGAGACCTTAGTTAAAGATTATTATGGACATGGAATGGGTTCAGATTGGGGAGATATGAATAATGATGGGAAATTAGATTTGGTTGTTGGTAACTTGGGACATCCAGATGAAAGGGGTGCTTATTCGAACCCTTCACTTCTTTTTTTCAATGGAGATGATAATAAATTCGTTGAAACACATCAAGAATTGGGTTTGAAGTTCTTTGAGATGAACTCTGGCCCTACTTTTGTTGATTTGGATAATGATGGTCATTTAGATATTTGGTCTTGTCAATATTCCTATGATTCTTTCGATAAAGCTTCTACAAAAAAATATTCTAGAGTCTATATGAACCAAGGGGACGAATTAAATTTTCTTCTTAAGGATATGACTTGGGAATTTGGTGGAATTATTCATGGTGCTTGGACTGCGCTTAGACTTGACTATGACCTAGACGGCGATATGGATTTGCTCGTTTGTAGTGACAAAGAAAATGTGAAACTATTTGAAAACAAGCTGAAAAAAGTTGGCAATTTCTTGAATCTTAGGATAGATAAAGAAAATACATCAAAAGGTTATAGTGCTAGAATTACAAATAATGATAAAGTCCTGTTTAGATCGAATCAGGGTATTGTAAGCACAGGTAGAATATCTCAAAGTACTAATATGCTCCATTTTGGGTTAGGTGATCAAGAAGCTCCATTAGTCTTGGAAATAGAACATAATGATGGTGAAAGCTTATTATTAGAGGGGTTGATGCCGAACACGAATTATTGGATGAATAGGCAAGGTAAATTTGTACTTCCAATCAGACCAGAATTAATATCGCCACTTAACGAAAAGGTTGTTAAGATGAGTGATTCCCTTAAATGGAAACCTATGTGGAATGTAGAGGAAATCGAACTTATAGTCAACGAAAAGAATGGTGGTGAAATATTTAGAGATACGATAACATACACTACAAATTATAGAATTAGAAACATAGACAGTTTAGATATAAGTAAAACTTATAATTGGCAGATTATTGGGAAAAGAAAAAATGATGAAACTGTGATATCAGAAAATGGTAGTTTCAAATTTGATTTTAAATCATCGGTGGATAATATTTTAACTACTATCAAAACAAATATTTATCCAAACCCAGCTAAAGAGACATTGAACTTGACTATTGAGTCTGAGTCGAACAAGCTTTATTCAATGGAAATAGTAGATTTGAGGGGTAGGAGAGTGTTAGATTTAGGAAGTATGATTATTGGTGGAAAATTAGATTTGAATTATGATATTGCCGCTTTAGAAAACGGAACTTATAATATCGTAATTTCGGATAGTAACAATAGGACACAAATCTTAAAGTTGATAGTAGCCAAATAGTTATTTGAATGAAGCAAGTCGCATAATTATTAAATCTTGCAAATTGTTGATTTCGGCTTGTGGTAAGGTGAAATTATTGAAAAATAAGTTTACCACAAATGTATCACCACTCGCAGAGACTACATAGCCAGAAATATTAGATACTCCGTTCATAGAACCAGTTTTAGCAAACACTCGGTTTTGTGCAACGGAGTTTTTCATTCTCCTTTCTAAAGTGCCAGGTTTACCAGGTTGAGCTAACGAATTGATAATAGAAGATTTTAAGTCCGAATTGTGAATATACCGAAGCAAATTAGTCATCAATTCTGGAGAAACAAAATTCAATCGCGACAGACCTGATCCATCTACTAAGTTAAAATCATCTTTCTCATGGAATTTCTTAATGAACTTTTCAACTAATTTCACACCAGAAGAAAAGCTACCTTCACCACCGTTTTCTTTTCCAATAGTTTTTAGTAATACCTCCGCTGTGAAGTTGTTACTATTCCTATTGACTATTTCAATTATATCTTCTAAAACAACGGATTGTTTTTCAAAAACTTGACTTATCTTGAAATAAACGGGTGTCTCGTTCCAATCATCTATGTCGATTAATGCCCCTTTAAACCTGATATTGAAGTGTCGCAGATGGTTGCTGAAATTGTTCAAAAAAAATAATGTAGGGTTGTCTATTGCAATTTCTTCTGAGACAGTATCTTTTTTCAATGGATCAAAAGGTATGCTTCCGAAAAATTCGAAGAAATTAGTTACGGCATCCCGTTCAAATGAAACTTCATTTACTCCAGACTCCGATCCTGTTCTTACGTTATTAACAATTCTTATGAAATCTGTATTTGGAACCAATTCAATATTAGTTATTTCATTCCTTTTGTCTGCTGAAGTAATTTTTGCAGTAACTGCGTTATTAAATACGCTCAATGAACCAATCTGAGCTGAATATGAGTACTTCATATCGTCCCAAGCCCAACCTGAAGGGTAGTAGTTGTCATCAAAGTAATTGTCGTCACCAATTATGTTGCCTTTGATTGATTTTATACCTAAGCTATCTAATATTGAAACCCAATAATCAAATATTACACTTTCTGATTTATAAAATTCTAATGATAATGTAGGATCACCAAATCCTCTGAATATCAGATTCCCTCTGAACTCCCCGTTCTCTTCTATGTTGCCATCAAGATAAAGTTTACTATTATATACGAAATTCTTTCCAAGGAAATGCAATGCTGCAGAAGTAGTTAATAGTTTAACCGTAGAAGCTGGAACAAAGTTTCGTTTTGCATTGAGTGTATAAACATTAGAATTATTATCTAATGAATATATACTAATCCCTATATGAGCATTGTCAAGTTCTTTACTTTCTAATAACTCCTTAATGTCTTTGGATAAAGAAGTATATTTGTTTACATCAGGTTTGGAGTATAAAACTATACTTGTACTTAAAAAAAATATCAATAATCTAATCATCATCACGTCATTAAGAAATGAAAATTTGTAAAAATAAAAATAATGTTGAGCTATGACTACACAAACTAAAAACCAAAATAAGGAAACTTTTGAATATAAAGCAGAAATGAAGCAATTATTGCAATTGATTGCTCATTCTTTGTACACACATCCAGAAGTTTTTATAAGAGAATTAGTTTCTAATTCATCAGACGCATTAAACAAGATTAGATTTAAAAAATTAACAGAGAAAAACGTTTATCAAGCTGATAAAGAGTTAAGAATTGATATAAAAATTGACGAAGAAAAACAAACTTTCTCCATATCTGACACTGGCATCGGGATGACGAAAGAAAACTTGATTAATCAATTGGGCACTGTTGCTAAATCGGGTACATCAGAATTTTTGCAACAATTAAAAAAGTCCAAAGAAAATGTAGAAGGTAGCTTGATTGGACAATTTGGAGTTGGATTTTATTCAGTTTATATGGTAACAGATAAAATAAGCGTCAAAACTAGAAATTATGAAGAAGGATCAACTGGTTATAAGTGGACTAGTAAAGGGGATGAGAAATTTGAAATAACAGATACAAAAAAAGAGGACAGAGGCACTCAAATTTATTTCAAATTAAAAGATGAGTATAAAGAATTTGCAACAGAGTCAAGAGTTCGTGGCATATTAAAAAAATATTCTAATTTCATTGAATACCCTATTTACCTAAATGGTGAAAAAATTAATACTGTAGATGCTATTTGGCAGAAATCAAAATCTGAGATTTCAACTGAAGATGCAAATGAGTTCTACAAATTTATTTCAAACGATTATCAAGACCCTTTCGATTACATTCACCTTGACTTAGAGGGAGTTGTTAGCTTCAAATCATTAGTGTTTTTCCCTAAGAAAGCACCAATGAATATGTTTGCAGACGATTTCCGAACTACTCTACATCTATATACTAATAAAGTATTTATTCAAGATGACGCAGATTGGCTTTTGCCAGATTATCTAAGATTCTGTAAAGGTGTAATTGACACTTCGGATTTACCGCTCAATGTTTCCAGAGAGGTAACTCAACATTCTCCAGTAATGACAAAGATTAAGAATATTATCACTGGGAAAATATTAGGTGAATTTGAGAATTGGGCAAAAAATGATGTAGAAAAATATAATACATTTTACAAAGAGTTTGGCACTATGCTAAAAACAGGATTAAATTCTGATTTTAGTAATAGAGACAGAATATCAAAATTATTAAGGTTCCAAACATCAAAAAGAGAAGAATTAATATCATTCGACCAATATTTAGAACTGGCTAATAAAGAAACTAAGAAAATTTATTATTTAAGTGCTGAAAGTTTAGAAGCAGCAAAGCGTAATCCGAATTTAGAATATTTCAAGAAAAATGATATTGAAGTAATATTTTTAACAGACCCAATCGATTCTTTCGTCATTCCTCAATTATATCAATACGAAGAAAATTTGTTAGTTTCTATTGATAAAGAAGAGTTAGAGAATGATGAGATAAAAGATGAAAACGACTCAAATAAGGCAAGTGATAAATTTGTTGCCGCTATTAAAGAAGTACTTGGAGAAAAAGTTGCCGATGTGAAGAAGTCAAAGAGATTAGTTGACTCTCCTTGTACAATCGTTGCAGGTAAAGACGGAATGGACGTACACACTGAACGAATGATGAAAATGATGGATAAAACTTTTGAAGGTGCAAAAAAAGTATTTGAAGTTAATTTGAATCACAAGATACTTCAAAATTTGACAAAATATTTTGACGAAAAGGGTGTTGATGAAAGATTCAAAACAGTAGTCGAACAGCTTTATGGAAGTGCGTTGCTAATAGAAGGGGAGCTAAAAAATCCTGCTGATTATGTAGCGAAAGTATATGAAATGATAGAAGAACAAACGAATTAGTAATTTTTATAATTTATTCGTATTTTTGTAATTGTTCCAATTCGTAATTAACCTATAGGTTCCCAAATTGATGAAGTTATCGTCATTTAAGTATGATTTACCTAAGAAATCAATAGCGAAGTTTCCTGCCGATCCGAGGGATTCTTCAAAAATGTTAGTAATGGACAGAGAAACTGGTCAACTCAAAGACAAAATGTTCTCAGATATTTTAAACGAACTTAGTAAAGGAGATTGTTTGGTGTTGAATGACACTAAAGTTTTCCCTGCCCGTCTTTTCGGTAACAAAGAAAAGACTAATGCGAAGATTGAAGTCCTTTTATTAAGGGAGCTGAAAAGCGAGGAAAGACTTTGGGATGTCATGGTAGAACCAGCTAGGAAAGTCCGAATTGGTAATAAGATATATTTCGATGACAATAGATTTTATTGCGAAGTAATAGACAACACTACCTCCAGAGGTAGAACAGTTAGATTCTCTTATGATGGTAATCTATTCGATGAAATAGAGAAAATTGGAGAGATGCCTATTCCTGATTATATCGATAGGGATACAGCACAAATTGATAAAGATACTTATCAAACAGTATTCAGCAATGATGCACATCTGCAATCTATAGCTCCACCTTCTGCAGGATTACATTTCACAGAAGATATGCTAAAGAAAATAGAAGAAAAAGGTGTTAGAATTGCTTACATAAACCTTACGATAGGTCAAGGAGTTTTTGAGACTATTGATGTTGAAGATTTGACTAAGCATCGTATGTACAGCGAATATTTTGAAATTCCACGAGCATCTGCCGAGTTAATCAACAAGTCATTGAAAGCAAATAAACGTATTTTCGGTGTTGGTACCAGTGTTGTGAGAGCTTTAGAAGCATCAGTACTCACTACTGGTTCAGTTAAACCCAACAAAGGTTGGACGGATAAATTTATCTATCCGCACTATGATTTTCAGATAGTAACTGACTTTTTGACTAACTTCCACTATCCAGCTTCACCTCAGATTTTAGTTTCTTGTGCTTTTGGAGGGAAAAAACAAACTTTCGAAGCGTACAAACACGCAATCAAAAACGATTATAGAATGTTAGCTTATGGTGATGCTATATTGTTCAGAACACCGAAGTAGTTATTATAAATATTGATATTTGACAATACGAAAAGCATACTTATTCCGATTAGTATGCTTTTTTTTTGAGATAAACTTATGGAAAATTTAAAAAATCGAATTCATTCAGATTTTACAATCATAGATTTTGAAGAATGGAAGAAAGCGGCACAGAGTACTCTGAAAAATCAGAATATTGATGAAGTTCTACACAAAAAGATCAGTTCATCCATTTCGATAAACTCAATTTATAGCAGAGAACATGTCAGAAAATATTTTGACTTGTCTTTTCCCGTAAAACTAGAAAGCACCCACACAATCTCACTTTCTGATTGGACAGAATCACAATGTGAGTCAGATCTGGAAGTTGCTACTTTGCTGCATAGTATTAATAAAGATATTAAAAATCAATCAATAGATTTATTAATTGATCCTAACTTCTTTCTTTCAATTGCAAAATTCAGAGCCGTCAGATATTTACTGGAAGAGTTGGGCAGAAATGACATCACTATTATTGCAAAAAGTTCTATCCATAATAAATCATATTCTGATATAGAAAATAACTTGATAAGATTGACAACTGAAGCGATGTCAGCAATTATTGGTGGGGCTGATAAAATAGATTTGACTCCGTACAATTCTAAAAGACAAAATGATGAATTTGGTAAAAGAATTACGAATAACATTCTGATATTACTAGAAGAAGAAAGTTATTTATCTAAGGTCAAAGACCCACTGTCAGGTTCTTTCTTAGTGGAAGAATTAACTTCCGAATTTGTTAATTCGGTTAATGCAATATTGAAGAAATTTGATGATATTGGTTCAGAAGATGAATTAAAAGAATATGTATTAAGTGCTTGCAAGGAGTATCAAAATCAGCAACAAATACTCTTAGATAAACAGAAGAAAAAGATAATTGGTGTCAATATATTTCAAAATAAAAAAGACAACTTACAGAATATAGTGCATGGTAATTTTACAAATATTGATGAATTCGAAAAACGTAAAAGTATTATCGACAACTATAATATGAAAGTTTATATAGCAAATTTTGAAGAAAATAGTATTAATCAACCTTCTTTAGTGATGGCAATGAATACTTATAATATTCAATTCCAAATAAGTGGGGTATTTGAATTAGTAGAAGATGCTTACAATACAATTAAACTCTACAATCCAGATATTATTATTTTGAATGGTAATAGTGATGTAGAAAGAATACTTAAAAGTATGTTAGATTCTTATAAAGTTCTGAATATCAGAGAGTTCAGTAACAATTCAATACTAAAAAATATAGATACTCTAATTAATAATATAGAAGGGAAGGAGTAGAATAATGGCAAAGAATTTCACTACACTTGAAGGTATTGAACTAAAAGAAAAATATAGTTTAGAGAATATTAAAGATAAGAAATTACAAGATTTTTTGTCGGGTGAGCCACCATTTCTTCGTGGTCCATATCATACAATGTATCTCGGCAGACCTTGGACTATAAGACAATATGCAGGTTTTTCGACAGCGGAAGAGAGTAATGCCTTCTATAGGAGAAATCTGAAAGCTGGTCAGAAGGGTTTATCTGTTGCCTTCGATTTGGCTACTCATAGGGGTTATGATAGTGATAACCCAAGAGTTGAAGGAGACGTAGGAAAAGCAGGAGTCGCTATTGATAGTATTGAAGATATGAAAGTTCTATTCAAGGAAATTCCACTAGATACTATTTCAGTCTCAATGACGATGAACGGAGCTGTTATTCCAATTATGGCATTCTATATTGCTGCTGCAATCGAATCAGGAGTAAAGCCAGAAAAACTAAGTGGTACAATACAAAATGATATACTAAAAGAATATTTGGTTAGAAATACGTACATTTATCCACCAGATATGTCAATGCGGATTATTTCTGATATTTTCGAATACACAAGCAAAAATATGCCTAATTTCAATTCTATTTCAGTCAGTGGCTATCACATACAAGAAGCTGGCGGAACTGCAGATATCGAATTGGCATATACATTAGCAGATGGGTTAGAATATATTAGAGCTGGTATAAAAGCTGGATTGTCTATTGATGACTTTGCACCACGAATTTCGTTCTTTTGGGGTATAGGGATGAACTTTTTTACTGAAGTAGCTAAGATGAGGGCAGGAAGACTAATTTGGGCTCAGATAATAAAGCAATTTGATCCAAAAAATGATAAATCAATGTCATTAAGAACACATAGCCAGACATCAGGTTGGAGTTTAACTGAACAAGATCCACTAAATAACATTGCTAGAACTACAATAGAGGCAATGGCTGCCGCATTGGGTCATACTCAGTCGCTTCATACTAATTCATTCGATGAAGCTATTGCACTTCCTACTGACGATAGTGCAAGAATAGCTCGAAATACTCAATTGATTTTACAATATGAAACTGGAATTACTGATTTCATTGATCCATTTGGAGGATCATACTATGTTGAGAATCTCACAAATGAACTTTATGAAAAAGCCTGGGATTTGATAATGGAAATTGAAAATCTAGGAGGTATGGCAAAAGCTATAGAGTCTGGGATGCCTAAGCTAAAAATAGAAGAAGCTGCCGCAAAAAAACAAGCACGAATAGATTCAGGAGAAGAGACTTTAGTTGGTGTTAATAGCTATAAGGTTGAGGATAATTATAATTTTGAGATTCTTGAAGTTGACAATGTTCAAGTCCGTGAATCACAAATAAAAGGGATTGAAACTCTAAAACAAAACAGAGATAATAAGAAAGTAGAATTCATCTTAAATAAAATAAGTCAAGCGGCTGAGACAGGTAAGGAAAACTTACTAGAACTTGCTGTAGAGGCAGCTCTTGAAAGAGCAACATTGGGAGAAATCTCTTTTGCGATTGAGAAAGTATCTGGGAGACATAAAGCTATGACAAAAACTATTAGTGGTGTTTACGGTAGAGAGAATAGTAATAAGGAAGAAATTGAAGAAGTACGAAAATTGTCAGATAAATTTAATGATTTAGAAGGTCGCCGACCAAGAATATTGGTGGCTAAAATGGGACAAGACGGGCACGATAGAGGTGCAAAGATAATAGCTACAGCTTTTGCTGATCTAGGCTTCGATGTAGATGTAGGACCACTTTTCTCTACTCCTGAAGAAGTAGCGAAACAATGTATTGAAAATGATGTACATATTGTAGGCGTTAGTACTTTAGCTGCAGGTCACAAGACTTTATTACCAAAATTAATTGAATTATTAAAAAAATATGGCAGAGAAGATATTCTTGTAATTGCTGGTGGTGTGATTCCTAAACAAGATTATGACTTCCTTTTTAATAGTGGTGTCTTCAAAGTTTTTGGTCCCGGAGTAAAAATTACTGATTCATCTAAAGAAATAGTAAATGAACTATTAAAAAGGTACTCGTAAATTTAATCTGAACATTTTAAATCATAATAGTTAAAAACAGTGCTTTCAGATGAAGTCGTGGTTTTCTTACTACTTATTGGATAACCTTTTTCATTGTATTGATATTCATAATTTATTAACTCTATAATTCGTGTACCATTATTTAGGTAGAATACTTTTTCTTCACTAATAATATTATTCTTCTTGAATGGAGTGTAGAGTTTAGTCATTGATTCTACATTGACCATATCATCGTATGTGTAGTGTACAGTGTCAATTAATGGGGAAGAAGTGGTCTTTTGTTCTCTTATTGATGTAATAACTCTATTATTATCATCATAAATATATGTATTTTCAATCTTTATTATCCAGTTCATATTAAAATCGAAAATGCGTTCTTCAATTATATTATTATTATGATCATAGATAAGATATACTCTTTTAACCCTCTCTAATTTATTATTAAAAGTAACAACCTCATACAATTGCCCCATACCATTGAATTCGAGAGAGTCTATTGCTTCTAAAATGTTATTTCCATTGTAATATTTCAAACTTTTGAGTTCATTTAATATATTTCTTTCAAACTCTATAACGCTTTGTAAATCTCCTTTCTGACCATCAACAAAATTATAATTCAATCGCTTTAATATCTTTCCATTAAAATATGTGAATTCGGTATATTGCGTTGAACTATCTGTGTTAACCGATAGGTAACATTGATTGTTTGGACTATTGACCAAGTCAATATCATCGGAACAAGAAATAAATAATATAAAAATTATGTATATCGGAATTAAAAAAAATTTGCTCATATCTGCTTTCAATTGATTAACATTTTAGGTTTTTTAGCTCAAACAATGTATTTTTGTTTTTAATATAAGAATAAATAAAGTAAGATTAAAAATTATGAGAAAAGAATTATTATTTGGATTAGGTATTTTAGTAGTAGCGATTTTATCAAGATTTATACCTCATCCGCCGAATTTCACTCCAATAATTGCTATTGCATTATTCGGAGGTGCAATATTTAAGAATAAAAAAATTGCTTTGGCTGTACCAATTGCTGCAGTATTTTTTACAGATTTAGTTCTAGGATTACATGAGTCAATGATTGCTGTTTACTTATGTTTGGGTCTGTTTATGTATATGGGAATGGGACTAAATAAGAAAAATAGTAAGTCTATTGCAATTAATTCAATAGCATCTTCTATTATATTTTTTATAGTAACGAACTTTACTGTTTGGGCTTTCGGAGGAGTATATGAGCCCAATTTTAATGGGTTAATGCTTTCTTATACTTCAGCAATACCTTTCTTTAACTGGAACTTAGTTTCTACTTTACTTTACAGCGGTGTACTTTTTGGGGCATATAATGTATTTGAGAAATACACAATCAATGAAGTTAAAGTTCAAGAATTAAAAATAGAAAACAAAAAATAATTAGACTTGATTCTTTATTAAATTTTACAAATAGTTAATTCAAAAAAATGAGCAAAGTTTTTAACCTTGCTCATTTTTATTTTTACAAAATAATAAAGTGCATTAACTACCTACGACGCCCCTAACATCAATTTCGATTAATGGATTTTCTTTACTATCTGTTCTAATCATTATTTTTGACTCATAAACTCCTTCTTTGTCTGTTTTCAAAACACCTTCCACAGAATTATGTGAGTCAGATTTGAAAATAAACCCTTTGTTTATATTAGTTTTTAGATTAGAGTCGGTAGTAGTTATATTCAATACTTTTATATCTTTGTCAGTATGGTTCGAGACCACAATTCGAGCCGTCATTGTTTGATTTGGATTAATTGCACCCATATTCATAAATTTAGGAAATAAATCTATTGCTTTTTTCACATTTGCTTTGAGTAGATAATCAATTTTATCATTTTTTGGGTCATTAGTAGTGAACTCAATTCCTTTTACAATCGGGCCGTTGTCTTTTTCAATTTTTAACTCTACTTTTACAGTAGCTATATCCCCAGGGCCTATTAATTTCTTGTCAATAGGGGCAGTCGTACACCCGCAACCTGGTTTTACACCATATATTTCGAGTAACTTATTACCAGCGTTCTTGATTTTGATTGTAGTTTTTAGTGGGCCTTCGTTTTGCATAACCTTACCCCAATCTTTTTCAGATTTACCTACAAACTCAAATTTTGGTTGACCGAAAGCTACAGATGTTATAAACAATGCAATTATAATTGGTATTACTTTTCTCATATTCAATTCTATTTATTATTTTCAATATCTACTTTTGACTAATACGATAAAAATTAATAAAAAGTTTAATTACACGAATATAAATGAAAAACAAAAAAGGTTTACAATGCTATCATTTGAATTAAATGAATTACAAGAATCAATCAAAGATACTGCTCGTTCTTTTGCAAAAGAAGTTATTGCACCGGGTGCTACCGACAGAGATAAAAATGCGGAATTTCCGACGGAAATAATCAAACAAGTAGGTGAACTTGGTTTTCTAGGAATGAATGTTCCAGAACAATGGGACGGAAGTGGATTAGATAATGTAAGTCAGTGTATCGTAATAGAGGAATTCGCTAAAGTAGATGCAAGTGTTTCAGTTATTGTATCTGTTCAAAAACTTGTAAATTCCGTGCTAGTTAAGTCGGCATCTGATTCTATAAAGGAGAGATTCCTCAAACCAATGGCAAGAGGAGAGATGCTAGGAGCATATTGCTTATCTGAACCGGAGGTAGGCTCCGATGCAAGGGGAATAAAGACTATGGCAGTTGATGAAGGAGACCATTTTATAATCAATGGTTCAAAAAATTGGATTACAACAGGTAGCAAAGCGGGAGTCTTTCTAGTATTTGCTCAAACTAATCCAGATCTTAAACACAAGGGTATTACTGCGTTTGTGATGGATGCTAAATCTGAAGGTGTTACTATTGGGCTGAAAGAAGATAAAATGGGCTTACGAAGTAGTGATACGGTTTCGCTTGCTTTCAATAATGTAAAAGTTCCAAAGGAAAATGTTGTCGGTAAGGTTGGAGAGGGTTTTTATCTAGCTATGCAAGGTTTAGCTGGTGGACGTATTGGAATTGCTTCCCAAGCTTTGGGATTAGCAAAAGCAGCGTTTGATTTGTCGCTAAAGTATTCTGCCGAAAGACATTCCATGGGAGTTCCCATTAATCAGCATCAAGCTATTCAGATCAAATTAGCTCAAATGTCAATGAAAATATCAGCGGCTGAGCTATTAGTTCAAAAAGCGGCTTATTTAGATGATTTAGGGCAAGATGTGGGAAGAGAATCATCAGAGGCAAAATTATTTGCTTCTACTATAGCAAATGATATAGCACGTGAGGCAGTTCAGATACACGGTGGCTACGGTTATGTACGTGAGTATTTGGTAGAGAGAATTATGCGTGATGCTAAAATCACTGAAATTTATGAAGGTACATCTGAAATTCAACACATAGTAATTGCAAGAGACGTTATAAAAAATGTCCAATAAGAAAGACCTAATACTACTGCATGGGGCTCTGGGTTCTAAAAGTCAATTTGTCCAACTTTCAGATTTGTTGGTGAATGATTATATTATTCATGCTTTTGATTTACCTGCTCATGGTGAACTAGCATACCAGTCAGATGTTCTTTCTATGTATAGTTTCGTCAACTATGTTCGTAACTATATATTAAAAAACAATTTACAAAAGCCACTAGTGTTCGGATTTAGTATGGGTGGCTTTGTGGCTCTAGCTCTCCAATCCCAGACAAATATTTTCAGTAAAATAATGACGCTGAATACAAAGTTGAAATGGGATTACGAAACTGCGATTAAAGAACAGAAAATGTTCGATCCCGATATAATTTTAGAAAAAGTACCCCACTATGCAGATATGCTGATATCTATACATGGCTCGGAAAATTGGAAAAATCTGCTTACAAAGCACAAAGAGCTTATGCTTACTATTGCTGAATCAACACCTCTTTCGGATGATGCTTTATCAAAGATTGATATTCCAGTTTTGCTAACAAGGGGTGATAAAGATAGTATGGTTGCTCCAGAGGAAACTCCAGCATTTGCTGGTAAACTCAAGAATGCTGTTTACTATGAATTTCAGAATACTTCCCATCCAATTGAGAAAATGGATATAGGTTTGCTATATAATAAAATTAAAGAATTTCTTACTTGAAATATTTGTTGATAGTAGTTTCTCTGAAGTCGAATATACTATCAACTTTCTTACCGATAAATAGTTTATCTAATAGTGGTCCGAAAATACCTTTGCCTACGTCATAGTTCAAAATATCTATCATTTGTGTATTATTTTCATCTATTTTGCGGAAGTGATGTTCATGGTGCCAAAGCTTATAGGGGCCTATACGTTGCTCATCTATAAAATATTCCTTTTCTCGGATTTTAGTAATTTCTGTGACCCAATTGAACTTCATTAACGGAAGTGGTGATACTTTGTACCTAATTATCATACCTTCGTACATCTTCTTTCCCTTAGTGTCAGTAAGAAATTGAAATTTCATATCATCTGGTGTAATTTCATTCAGATTCTCTGGTCTAGAGAAAAAATCCCATACTTTATCTATGTTCTTTGGGACTATTGTTTTCCAAGTTTTTGTATTCGGCATTTATTTTTTTATTGGTGTTGTAGCATTTATAATTACTGTTCGAGAATAAAAACGACCTTCTGGCAATTTGTTGTTAAAGAGAATTATTGATTCTCCATAAGGGTATAATTCTTTTTTATTTTCTGGAAAAACTGACGATACTGATTCAGTTCTTTTCTTTGATAGTTCTTTGTTGTAATCTGAATCACCAATCTTATCAGAATAACCAGATATGATTAATTCAGAATCTTTATTAATATTTTTACGAATAATCTCTATTATCTCTTTATTCTTTTCGTTCAAATCAAACTTATCAAAATCAAAAAGGATTAAACTGTATTTGTCAATTCTAAAATCTTGTTTTTTGTCTCTTTTTTTCTTTTCTAACGAATTAATAGAAATATTTATTTTACCTGTAACGCTCTCTTGTTCCTCAGATTGTCTAATTAAGTCAAATCTATAAGTCAATTCATTCTTATCTTTTATCTGATTTGCAACTTCCTCAGTGATAGGGAATATCGTTTTGATTGGTGGCTCGAATCTTCCTCCAACTTCAAAATAAGGTGAACTTTCATCATTATACACTTTGAAAGACCAAGAATAATCTTTCATATTAGTATCGATTATGGTATAAAAATCAATCTCTTTAGTTATCGTAGTGTACAAAGTGTCTTTCAATAGAAGTGGTTCTAAAATCTTTTTATTATCCGAATATAGTTCAACTCTTTGATTTTCTTCAATAGATTCTACGTCAGCACTTGTTGAAGGGACTGTTGGCTTTTCGGATGTAGTTAAAATTAACCGTTTCTCCGATATACCCCATGTTTTCACAAGATAATCGCGTATTGTCTTAGCTCTTTCAATAGGCAAAATTTTTGCAATTTCACCAGTTTCAATTTCAGATTTTGTACCCACTATTCTTAACTCTGAGTCTGGGTATTCTAACATTCTACTACCTATGATATTCAGAATATGATGGTAAATGCTTAGAGTATTTACTTCAAAAAGATTAGAAGTATTAAATGAGTATGATTCTTTTTTATTTAAAGCACTATATCTTGGTGACAATGAACTTGAATCTTTATCAAAAAATATATAGTTAAGAATTGGAACCATACGAATAGAATTGACTTCATCAAGTTCGATTTGAATTATTTCATTCCTTTGTTCATTTTTATCAATCGAAACGGGTCTGATTATCACAGATGGATTATTTACTTTCTTTTTGTCTGAGTTAAGCAATGCAATTTCAGGTTCAGTTTTTTTGTTTGGTGATATATTTTCTTCTTTAATAACTTCGATAGTATTGCTTGATTCGCTAGAAAAGCTGTATGCCCAATCAATACCAAAATTCAAACTATTCGGAACAAGGTTCATTTGACTATTTATACTATTTAATCCTATATTGAAGCTAATGTTTGGATTTAAGTAAGTTGTTCTATCCGAATTAGTGTATAAACGATAAGCAATTTTACCTATAATACTGTTCATCAAACTACTATTAATAGTCCCACTTACATCAGTTAGAGTTTTGCTTTCAGTTTCTTGAAACAATCCTTCACTTGGTTCTATTAGAATCTCAGTCTGTCTATAACTCAGATCACTCGTAACACCCAGTCTGTAACCTAGAGACGCATCGAAAGAGTCGAACAATTCATAAATAACACCTAACCCAAACCCTATGGAGTTCAAGTCTGAATCTACTCTCTGTTCTATTCTTGCATCTTTTCTTATGGTTCCAATTAAGTTTATTTCCTCAATCTCATCTACCACAAAATCGGAGTTCATACTCATATAGTCAAGACTTACAAAAAGTTTAGTTCCTTTTTTGATAGGATAATTGTAGCTTCCGACAAAATTGATTGCTGTCCCAAACCCAGATTGGAAACCTGGGCAACAAGAATTAGCATTGCCCAAATTAGTGAAATCCGAATTGAATAGATTCAGACCTAAATTGGATCCTAAAGTGACTGTATGTTCATCTGTATCTTCTTTTGAACTTAGTCCTAACGAGCCCAATAGGATAAGTAGTATAGTAAGTATTTTTTTCAAACTATTTAGTAATTGTGAATATTTTTGAAATATTCTGATTTTTCGTTTCAAGCCGTAAGATATAATTTCCGTTTGATATATTTTTTGTACCAATTTCAGTTCTATGTTCTCCTTTTCCCAAGTCCTTTGCTACTAATGTAGTTAATAATTTGCCGTTAATATCGTAAATAGATAAGTTTATAAATCCATCTTCAATCAAATTATAATCTACAAAAAATTCTCCATTTTCTTCTACTATATCAATTCTATAGGGTGAACCATCACTGTACAAGCGATATTGACCATTTGTGAAGCAAACACCATTCAACACGAATTGACCATTTTCTGTTGCAATTTTATTAGCAAGTATCTCTTCATTTAGTTGATTATAAGCCCTTATTCCAACTATTCTTATATCAGTAGAGATTGCATTACCTATTGTTGGTAGAAATCTTTTCTCAACTAATTTAGTTTTAATATCTGATTCATTAATTGGTATCGTAATTCTTCTAATTTTATTGGTAACTGTACCTTCATTATCAAACCTAAATGGCAAGAGTAAGGTGGCGTTATACTCTATGTCAACCTCTAATCTACTAAGACTAAGAGATTTAGGATTATCAGTTATTTTAATTCTAATAGGTAGAAAGGTCAAAGACTCTGGAAATCCACTTAATGTATCTACAGAAATTAATCCTCTGATCGAATCTTTGCTAATTCCATTCCCCCTTAATTTTGCAACAACTGGCTCTCTGCTTATATCTAAATAATACTCTACTTCTGCTTGACTTGGTCCGGATATTTTTGGAGTATAAACGAAGTCTGATTCTAAAGTATCAAAGGCATATATATGATTTTCGGAAGGTGAAACAATATAGCTAAATTGATCATAAGTATCACCAACTATTCTTATACTATCTATACCTATTACCGCTTCATCTTTATTTCTGATAACCCAATCACTTATCTTTTTGTTTTGAAGAATATCAACATTTCCGAAATCAATATCAAGTTCTTTATATGACCATAGAAAACTTGAATTACCTCCGATTTCTTCTGACAGTACATAAAAATAGTAATCACCAATGCTTGTTTTTATGGTTCCTCTTGCTAAATTGCTACCACTAATGTCAGAGTTGAGTTGCACTCTTAAGTCTATCTTATCCTCCAAAATAATTGGATTACTGAAATTTGTCGTAAATCTAGCGTCATCAATTGTAATTGAATTTATAGTAACATTCCCCGGTAATAAACGACGAATAAAGCCATCAATTAGACTATCTTTCCTACTGCCTATATAAACTTTACCAAAGTCGATAGTATCTATTATTGAAAACTTTGCTTTATTGATTGCCCAAAGCGAATCTGAAATGTCTGATATAATTGGATTGTATTCTAACGACCATATAAACTCTTTCGTATGAGATGAGTTTGGGTCAATATTACTGTAATATTTGTTACCAAAATCTAAGCTTTTATTTACAAATCCAGATAGTATTATCTTGTTGTCGTTCGTTATCAAATTTCCCGTGTATATTGGCTCTTCCAAATGATGAACCCAATTGAGATTCCCGTTGTATGGGTTGAGTGAAGTAACTAATATTGTGTTCTGATTTCTGTTTATAGTGTCATTTTCAAATATTATCCTCTCGTTTGTTCTTCCACCCATCAGTATTGAATTACTTTCAAACAGAGCCAAATTCTTATCTTTTGCATCTTCGTCAAAAGTTCTTTCCCATAGAAGTTCATAATTGTCATTGTAAGCAATTACTCTAACAAAATGATCATCATTACCTATTGTCTTATTCTCGTTATCATAGTAAGTTGCTTTGTTTGTTTGAATTGAGTAGTAGTTTATATCTTTAAAAGATAAATAATCCATAGCAGTGAAATCCACAGAAGATTTGAAAGATAGATAATTTTTCAAACGTATTCTATTATCATCATAATTATAGTTCATAGCTAAGAAACGGCTATAATTTGTATCTAAACCCAAATAGCCATCTCCAGAACCAACTCCCCAAATTACGATGTCATTGTCCGATTTAACTTGCATTCCCAACTGGTAAAAATTCAATTTATCTTTTTCAAAGTCCCAATAATTTATTCTATCCAATGTTAGATTGCTATTAATTCTAGCAATATAGTATATGTCTAAAGAACCTTGATCGTCGATAATTGGTACTCCATCATAATCGAGGTTTCGATTTGTAGCACCAATTAAATGCAAATAATTTTGTGATGATTTTAACGAGAGGTAATATTTGATTCCTTTTGTCAATGGGTTTTTATTGTCTATGATCTTATAATCCACTAGGTCTAAATTTGGATCAATCTTTAATAAAACCCCGTTATTATTTGCATTTTCATTCCTTATGTAATTTAAAGTATCATAAGCTATCAAATATGGATTATTCAATAGCAAGTAAATATCATCATTAATATTAGTGATATGAAAATTATCTTCCACACATACTAAAGATTTATACTTAAGTACATCCAAATTTTCATCTAATATTAAGATAACTAATCTTATATAACTCTTGAAATCACTCTTCTGTCCATTAGTATCTAAACTAAGATTTCTATATTGAAATTTATCCCTAAATCTAGACATCAGTATGTATCTGTTATTTGTATAAGGGATAATTTTTTCAACTTTTGATATAGGAGTCGAGTCAATTAGTCCTAAGCTATGTGTTTGAACAAGACTCCGTCTATTCCTTCCTTCAGTAACTCGTAATAAGGCATCTTCGGTGGGTGTATCTGGAATTTTTTCCCAAGGGAAACTTAAATCATTGTAATTGTCAATTATTTCGGACCAGCTATACCCAGCATCAGTTGAATAATCTATTTTGTAACTCGAACTTTTGCTCTCATCACTCCAAACAAGATTTATTGATGAGCCTACGCTATATTGCTCACCACCATTAGGTACTTTAACTTCCAGATTTTGCTCCACAGGTTTATACTGTATTACAATGTCTTGGTTCTCACAAGAGTTAGAAGAAATTTTTATTAAATCACTTCTAACAAAATCATCATTAGGGTTGGTGACTTTAATCTTCAGTTTTTCACCGATAGCCAATTTGATTGGGAATGCCGTACTATTTGGTTCAGATATTTCAACCGAAGAATAAAGTGACTGAATATTAGTAACAATCAAAGTATCTTTGCTTGAAACAATATTTATAATATTGCTTTGGTTGTTATTTTTATATAAATCTAATTTCTTTGGATTAGTCTCATACTCAACTAATTGCGATTTTGATAGAGTAATTCGAGTTGAGTCTTTGAACTGGTCTTTATAACTAAGAGTAATCATTCTTTGTATGTCACAATTGTTGGAAACATAGTCTAATCTACATAAATCCAATCCAGAAATAATATTTGCCAATGCTTCGAATACTGAAACAATCTTACCATCCCCTTGAATATTATTAAAAGCCATTCCACCTGTTTCTTCAGAAATCTCGACTAGCTCATTGTCCATTTTCGTATAAATAGAAACAGTATAGAGTGTAACATTATTATCAATAAACATTGAAATTAGTTGTTCTTTTTTAAGATTTCTATCTTCACCATCAGTCAGGAAAACTATTATTTTCTTGTAATTTGCTCCTTTCGTTGATGCTATAGACCCATCAGAATGAGTCAATGCTTTATTAATATCTGTACCTCCACCATTTGGTAATATTGTATTAATAGTATTATTGACTAAGTTTTTATCAAATGTATATGATAAATCTCGATAAGTATCAGCACCGAAGTGTGTCAAAGCAATCTCAGTATTTGAGTGTAGAAGATTGACAAAACGTTTAGCGGCAATTTTAATAAGCTCAAGTCTAGTTTGTCCACTCTCTGTTAATTGGCTCATTGAAGCTGAGTTATCTATAGTTAAAACAACAGAAACGGGTTCGGGATTTTTATTTAATTGGCAATTCAGATTTATTATTGATTGATCTATTCCATTTTCAGTTAATTGCATATCAGTTTGCTGTGGAGCAATTTTTCTTCCGCTCTCATCTAAGATCATATATTCACAATTCAACGTCGGATAATCTTCAGTTACAATCTTAGTAATTACAACCGATTGACTTAGCATGGGGAGAGGGAGTAGATAAAGTAAAGTTAGTAAAAAAAATTTCATACTTTTCTGACTTTTGTACAACTGATATCTATATAGACACATGAAACGCAAAAACGTCTCACAAAAAAGAAAAGTTTTTTAATCACGGAATTGACCGCATCCTAAAAACTTTTCTCCATTGACTCTAATTATCACCTGGAAAGTTTCAGTTTTCTCTTTAACATAGTTGTGGCATTCTCTTTCTAATATGTTAAATTCTAACAATATATCACCTTCTTGATGTTTGTGTAGCGTCTCTGTATATTTCTCATCACCCATGTTAAATACTATTTCTTTTTCCATTCCTCTCATAGAGAACCTTACATCTTTTTCTTTAGAAATAGATAAACTCCACATTGGGTTATCACCAGATGCACTGAAAGATTGGTCTATACTTTCGCTACAACTAAATAATAATATACTTGCTACTATTAAAAGAATATTCTTCATCTTAAATTTCTCCACTTAATAACACTGCTTTAATTAATTCATCCAAATCCCCATCCATCACAGAAGTAATATCAGATGTTTTATACTCCACTCTAGCATCATTAACCATAGTGTAGGGTTGGAAAACATAAGAGCGGATTTGACTTCCCCATTCTATTTTTTTCTTTGCACCCTCTATTTTCGCTTTTTCTGCTTCTTCCTCTTCCATTTTTTTCTTGTAAAGGGCAGACTTTAACATTTTCATTGCTAATTCTCTGTTAGCTAACTGAGATCGTTCCTTCTGACATGCAACAATAATTCCTGAGGGTTTATGAGTAAGTCTTACAGCTGTTTCAACTTTATTCACATTCTGCCCACCTTTACCACCAGCTCTGAAAGTGTCTAATTCAACATCTGCTGGGTTGATTTCTATTTCTATATCATCTTCAACTTCCGGATATACATAGACGCTTGCAAACGAAGTATGTCTTCTGGAGTTTGAATCGAATGGAGAAATTCTGACTAATCGGTGAACTCCATTTTCTGCTTTCAGATAGCCATAGGCAAAAGTCCCTTCTATTTGAATAGTTGCGGATTTCAACCCGGCCACCTCGCCTTCTTGTTCATCAAGTAATCTGGTCGTAAATCCTTTTCTTTCAGCCCAACGCAAATACATTCGGAGTAGCATATCTGCCCAATCGCAAGCTTCCGTTCCACCTGCACCAGCATTTACAGTGAGTATTGCATTACTCTGGTCATCATTACCAGAAAGCATGTTCATTACTTCTAGTTCGTTAACTGTTTTTATTGCTTTGTTCAGTTCTTTATCTATATCATCTGACAAGCTCTGATCCGATAGCTCGTCAGCCAAACTAACCATTGCTTCCGTATCGTCAACCGTTCTTATTGCGTCGTAATAAGTCTCTATCCAACCCTTCTTGTCGGATAATTGCTTCATTACTTTTCTTGCATTATCAGAATCGTCCCAAAAATCAGCTGATTCCGAAAGCTCTTTTAATTCTTTTAATTCCCTCTCTTTTTCTTCAACGTCAAAGATACCTCCTTAACTGCTCTACTTTTTCTTTTAATTTTCTTAATTCTTCTTTTTGAACATCAAACATAGTTTTCTCGTAATATGACTAGCAATAATATGTAATTTAGCGTATTTGTATGCTTTTAAAAAAAGATTGTTGTTGAAAACTATTCCACGATTTTTTATTCTAAAACTTGAAAACGTTAATTTGTAATTTTATATTACATTCATTGCAGCAAATAATAGAAATAAATACTCGTCTATTATGTAAACCTAAGAATTAATTTACATAAAAATGTAACTGTTTTTAATTATTGAGGTCTATATAATAAAGAGAAAAACCAATAAGGTGAAAAAAAATGGAAGGAAATTTTTCAAGTAGGGTCAACGATGTGATAAAACTGAGTAGGGAAGAAGCTCTTCGACTTGGTCACGATTACATTGGTACCGAACACCTTCTGCTAGGAATAATCAGAGATGGCGAAGGAATCGCAGTAAAAGTTCTTAGGAATTTGGATGTTGATTTGTATAAGCTAAAAAAAGGTATTGAGGAAACTGTCAGGCCCAGTAGCACTACTATTACTTCGGGGAATATACCTCTTACTAAACAAGCAGAAAAGGTACTTAAAATTACTTATTTAGAAGCAAAATTATTCAAATCTCAGAAAATTGGAACTGAACATCTTTTACTCTCACTCCTAAGGGATGAAGAAAATATTGCAGCCCAAATATTAGAACAATTCAACGTTAACTACGATCTTGTTAAAAATGAGCTTGGTAGTATTATAAAAGGTGAAAAACCATCTGATAGTGGTGATTCTTCTTATATTTCTGGTAAGTCAGAGAAATCAACTCAAACAAAACACAAAGAGAAAGTCAAAACTCCCGTTCTTGATAATTTTGGACGTGATTTGACGAAATTAGCAGCTGAGAAAAAGTTAGATCCAGTTATAGGAAGACAAAAAGAAATCGAAAGATTGTCGCAAGTTCTTTCACGAAGAAAGAAAAATAACCCAGTTCTAATTGGTGAACCAGGCGTTGGTAAGACTGCTATTGTTGAAGGTCTTGCCCTGCGTATTGTGCAAAAGAAAGTATCTCGAGCATTATACGAAAAGCGTATTATCACCTTAGATATTGCTTCGTTAGTAGCTGGTACAAAGTACCGTGGCCAGTTCGAAGAGAGAATGAAGGCCGTTATCAATGAATTAGAAAAAGCTGATGACGTTATTCTTTTCATTGATGAGATACACACTATCGTTGGTGCCGGTGGAGCTTCTGGTTCACTTGACGCATCTAATATGTTCAAACCGGCATTGGCTAGGGGAGACATACAGTGCATAGGCGCAACCACATTAGATGAGTACAGAGAAAACATAGAGAAAGATGGTGCACTAGAGCGTAGATTCCAAAAAATATTAGTTGAGCCACCTTCTGCACTTGAAACTCTTAAAATAATTGAAAAAATAAAAGATGCTTATGAAAAGCACCACCACGTAATTTATACAGATGATGCTATTCAAACTGCTGTTCGCTTAGCGGATAGATACATCTCGGAAAGAAATTTCCCTGACAAAGCTATTGATATAATAGACGAAGCTGGTGCGAAAGTACATCTTGAAAATATTGACGTTCCTATTAGTGTGATCAATCTTGAAAAAGAGATTAAGAAGATCAACGAAGAGAAGAACATTGTAGTCAAAAAGCAAAATTTCGAAGAAGCTGCTAGATTACGTGATTTGGAAAAAAATAAGCAACAAGAGCTAATAACGGCTAAAGAAGAATGGGAAAAACAATCGGATAAACTTGTATTCCCAGTTACGGAATCTGACATTTCGGATGTTGTATCTATGATGACTGGTGTACCAGTGTCTAGAGTAGCTGAATCTGAATCTATTAAGTTGCTTTCACTTGCAGACGAACTGAAAGGCACAGTTGTAGGTCAAGAACAAGCAATAGAACACTTAGCTAAGGCCATCAGACGAGCAAGAGCTGGACTTAAAGATCCTAAACGACCTATCGGTTCATTTATGTTCTTAGGTCCAACTGGTGTTGGTAAAACTGAGCTTGCTAAATCGCTATCAAAGGCTATGTTCGATACTGAAGATGCTATCATTCGTATTGATATGAGTGAATATATGGAGAAATTCTCTGTATCTCGTTTGGTAGGTTCACCTCCGGGCTATGTCGGCTATGAGCAAGGCGGTCAGCTAACTGAGAAAGTTAGAAGAAAGCCATACTCTATCATATTACTAGATGAGATAGAAAAAGCTCACCCTGATGTTTATAATATCTTACTACAAGTGTTTGATGATGGTATTTTGACTGATGGATTAGGTAGAAAGATTGACTTCAAGAATACTATTATTATCATGACTTCTAACGCTGGTACTAAAGATTTGAAACCAGGTGGTAGAATCGGATTTACTGATATAGAATCAGAAAATGACTACGAAGAACTGAAAAGCTCTATAGAAGAATCAACTAAATCTATATTTAGCCCAGAGTTTATAAATAGAATTGATGATTTCATTATCTTCCGTAAGCTGACTAAAGAAAATATCAAAGAGATTATTGATATACAATTAAAGTTAGTTCAAGAAAGAATGAACTTACACGAAATGACTTTAGAGATCAATGATGCGGCAAAAGATTTCATTGTTGAAAAAGGGTTCGACGAAAAGTATGGTGCTAGACCGCTGAAACGTGCTTTGCAAAAACACGTGGAAGATGAACTTGCTGATGAAATACTCAAAGGTAATCTACTGAATGGTGCGGTAGTCAAAGTTCAATACGATAAGAAAAATGATAAATTGAAGTTCAAATTTGTTGGTGGTGAGAAGAAAATCGACGAAAAAGAATTGCTAAAACCAGAGTTGGATGTCGATGATGAGGTAGATGATAACCCAGAAATCAACATAGACGAGGATATTAGCAACAACTAATGTCTCAAGTGAGATAAGATTAAAATCAAAGCCAAGTGGGAAACGCTTGGCTTTTTTGGTTAATATTTCGACATTTCCAGCTTTCTTTTCAGATTTTTGTTTTTCTCCGCAAGAGTAAAATCCGATTATTAGAAATATGATTAATATTCTGTTCATGAGATTCCGGACATTATTGCCAACGTTTTAGCTAAAAAGCGTTATTATGCTTTTTAGCTCTTGTTGGGCATAGTTATTCTTTTGATTGATACTCATAATTGTAGCCCTCGAATCTTAGCTTGATTTAGATGACCAGTTTTATTTGGTAAATACTTCATTAATAATTGTTCCATCATTCAAGTCAATTTCACATGAGTAACACATAAAGTTGAATGCTTTTAACTTATCATCTTTCACATCAATATTTGTCCAACAATCAGTCCTTTCATCTTTTGTTAATGATGAGATAGTCCATAACCATTCACCGTCTAAATCGAAGCATTCAACATTTCGAGCAGGTTCATCTAGTTTGTATTCCATCCAGTCATAAAGCTTAATGAGCTTATCTTTATATTCTATTTTCTGAATCACCTTTCTCATTCGGAAATATGTTTCTATTTATTATGCCCAACATTTATATATACTCAATTTACAAAATTTATAATATATTTCTTGTAAACATCATTATATCCAGCTATTTTTGTAGTACAACTAATTTAAACGATAATTTTTGACAATATAAAAAATCTATTTCAATATTCTTTCTTTTAAATCATACCATTTAGGAATTCTTAAAACTTGATTCTATTCGGCTTTACTTTGTTCATTCTAATTGCTTGTAACGTTTATATAAACTCAAAAATACAAAAAATTTTATTTAAATAAACTGCCACTTTTGTTTAAATCACAAATAGGACCGCTCAATAATTTGAACAGACAATATTTGTTATACTATTCTGGAAAAAATGATAAACAAATTAATTTGACGTAAAAGTATTAACATCAAAAGTCGTTGTTACTCAAAATATAGGAAATGTGAGTGACAAAGTGGAAACGCTTGGTTTTTTTAGTTAATATTTTGAGAATTGTGAACGACAAAATAAGTTTGTTCGGAATCTGAATAGAGTCTGACTAACAGATGGGAGCTAAGCGAAGTATTGTAAATATTTAATTTGGCTCAAGTTCTGTGTCGGTTCGCTCTGCGAACCTCGCTTAGCTCCCATCTGTTCAGTGAGATGAGCAGAGCGAATCTCACTGAACAATTATATAAAACCAATTTAATAAAATTATAACATATTTCTTGTAAACATCATTATATCCAACTATTTTCCATCCCTACTTCACATTTATAAAAAACTCAGAAGCAACTTTTTGGCATAATTCTACATCTAGTGCATCTTCCCAAAATAACATTATTTCTTCGCCTTTCGCATCTTTAATTCGGTAACTTGTGTTCAGATTAGCGGGTACTTCTCCGGTGAATTTACCCACGAATTGGCAAGCATTTAAAAATGCACCTAAATCGTTTTGGTGGCTTCCATCTGACATATATAAGAGGATGTCTGGTCTAATAGTCCTAGCTAATTTCCAAGCTTCTCCTACTAAAACAAGGTCACATTCATTTACTTTTGCTACTTCTATATAGACCTTTGTTATTTTATCTTGAATATGTTGGTATTTCTGACGTGACCAAGTAACGTATAAATAGGGTTTTGCACCAGACTCTTTAGCTAGATCACATAGCAATTTTGAATACTTGAAAAAGTTTTCTTTATTCTCAATTGTTTCCAAACTATGCGCTTGTATTACTACTATATCAAATAGACCCGAACAAATTACATCTTTTGTTTTTAATTCTTTTTCACCATTCCAATGATCGCTGAGAGTAGCGCCACCTGCAGTACTTTTAGTAGTTATCAATTTTACTTTGGTACTATCAGAAATTAGTGATACCAGATGAGGCATATTAGAAATTGAAGTATAGCTATTGCCAACAAATAATACACGTAAAGTGTCTTTTTCAAATTGGGCAATTGATTTGCTATAAGATCCGAAAATGATGATTAGGATAATTAGATGCTTAATGTAATTCATAGATCTTTAGAATTATTTGATTTATTTACAAGTTTGTAAATAAAGTACAATGGAATTAAAGTGAATAATCCAACAGTACTTTTCACAATACTGAATATAATTATCCCTACCATAAACCCTATTAATAGAGCATTAATTATTGGGTTTGATTTAGTTTCATTTGTTTCGGCTAACAGTTCCTTCTTAGAAAGTTCTAATGGCTCTTTTTCATTCATATTTAACATGCATTATGAGTTTTAGTACTTATTTTCTAGCCAAAATACTAAAATATTATATAACTTTAGTGAGGTTATAATGATTAAAGGGGGAAGGAGATTCTTATAGGATTAATAGGTTTACTTAAAGCGAAATCAAATAACTAACAATCCCTAATAACATTCCTAACAACACCCCAAATAGAGAATTCATCTAGGTCAGTAACTCGTATGTCTTCGTAGTCTTCGTTCTCAGAACGAAGGATTGTTTTGTTTTCTTCGAATATAATTCTTTTCACAAATGGCTTCCCATTCAATGCACCTACGACTATGGACTCGTTGGAGATCGGGTAGTTGCTATTGACTAGCACTTTATCACCAGAGTTTATCCCGATATTTATCATCGAGTTACCAGAAACCTCAACTATGAATACATAACCTTTTTCGTCCAATATCTCTTCATTCAAATCGAATTTGGTTCGGCTCAAACTTTTCAGAAAATCCGAATTGTTAAGTATTTTCGCTGATTTGTTGCGTTTCTGCAACCTCGAGTATAAAGTCATTAATACATAGAAAAATAGTTAATCATACAAGTTTAACAACATTTACTATGCCATTTTTAACTATTGGGGATTCATAGGATTATGATGAGAGGTTATTTCAAAGTCAAATGATAAATTAGCATAAAGGCAAAAAAAGCGAAAGTATATGTTTACTTTTATTGGAAAATGGTGAGTAACTTCACTCAGAATCAACGCAGCGAGTGAAGAGTCCAAGTCAGAAAGTTATAAGTATGAAAAGAAATAAAGCCACAAAGAGGCATAATATCTGTAGCCCTATAAATACATTTTACACTAATGCCCACTAATCAACCCTTTCTCTTCGCAGCAGTTGTATTCTGTTTGTATAGTTGCGTGGTGTATGTGGAATTTGTCCTCCAAGCCGTGTGCTATATTGTGGCGAACTTCGTCAACTTCACTCAGCTTTAGGTCTTGATTTAGGTCTATGTGGCATTCCATATATGTGTCAGTGTCACCAAGTGACCATAGGTGTATGTGATGCACATTTTCTACTTCTTCGAATGAGCAGATATAATTACTTACTTCTTCTACTGACATACCGTGGGGTTTGCTTTGCATTAGTATTCGGCCGCTTTCCTTTAGTATATCTATAGAGTGGTAGAATATATATGCACAGATTAGCAATGTAACAACTGGGTCAACCCAATACACATCGTACAGCCATATCAGAATACCTCCTATGATTACAGCTACAGAAGACAGAGTATCTCCCATAAGATGAACGTAAGCAGCTCTTATATTTATATTGCGGTCTTTATCTTTCTGTAATAGTAATACTGATATTACATTAGCCAATAGCCCAATAGTAGCTACTATCAGCATTAGAGAGCCATCTATAGTTTCTGGGTTTGTGAATTTGACTATGGCTTCATAAACCAAATACCCACAAATCAAGATAAGGGTCAATGCGTTTACAAAAGCAGCTAGTATTTCTACTCTTTTATATCCGAAGGTCATTTCCTTGTTTGCTACCTTTTTAGATACTTTGTTTGCTATATAAGCTATCCAAAGAGCTACACCATCACTTAGGTTATGCACCGCATCGGAAAGCAATGACAGCGAGTTTGAGAGGATTCCACCCACTATTTGTACTACAGTTATAGTAAGGTTAAGAACTACAGAGAAACCAAGTCGCTTCCCACTCAAATCGCCATGATGATGGTGATGTCCGTGAGAGTGACTATGCGAATGGTCGTGATGGTGATGGTGTCCCATTCTTATAATCCTTTCATTTTCGATTGTAGGTCTTTCATTGCATGTTCAGTTGTCATTCTATCATAGAGGATTTGTTCTATTGCTCCTTCGAATAACTCTTCTACTTCTAACCATTTTGGGTGCATAGGTGTCATCTTCGAGCTTTCTAACTGCTGTGCGAATACTGCCTTGTACTCATTGTCATAAAAGTCGGAAGAATAATATTCTTTATCTGCCGGAAATCCTGCTTCAGGTATATTACGGCAAAATTCAACTGAATTTTTTCCATCTGTCAAAAACTTAACTAACTTCAATGCTAGCTCTTGATTCTCCGATTTTTTACTAATTGAAAGATACTCCCCTCCGGCAAAAGATACTCCATTATTACTGAAATCAGGTATTCGAACTAATTGCATATCTTTCACTTTTGCAAACTCATCTACTTTTTTAAGCAACCAACTTCCAGAAATCCAGAAAGCTAATCTTCCTTTTGCAAAATAATTGTCTAGCTCTTTTTGAGTATCTACAATTCCGTATTGAGCAAGATCTTTGTACTTCTTTACTCCTGCTATAACTTGTGGTGAGTCGAATTGGAAATTCTTACCATCGTATATACTACCACCTTCTGACCATATAAAGCTTAGAACTTTTTTGTATAATCTATGCTTGTCGGAGCCATTTATCCCAAATCCGTATATATCACCTTTATTTATTACTTTGCTCATTTCAAGCATTTCAGCGTAAGTAGTTGGCGGATTTTCAAATCCATTAGCTTTTAGCAAATCCATATTGATAAATAGTACACGAGTATCTACTATCCATGGCAATGCGTAAATTCCGTTTTCCCAGCGGCACGGCTCTTGTGCAAAATCAAGGTATTTACTCATCTCTACGTGATGACTAATATCTGAAAGTACACCAGCAGAAGAAAATTGCGATACCCAATCGGAGCCAAGCTCGAGTACATCAGGAGCAGTATTAGAATTGAAAGCAGCTAATAGTTTTACTTTCCCATCGCCCCAGCTTAGTTCTGTTATTTCGACTTCAACTTTTTCCTGCTTTTCAAATTCTTTAACTAACGAGTCAACAACTGTTCTTTGATATGGTTCACTCCAAAAATGCCAAAAAGTAATTTTCTTCGAATCGCTTTTATTTTTTTCCCCACAACTAACTAAAAAGCTCGAAGCTACTATTAATACTATTAAAATCTTGTTCATTATCTTCCTTTACTCTTGTATTTAATTAAAAGTTGAATAAGTTATTTTTGTCACTTTTAACCAATTTGGCTATCTTTGAAATTAATTTATTCAAATTTACTAAAATCACATCATTTTAAATGACTCAAGCAAAAAAACATAACAAAACGAAATACCTATTCGTCACGGGTGGAGTTTTATCTTCATTAGGTAAAGGGATTGCTTCGTCTTCGATTGCTTTCTTATTAAAACAACGTGGTTACAGCGTTAGTATCCTTAAATTGGACCCATATATTAATATAGATCCGGGGACAATGAGTCCTACTCAGCACGGTGAAGTGTACGTTACAGACGATGGTGCCGAAACTGATTTGGATTTGGGCCACTATGAGCGATTTATTGATGAGTCACTTTCGCAGAAAAATAACCTTACTGCTGGTAGAGTTTACTATGATGTTATTAAAAAAGAAAGAAAAGGGCAATATTTGGGTAAAACAGTCCAAGTAGTCCCTCATATAACTAATGAAATAAAAAATAGGATGAAATCACTCGATGGAGAGAAAGATTTTGTTCTAATAGAAATTGGTGGTACAGTTGGTGATATCGAATCATTGCCATTTTTAGAGGCTCAAAGACAAATGAATTATGAGCTTGGACAAGGGAATTATCTAAATATTCATCTGACTTACGTGCCTTATATCGCTTCAGCAAAAGAGTTGAAAACAAAGCCAACTCAACATTCGGTACGTCAACTTATGCAATATGGTATAAAGCCAGATGTATTACTTTGTCGTAGTGAACATACTTTGTTGAAAGATATTAGAGATAAGATTGCACTTTTCTGTAATGTTGATGAAGATGCAGTTTTTGAAGCAAGAGATGTAGATACTATTTACGAAGTTCCTCTGTTTTTTGCAAGAAAAAGACTAACAGAAACTATTTTAGATAAGTTGGGTATTAAAGCTAAAGAAATAAACTTAGATACTTGGACTAAATTTGTCAAGAGAATCAAGAATCCTAAATATACTGTAAAAATAGCTTTAGTGGGTAAATATACTAAGTACGAAGATTCTTATAAGAGCATAGCTGAAGCTTTTATTCATGCAGGGTCTATCAATAATACTAAAGTTGAATTAGATATGATAAACTCTGAAGATATTTTAGATGCAAAGACTGCAAAACAAACATTGTCTGAATACGATGGTGTTCTAATTGCTCCGGGTTTCGGTAGCCGAGGCATAGAAGGTAAGTTGCACTCAATCAAATATATACGTGAGAATAAAATTCCATTCTTTGGGATTTGTCTGGGGATGCAATGTGCAGTAATCGAATTTGCTCGAAATGTATGCGGATTAAAACAAGCTAATTCTTCTGAATTTGAGAAAAATGACCAAAATGTAATTGATTTAATGGCCGACCAGGTGGACGTAGAAGACAAAGGTGGTACTATGAGATTAGGTGCTTATCCTTGTGTACTAGAAGAAGGTACTAATGCATTCGCTGCTTATGGTACTGCAGAAATTTCTGAACGACATCGTCACCGTTACGAAGTAAGCAATCAATTCAGAGAAAAATTACAAAGTAAAGGAATGAAACTTGCTGGTCTTTCACCAGATGGTAATTTGGTAGAAATAGTTGAAATAGAAGATCATCCTTGGTTTGTTGGTGTACAATTCCATCCTGAATTGAAATCAAGAGCTGTGACCGGACATCCTTTATTTATAGATTTCGTAAAAGCAGTTCTTAAAAACAAGAAACAAAACGAAGCTGAATGATATTTGATTCTATTATATTATTTGAATCAAAATTAGAAGTCGAAAAGTTCTATCCTTTTACTGTATTGCATCCAATTTGGGAATTGCGAATAGGAGCAATGCGTATATTTGAGAAATATCAAGTGGTATTCGAAGCTTCTTCTTTTTCTTTTTATTCTGCAAATCCGCTTATTTTAGATTCTTTTCTAAACCGGTTTTCTATTGAGAGTAAAGAAAGTAAATCGAATAAAAAATTAATACTTTCTTCTCAACTTTTACCAAGTTCCCAATTAGCATCCCAACTAGGCGATTTGATAACAGATAATCTATCAAATTATACTATCAGACTTAATGAAAAGATAGTTGGTTACTACACAGATGCGTTTTTAGACGGACTAGAATCTATTGATGGGTTGAATTCGGAAAATTATAAATCCGTATCACTTGATTCGGATACTAAATATCTAAATTATATATGGGATGCTATTAGTTATAATGAATCTATACTTATAGATGATGCTAACTATTATAGAAATTGGAACTCACCTAAAGAAGAATATTCGAAGGGTGTTCATTATTTAGAAAAATCTCAAATCTTCATTTCGGAAACTGTAAAAATTCATCCTAATGTAGTTATAGATGCTTCAGAAGGTGCTGTTATCATAGATGAAAATGTTAAGATTATGGCTGGTTCTACGATTTTAGGTCCTTGCTATATAGGTAAAAATTCAACTATAAAAGTTGGAGCAAAAATTTATGGAAGCACTTCAATAGGAGAAGTTTGTAAAGTCGGGGGAGAAGTAGAGGGCTCAATTATACAATCATATAGCAATAAACAGCATGATGGTTTTTTAGGGCATTCATTTATTAGCGAATGGGTGAATTTGGGTGCTGATACTAACACTTCTGACCTTAAGAATACCTACTCAGAAATAACAGTGCTTCAACGAGACAATGAAGTAAAAACTGGTACTATGTTTTTGGGGCTAATATGCGGAGACCACACCAAATCAGCCATCAACACTCAATTTAATACAGGTACTATAGCTGGTGTCTGTGGCATTTTAGTACGTCCGGGGTTCTTGCCCAATCATATAAAATCTTTCTCATGGGGTGGTTTACAAACGTCACCAACCTATAAATACTCAAAAGCAATTGAAGTTTGCGAAATAGTAATGCAGAGGAGAGGTAAGAAACTTACTGACTCTGAAAGAGAGTTACTCCAATTAGAGTATGATAAAGTAAAATAATTCCTTAAGTTTGCAGTCTTAATATATAAGAAAAGCTCTTTGATAAATGGGGGTGACTTGGATTCGACGAAGTGTCGGAATTTGATTGTCGCATTTCGTGCTCTACTGGTGACGCACGTTAATACAACCGGTAAAACAACAAATGCAGAAGATAATTTTGCAATGGCTGCCTAAGTAAATACTACTTACGCGTCCCATCTTAGTTAGAGTGGGCCTAAACGCTCTTTCATAAGGTGTCGAAACCCTTTTAGGATAGCTACGGTGCGTTTGACTAGCACCAATGCGAAATAAATTAGTCAATATATTTAGTACAACCTGTCGATCGGTTACTGCTAAACGAGAACTCATAGAGCGACTATAAATGTAGAAGCGTCAGATGAAGTTCTTCGGACGTGGGTTCAAATCCCACCACCTCCACAATTTCAGCTCTTTTCAGGAAGAGCTTTTTTTATTTACAATTCCTTATCTTTGTATCTTATATATCTCATTGCATAAAAAACTAATGAAAATAGCGTATATAGCTTACGAAGATTCTAATGATATCAGTGCTTGGTCTGGTACTATTGCTCATATATCTAAAAATCTATCGAAAAATAACGAGATTATCCCTATCGATAATCTTGGATGTACGTGGGATATTATATTCAAAATTATTCCTAAAGTAAAATCACTTTTTGGCTTCACTTCAGATTTTAGAAGAAATAAATTCTTTATGAAATCAATTGCTAGAAGAATTGAAAAACGGCTAGCAGACAAAAAGTTTGATATAATATTTGCTCCCGGCACTCTGTATGTATCATATCTGAAAACAGAGAAACCTATAGTTGTATGGGCGGATGCTACTTTTGCTAGTTTGGTAGATTCGTATCCTCAATATTCGAAGATGACTAATAAAGAAATAGAAATAGGGAATAGTTTAGAGAAATTGGCATTAAAAAATATTCAAAAAATAATATTCTCAACTACGTGGGCTGCCAAGTCAGCTATATCTCACTATAATATACCAGAGTCTAAAATCGTTGTTATTCCATTTGGTTCTAATCTGAATGAGAATTTTACATTAGATGATTTATTAGAATTGAATAAGCTTAAACAAGTTAATAAAATCAAACTTCTATTCGTAGGAGTTGATTGGTATAAAAAAGGTGGAGACCTGCTGTTAGAGATTTATAAAGAACTAAGATTACTTTCTGAAGATTATGAGCTAGATGTTGTAGGTAGCTCACCAGAAAAAATTCCTCAATTAGATGGAGTTAGATTCCATGGCTTTTTGAGCAAATCAGACCCAGATCAAAATCAAACACTTATTTCACTGTTCCAAGAATCTCATTACTTCATCTTACCTACTCGTGCCGAAGCATTTGGTATTGTGTTCTGTGAAGCCAATTCGTATGGTTTACCGGCTTTTGGAAGTGATTTAGGTGGTATAACAGACATTATACAGAATGGAGTTAATGGGGAGCTATTAGATATTAATAAATCACCAAAAGAACTTGCACTTAAAATACATGAATCTGTTCTTTCTGGTAATTATAATGAAAAGTCGATTAATGCTTACAGACATTATAAAGATAATTTTACTTGGGAAAATGCTATTAGCAAAGTAAACAATTTACTCAGAGATTTAATCTAGCCGTAATACTCTTTTCCAACTTTAAATGTGTTTAGATGAGTTTCTATAATAACTTCTAGGTCTTTAGAATACCCGCCACCCATAACACACATTACTGGAATATTATTTCTCTTGCAATTTGAAAATACAATCTCATCTCTAGTTTTGGCACCTTCAACAGTGACGGATAATCTCCCAAACTTGTCCGACTCAAGTATATCAGCACCTGCTATATAATAAACAATATCTGGCTCAACTTCAGTAACCAATCTTGAAGTATATTTATCAATAATTTCAAGATATAAATCATCATTAGTCAAATCTTCAAGTTCTATATCTAAATCAGATTTTTCTTTTTTTAGTGGATAATTGTTTTTGCCATGAACACTAAACGTAAATACATTTGAGTTCTTTTCAAAAATCTCAGCTGTACCGTTTCCTTGATGTACATCTAAATCAATTACTAATACTTTTTGAATTAAATTCCTATTTAACAAATAATTGGCACTTACAGCTACATCATTGAACATACAAAATCCTTCGCCTTTATTCGTAAAAGCGTGATGAGTACCACCAGCAATATTGAATGAAAGCACATTTTTAAGGGCTAACTCAGCACCTTCTAAAGTGCCTTGAGTAATTCTTAACTCTCTTTCGTAAAGTTCTCTACTTTGTGGGAATCCTAATCTTCTCGCCTCTGATTTATCTAAACTCAACGTTTTAGCTCTGATGAGATAATCAATAGAGTGTGTGAATGAAAGTATATCTTCGTTGAGTAAGTGAGGTATGAAAAAGTTTGACTCAGCAAAGATATTCTGTTCAACTAGTCTTTTAGCTAATTCACTGTATTTCTTCATTGGGAACTTATGATTATCAGGTAAATGATGCCTATAAGATTCATGATAAGCTATATGAATCATAGACTATTTTTTACCTTTAACCAATCAAATGTAAATTCCAAACTACTTTCTTCAAACGGGTAGCTTGAAAACTTGCTGATTCTATTGTTTATACCAGGGTGCGAATTCAAAAATTCAGGAATATATTCAGTCTTCTTATACATTTTTTTAAATAATTTTGCTAAATAATTGGGAGAGATATTCAGCTCTTTCATTTTCTTAATAGCGAAATCGTCAGCTTCAGTTTCCATTTCTCTTGAGAAAGCACTTTGAGTCAATATTTTACTAACCTCGCCTGCTGTGGAACTACTGCCCGCAAGTAGTAATTCTAATCCTAAGGTAGCAAGTAGTTGATCAGTGTGATGTTTCATTTTCAAATGTCCTATTTCATGTGCTATTACTCCAATAAGTTCTTCGGGAGTATCACATTCCATTATTATCCCACGATTGATAACAATCATATTACCAGGTAAGGCATAGGCATTAATTTCTTTGCTGTCACTAAAAAAAAGCTCATATTCTAAATCTTTTTCACTCAACAAATGCTTTAGTTCACCAAGTGCACGTAGAATTTGAGTTGTGTCACTGTCAGCTTGTTTATAATCGAAAAGTTCTATTAACTTTTCTTTTATCTCTTTTTCTTTATCATTAAAAGTGATTTTTACTTGTTCCGAATCAACAACAGGATAGTAAGTAAAGAATATCCATGCACCTAAAAATAATACAAGGAGTATTAAAAAATCACGCCACAATCTTTTTTTCATAATCTTTTTCTAAATTGGAGGATTATTTCTATAAATATGCTCTTCTTCTTCTTTTATTTTGTAAATGATTTCATAAGATAGTTTGCCAAAGAATATAAAATAATACATTAGCCCTTTTCTTGCTTTTATAGCCGCCACAATACTAAATCCCAAATATAGCAAATTCGCCATTAATACTACAATAAGATAAGCTAGAAAAGTATTGTCAAAGTTAAAATCATATTTGAAAAATGAAATTGCCCAAACTACTAACCCAGCATTGAGTAAACTAACTGGTAATTGCGAAAGCAGTGATTGAAGCGAATGGAATCTAACAAATCTACTTTTATGTTTGTTAACATGATAGTAAATTATAGCTGCAATTAGATTTATAATAGGCAAAGGTAAACCGGCTGCTAATGAAGCAAACATCATAAAATAAGCACCCATAGCGTCTTCTCGTTCTCTGGCTGGCAAATCTTCGGGCTGTTGAATTTGGTAATATTCAGTACTCATACATGCTCCTCAAATATTAATTGTTAGTTTGAGTTTCGTTTCTATCAAATTCATATCCTAATTCGTTGTCAAGTCGTTTTCCTGTAAATGGAGGATATTCGTCTGTCATGAAAGCTAGATATAAATTTACCCTTT
Organism: Ignavibacteriota bacterium; assembly: GCA_020437395.1. Lineage (GTDB taxonomy): Bacteria > Bacteroidota > Ignavibacteria > Kapaibacteriales > UBA2268 > PGYR01. Next base: position 10,623 of record JAGQWJ010000018.1, on the reverse strand, counting down.
GTGACCATCTTAGAGTGCCAACAATGAAGTCATGCATTTTCTTGGGAAACTCTCCCGTGAATAAAACTATCCAGAAAGCTATAAATTGGACAAATAGCATACCTATTGATCTAAAAAATAATGCGAATCCATGGGGGATACCTACATAAAGCCAACCAAAAAATAGTTTAAGTAATGCGTTGCCTCTGCTCAAATCCTCTCTATATGGTACATAAAATTTAATGTTTTCATCTTCTACTTCCAAACCGAATGCTGGATAACCATCACATAAATTCATAATTCTCGCATTCACTCTCATTTCCCATTTTATAAATTGTGTTTGAAACTCGAAGAAACTTTCGGGGTATCTACCAGTGAATAAAATACTCCAAAATGCTATAAAGCCAACAATAGATGACCATATAGATAAGAAGAAAAGCAAAAAGGCGTGCGGTAAAACTATGTAGAAATATCCAAGTAATGATCTTAGTAAAAGCTCACCTCTTGAATAATGCAATTGATGTTGTATCTCAAATATCATATATAACCCCAACAGTTTATTATTAAAAAGTTCAACTTTATTAATACGTATTGTTTTATAAAAGTTATAGTGATATTTAAAAAAAATATTTTTTTACTTTTTTATTTTTGTCTTGTTGTTACTTAATAGATATTGGTATGTCTGTATGTTAGATTCAGCATAAATTCTCATCCTTTCTCCCAATTCTTTATTTTCCACCAAATAATTATTTTGGTCTTTTTCCCTGTACTTATATAAGCCCTTAGTACCGTCTTTTTTTACAATCATTAGCCATTCGTTATCTAATACAGCATATTTATCATCTACGTTAAAATAGATATATGGTCTTTTTTCCTTAAATAAATTAATTCCCAGAGTATTATTCTCAAACGGTAGTTCAAGTAATCCCATTATGCTCGGATATACATCAATCTGACCTGCCATCTCAGAAAACACTTTGGGCTGAACTATAAGCTTAGGTGAATAGAATAGTAATGGTACATGGTTGTAAGACATAGAAACATCATAATCTGCATCTTTAGGATATCCGTGGTCTGCAATGAAAACAAAAAGTGTATTATCAAACCATTTTTCCTTCCTTGCGGATTCGATGAATACTCTCAATGAATAGTCAGCATATTCTACAATCTGGTTTTCTAATTTCGCATTCTTTGGTTTGAAATACTCAGGAATGTAATAAGGACCATGATCACTTGCGGTCATAAAGGCAGCAAAAAATGGTTTATTCTTCTTATTTAAATCATTAAGTATTGGAATAGAATATCTGAATAAATAATCGTCCGGAACTCCTAAAGCTGTTTTAACTTCATTTGCCGGATAATCTGATTGAGCAATAACCCTTTCAAATTCGTTTGCCATTAAAAAGCCTTCAACATTATCAAACTGACCGTCATGGGTAGTGAAAAAAACTGTTGAGTAACCTAACTTTCTTAATGCTCCAGAAATACCATTATATTCAGGTATAGGCGATTTTTTCATAGCGTGTTGCTTATATAATGCAGGAAACGAGAATAATGTAGAAAATACACCATTGTAGGTGTGTATTCCCGCCGAATAAGCATTTTCAAAATAATAGCCGTGATTTGATATACTATCCAAAAAAGGTGTTTGTACTAATGGGAAACCATGTCTTGACATTTTTGCAGCACTCATACTTTCCATCATTATAATCACAATGTTTGGTCGCTGTCCTATTTTATTTTGACTGTCTTGGTTTTCCAATCTACTGATTACGTTAACCGTATCGTCATTATCAATTTTCAAATATTCCCTAACATTTCTTAATGCAATTTGGTTGTCCATTAAGTCAATTGGTTTGTTTGCATCATTTTTACTATCCAAATAGCTTCTTATCAGCGAGAAATTTGGATTAAGACCCAACTTATTTAGTAAAGGGTTGCTACAAAAGTAAGCAGTTCCAACTCTAATTGGTGATTTGATTGCTGTGCGACCTCTGATGCCTAAGAGTATCAATAAAAAGAAAAGAACAGAGGCAGTTATTTCTAACACAAATTTTCTGCTTCTTTTTGGAGTTGTTTCGGTCAATAGTATGCGTTTTAATCCTAAATAGAATATAACTGTAATAATTATTAGTGGTATAGAGTATAACCAATATGTTGGTTCTTGAATTATCATATTAAAAACTATATCGGGCGTATCTATCCACTTAAAAGCGTCAATGCTGAATCTGGAGTAAAACTGATGGAAATAGGGGATATCTGCTGCACAAACAAGAAATGCTAATAAGTAACCAATAAATATTATTACAAATACAAATATCGAGATTTGTCTGTTGAATTTTGAATAAAAATGGTTTAAAGTTAATATTACATAAGGAAGAATTAATAAATAGCCAGATATCACAGTATCAAACCTCAGCCCCATAAGAAAAGATAAAACAATATTGCTAAATTCATAGGATTCGCCAAGTTTATCCAATGCTGAAATGAATAGTAGTAGTCTGAATAGTGTAAATAATAATATTCCAATCAAATAAATTTGGACTATTTTCTTTATATTACTCATATTTTCAATAATTTTAAAATTAATATAGCTTAGATTGTATTTTCTAAATTAATATAAATATTCATAAAATTGGTAAAGAATGAATGCACATTATTTTTATTATGGTATTTCATTTTCTATTTTTGTCATCTAATAAATTAATATAACTATATAAATGAAAAGTTTTAGGATAATAGAGAACCCTTCGGAATTAGGAGCAGGTACAAGAGGATCAAGTTTAGGTATAGAAGCGTTAAGGATAGCAGCAATAAATAAAAAATCAAAACTTTTTTATAAGAATGAAGTAGTAACATTAACAAAAAACAACAAAAAACTATTCAAACCTATCGTTACACCGCATGCAATTAGGTTAAAGCAAATATATAACAGAATTAAACAATTAGGTTTAGAAGTAGAGAATTCGATTTCAGACAGAAGATTTCCATTAGTCATAAGTGGAGACCACTCCTCTGCAGCAGGTACTATTGCTGGACTTAAAAAAGCTTACCCTGAACATCGAATTGGTGTAGTTTGGATTGATGCTCATTCTGACATGCACACTCCATATACAACACCCTCTGGTAATGTACATGGTATGCCTTTGGCTATGGCTATGGGGCTCGACAACAAGAAAAAAGCAAGAAATGAAGTTGTAGATAGAACATTAGACTATTGGGAAAATTGTAAAAATATATTCGACATTTGTCCGAAAATGAATCCTGAAGATTTAGTTTTTATCGGATTAAGGAGTTCAGAAGAAGAAGAAATTTCTTTAATGAATGAATATAATGTGAAAAAAATTCTTGTTGATGATGTTAGAAGTAATGGTACAAAACAGATAGTAACTGATACATTGTCACATTTGAAGAATTGTGATTCTATCTATATTTCACTTGATGTGGACTCAATGGATCCAGATATTACTTCTTACGGTACTGGTACTCCAGTAAAGAACGGTCTTACTCCAAATGAAGTAATAGAAATAGTCTCTTTGCTGCTGCAAGATGAAAAAATAAAGGCATTGGAACTTTGCGAAATCAATCCATTGCTTGACAATAAGAACACAATGGCAGAAATTTCGTTAGTTATCTTAGAAGATATTATTCATATTATTAATAAAGAATGATCAAAAAAAATGCAATAGTTCTATCTGTATTATTATTAACCATTTCGGGTTATACGAATCTATTTTCTGTAGATTATATAGTTAGAATAAAACCAAATAATAAGAACAATCAAATTCAGAATCAGTTGAATTTGACCCCTGTTTTCAAAAACTTATTACCAAGTAAATTAAACAGAATTAATACAAAGCAATTAGTCGGAATTGAGGATCTACAATATTATTATATACTTGATTCAGAGCACATCAAGAATAGCAAGATTGTTCTTTCTGATTATTTTGAGAGTATAACTCCTAACTATGTTTATCGAATCGAATCGGCACCAATTCCAAATGATCCTCAATTCACATCTCAATGGAATTTGAGTTACTTAGAAATACGAGACTCTTGGGAGAAAGCAACTGGTAAGGGTATTGTCGTAGGCGTTGTTGACACTGGATTGGACTTCAACCACGAAGATATACAAGGTCAAATGTGGGTTAATGAAAAAGAAGACTTGAATGGCAATGGTAGGTTGGATCCTTGGCCTAGCACAGAAGTTCGGGACGGAGTTTCTGGAGACTTTGATTTTATTGATAATGATGGAAATGGTTATATTGATGATGTAATTGGCTATGATTTTGTAAATGTTAGCTACAGAAACATAGGGGATGACTTAGACCCAGATCCAATACCTTATGATGAAGAGTCTCATGGTACAAGTATGTCGGGGATTATTGCCGCAAAAAATAATAACGGAAAGGGAATTTCTGGGCTTGCTTACGATGCCAAGATTATGACTTTAAGAGCTTTTGATGTTAGTGGTGCTGGGGAATCTGATGATATTGCATCTGCAATACTTTACGCAGTTACAAATGGTGTTAATGTATTGAATTTTAGTTTTGGCGAAGAATATTATTCCCCATTATTGCACGATGTAATTAAATTTGCTTTTGCAAATGGTGTTACAATGGTTGGCTCTTCAGGAAATAATAATTGGTATAGAAAGCATTACCCTTCTGATTTTGAGGAAGTAATATCAGTTGGAGGAATTACAGAAAGGTTCTATAAATCAAGTATTTCAAACTATGGCAACAGATTGGATATACTCGCTCCTGGGCAATCTATCCTTTCATTAAGTCCGAACAATCAATATTCAACCAAATCGGGTACTTCTGTTGCTAGTCCACACGTTGTGGCAGCTGTTGCAATGTTATTAGAGCTTAAACCCAACCTAAAGCCAGAGGAAATAAAATTTATTTTAGAAAATACGGCCACAGATGACAACGAGTACCCTGGTTGGGACCCATTTTACGGGAAAGGTATTCTCAATATAAACCGTGCTTTAGAGAGCAGATCAATTGGAAAAGTAAATATTGTTTATCCCGAGAATGATGCTGCCGTTGACCTTACCAAAAACGATTCTCTTGCGATTATTGGTTCTGTATTACACCCATTAATGAGGAGCTATAGTCTTTTTATTAGGAAAGGAATTAGCCCATTTAATCAACCAGACTTTCGCTCAGAAGAAGAATTTTCAGAATGGATTCCAGTATCACCAAGGTTTTATAATCAAGTTTTGAATGATACTATAGCAATGATTGATAAATCCTTTTTTAAAGATTCTATCTATACTCTTAGACTGAAAATTGATTTGCTCAACAATAGTAGTTACGAAGAACGATTATACTTCAGGCCATTTACGCAAAATATTTTTACAAAAAATAAATATACTACTGAACCAAAAGCATTGAGAATATTTGATGCAGATTTAAGAAAAGTAATAGTCTCGGCCACAACACAATATAATTCAATCTTCTATGTTGAGTTGTATAATGAAGCAGGAGATTATGTAAATACATTTTCAGAGGTTATTCAAAGTAGCTTAGACCACTCTGTAGTTATTGACAACCTTATTGCTGGTGAAAAATATTCATATAAGGCCTTTTCCGTTAGTTCAACCGACACTATAATGAACGAAGGTTGGTTTCCAGAAATTGATGAAAACATTAGTACCTCTACTTTCAGATCAAAATCATATTCTTTAGAAGGTAGTTATTTATTCAATGGACTATATGATATTGATAAACAGAGTTTTGCCACTACGAAGTTAAATGGTGTAAATTTCGTTAGCACATCATTTTTCGAATTTAAAGAAAACAAATTCAGAAAGACAGATTCACTTGATTACCCAAGAATAATAGAGGGCTACGGTGATAGTGACGGTGATGGGATTAAAGAAATATTAACTTCTGGGAACGGTGAGTTAGTGCTTTTTGAGGAAGTGGGCAACAAGAAATTTGGGAAAATACAGCTAAAAGAAGATACTAAAACTATTTGGCCAAGTCAGTTCGTTGACTTGAATAATGATGGACTTGACGAGATAATTGCACATGACGATAGTTCTTATTTTGTCATTAAGTATAAGGATGGCAATTATTTAACAGAGAATAGAGTAGTCATGCCTCCCGAATATGGAAGGTTCGATAACTCAATGACTTCTGTCTTTGCAAATGTTGACAATGATTCCGAGATGGAATTAGTGTTCACAAATTCAATAGGGAGGATGTTCATATATGAATTCAAGAATAACAAGTTTGAAAAGCAATTCGAATCATTGCAAGTAATAAGCAATTCTAGTCAACATCTTTGTGCTGCGGACGTGGATGGCGATGGAATTTCTGAAATTTTAGTTCTCAATGCTGGAGTTCAGAGAGTATTTAACTCAAAAGGTGGTAAAGAATTAGTTTGGACTGCACAGTTATGGAAATTTGAGGATAACCAATTTAAAGTAATTTGGGAAGAGTTATTTACTGGTGTCAAACTTGGAGTTGTCAATTTTTCGAGCAATTCATATAAAAATGGAGTCTCATGCGGTGATTTGGATGGCGAATCTGGGGACGAGATAATAATATCAATTTTCCCAGATTTATATGTTTTTAAATTTGACAATGGGGCTATGAGACCTATATGGTACTATGCCTATGCTCTTTCGAATTCAGCAATTGTGCATGACTTTGACAAGAATGGTAGAAACGAGATGGGGGTTAATACTTTCTTTGGAACTCAATTCTTTGAAATCTCGGATAATGAACTTATTGTAACGGCTCCTTCTAATTTCAGAGGTCGCCCTATTGATGAAAATTCTGCAAACTTAGAGTGGGACAAAGCAACAAATGCAGATTTTTACCAGATTTATCGATTAATTGACAGAAATACTGGTCAAGGAATACTTTACGCCGAAACTCAATTCACCTCTATTCAATTCGACACTTTAGAGAATTATACATGGTATGATTTTTATATTGTTTCTAAAACAAATGATGGTGTAACTAGCAATAACGCATCGAATTTGGTTAGTTGTTTTACTCACCCAATAGCAAAGATTTTGGATTTGAAATTTGTAAATCCAAACACTTTAGTAATAGAGTATGATACAAAAATGCCTGATTATGAATTAGAACCAAGAAGATTCAAATTGAGTGATAATTCGAATAACTATGTACCAAGTAATGTAATATCGTCTCAAGATGGAAAGATTAGATTGTTTTTTAATGAACCAATTTATTCAGGGGCATACACAATAGATATTCCAGAGATAGAGGATTATTTCAGGCAAGTTATATTTGCAACTTCTTACAACGTCCAATCAAAATTTGAAAAACCTGACAAAGAGCTGTATTTTACTTCGGGTGACCGCATTGGTAGTAAATTAATTGTGAATTTCTCAGAGGATATTGATCAATCGGCTTTAGATATTACAAATTATGAGCTGTCCCCAGTAGGTAAGATTCTCTCTATTAGTAATGGAGTTAATGACAGACAAATTGCAATAGAAACAGATGCATTCACACAAAACACGGTTGGATTCAAATATACTTTAACGGCTTCAGAAAAAGTAACATCTAAATCAGGCAGAAAGATGACTAATGGAGCAGGTAATGTGTTACAATTTTCTTATTTCAAAGATGATTTAAGTGGAGTTTATGCATATCCGCAACCACTTAAATTAAGTAAAAGCGAGAATCTCACATTTGCAAATTTAACTTCAAACGCGACTATTTATATTTTCAACAATATGGGCGAGTTTGTGCAGTCTATCACTGAGTTTGATGGTGATGGAGGAGCTAGCTGGAATCTAATAGATAAAAGTGGTAATAGGGTGGAATCAGGTGTTTACTACTATAAAGTAGAAGGTAGCAACCCTGATTTAAGAAATGAGTCAATAAATGCAGAAGTAAAGAACTCTGAAATGAAAAAGTTCATGATAATTGAATAATAATTTATGAACAATAAGACTAACATTACTTGAATATTATTTAAAAAATAAGCAATTTTGTATTCAAGATTTTAACTATTTTCAAATCAATAATTTGATATAAAAACCTACAGGAAAATCATGTCAAAAGATAAAAAGTACTCTCCATCTATAGATCAAGCAGATGAGCTAAAATGTAAATATGGACTGGAAAACCATGGTCTATTCAACTTAGGCAACGTGTACTGGAATTTACCAGCTGCATCGTTGTACGAAGAGGCTATTCACCGTGGTGAAGGTTTAATTGCCGAAGGTGGACCTTTAGCTGTCACAACTGGTAAGCATACTGCACGTTCTGCAAATGATAAATATATAGTTAGAGAAGATACTTCTGAAGGGCACGTTTGGTGGGACAACAACACCGAAATGTCGCCTGAAAATTTTAATAGCATATTGAACAAAGTACGTTCTTATTTACAAGGTAAAGACGTATTTGTTATGGATGCATTTGTTGGAGCAGACCCAGATTACCGTATTCCAATAAGAATAATAACTGAAAATGCTTGGCAAAATTTATTTGTTCAAAATATGTTTATTAATTTGGCTTCAAAAGAAGAGTTCAAAAATCACGTTCCGGGGTTTACTCTTATCGCTGTACCAGGGTTCAAATGTAACCCAGAAGTAGATTTTACAAAGAGTGAAACAGCAATTGCATTGAACTTTAAAGATAGGATTGCGATTGTGGCTGGTACTAACTACGCAGGCGAAACTAAAAAGACTTTCTTTACTGTTATGAACTATTACAAACCATTAGAAAACGTGATGTCTATGCATTGCTCTGCTAATGTTGGTAAAGATGGTGATGCTGCATTGTTCTTTGGTCTTTCAGGTACTGGTAAAACTACTCTTTCAGCAGATCCAAATAGAAGTCTAATTGGAGATGATGAACATGGCTGGTCAAAAAATGGTATTTTCAATTATGAAGGTGGTTGTTACGCTAAAGTTATTCGATTGAGTGAAGAAAGTGAGCCTGAAATCTACGAAACAACCCGCCGTTTTGGAACTGTGTTAGAAAACGTAGTAGTTGATCCCGTTACTAGAAAAGTGGATTTGGATAATGACTCTCTTACTGAAAACACAAGAGCATCATATCCTCTTGAGATGATTCCAAATGCCTTATCCGAGAAACGAACATCAGCGCATCCAAAAAATGTTATTTTCTTGACATGCGATGCAACTGGTGTTTTACCTCCGATAGCAAGATTGAACTCTGATCAAGCACAATACCACTTTATTAGCGGCTATACATCTAAGATAGCTGGTACTGAAAAAGGTATTGGCAAAGAACCTAAGTTAGCATTCTCTGCTTGTTTTGGAGCTCCGTTCTTAGTTCATCATCCGTTCTACTATGCTAACTTGCTAAAAGAAAAAATGGAACAACACGGTTCTAATTGCTGGTTAGTGAATACTGGCTGGGTTGGCGGAAAATATGGAGTAGGTTCGCGTATAAGTATTAAACATACGAGAAATGTTCTCAATGCTGCACTCAATGGTGATTTGGATAATGTAGAATTTAGAGTTGATCCAATTTTCGGATTTGAGATACCAGAAACATGTCCTAATGTTCCAAAGGAAGTACTTAATCCAATTAAGTCATGGAATGATGAAAACGAGTACATGACTTCTTACAAAGGATTAGCACAGAAGTATATCGAGAACTTTGCCAAGTTCGAAGATGGCGTTACAAACAGTGTAATAGAAGCTGGCCCTAAAGTATAAGCATTAATATTATAAGTTGAAATTTGAAAAGAGACGTAAATGATTACCTCTCTTTTTTTTGTACACTACTCTTTCATAACTTTAATAGCTTTAGAATTACCGTCATATTCGATGAGTATAAAGTAAACCCCAGGTGGTTGATTGCTCGAATCCCAAGTTAATGTTGTGGGCCATACTGTATTACTAATCTCAACTTTGTTTCCATTCTCTACCTGTGTGCCGTTTATGTCATATATTTTAATGCTTTCTTTTGTAATAGTAACGTTATTATCCATATAAATTTTGGTGGATACATAAGTACTTGTCGGCAGTGGGAATGGGGCTGAGTTATAGAAGTAGGGAGGGACTTCAATGTCCTCTTCAGTAATGCTAGTAATAGATAGCTCATTCCATTTTATTCTGTATATATCATAAGGGTGAATATCATCAAAATAATAAGTTATAAGATAATCGCCACTTTTCATGATTCTATTCAACATTGTTCCGTTGTTTGGTAATTTTTGTCCTTGCCAACTATTATAGTCGAATAAATTTGAAGTTGTAAATAATGTATCATCTTTACATATATAATATGTACCGTCTATTAGCTCAACAATTGTATTTGAATAAGAACCTTGTTTATTCTGATATATCAAATTAAATTCATTGGTTTGCAAATCCATTGCTTCGATTTTATACAACGAATCAACAGTATTATAAGTCACGAAAAAAATATAAGGGCTTCCATTGTTATCAATACTTTTATTATAGCGTAAGTCACTTGTAGCAGAAATAATAAACTGCGTGGAATCATTGTACCAAATAGTATCACCTACAAAACTAAAAGTACGTAAATCGTTCCAAGTCTTCCCACCATCTGTTGTACTTTTAAGATATTTATTTTTATCAGTATCTTCTATAGTAGCACCTAAAAAAGTGAAATTTGTTAAATCTTCTCCAAAGAAATAGTCGTATCGATA
>JAGQWJ010000017.1 GCA_020437395.1 Ignavibacteriota bacterium | reverse complement strand
TTCTAGTGCCTCGGGAGTGAAATCTGGAGCTATAAGAACTTCTGTGAATATACTATGTATTTTCTCTGCCATCTCTATATCTAGAGTCTTGTTCATTGCTATTATACCACCGAAAGGCGAAACTCTATCAGTAGCAAAAGCATTGTCATAAGCCGTTACTAAGTTGCTTCCACGACCAACTCCACAAGGGTTAGTATGCTTGATTATAGATACTGTTGGTTCTTCGTCATCAGAAAATTCGTTGATTATTCTTGCTGCAGAGTCTATGTCTATTATATTATTATACGATAGTTCTTTACCATGTAGCTTTTCAAATATTTCAGAAATATTCCCATATAGAGCAGCCGATTGATGTGGATTTTCACCATATCGTAGGTCTTGCTCTTTCTTGAATGAAATATTAATAGTTGGTCCTAGATCAATTTGATTGTGCTTGTTAAAATAGTTAGAAATGATGGAGTCATATCTAGCAGTATGATTGAATACTTCACCCGCCAATTGTACTCTCAATCCTTCTGATAGAGTGCTTCCGTTACTTTCTAGTTCATTTAGAACAGTATCATATTTATCAGGATTAACGACTACTGCAGTCCATTTGTAGTTTTTAGCCGCTGCACGAAGCATAGTAGGGCCACCGATGTCTATGTTCTCTATCATCTCATCGTGTGGAGCATTTTTCTTTAGTGTTTCTTCGAATGGATATAGATTTACTACAAGCAAATCAATTGATTTCAAATTGTGTTTTTCTAGTTCGTCTATGTGATCTTGCTTACCCAAATCTGCCAATATACCTGAGTGTATTGCAGGGTGTAATGTCTTCACTCTACCGTCCATAATCTCAGGGAAATCAGTCAATGCACTTACAGATTGCACCGGGATTCCTGCGTTAGCAATTGTTGCTTTTGTTCCACCAGTTGAGTATATATCTATACCTAGTGAATCTAATCTTCTTGCAAATTCTACTACTCCAGTCTTATCTGAGACTGATATTATTGCTCTTTCTATTTTATGTGTTGAGGGGGTTTTCATTTATCTTTTTGTTTTATTTTGAATTAGTTACTACAAAATTAATAAAATAATAGACTCTTATCATTACCTTTCTACAATTGAGTTATACACAGTCAATTTATGAAGCAATAAAAGTGATAATCGACTTGTAATAGCGGCTAATCCAGAATAATCTGCAATATTTACAGTTTTATTCGTTCTAATAAGTATAACAAGTTTGTTTAATTATATGATGGAGTGTTAATATGGATAACTTAGAGATTAAAGGAAACTGGAACGAAATCAAAGGAAAGTTGAAACAAGATTTTGCAGAATTAACAGATAATGATTTGACTTATGCTGAAGGAAAAGAGGATGAGTTATTAGGTAAAATACAGCAAAAACTCGGTAAAACTAAAGAAGAAATTAAGCAAAAAATTGCTAGTTATACTAGAAGTATTTAAAACACAAAATTAAAGCACCTTTTTTTAAGGTGCTTTTTTTATATTTGAATATTACAATTAATAATGTAGAAATATGATTTTTGATAACCCTTTATTCATTATACCAATCCTTACTGGTCCATTAGTTATTATTATAATGCTAATTACATTGAAGTATCCTCCTAAGAAGGTAAATTCACTCTATGGTTACCGTACAAAGCGATCAATGGTTAGCCAAGAAGCATGGGATTTTGCACAGCCATATTCAGGTAAACTGATGATTAGGTATATGATTATATATACACTTACAGCTTCTTTAGCAGTGCCTATGAAAGATCTAAATATGATAGTTGGGGTATTTCTTTCTATTCTTACTATGATATTATTTATGGCAATACCAATTATCAAAACTGAGAAAGAGCTAAAAGCGAGATTTGAGAATAGAAACTGAGTCTTGTTCGATCTTTTGAATTAATTTCTTAGAAAGAAACTCACCGATATCTTTATGCATTTCCTGATTCCAATGCCCATTAGTCTTCGTAACCTTCCAATAATATGGATCTTTTCCAAGTTTACGAAGAGAGTCCATGAATTTACTAGTATCCCAATTAGTTATACCAAGTCTATTAACTTCATCTTCAAAAGCTTTATAAAATGGTATATAGTCCCGATTGATGATTATCACGTTACTATCTAAATGACTCAAGATTTTATTTACCATAGGTAGTGGCTTGTAGTTAGGGTCTGGTGTGAAGGACTTTTTCTTAGGTACAAACCAATCATAGACTTTCCCAAATAGAATAGAAGGTACAGGGTGTTTGTCAGTTGTGTGCTTAGCGTTTTTTAACATGTTTAATAAAATCGATTTTGCTAACATATCTTGAACGAAAATATATCGTTCTATTTCTTTTCTATCAAATTCGATGGAAGCTACAAGTGAATCATTTTCCTCTTTTGCATACGGGTAAAGAGGAGATAACTTCTCTAAATGAAGGTCTCCGTTTGATACGAAGTAGAGTACTAACGCAGGATTAAATTGATCAACTAATAGCCGCTGATAAGCAAAATTATGACTGATGTTGAACCCAGCACGCCCGAAATTTAAAACATCAAATGTATAACCTTTGAAATGTTCTTCCAGTCTTTTCTCTATAATGTTGCCAAAATAATCACGCTCGAATATCTGGAATGATTCGACAAAAGAATCTCCTACTAAAGCTATATTAATATGATTTTTACTAGTTGTGTCAACTTCATTACCTATAAATCGACTATGATTTGTTCTAAATATTCCAAACCCTTCATTGAAAAAAACAGTCTCAATATTATTTGGTAGTCCCTTACCTATATCTTCGTAGTATTTTCCTAGAGATGCTTCTACAATTTTGGCATTATTTATAAATAATTCGCACACCAAGAGGGTAACAAATGCTGATAAAATAAAAAGGGCGATATGTTTTAAAGTTTTTGTCAAATTTTAAAATTGGAAATATATAAAAGGTAATGGTTTTGATTGAAAAATATAAATCAGTGTCACAACAAATAAGCTTATTAATATACCAAATCGGATTGATATTGATTTGAATCGGAGCACAAATGTATGTCCAAATCTATTTTCAATAATATCTAAAGCAAAAGTCAAAACGAAATACGAAAGTAATATCTGGGTGAAAATATGTGCATATTCGCTCACTTGCCAATCAAATATTGCGGAGAAAATCTGCTGAGTTGACTCCCACGATGTAGCTCTGAAAAAGAGCCAAGTAAACGCTACTAAAACAAAAGTGAGCATCACTTTTGGTATATCTTTGAGTCTAGTTATAGAGTCGTACTCTGTTTTTCCCTTGCTGAAAAACTTGTGTGCTGCTAAATAGAAACCGTGCAATCCACCCCAAATAACAAAGTTCCAACTAGCTCCGTGCCACAATCCACCGAGTAGCATAGTTATCATTAGATTGAGATAAGTGCGTGCTTGACCTTTTCTATTACCACCAAGAGTAATATATAGATAATCTTTCAGCCAAGATGAGAGTGATATATGCCATCTTCGCCAAAATTCCGTGATGTTCCTCGACAGATATGGTTGTTCGAAGTTTACCATCAGCTCAATTCCTAGTAGCTTAGCTGTACCACGAGCTATTTTGCTATACCCTGAGAAATCAGCATAAATTTGAATACCGAAAAGTAGTACAGCTGCAATTATTTCTATGGATTTATAAAGATGTAGATTCCCAAATATATGATCTACGATTCTGCCAGCAGTGTCGCCTATCATCACCTTTCGGAATAAACCGAGTACTATAAGAGTAGCACCTTCTTTTATTTGATCTTTAGTTGGTCTTAGTTTGTTATATAATTGGGGTAATAGATCTTTTGCTCTCTCAATAGGACCTGCTACTAGTTGCGGGAAAAATGATACGAATAAAGCGAAATCAATAATATTATTAGTTGGCTCTAATTTCTTTCTATATACATCAAAAGTGTAAGAAAGGGTTTGAAAAGTATAAAACGAGATTCCAACAGGAAGTATAATATTCAAGTGAAGCGAGTCAACATTCCCACCCAAACCATTTATCATTGTTTGGAAACTATCAACAAAGAAATTGAAATATTTGAAGAACCCTAATATACCTAAGTTCACACTTAAACTAGTATAAAGTAACAGCTTCCTTTTCTTTTCATCTTCAGTATTGTGTATCCACAATCCTATATAATAATCAACTATTGAAGATAATAACAGTAATAAACAAAACCGCCAATCCCAATAACCATAAAAAAAGTAACTAGCTGCTAATAGGAATATATTCTTATACGATTTCTTTGGTAGCAAATAGAATATAGGTAAGACTATAGCAAGGAAAAACAAGAATATAAATGAATTAAAAAGCAATCGACTTTCTTTTCGTTTAATTGATTAATTGAATTGTATCAACTACAAATTAATGGAATTTTAGAATAATTCATTATCTTGATAGATAATAAAAACTAAAAATCTGAAAAGAAATGTTCAAAATACAGAATTATATTAACGGAGAGCTAGTAGCTCCTATTAATGGTAAATATTTAGATAATTATGATCCTTCGGTAGGCGAGGTATATTCGCTAATTCCCGATTCCGATTCTGCCGATGTAGATATGGCGGTCAAAGCCGCGAAAGAAGCGTTCCCAGAGTGGTCTAATCTGTCGAACGAACAAAGACACGATTATATAATGGCAATAGCGGATGGTATAGAAAGTAGATTCGAGGAGTTTGTAGAAGCCGAAAGCAGAGACAATGGCAAGCCAATAAAGCTAGCTCGGAAAGTAGATATTCCACGTGCGAAATCTAACTTCAAGTTCTATGCTACTGCTGTAATGCACTATTCTAGCCAGTCACATTTTATGTCGGAAGAGCCAGCTATCAACTATACTCTAAGACAACCCCTAGGTGTAGTGGGGTGTATATCACCTTGGAATTTGCCACTTTACCTATTCACTTGGAAGATTGCCCCAGCTTTAGCTACCGGCAATACGGTAGTTGCTAAACCAAGCGAGATTACGCCAATGACAGCTTACTTACTTTCTGAGGTTTGTAAAGAAGCTGGACTTCCTAATGGAGTTCTGAATATAGTACACGGCAACGGACCTACTACTGGTGAGGCAATAGTCCAACATGATGATATACAAGCAATTTCGTTTACAGGTGGAACTAAGACAGGCGAGCATATAGCAAGAATAGTCGCACCGAAATTCAAGAAAATGTCTTTAGAATTAGGTGGAAAGAACCCGAACATTATATTCGGTGATTGCGACTATGACAAAGCACTAAGCACTAGTGTTATCTCATCTTTTGCAAATCAAGGGCAGATATGTCTTTGCGGTTCACGAGTATTCATACACGAATCTATATATGAGAAATTCCGTGATGATTTCGTAGTGAAAGTGAAAAAGCTAAAGGTAGGTGACCCAATGGAAGGAGACACATCACTAGGTGCAGTAGTATCCAAACCACATCAAGAGAAAATACTATTATATATCGAATTAGCTAAGCAAGAAGGCGGTAAAGTAATAGCAGGCGGAAACGCAGTAAACCCTGAGGGGAGATGCGCGAACGGTTATTTCGTAGAGCCGACCGTAATTGAGGGACTCCCGTTCAATTGTAGAACAAATCAAGAAGAAATTTTCGGTCCTGTAGTAACCTTGCAACCTTTCAGCACTGAAGAAGAAGTACTTGGCTATGCTAATAGCGTGAAATACGGACTTGCTGCTACTGTTTGGACTCAAGACATTAGCCGAGCTAATAGAGTAGCACAGAATTTGCACGCAGGTATAGTGTGGGTGAATTGCTGGTTACTTCGTGATTTGCGTACTCCTTTCGGTGGTGTAAAAGATAGCGGAATTGGTAGAGAAGGCGGCTTTGAAGCTATGGACTTTTTCACAGAGCCAAAGAATATTTGTGTGAAATATTAATTCGTGAATTTTGTAATAATTAATTTAGATGAGATTGTTAATTGCTTAGAAATATTTATTAGTCAAAAATTCTAAACTTCATGGATTATGTGCTTGACAACTCCTTGAATTTCAAATTTGCAATAACCAGTGATTTCAATTGGAAGATATTTCTGGTTAGCAGAAACTAAGTATATTTTTCCATCTTTTCGCCGCAATTTCTTTACTGTCATTTCCCCATCGAGTGAAGCAACTACAATTTGTCCATCTTTAGGTTCTGATTTGGCATCTACTATTAATATATCTCCTGTATATATATTTTCATCTATCATACTGTCGCCAGTAACTCGAGCCATATAGACGTCCTTACTCCCAGTAAGTAAAAGATTTCCTAAGTCGATAGTGGTCTCTACCGATTGCAACATCCCGGAACTACGTTGTATGCTCGCTGGCAATAACGGTGCTTCGAAAGTAAAACCCTTTTTCGGGTTCCCATATTTATCTGCTCTTAATCTATACATTGTTTTTTTTATTTCGTCGGATATTAATTTATACTAATCCAACAAATGTTATGCCGTTTTTAGAGGGAATGGATTACTTTTGTAACAGTTCCTAGTATCTGAAAATCAATCAATGACTTATTTTTATCTAAAGGTAAAAATTGACCAGTGTGTGACTCTAAAAATCTATCACCATCTATTTCACGATAGAACCGAACGGCCAAATCATCGTTTACTGATGCAATAACAAATTTACCATCAGTTGGATCGATTGAAGTATCTATTATGAGAATATCATTGTCGCATATACCTACTTCTTTCAGCATATCTCCTTTTACTTTCACAAAGAAAGTCGCGGCAGGGTGTTCAACTAAGAATTCATTCAAATCTACTTCTCTGTCAACGTCCCCCTCTACTGGTATAGGAATACCAGCGGCTACTGACATAGTAAAGAACGGTATCTTTCTATCGGATTTTGGTAAAAACCCAATTACTTCAAATTGTTGCATTATAAAACCTGAGAATTGTGGAAAACTTCTTTTTATGCTATCTCAAATATATGATATTTATGAATATAATACAAATAGAAATGTTAATAAACTCTAAAAGAATACAAACATAGTACCATCGACTTGATTATCGAAGTTATTTAATTGGAATCAAATTTTTATAAACAACCTAACCTCCCACCGTCAACAGGCAAATTTATACCGTTGATATAAGCTGCCGCTGGTGTTGAAAGGAATGCAACGGCATTAGCCACTTCTTCTGGATCTGCAAACCTTGCTGCTGGTATAGTTGCGAGCATTTCCGATTCCACTTCACTTTCTCCTATTTCTCTGCTTTCTGCTTTCTTTGCTATTAAGCTCTCCAATCTATTTGTCATAGTGAATCCAGGCAATACATTGTTTACTGTTATTCCATACATAGCAATCTCATTTGCGAGAGTTTTTGACCAACTAGCCATAGCACCGCGGACTGTATTGGAAACACCTAAACCGGATATTGGAATTTTAACTGATGTTGAAATTATATTGACTATTCTGCCATAACGACTATCTTTCATTCCCTCGAAAAGTGTTTGGGTCAAGTAATGGCTACACTTCAAATGCATATCGAATCCTTTATAAAATTCTTCTGCATCAACATTGAGCAATGCACCTGAGGGCGGTCCCCCGGTGTTGTTTATTAAAATCTGTATATTTCCATTTTTCTTAATATAATTTGAAGTTGAATCCCTAACGGCTTCTGGATTGATAAAATCTGCTACAATGTAGTCGTGTTTTTGCCAATGCTGCACAGGTAAACTTTCTAATACCTTTTGCAATTTTTCTTCAGAACGGGCCATAAGTACAACGTTAGCGCCCAATGTAGCCAATTCAACTGCCGAAGCTCTACCAATGCCGTCAGTGCCACCACATACTAATGCAGTTTTGCCTTTTAGCTCAATATTCATTTTTTATCTCTATGGATTATAATAAAAGTAAATATAACAATATTAGTTATATTTGGCGGATAAAAGTGAAAGAAATTTTACATAAAGTGCTATTTATTTATTATTATGTGCATTGTACCTAAACCAATTACTGAAATTATTATGTCTTATTCGTTCAGTATTTTATCAAAAAGGTGGATACTTTGAGAATTCTCTTACTCATAGTATTCCTCTCTTCATATTTTTTTTCCCCTTTCTTATTGCTTTCGCAGAACAGGGAACAAGCAAAAGTAGAATTATTAAAAGAAAGGTTAAAATCCGCAACAGATGACACAAACAAGGTTTCTTTACTGTACAGTATCTCATTCGAATATAAAACTATTGACCCAGAGTTAGGTATTAAATATGGTTATGAATCATTAGAATTAGCAAAAAAATTAAACTGGCAAGAAGGTATAGCCAAGTCATATAATTCTATTGGCAGTAACTTGTATTCCATTGGTGAGCTAGGTGATGCTTTGGGTTATTTCGAAAAATCTTTAGAGCTCAATAAACAAAAAAAGGATAAGAAAGAGATTTCAAAGAATCTTAGTAATATCGGTTCAATTTATTACAATCTTTCCAATTACTCCGAAGCACTTAAATATTATCAAAAAGCATTAAGAATTAGTATAGAAATAGGAGAAAAAGAAGGCGAAGCAGATAATAATGGCAATATTGGGAATATTTATAGCGACTTAACAAATTACAACAGTGCCTTAAAGTATTACAATAAAGCACTAAAGTTGTATGAAAAAACGGACAATAGGAGAGGAATAGCCACAATATTGGGTAATATTGGAACGGCTTATATGGACTCAGGTCAATATGATAAAGCTTTAAAAAAGTTTGAGAAAGCACTTAAACTGTGGGAGTTGTTTGGAAATAAATTTGGGGTTGCGATTAATCTGGGTAATATAGCCAACACTTACAACTATTTATTGGATTATAAATTGGCTATGACATATTATGAAAAGGCTTTAGATATAAATCAAGAGATAGGTAATAAATTCGGGAGTGCTGCAATTATGGGTAATCTTGGGGGCTTATACTATCATCTTACTCAAGATACTACTATTAGAAGATTGAAAGAATCGAATAGCAATGTACAACTTGATAAGAGTTATAATCTTGAAAAATCTATATATTTCAGTGAAAAAGCAATAGAAATAGCTTCTGAGATTGGTTCAAAAGATATGCTAAGAGAGTTTTATGGATATTTAGAAAAGGCATACGCACTGAAAAAAAATTTTAAGAAAGCATATATTTATCAACGAAAATGGATTGAGTTGAGAGACTCAATTTTCAGTATTCAAAAGACTAAAGAAATTGCGAAACTAGAAGCAGTAAAACAAAGCCAAATAAATGAAAAAGAAATCAAACTCAGAGACTTGGAATTAATAAGGAAGAGTAATGAACAATATGTGCTTATACTTGGGTTTGGTGGTGGAGCAATAATGCTACTTTTGGTTTTCTTCGAAAGAAGGAAATCCGAGAAATTATTACTAAATATATTGCCTGCTAAAATAGCTAAAAGATTAAAGAAAAATGAGAAAAGAATTGCTGATCGATTCGAAAATACAGCTATTATATTTCTTGATATAGTTGGCTTTACAAGCTACTCAAAAGACACAGACCCAGTAAAAGTTGTTGCTGTATTGAACGAAATATTTACTCGATTCGATAGTTTGACAAAAGAATATGGACTTGAGAAAATAAAAACAATTGGTGATTGTTATATGGCAGCGGCAGGACTTCCTGAACCACACCCTCACCCCATATTATCCACTGCCGAATTTGCACTTAAAGCTCAAAAATTAATGCAAGATTACACAACCAGTGATGGTTACAAACTTCATTTCCGCATAGGTATAGATGCAGGCCCTGTTGTTGCAGGTGTTATAGGTGAGCGTAAGTTTAGCTATGATCTTTGGGGTGATGCCGTCAATACTGCTTCTAGAATGGAAAGTACGGGGATAGCAAATGAGATACAAGTAACGGAGAACTTTGCAAAAAGCTTATCTGAACATAGCATCATTTGCATAGAAAGAGGTGAAATAGAGGTTAAAGGCAAAGGTGTTATAAAAACTTATTTGCTTAAAGATAATCAAAATCAAAATCGATAAGGTGAAAAGTAAATTGATTTATAAGTGTAACATATATTTAGTTTTTGTATTATCATTGATTCTGATTTATCAAGTTGAATCTTCAAGTGAAGGTCGTATAAGAATAAATTCTTTGCTTTCGGAATTACCTAAATCAATTGAGGATACGAACAAAGTAAACCTACTTTGTTCGCTTTCTATGACGTATTTTAATATTGATCCAGATTCTGGAATAAAATATGGTCATCAATCCGAGTCATTGGCCAAGAAGATAAAATGGGATATGGGACTAGCTAATTCTTATAACTGCTTAGGTGTTAATTACTCAGTAAAAAGTAATAATGACAAAGCTAATGACTATTTCAGTAAATCTCTACAAATTTACAAAAAACTAAACGATGAGAACGGCATTTCTAAGCAATTAGGCAATTTAGGTATTATTAGTATGAATCAATCTAATTTTACTGCTGCATTGGATTATTACCAACAAGCATTGAAGATTGCTGAAAATCTAGGAATAGAAAGTAGTATAGCCAGACAAAATGGTAATATTGGAATTGTTTATACTTATTTGAAAGATTATGAAAAAGCTTTAAAATTCAATAGAAAATCTCTTGAATTATATGAGAAAATAGGAGAGAAAGAGAAGGTCTCAAAACAGCTTGGAAATATAGGTTGGAATTATACTTTTTTGAAAGACTATGACAAAGCACTTGATTTTTATAATAAGGCGTTGAAACTTGATGAGCAATTGGGTGATATTAAAAGTATTGCTATCCGATTAGGTAACATAGGTATATTATATTGGGAGAAATTCGATTATGAAAAAGCTTATGACTACTATAATAGAGCATTGGAGCTTAATAAAGAAATAGGTAGAAAGAGTGGAGTAGCAGTAAACTTAGGGAACTTAGGAGCTGTTCACTATAAACTATCACACGATTCCGTTATTAACAGGTTAAAATCCGAAGGAACAAAATTTAATTTAAATAAAAACTTTAATATAAATAAGGCAATAGATTATTCGCAACAATCTAAAGAAATATCACTTGAAATAGGTGACAAAAGACAGTTGATGGAGGTTTATAGCACTTTAGATAAGTCATACGAATTAATTGGAAATTATGAAGATGCCTATAAATATCAGACAGAATGGGCAAAATTAAAAGACTCCATATTTAGTGTTGAAAAGACGACTGAAATTGCAAATTTGGAAGCAAAAAAAGAGAATGAACTTAAAGAAAAAGAACTCAAATTAAAAGATTTAGAATTAATAAGAAAAACTAATGAACAGACAGCTCTGTTTGTTGGGATGGCTGCAATTGTCATTTTGTTGGTTGTTATATTTATGCAAAGACGTAAATCAGAGAAATTACTACTAAATATCTTACCTGAGAAAATAGCTAAAAGATTAAAAAGAAATGAAAAGAATATAGCTGATAGATTTGAAAAAGTATCAATAATATTCGTAGATATTGTTGGGTTTACATCATATTCAAAGGGGACAGAACCCGAAGAAATAGTCTCGGCACTAAACGATATATTCACAAGATTCGATTTGCTATCTATCAAACATGGTTTAGAGAAAATAAAAACAATTGGTGATTGCTATATGGCAGTTGCGGGTTTACCAGATCCCAATGAGCAACACGCGGAATCAACGGCGAAATTTGCTCTTGAGGCAAAAGATATTATGCATAATTACGTAACTCCCGATGGAAGGAAATTGCAGTTCAGAATTGGGATAGATTCTGGAAGAGTAGTAGCAGGAGTAATTGGTGAAAGAAAGTTTAGCTATGACCTTTGGGGTGATGCAGTAAATATTGCTTCACGAATGGAAAGTACAGGTTTACCTAATGAGATTCAAGTTACAGAAAATTTTATCAATGAAATAAAAGATACAAAGATAAAATATCAGTTAAGAGGAGAAGTGGAAATAAAAGGAAAAGGAACTATATTAACCTATCTTCTCAAATAAGGGATAAAATGAAATTCAAAGCATTCTTAGTATTATTTTTAATAATATTTACTAATCAATTTTTACTTTCGGAAAAGCAAGGACAAGAGAAACTTGATTCTTTACTCAAAGTTTTACCGAATGCTAAAAATGATACTGCACAAGTAAGTTTGTTAGCCAAACTATCAGCAAGTCTTCAATCAACTAACCCTGATAATGGGATAAAGTATGGGAAAAAAGGAGTAAAGTTAGCTCAAGATTTAGACTGGGAAAAAGGTTTAGCAGATAACTATGTTTCAATTGGACTTAACTACACACTCGGAAAATCAGATTTTGCAAAAGGTAAACTTTATTTTGAAAAGGCGCTTGAAACTTATAAGCAACTGGATTTGAATTTAGAAATTGGTAAAACGTTAGTAAATATCGGTATCGTATATAGAAGTCAATCGCTCTATGATAAGGCAATTGAGAAATATGAAGAAGCCCTAGTAATTTTCGAGAATCTGAAAGAGAAAGAACGAATAGCAAGTACTCTTGGGAATATTGGTTATATATATAGAAGTCAATCGGATTATGCCAAAGCACTTGAGTATTATCAAAAGTCATTGTCAATGTTCGAAAGTCTTGGTAATAAGAGTGGAATAGCGACTAACCTTGGCAATATTGGAATGATATATGATTTTCAAAGTGATTTTAAAAGGGCAATAGATTATTACAAAAAAGCACTGAAAATAAATCGTGAATTGGAAGATAAGATTAGTGAGGCCTCAATATTAGCAAATTTGGGTTCTGTATATTTAGCACAAAAAGAATTTAGAAACGCTCTTAAAAATTTTGAATTATCAGTAGATATATTCGATGAATTAGGTAATCAGTATGGTGTAGCTAGTTTATTGACGAATATTGGTATAGTTCACCAATACCAATCTGAATTCACTCAAGCACTTGAAAATTACAAAGAAGCTGTTAATATCTATGAGGAATTGGGGAGCAGAACTGGGGTTGCTAATATCTTAGGGAATATTGGCGAGCTTTATAGCACAATTTCCCAAGACTCTATTCTACTTAAAATTGAAAAATCAAGCAACCTTGTTAGTTTAGATAAACAAGAGAACCTACAAAGATCAATATCTAATTATAATCGAGCGATTAAAATACTTGAGGAAGTTGGGGATTTGGACACTAGATCAAGATTCTTACTGGGTTTATCTAATTCTTATAAACTAAAGGGTGACTTTGAAAAATCTCTTGAATCTTACAAAGAGTATATTAGTCTAAAAGATTCAGTATTTACTGAAAAAACTCAAACTCGGATTGCAAATTTAGAAGCGGTTCGAGAAAACGAAATTAAAGACAAAGAATTAGAAATTCAGAATTTAGAGATAACTCAAGCAAAAAATGAAAGATGGGCATTCATAGGTGGGGCAGTAGGAATTGCTTTTATCGCTATAATAATATTCAGGCAAAGACAAAGATCCGAAAAACTATTGCTCAATATTCTTCCAATGAAAATAGCCAAAAGATTAAAGAAGAAGGAAAGACTTATCGCTGATGATATTGATTGTGCAAGCATCGTATTTATCGATTTAGTCGGATTTACGGCGTATTCGAAAGACAGAAAGGCCTCAGATGTACTCCAAATGTTGAATGATGTATTCGATAAATTCGATAGCCTAATTGTAAAGTATGGGCTTGAAAAAATAAAAACAATTGGAGATGGCTATATGGCAGCTGCTGGTGTGCCGGAACCTTGTGCTGACCACTCGGTTAGGGCAACTAATTTCTCATTGGATATACATATCGTTTTAGATGAACTAAATGCCAAAATGAATACGAATATTCAAGCACGTGTTGGTATTGAATCTGGACCGATTGTAGCGGGTGTAATAGGTGAAATGAAATTTGCTTACGATTTATGGGGAGATTCTGTTAACACCGCTTCTAGAATGGAATCAACTGGTGTACCTGGGTTTGTTCATATCTCATCAAATGTAAAAAGAGAATTAGATTCGCAGATTCACAATTTTGTTTTTGAAGAATTAGAACCAATGGAAGTTAAAGGAAAGGGGGAGATGATAACTTATATGGTACATAGAAAATAAAATGATAAGCAAGTATAAGTCAAAAGAATTTGCACTCACTCTGTACATTCTATCAATTATTCTATTTTGCATATATAAGCTTATAGAGATAATAGCAGAATATTATATACAGTCAACAGAATATGACGAAAACATAGCTCCTATGGAATTGGAATGGGGTTATTTAGCGATTTTTATAGTTGTTTGTATAATTATCTACGAACTACTTATGCTTTCTTGGTCTATTATTCTATTGAACGAAAACCATTTAAAGGAGAAAGGCAAATTTTCATTTGCTTTGGTGTTGTTTACATCTTCTATCCCAATACTCTTAATTCTTCGGCTCTATATTTTGCAAAAAATTGGATAAAAAAAGCAAAAGAGCCAATTAATTTTCTATTTCACAATCTCAACAAATAATGTCGCAGAGTTTGAACTAATAACTTTTGCTTTAAGTAACTCGCCCTCTTTCTCACCATTATAAGGGAAAATACACATTTTATTTGTGTCACTTCTTCCTTGCCACATCTCTTCTTTTTTCTTGCTTGGACCTTCTACTAATATTTCGTGAGTATTGCCAACTTCAGCGGCGTTTATTTCAGCAGCTATTTCTCGTTGCTGATGTATTATTTCTTCCAATCGTCTGGTTTTCACTTCTTCTGGAACATCGTCAGGATATTTTTTTTGAGCTAATGTATTACCTCTTTCTGAGTACTTGAACATAAAAGCTCCATCATATCTTACTTCTTTCATAAGATCCAAAGTCATTTGGTGGTCTTCTTCAGTTTCTGTACAATAGCCAGAGATTATATCAGTTGAAAGTGCCACTCCTGGGACGTGCTTACGTATCATCGCTATCCTTTCCAAATACTCATCTGCTGTGTAATCGCGTCTCATTTTCTTAAGTATCTTACTACTTCCTGACTGAACTGGTAAATGAATGAAGTTACATATATTATCATATTTTTGATGGGCATAGATTAATTCATCACTCATATCATGTGGGTGACTAGTTGAATACCTAATTCTCAGATAAGGTAACGCTTGAGCAATTCCTTCTAATAATTGAGGAAAATCTTTACCTGCATTCTTATCATTATAACTATTTACGTTCTGACCCAATAGAGTTACTTCCTTTACGCCACTTTCATAAAGCCCTATTGTTTGTTGAAGGACAGATTCATAGCTACTTGACCGCTCTCTGCCTCGAGTATAAGGAACAACACAGAATGCACAATAGTTATTACATCCTCTCATAATAGAAAGCCAAGCACTAACCCCTTCTGTTCTTAATGGAGTTATATCCTCATAGGTTTCGACTTTACTTAGCTCAACAGCAACTCCTTGTTCACCCTTGAACGCTTCGTTTATCAATGAAGGTATTGACCGGTATTCGTCTGGGCCTACAACTATGCTGACTAGATCTCGTTCTCCTATAAGTTTAGTTTTCAATCTTTCAGCCATACAACCAAGAATACCAACTACCAATTTGAATTTCTTCTTTTTATAATGACGCAAGTGTGATAATCTATGGAATATCTTTTGTTCTGCATTGTCACGAACCGAACAAGTATTTAGCAAAATCACATCTGCATTATCTACAGTTTCAGTAATAGCAAAACCATCGTTTGCCAATATGGAAGCTACCACCTCTGAGTCTGCTATATTCATCTGGCAACCATAAGTTTCAATATATACCTTCTTAGCATTTGGGTTACTATTGTTGGTTTCTACTTGCTTTTTCGGACTCATCAAATCTATGTACATCTTAATATTACCTTGTTTGCGTGTTTCTGTTCTTTTTATAATCTCTAAATTAAGTATAAATTGACTAAAAAGTCAAGCTACTCTTATTTTATTAGTACTTAATAGTTTAATAGAAAATTTAATTTTTCTTCTAATCTAGCACTTGCTAAAAAGTTAGCTTCTAATTCTGTAGCAAATGGCACTGGAGTATCCAATGAACCAACCCTTACTACTGGAGCGTCTAGATAATCGAATAGATTCTCTGTTATATAAGCCGATAATTCTGCCATTACTCCACCAGTGAAAGTGTCTTCTTGCAAAAGTAATACACGATTTGTCTTTTTAATTGTTTCTTCAATAATATCTTTGTCAAACGGAAGTAACGTTCTCAGATCAACTATTTCAATATCCAAATTGTTACGCTCTACTATTTCTTTTGCCCAGTGCACTCCCAAACCATAAGTTATAATACTCGCAGTGTTACCGTGCTTAATATAATTACCTTTGCCAATTTCTGTGCTATATATATTATCATAAATCTCTTCTTTGATACTTCTATAAAGTGCTTTGTGCTCAAAATAAAGCACAGGGTTCACTTCATTGATACTTGCTACAAGTAACCCTTTTGCATCAGTAGGGTTCGAAGGATAAACTAATTTTAAACCAGGTGTTTGAAAAAACCAACCTTCAGTAGATTGCGAGTGAAATGGCCCAGCTCCAACACCTGCTCCTGTAGGCATTCTTATCAAAACATCTGCGTTTTGCCCCCATCGATAATTGAGCTTTGCCAAATTGTTTACTATTTGGTTGAAACCACACGTTACAAAATCTGAAAACTGCATTTCAACTATTGGTTTAAAGCCCTCTATTGCCAAACCCAATGCGGCACCTATTGCACCTGATTCAATTATGGGAGTATTTCTAACTCTATCACGACCAAATTTTTCCAAAAACCCTTGTGTTACTTTGAAGGCACCACCATATTCTGCAATGTCTTGCCCCATAAGAATAATCCTTTTGTCTTGCTCCATTGCTTGATACAAACCATCAGATATCGCTTCTATAAACCTTTTTTCAGACTTTTGGTCAGTTTGTGGGGTAATCGTTATGTGTGGGCTTGGCTTATAGACATCTGCATATTCATTACTACTATCTACTGTTATAACTGGTTCTTCGAATGCACTATCTACAGCTTCATCTATGTAAGCCGAAAATTCTTGTCTAATCCTATTGATTGAATCTTGAGTTATAATATTGTTCTCAAGTAAGTATTTTTCGTAATTTACGACTGGGTCTTTTTTTGCCCATTCGTCGAATAATTCCTGTGGTATATATTTAGTACCTGAAGACTCTTCGTGACCTCTCATTCTGAAAGTAATACATTCCAATAAAAATGGCTCTGGATTCTTTCTCATAGAACTCATTATTTTCTTCACAGTCTCATAAACTTCAAGTATATTATTACCATCTATTTTTTGTGCTTTTATTCCATATCCAGGTCCCTTTGATACAAAGTCCTTCATCGCAAATTGTTCCGAACTCGGAGTAGAAAGACCATAGCCATTGTTCTCCACCAAAAAGATAACGGGTAGTTTCCAAACAGCAGCCAAATTTAAAGCTTCGTGGAACTCACCTTCGCTTGTCCCACCATCGCCTGTAAAAACTAATGTTCCTTTATTTTCGGAATTCAATTTTTTTGCCAAAGATAGACCATTTGCTATGCTAAGTTGTGGTCCAAGGTGAGATATCATACCTATTATTCTATCTTCTATACTTCCGAAATGAAATGAACGGTCTCTTCCTTTTGTGTAACCATTCGCTTTTCCTTGAAACTGTGAAAAAAGCCTTTTTAGTGGCATATTACGACTAGTAAAAACTCCTAAGTTTCTGTGCATTGGTAATATATACTCATCTTTTAGCATTGCCATAGTTGATCCAACTGATATGGCTTCTTGGCCTATGCCCGAAAACCATTTGGAAATTCTGTTCTGTCGCAATAGTAAAATCATTTTCTCCTCTATCATTCTAGGTAGGAGTATATTGCGATATAGTTCAAGTTTCTCTTCGTTTGTAGTTTGATACTTGTTATAATCAAAGGGATTATTATTAGAAGCCATAGTTTTTAAGAATATTACAAAAAAAATTTGCTTAATCTAAGCATATTCTCATTAATTGATGAGTAGAAATTTATAGTTATGGAAAAATAAAAAATATAAAGAAAGAATAGTGTTTGTCAGCTTATTCTATCTTCAATTTCAGCTAGAAATTCTTCTGTTTTTCTGGGTGAGATATTCAGAATATTGCCATTTTTGAGTTTGATTGAAATAACATCTTTCGAAAGGCCTATTATGCTTTTACCAAATTCTTGAGTCGATACATCTTCAATTTCCCGAAACTCTGCTTCTTTCACTCTGAAAAACGCCATTCGAGCTTTGATTTTTCTTTCATCTAATTCGTAATATGTTGCGAATAAACTTAGCAAAACAAAACCCCAAAACAATATTGAGATTACAATCATTATGTTCATTGTGATTTTGCTACTTGAAGGTGCAGTATCAATTATAGAAATAATTGTGAATATTGAGACAGCAATGGCAGGCACTAATAAAATGGTTAAACCAAACCAGTCAATTTTAGTTGCAAATCTTTTTTTATTCATAATTCATTGAGAAAGATTATCAATATACTATGATTCAATTAATTCAGATAGTTTCAAAACTGCGTTAACATAAGCTGTACTATGATTGTAGTGCCACACTGCTTTTCTTTTTTTCTCTTCGGTTTTGCCCCAACCGTTTGAGCTGAGGTAATTACCTACGCTGTAAATTGCATCTTCTTTATCAAAGAGGTTTATTACGCCATCATTATTGCCATCTACTGCCCAACTTACGTAGCTTGAAGGTAGAAATTGAGACATTCCGAACGCACCAGCCCACGAACCTTCTATCTCAGTGATAGGTACAGGAGATAATTTGTCAAGTTTTTCAAGTGCCAATAGTTGTTCCATTGCCCAATCTGCTTTATACTTGGCTCTTTTGTTCAGCTTCGAAAGATATTTTTCTAATTCCTCTGAATCTTTATCATAAGTTTCTTTTAAAGTACGAGAGTTCATTTCTATGAAATCATCTTGATCAGCTAGCGCAGTACTCAGAAACACACTTACTATATTATTGTTACCCAAATAACCACCGTGGCGAGTTTCTACATAGAGTATAGAGGTTATAACTTCTTTCGGTACTCCATACTTATCTTCTGCAGCTTGTAAGATTGCTAAGTTTTCTTCTAAGAAAATCTTTGATTTGCTTACAGCCCTATTGTTATAGTGGCTACTATAATCAGCGGCCTTCCCAGTGCCAATTACATTGATTTTGACAAAACTCTCATCAAATTTGACGTTCTTATCATTTATTAAACTATATACAAATTCAGAGTCAACTCCTTTTGCAATTAACTTCAATGCTACTGGTTCAAACATCTCCGCATTTGTAAGTTTATTGTTCGAGGATGAATAAGAAATATGAAACGAACCTAAGATAAAAGCTGAACATAATATCAGCCCAAACCTAAAACCCGAAATTGATTTATATGTAAGTTTGAAATTCATGATTTTTTCCTTTATGCTTATGGAAACTTAATAAATAAATCTCACTTATTGAAATATTATTTTCCCACCTGCTATATAAACACTTTAAAGTATCGTTTTGTTACAAAAAAAAGCCCCATTCAGTTAAAAAATGGGGCGTTTATTTTGTTTGTTATAATCTAATGTTAACTTCTATCGTTTCTTTAATTCGCTAACTATTTTTTCATAGTCAGCTCGCACTTTCTTGTCTGTCTCAATATAATTGTCTATTGCTCTACAAGAGTGAAGTACAGTCGAGTGATCACGACCGCCAAAATGAGCACCGATACTTTTTAGAGATAAGTTCGTTAATTTCTTAGAAATCTGCATGCACATCTGGCGAGAAAGTGCTATTTCGTGCTTTCTTGACTTTGATTCAATAGCATCAATTGAAATATTGTAGTAATTAGAAACTGTTTTCTTTATATCATCCATTGTGATTTCTTTATTTTCTAATTTCGCTACTCCGGCTACTACTTCTTTAGCCAAATCTAAGCTTATATCTTTTTTGTCTAAAGTTACTTTGGCTATTAATCCTATCAAAGAACCTTCTAGTTCACGGATACTTGATGTAACATTCTCAGCCATATACTCCAATACATCGTGCGGAAGTTCAATTCCTTCGTTTAGAGACTTCTTCTGTAAAATAGCCATTCTTGTTTCTAAATCTGGCTTCTGTATATCTACCGAAAGGCCCCACTGGAATCTTGAAATTAATCTCTCGTCTAAACCTACAAGTTCTTTCGGTGATTTATCAGATGCTAAAATTATCTGTTTTCCGTTTTGGTGCAATGCGTTAAAAGTATGGAAAAAATTATCTTGTGTCTTTTCTTTACTGCTAAAGAATTGAATATCATCAACTATTAATACATCTACTCCTCTGTAGAAGTTAACAAAGTCATTAACACTATTGTTTTGAATAGAAGTAATAAACTCCATTGTGAATCTGTCACTAGAAGTGTACCTTACTTTCATTTTAGGATTCTTCTTTATTACCTCATTCCCAATTGCTTGAATTAAGTGAGTTTTTCCTAACCCTGTTTTACTATAGATGAACAATGGATTGAAACTAGTTCCACCTGGTTTTTTTGCTATCGCTTCTGCTGCTGAGAATGCCAATTGGTTATTGTCACCAACAACAAAATTTTCAAAATGATAACGAGGGTTCAGACCAGTTGCAAACTCCTCTTTCTTGTTTTGTTCAGCAAAGTTAATTGCACCTTGAGAACCAGAATTGTTACGGAATGCTGGTACTCTTATAGTTCTATTTTCTAAAGAATCATCAGAATCATTTTTTATTACAACTTCATATTGAAGATTAATTTTGCTCCCCATAACCCTTGTCAGTGAATTTCTCAATAGATCGTAGTAATGTTCTTCAATCCACTCATAAAAAAACTGGCTAGGTGCTTGTACTATAAGGTTATTTTCTTCAATTCTCAATGGGATTATCGGTTCAAACCAAGAACTAAATGCTTGTTCGTTAAGATTGTCTTTTATTATCTCAAGACACTCTTCCCATTTTATTCTTGCTTTTTCGTCCCTATTCGTTGGCGACTTTCGTTCTTTCGATAGTTCCTTTTTCGTATCCTTCTCGGGAAATAATGCAAATTTGTCTTTTTGATTTGCCACGTATATACCTGCTTCGGTTTAAAGTTTATTTAATAATTATTTCGTATCTTTCCTGTTAATAAAAACCAGATTTTGAGGAAAAGAATTATCTGATTTGAATTATGACCACAGTTCTAATTTTAAAATTTTTTGTA
Organism: Ignavibacteriota bacterium; assembly: GCA_020437395.1. GTDB lineage: Bacteria > Bacteroidota > Ignavibacteria > Kapaibacteriales > UBA2268 > PGYR01. The sequence continues at coordinate 35,628 of JAGQWJ010000017.1, read as the reverse complement.
TCAATATCAAGAGATTTATTTTCATTTTTTTTTCAAATTTATTTGCATTTTTCAAAGGTTAAAAAAATCAACAAGTTAAGGATACGAAAGTAAAGCATCGTATAGTTATAATTAGACGAAGCTAATAAGTGCATAATTAACAGTAGTTTAGCTGTCTGGTTTGATACTTGTAAAAAATATCAAATTACCTTAAATGTGTTGATAAATAGGGGGAAGTAATTTTCAACATCAAAGTTTTCCACAATAAGGTCGATGATTTCTGAAAATTATTGTTTTATACATTTTGAAACTTTTTTTGCTTTTAATTTGTCTATTGACTTAACATGAAAATTGAAAAACTATATATAATTGTATTTTTAATCCCAATTTTGGCACAATCTCAATGGCTCAACAAATGGGAAAAAGTCAACATTAAAGGAAGATATTCGCAGATGTCATATCTCGATGTTTTCTTTTTACCAAGTGATAGAAACTTAGGATGGATATGTGGTGAATCGAGCCAAGTCTCGTTCACTAAAGATGGTGGTGATAATTGGGAGACTGTCAATGTGGATTCTAATAATTCTTTACATTTGGAAAGTATTCACTTCACTTCACCTAATATAGGATATACTTCAGGTTTAAATAATGACGACGCTAAAGCTGGAGTAATTTATAAATCAATTGACAGTGGACGTACTTGGGTAGATATTTCTCCAAGAATTGGTAAGTATTATAGTATCTGGGGTTGCTATTTCTATGACGATATGAATGGTGTCGCAGCAGCTAACTCTGGTAGCTGTTATAAAAATATATTCTTTAAAACTACTAATGGAGGTCAAAGTTGGACTTTCAAAGAATACATAGTACGTGGTGGAACTAAAGTATCAGATGTGCACATTGATGGTACTACTGGTTATGGACAAGCTATATCCTCTGGCTATGTTTGGGAAACTAAAGATTATGGGAGCAATTGGGATATAGACTTTACGACTGGCCCTATTGATTGGGCAGAGGAACTCTCCTATAAAGACTCTTCATTTATTATCCCTATTTCTCAGAGTTGTGAAGGGGATTACTTCGGATATGGAGGTATGCTATTTACAACAGATAAAGGGAATAGTTTCAATAGAAAGTACCTCAGCAATAAATTAAATATGTTTGGGTCTTTTCTAGTGAATAAGACCACTGGTTGGGTTTGCGGGTATGAAAAATCAGTTTATTTTACCTGTGATGCTGGTTATGTTTGGGAAAATTTAAACTGCGGAATAGAAGGGGATTTGGATGATATTTTTTTTATAGATGACACAACGGGTTGGGTTGTTGGTGATAACGTTTATAGAACAAGGAATGTCACTGAAGTAAATAAAGTAATATCAAGAGATACAGTTTATATATGTAGAGGTGATATTGCTGAACTCAAAATACAACCACCAGACGAACTTCCGAATACTGTTTGGTCAACTTGCGGTAGAGAAAATACTCTATACACTGGCGACGATGGTGAATATAGAGCTTTCGCCTATGCAAGTCCCTGTGACACTGCGTTCATTTATGATTTCGAAGTGATATATTACCCTGATTATACCCCCGAGATTCTTTCTAGCAATTCGAATTACCTTTGTGTAGGTGATACAGTACGTCTTTCTGTGGATACACTTTATAAAAGCTTTTTATGGAATACAGGTGATACAACTTCTTATTTGGATGTATATGAGACTGGGAATTATGTTGTTCAAACCACTAGCCCTGATGGATGTATAAAATATGATACTATGGAAGTAGTAATTAATCAGCTTCCCGAACCGAATATTATTCCAATAACAGAAAATGATTTTTGTATTGGTGATTCAATTATCTTAGAATCTGAGTTTGACCACAGCATTTACGAATGGTATGATAATACTAACCAACTTATTTCGAATGAGAAATCCATTGTTGTTAAGGATAGTGGCAATTACAAATTAATAGTTACTTCCGAATTTGGTTGTATTGATTCATCGTCTTCGTTCTACGTTTCTGTTAGAGTTGACTCCAATAGACTTTCTATAAACTATTCTTTAACCGAACCTTTTAGATTTGATTCACTTGAGTTAGGTAGAAGTAACTGCCAAAAAGTTAGTATTACAAATACATCCAATACAGATTTCCAGATACAATTAATTAAACTTAGAGATAAGTATTATTTTGCTTCGCCACCGAGTGAACTTCCAAAATTAGGGCCTTTTGAAACAGCAGAATTCGAAATATGTTTTAGTGGTGATTCGACTGGTAATTTTGCAGATATAGTTGAGATCTTTGATAATTGCTCTCCTCATATTTTCAAAGTCGAGGGACAAGTTGTACCATTCAACTTTGAAGCAATTTCAAAATGTGATGTACCTTGGAGTTTCACTTCAATACGATTGGATAAATCATATGTATTCGAAAGCTCTGCACCTTATCCTAACCCTAGTGATGGCCAAATAGCAATGAGTTATATGGAATTTAGCCCAAAAGAGATTTTTGAAACAAAAGTCTTTATTTACGACAGTAAAGGAATAAGAATAGGAATACTTGAAAAAAGAATATCAGATGTAGAATATTTTTCAAATGGTAAATTAGAAAGGGGAGAATATATTTCAGATTTGGAACTACAAACAGGTATATATTTCTTAATTATTGATAGAAATGACAAAACAGAATCAAAACCTATTGTTATAACTCGCTAAGTAGTTAATTTTGTTTTATGAAAAAAGACTATGACGTTATAATTATTTGTTTTTCTAATCCTTCGCATGATGCCAGGACAATTAATCTAGTTAGAACACTAATTAAGTACCAACGCAAAGTTGCATTGGTAACTCCTGACTATAACTACGAACCCGATTATATTAACAACAGTGATTATTATAAATGCAGTGTTAAACTCAATCAGAAAGTCCGTTATTCACAAAAAGAATTCACAAAAGCTGTAAAAAAATTAAACCTTTCGACTAGTTTCGTCCATGCAGGAGATTTCTATTCACTTACGGCTGCAAAATCTATCAAGATAAAATGTAAGGCAAAACTTATATACGACTCACGTGAAATTTATTCTCAACTCAATTCACTTAAAAATAGACCTTTCGCAAGGAAACTGATAGAGTTTAGAGAGAAATATTTAGTTACTTACGTAGATAAAATCGTTGTAACAGCAGATGTGGATGAGACTTATTTGAAAAAATATTTCATGCACAATATTCCTTACTACACAATCAAGAATCTACCACCTCAGCAGGAACTTAAGAGTAGTGATTATATTAGACGTGAATATAATATTAAACCGGACAGTTTGGTTTTACTTTATCAAGGTTGGATATTAGAAGGTAGGGGACTTGATTCATTAGTCAAAGCTATAAAGGATTTATCTTTTGTGGAATTAGTAATAGTGGGAGGGGGTGAATATACTGACGAGCTAAAGAAAATTGCTAGCTCCCTTGAATTGGAAAATAGAGTTCATTTCACGGGATTAATTCCTTATGATCATTTGAGTAAAATTACAATGTCTGCCGATGTGGGATTAGTACTATTCGAAGATACAAGTATATCGTACCAAAACGCTTTACCAAACAAATTATTCGAATTTATACAATCTGCAATACCAGTAATAACAACTAATCAGAAAACGATGCGTGAGGTTGTTGATAATGAGAATATAGGATTAGTTGTGAATAGATTAGATGTCGATGAACTACAAAAAGCAATTCACAAATTATCCGATTCTAATACCCGAAACTATTATAGAGAAAATATCTTGAAAATTAGAAATAAATACAATTATGAATTGCAGGAAGTAGAAATATTGAAGGTATTTAGTTGATATATTTATTACTACTGTTGCAACAACTTATAGCTTCCGGAACTCACATAGTAGCAAAAACTTTAACCACAGAGGTTCCACCACCTGTAGCTCTATTCTATAGAGCTTTAATAGTTTCAACGCTTTACTCATTCGTACTGCTTTACAAAAAAGATACATTTAGCAAAGTAGAAAAAAAAGATTGGCTACGATTTGTGATAATAGGTATGCTTAATATCCCGATTAATCAATTTTTGTTCCTTAGTTCACTCGAACTTACAGAAGCACCTAATGTAGCATTTGCATACTCTCTTGTTCCTGCCTTTGTACTTATAATATCAGTGTCTTTTTTCAAAGAAAGGACTACTAAACTAAAATTATTGGGAATTGCAATTGCAGTAATTGGTACTGTTTTATTGTTGTTGAATAAGGGTTTTGATATTAATAATCTTTCGACTAAGGGAGATATACTCGCATTAGTTGCATCGCTTTCTTGGGCTTTTTATACAATATTAGGTAAACAGTTAGCCGAAAAATACGGAGCAATATTTACTACTGGAATGGCTATGGTAATTGGACTTATATTGTATCTACCTGTTTTTCATTTCCACCCTGTCCAATATTCGCTTTCTGATATATCATTGAAAAATTGGGGTCAAATATTCTATATAGGTGCAATTACCTCAGGAGTTGGATATACTTTATGGTATTACGCACTTCAGAAAATTGAAGCTTCGAAAGTCTCTGTATTTAACAATATACAGCCAGTGTTAACCACAATTTTGGCTTTCTTTATACTAGATAACGTAATAAATGCTAACTTTGTAATTGCAGGCGTGTTAATTATTGCTGGAGTTATAATTACACAACGTGGTTAATGTAACTTTTTTCCCATTTTTTTGTATTTACAATAAGAAAAAGTCAAAAAACAATTTATTATATTTAGAGGATTAGAATGAAACTATTCGCCAAGGTATTACTATTCGTGGCATTAATTGCCCAACTAAATTTGAGTGCAGAGGACTTACCAAAAGTAAAATATGGTTCATTAGATGAAGTATTCCCATTAAGAAACGACATTAGAACTGGGAAATTCGAAAATGGTTTAGAATATTTTATATTAAAAAATAACAAACCAGAAAATAGAGTATCATTAAGAATGCCTGTTAAAGTCGGCTCAGTTGATGAAACTGATATACAACAGGGTATGGCTCACTTCGTAGAACACATGTGCTTCAATGGTACGGAAGATTTTCCCAAATCTGAACTAATTGACTTCCTCGAAAAAAATGGAGTTAAGTTTGGGGCTCATCTGAATGCTTATACTAGTTTTGATGAAACTGTCTATATGCTAGAACTCCCTGCCGACAAGGATGATGTATTAGAAAAAGGTATTCAGATTTTAGAAAACTGGGCACATAAAGTAACTTTCGCTGACAAAGATATTGATGATGAGCGTGGTGTTATTATCGAAGAAGCGCGACTTAGAGGCGGTGTGCAAACAAGAATGTTTGACGCACACAAAGATGTATCATTCTACAATTCAAAATATAAGGACAGATTGCCAATAGGTGATACTACTTTATTGAGAAAATCAGGTCACGAAGAATTCCGAAATTTTTACAAAAAGTGGTACAGACCTGATTTAATGTCTGTTATTATTGTTGGCGATATTGATGTAGATAAAATGGAGAAATATGTAAAAAAATATTTTGGAAGTATTCCTAAACCAAAGAATGCCCCACAACCAGAAAAATATAGCTTACCAGAGAATACGACTCCTTTAACATCTATTGCTACAGATAAAGAATTACCATTCCCAACGGTTTCTGTATCTTTCAGAAGACCTGGTAAAGAGCAAAAAGGTACCTATGGAGAATACAAAACAAATTTAATAGATCAGATTGCTACTGGTGCATTGAACGAAAGATTAGCAGAACAAAGTTTAACTGCTGACCCTGCATACCAATTTTCAAGAGCAGGTTACAGCAATTCGATGGGAGCCGAAGATTTCGATTTGATTGCTGTAGCAAAAGGTACCGAATATAAAAGAGCGACAGATGTGCTCTTAACCGAGACAATGAGAGCTACTAAATACGGAATTACTGATTCGGAATTAAGCAGAATGAAAGAGAGCATTATCTCTAATTATAAGCAAATGTACTCTGAAAAGAATAATACTGAATCAAGTAGTTTAGCTGGTGAACTTGTTCGACATTTCTTATCAAATGAAGCTGTGCCAGGAATTGCATACGAATACGCCTTTGTAGAAAAGCTTTTACCTACTATCACAAAAGAAGAAGTTAATGCACGATTAGCTACGTATATTGATGATGATAATTACATAGCAACTATTTCACTTCCAGCTTCTGCAACTAATGTTCCAACTAAAGAGGATTTTGCAGCTACATATAAAGAAATTACTTCTAAAAAAATAGATCCTTACACAGAAGAAGTAAATGATAAACCACTTTTCGACAAAGAAGTTACAGCAGGTAAAGTTGTTAATAAGAAAGATTTGCCACAAGGTGTGAAGATGATTACTTTATCAAATGGTGCAAATATTTATTACAAAACAACTGATTTCAAAGATGATGAGATAAATTTCAGAGCATTCAGTAAAGGTGGTTCATCGCTTATGTCAGATAAAGACTTTGTTTCTGGTAGATTTGCTGATAACTTAGTGAATAGTTCAGGCGTTGCAGACTTCGATGTAGTTTCATTAATGAAAATGATGTCAAGCAAAAACTTCAATGTTAGCCCTCAGATTGGTTCTTTGACTGAAGGTTTCAATGGGTCATCTAATACTGCTGAGTTTGAAGAAATGCTACAACTTTTACATTTATATTTTACAAATCCAAGAATTGATGACGAATCATTCCAATCTTGGAAAGCAAAACGAAAAGATGCTATTATCAACTCAAGAAGAAACCCACAATCTGTGTTGAGTGATTCAGTTGGCTATATCCTATCCAATTATCATCCACGTTCTAAGCCAGTTACGGAAGAAGATATTGATAAAGTTGATAAGAATGATGCAATGAAGGTTTACAAGCAAAGATTTGCGAATGCTGGTGATTTCAACTATATTTTTACTGGGAACATAGACAAGGTAAATTTTGAGGAGTTAGTTGCCAAGTATATTGGTTCGTTGAATGGTTCTAAAACGGCTGAAAATTGGAAGGACTTAGGTGCAAGAATGCCAAAAGGTGAATTGAATAAAGAATTCAAAAAAGGCATTGATCAAAATAGCCGTGTTATAATGGTATTTACTTCTGATGATTTCAAATATAATCAAACGAATCGACAATTACTTCAATCTTTAGATAAAGTTTTAGGTATAAGATTAAGAGAACAACTTCGTGAGGAAAAAGGCGGAGTTTACAATGTTAGTGCATATTCAAGCTATGACAAATATCCTGTTGAAGAATGCTACGTTGTAGTTACCTTCGGATGTGACCCTAATAGAGTGGAAGAATTAAAAGCTGATACAAAAATGATTGTAAAAGAACTTCAAAGTGAATTGATTTCTGATGAGAATATGCAGAAAATAAAAGAAACACAAAGAAGAGATTTCGAACTAGCACTAAAAGACAATAGAACTTGGAGCTCTTGGATTTATAACTCACTTTGGTATGGCGAGAGCTTATCCGATATTGATAATTATTTAACTGTTGTAGATAAACTAAATAAAGAAGATATTAAGAAAGCAGCTAAGAAATACTTGAACTATAGTAATTTAAAAACCTTTGTCCTTTCTCCTGAAGAAACAGAGTAATTTAAATTTATTAAGGCCTTAAATCTAAAAACCTTTGAAGAAATAAACTTCAAAGGTTTTTTATTTTGTAAACAATTGATTCTATTCTTATTTTGTGGAGTTAGTGAAAAAATAATCTCATAAACACTGGTAACTATGAAAAAACCTAATGATATTCTAAAAAGCATAAACCCACTGAAACTAGCAAAAAAAGTCAGCAGACAAAAAGAACTAGTCGGCAAGGCACCCGGCTCACTTATTTATACTGGTTCAATAGTTGATAAACCAGTTGAGATTTCAATTATTAGATATGGTGAAGATTACTTTGATGAATTCATCTTAAAAAATGTGTCTGAAGCAAACTTAGAAAAAGAAATAGATCATATATCATGGATTAATGTAAGTGGAATACACGATGTGGATATCGTAAAAACTATTGGCGATGATTTCAATTTACACTCCCTTCTGCTAGAAGATATTCTTAATATTGAGCAAAGACCTAAAGTAGAAGTCTATGGTGAGAATATAGTTGTTTTCTTCAAAATGCTTTATCTTACTGATGGGGTATTAGAGATTGAACCTATAAGTTTAGTACTTGGTCCAAATTATATTATTTCGTTTCAAGAAAAAGAAGGCGATATATTTGACAATATAAGAGATAGAATAAGAAATGGTAATGGTAAAATAAGAAAAAGAAAGTCCGATTATTTGATGTTTGCCCTAATGGATGCGGTTGTAGATAATTACTTCATTGTTATGGAAGATATTGCTGAAAAACTTGAGCTTTTAGAGGATAGATTGTTTGAAGAAACAGACAATAGCTTATTGTTTGAGTTACAAATGTATAGAAAACAAATTGTATCTATGAGACGTTCTATTTACCCGCTAAGGGAAGTTGTTAATAAACTCAATCGTACAGAATTTGAGAGAATATCAGATGACACCGAACGATTCTTCAGAGATCTATATGACCACACTATCCAAATTATAGAAACTATTGAAACTTTCAAAGAGACAGTTTCCTCTCTTAAAGATGTCTATATGACTGGTGTAAGCAATAGAATGAATGAGATAATGAAAGTTCTTACTTTGATTGCAACGATATTCATACCGATAACATTCGTAGCAGGAGTATATGGGATGAATTTTGAGTACATGCCAGAACTTAGTTGGAAATATGGCTATGAAAGTGCCTGGTTATTAATGGTGAGTATGAGTTTAGCGATGATAGTTTATTTTAAAAAGAAGAAATGGCTATAAAATATAATTATATAGAAGAGTATTTAGATACTTTACCAATTTCACAAAGAGAGATTGTTGAGGAGTTGAATAGGATTATCTTAAACTCATCCGACAAATTGAAATTCAAATTTAGCTATGGGATTCCATTCTATGAGTACATAAAAAATCTTTGCTATATAAACTGTAAAAAGAGCGGAATTGTTAACCTTGCATTTTGGAATGGTAAATATCTTAATGATATTCCTGGTCTGGAGTTCGAGGGTAGAGTAATGATTAAAGCCTTCACATTTCATCTCGTAGAAGAGATTGCCGAAGATATATTGAACCTTGCATTGCAAGAAGCAATAGACATTCAAAATAGAATTTATTAGTTTTTATAAATCCCTGTAACCAGATATTCTGACAGCCGTCTAAGTATTAAAATCAATTATTAACTTTCAAGGATTTATTATGTTACACTTCTATGAAGCACTTGTTCCTCTTTCTTTTTTCACTATGGTTTTCGGTATAGCGTTTATTTTCCTTAAAGCTAGATCAAAGGAAAGATTAGCTTTAATTGAGAAGAATATAGATGCTAGTCTGTTCTTTGGCAAGAAAAAAGACAACTTAACTTATTGGACACTAAGGATAGGGTCGTTATTATTAGGGTTCGGTATAGGACTTCTTGTCGGATTTATAATGGCTGATAATTACAATGAAAGTATGTTTATCGCTCCACCGCTTTTCATTTTCTCTGGCCTATTTTGGATCTTAGAATTTATAGTTGAAAGAAAAATTATTAAAAAAGATAGTATCTAGGATTTATTAATTGGAGGAAAAGCAGCTAATAGAACGTATTAATTCTGGTGAGAAAGAATTATTTAGACATTTTTTAAACGAGTATAGCAATTTCGTTTATTCAATATGCGTGAATATACTCCGCAATCCCGAGGATGCTCGCGATGTCTCGCAAGAAACATTTTATAAAGCCTATAAAGCATTAAAGAAATTCGATGGTTCGAAAAGTAAATTCTCTACTTGGCTCTATAAAATAGCTTATAACAAGTGTATTGACTTTATTAGAAAGAAAAATAATTTTCTTAATTTGAAGTCATATCTTAAACAAAAAGATATTAGATTTGAGTATCAGAAACATCAATTCGAAAATGAAATAGTAGGTGAGTTATTAGGGGAACTTTCTGAAAGAGATTCGGCCTTAATAACGCTTTATTATTTGAATGAATTATCCGTAAAAGAGATTTCGTTTATAATAGATGACAACGAGAATAATATAAAAGTAAAATTACATAGAATAAGAAAAGAGCTAAAATTAATTGCAAATAAGAAGTATAATAATGAACTTCAACAGTGAAAATATGGATAGAATGGAAGAAATATTAAAGTCAGAATTAAACATTAAAGTTGATAGTAGCTTTACTGAAGAAACTATGTCATTCATAAGAAAGAAAGAAAGAACTAAGAGGATTGCTCTAGGTTCTCTATTGTTTTTAATTGCAACAATAGTATTACCCTTTATACCATTCGAATCGCTAACAATCGAAAATATACCATACTTAGGAGTTCCAGTAGTGATTAATAAAATCTATGTGTTTATTGCTTTTACATTCACTATTGTTCTATTCTTTGATACATTATTCAGGAGTTTCTTTAGCTCGAATCACACAAACTATACAACAAAATAGATTATCTATACGTTTTTTCAATTATGAAAAATAGATTAATAATTATATTTGCTTTTATAATCAGTGCAACTGCATGTACAAATGCTGATGATAAAGTTAAACATTCAGATAAGGAAATAATGAGTAATACAATAGATACAGCAATATTTGCCTCGGGTTGCTTTTGGTGTACCGAAGCAGTGTTCCAAGAACTCGAAGGAGTTGAGAAAGTAGAATCTGGCTACATCGGAGGAGAAAAAGAAAACCCAACTTACGAGGAAGTATGTACTGGTAATACAGGACATGCCGAAGCTACTAGAATTTTTTATAACCCTGAGATAGTCAGCTTCAAGGAGTTACTTGAGGTATTTTGGAAAACTCATGACCCAACAACCCTTAACCGTCAAGGAAATGACGTTGGTACTCAATATCGTTCTGGTATATTTTATTTGAGTGAAGAGCAAAAGTATCTAGCTGAAGAATATAAATTAAAATTAGATAAAGCCGGTATTTACGAGAAACCTATAGTTACTGAGATTACTCAAGCAAGTAAGTTCTACCTCGCAGAAGACTATCACCAGAATTACTACAATCAAAATGGCAACCAACCATACTGCAGCTTTGTGATAACGCCTAAATTAGAGAAATTTAGAAAAGTGTTCGAAGATAAATTGAAAAAATAATTTTTGATTATAAAATACTTTTTTATAATTTTTGCTCGTCTTATTCACAATATTTTGAGGTAGTTATGAAAAAGTTTTTACTTATTCTTGTTTCAGTAATTGTTATCGCTGTTGTCGGTATTATTACTTATGTCTCCACTGCTCTGCCGAATGTAGGCGACCCTGAAGAGTTAGTTGTAGAAGTTACACCTGAATTGCTCGAAAGAGGAAAATATTTGGTAGAATCAGTTTCTGGGTGTATTGACTGTCACTCAGTTAGGGACTTTTCGAAGTGGGCTGGACCAATAAAAGATGAAACTCGTGGAGCGGGTGGAGAGATTTGGTCAGAAGAGATGGGCCTTCCTGGCAATATTATATCTACAAATATTACGCCATTTGCATTAGCTGATTGGACTGACGGTGAGATATTTAGAGCTATTACAACTGGGGTAAGTAAAGACGGAAGAGCTCTTTTCCCTATCATGCCATATCATAGCTATGGAAAAGCTGACAAAGAAGATATTTTTGCTATAATTGCATATTTAAGAAGTATTGAACCAAAAGAATCGATTCCTGAAAAAACTGAATTGAATTTTCCAATGAATTTGATTGTTAATTTAATACCTCAGAAAGCTGAATTATCTTCTAAACCTGACTATTCTAATAAAGTTGAATATGGTAAATATATGACCACTATTGCGGCTTGTGCAGATTGTCATACTCCTATGGAAAAAGGTGAATTTATAGAAGGTATGGAGTTTGCAGGAGGAATGGAATTCCCATTTCCAAATGGTGATATCAATAGATCAGCAAATATAACTCCCGATAAAAAAACAGGTATTGGTAACTTAACTGAAGATCAATTTGTCTCTAAATTTAAAGAATATGCAGATAGTAATTATGTTATTAGAGATTTGGATAATGGCGAAGTCAATACTATGATGCCATGGTTGGTCTATAGAAATATTAAAGAAGATGATTTAAAAGCAATTTATTCTTATCTTAAAACTTTGAAACCAGTCAAAAACGAAATAATTTTATTTGAAAAGAAAAAGGAAATTTAAATAATGTACAAAATATTTGTTTTAGTGTTGATGTTCTCTTTTGCTACTTCTATGGCTCAAGATGAATTAGTAGAAAAAGATTTTCCCAAAATTGGTTTAGATGGTAATTATAGAAGTTCTACGCCCCAAGTTTTAAAATCATTTGACGAACTCGGCGGTAAAGATGTAGTTTGGGATTATTCGACAATCACAAATACTCAAGAACTAGAACAGATTTATTGGAAACCATTTGCGGATGCTTCAGAAGGTGCGAAAGAAATATTCAAAAATGCTACTTATTTTCAAACCCCATCAGCAATAACTACTGTGACAAATTATTTTCTTGTTACCAAAGAGGGTTATAAGCAGCTGGGATACAAACTTGGACAGGATTTTATTAAATTTGAAAAGCCTATTGATTACTTCCCAATTCCAATGAAATTCGGTTTGAGCTATGAATCAGAGTTTACTTATGATTATAACGGAAAGGCAGAAGGTAAATATACTGTTATATTTGATGGATATGGTAAGTTGATGCTTCCGGATAATACTACTGAAAATGTTTATAGACTAAAACAAAATTTCAAAACAGTATTTGAAGAAGAACCAAACGATACTATAAAGACAACTGGATATCAGTTCTTACAAAGGGCAACTGGGAGACTACTTTTTTCTGTAGTTGAAATCGGAAAAACTGAAAATCAAGATCAAAAATTGTATATTTATCAATATTTTGTTTCGCCAATAATTACTGGAGTTAATGAGGAATTAAGTAACAATACGAAAATTTATCCAAATCCAGCGACTGATTTTATAAATATAGATACTCCTGAGATTTTTATTGATAAGCTTGATATTGTTGATATTAATGGTAAAGTTATTAATAGTGCTAATTACACTAAGTCGATTAATATATCAAAACTATTACCAGGGACATATTTCATAAAGGCAGAAACTATTTCAAACGAACTAATCATAAAAAAATTCGTCAAAGATTAATTCGTATAATAAAATTGGTGTAAACGGTCACTTTATTTGTTGTAAAGTGACTGTTTTTGTTTAGCAGTGATACTACTTATCTATTTTACAAGTGTTTATTCCTAATAGTGTGTAGATTGGACAAAAGCTAACTAGCGAAGTAAGTACAAATATTACAGATAAAACTAATAATATTGTGCCAAGCAAACCAGTTATAACACCTGAGAAAAATAGAGCTGCAACTATCACAGCAATTATTAAACGAAGTATTTTATCTGCTGAACCCATATTCTTTTTCATAACTACACCTAATTTAATTGAAAAGATATTTTAATTTAGAATTTAATATTTAGTAATATATAATATATATTTAATAATACGAGCAATAAGAAACAGAAATTATGACATTCGACACAGCAATTGAAATTATAGCAACAATACTTAATTTTTGTTTTCTAATTTTAGTAATAAGAGAGAATATTTGGTGTTGGTTATTTGGTATTCTTGGGTCAATGGTAAGTATATATCTATTTATAGAAACTAAACTTTACTCCGAATCAATTTTGTACAGTTACTATGTTATAATGGGATTCTATGGTTGGCGGAAATGGTCTTCTAATAACAAAGACAGCCCACTAAATGTTTCAGAAGTCTCTTTACTTGTTCATTTAGGGTGGATTACTCTTTCAATCTCATTTGCTTTAGCTCTCGGATGGTTCTTTAGTAACCACACTGATGCAAACAACCCTTATTTCGATGCTTTCACAACAGTTTTCGCATTCCTTGCAACTTATTTCGAAGCAATAAAACTTAGGTCAGCTTGGTTTTATTGGATTGCTATCAATGGTTTATCAGTGTGGCTCTATATGGAGAGAGGATTAGAAATTTATTCTGTACTTATGCTAATTTATTTTATTTTGTCATTTGTAGGATTACACAAATGGCAAAAAAGCTATAGAAAATCTAAAATGGAATTATTATGATAAAAAGAATTTTACTATTCATTACTTCTGGTCTAATACTAACTTCTTGTTTAGAGATGAATGTTCATTATACCATTAACCCTGATTTGACGGGTAAAGTAGAAACAGAATATTTAATGCCAGTCGATCCTATGGGTTTCGGTACTAAGTTGGATGATCCCGATGGAAAGGCTAAAAAGGAAATTTTCAAAATGTTAGAAGAATACCCAGCTATAAATACTTGGAATAAAATAGAATATGAATACATTAATGATTCTACTGATTTGATAATCAAAGCAACCGGCTATTTTGATAATTTCAATAATCTCAAAGAGAAAGGAATACTACCTTATGAAATATTAAAAGAGGGTAAAGATACTTATTTTACTTTTAAAACTTATTTAGATTCTGTACATATAGAAAATGAAAAAACTGAGCTAAAATCATTAGAAGAGCTAGGTATTAGTGAAAAAGACTTGAAAGATTCTGTCCGAAAGTTGAAGAGAAACTTTAAGAAAGGATTTGGCATGTTTGCTATGGTAATGAGTAACATTGAATTCAATACTACTTATGAGTTCGCTGGCTCTATCACTACTGCTGATGGGAAAAATATTGGTGATGGTAGTAAGTTTTCTGTAGGTTTAGATGGTATGAAATTCCAAAACTATATGATGGAAGAACTAGACAATGATGATTACTATGAATCAATTGTTAGAGGTGCTTCACCTTTCGACGTAGATACTGAGCCATCTGAAAACAAAGAAATGAAACGTATGGTCTTGGAGTTCTTATCTGGTGAGAAAGAAGATATAAGCAAAATCAAAGTTGAATTTGGCAAAGCAAAATTCGACTACAAGAAAGAGCTAAAAAAAGCTAAGAAAGAATGGGACAGCTGGAAGAAAAAAAATCCTAAAACTGATGGAGACGAGAAAATTAAAAAGTCTTAGAAACTTATATCACTTGTGATAAAACTAGGCAAATATTCTGAATTAGTATGTTTATTTTACTTCCAAAAAAGCCACGTCACTCTAAGGGAGAAGAGTGACCAAAGAGTCTAGGAGAACTCCGTAGGAGTTCAATATTAGTAGCATCTGATATTAAATAAACTTATGTTGGTAGTGTTGATATTAATTGTAAAAAACGCAACTTTTATTAGATGATTATCTTGCTAAATTTACGTAATTTGAATGAAATATCAAGTATCTATATCACTTCACTACTACAATCTTCTTAACTGTTGAATTTATTCCATTATCTACTTTAAGAAAATAGACACCCGAACTTATTCGTAATCCTTTTTCATCTTCCAAATTCCAAATCAAGTAATTCTTGATATTCTGATAGTAAGACTTGACTAAGTTACCTCTTGAATCAAATACTTTCACATCTGAATTATAATAGTTATCGTTTGTAAATCTAACAACTACATTATCTGATATAGGATTAGGTGATATGATAATATCTGAAACATCTTTATTATCTTCAACATCCGATTTCACATCTGTTTGTACTATCTTACCTCGTAGGTGTTTCCAAAATGATGCTGTAGGGCTAAACTCTAGTACTTTCTCTCTTACCATATACCATACATCACCTGTGTGGTGGTACTCATCTACAAACTGACTACTAGTTATACTGACATCTGTCACCTTATCAAAAGGACCATCTTCGTAGTTGGATCTAAATACATCATAGTAATGAGTGGTACTCATATCAGTTATATCCTAAGTTAGACGGACAGTATAGTCATTCACTTTCTCTGCTTTCAGATTAGATACAGAATTTTCCAAATCAAGAGGATACATAGTAAGTGTGGGGTCACCTAGCAAACCAACGTGTACACCGTTCTTATAAGGGTCATAAGGTTTAGAAGTTGTGTCCGTTTGGAAATGTTCTAGCGGAACGTAAATATCATTATTCTGAGTTAGTCGGGTGCTGTAACCAATTGGATAGCCAATAGACATGTGGTGCATAAACCAATGTGGGTGCCCCACCCAAGCAGCTGTTAGTATAGATGGCTCTGATGCTAGTGATGCACGAAGGAAATTATCAGGGCTATCCCAATCGCCTATATAGTCACCATATAACATAGTAAAGATAGTGTTCACTTGTTTTGTAGCAAAGTCCTTGCTACTACCAACACCATCAAGTGAATCGAATGGTTGCCCCTTGCCACAAGCGTATGAAGCCATATATGATTCAATTGCTAGAGTAGAGAAATAATCTCCCTCGCTAATGCTATCTGGACCGAACATAGAATTGAAGTTTCGCCATCCCGATGAGGCTGGTGCTTCTCGCAAATGAGCATCAGCAAGTTTATCATCTATCAGCCCACGTCTTCTGAAAGGGAGCTGGCCCGTTCTGTATTTGTGATTCTTGTTCAGATACTTACGCAGTAGTTCTATTTCTGATTCGTCGAAGGAGGGCAAATCAGACATATCTATTCTACCAATCATTTGCTCTACTCTATGAAGGTATGTATCGTATTGATAACGTAAGTCATTTGGAGAATGATTATTTCTATCCCATTTTGATGAATTATTCGGTTCTGTATTAAAAATATAATCTTGAAAAAAATTTGCTCTCATTCCAAAAAAACCATCAGTAGGCCAACAACCAAAATGTTTGGGTTGATAATCAGGTGCATATTTACCAGAATACCATTTGGGAACTCTCCCAATTATTAAAATCGATTCTATATTCAAATCTGGGTTTGACTTTATAAACTTATCTGTATAAAAATATGTACCAGGGAGAAATTTCATAATAAAAGATGAATCTGTTCGGTCAACTTTTATCATCCGAACGCCCCAACCTTCCGAAACCAAATCATCTCGTAATCTCATTATTTCAGATTCCAGAGGATAATAAACTGTAGAATCCACTAATAAAAGGACTGTCCTTTTTGCGACATACGACTCTAATTCTTGCCCACAAGCAAAGAATGTGTTTGATTTGGCTTGTGAATATGGGAAACCTTCGTAAGTGTTGTATCTCATAGATGATTGATTTATATAATTAAATTCATATAATCTATTTTTTTCAATATTATCTACTTCATAAATAGAATCTTCCAAATCATTATAATCTGCAATTTGTAGAAATTTATTTTCTTCAGTCTCTAATTGTTTCAAATAGTAGCCATATCTATGTATGGCATTTATTCTATCGAAAATTATTGTACTATTCACAGAATCAATTTCTATTTTGACTGGAGTATATAGATTTTTTGATACTGAAGGAATTTGGCTTATTGCATTACCATAAATTAAAAGTATAAAAATTATGTATTTCATTTTATTCACCTTATTTGACTATTGTAAATATTTTTGTAATTACTTGTCCTTTTGCTCTGTAAACAAAGTAATAGACTCCGCTATTCAATGCGGATATATCTAAACTAATTTACAAAATATATTTATCTTTTTTATATAAATTATTGTAGTTTGTGCTGATTTCATATCTACATAGACACATGAATAGCAAAAACGTCTCAGAGATTTGTAAGTTTTTTTAAGGAGTATTTCTAGATTATAGAATAATAACACTCCTTTTTCACCTCACCACCCCAAAGTTTACACTGCCATAGGTACCTACTCTACCACGATTAGTGAAGCCACTTGTAAGGTCATCTCTGTATTCTATCTCATTTTGTATTTCTGGAATTAGATACTCCCTATTACTAGCTGCCGAGCGGAATAGGATCTTCGCTTTTGGCTTTGCAACTCGTTTTATCTCATTCCAAACTATTAGCTGAGTTTCTTTGTCTTCCCAAAACCAATCAAAGTGATCAAGTAATATAATGTGTGAATAGCTATTTTCAGGACTATTTTTCAATTGATTGAAGAAAGTGTCGGTGACTAGATTTATCTTACTTACGTTTTGCCTTAATAATTCGAAATTTTCTTCCTTTAGATAATTTGGGCACGTCTCCTTAGAATATTGTCCTTTAATATATAAGTACCAAAAGTAGTTTTCAGAAAGTGGAAACTCTTTGAACACATCACGCAATGAGCCAATAATGAAATCATACATATTGTGGTAGTCATTATGGACTTCAACTAGCTTTGCTTGAGCATCTGGTATTCCTAAGAATGAAAGAGAGAACTTATTTTTCAAAAGTAGTTTAGCAACAAAATTATCAAAAAGTATCTTCTCTAGCTCTAAATGAAGTTGATATTGTTCTTCTAGGGTGGAGCAATTTACCATCTCATCAACTTTAAGATTAAGTTTTCTATTAAATTTGAGATGATAATAAAACCCACGAGCAATTAATCCAGAAGTCCCAAAGTGGTAAAAAGGATGTTCGGCAGTAAAGTAAAATCTCTTTCTCTTCCAATAGCTGTATGTCTTGTCTGAGATAAAGGGTTTTATTATTTGAAGCAAATTGTTGAAGTCTTTATACTGACCAAAGCCGAATAAATCAAAGAGCGTTTCATAATTGCTGTGGATATATGTAGCAATTTTAAGTTCAGCAAGAGCATTTTGAGCAGGATTGAGGTCAACTGAAGTGATAGAATTAGGAGAGTCAAGCAAATAGTCGAGTACATTATCCCCAGCACTAGTTATAGTAAGTATATCACTTTCGGAATTAAGTTCAAGTAATTTCCTATCTATAGCGGGGTCTTCCCAGCTAGAATTGAAAATTAATTGGTCTTTAACAAAATATTTGAATAAAAAATTCAATTAATCAAAAAGTTTTTTTTAGATTGCAAACCTTGTTCTGACAAAATATGATATTTTAGAGTTGAAAAAATAATATTTGAGAAAAATTTGAAAATATTTTCAAAAAAACTTGGATATTAAATTTCAATCCACTAATTTTGTAAGCTCAATAATATTTGGGCAGGTACCGAAGCGGTCAACCGGGGCAGACTGTAAATCTGCTGGGGCAACCCTACGGAGGTTCGAATCCTTCCCTGCCCACAAATATATAGTATTACATAGCGTGCGGGAGTAGCTCAGTTGGTAGAGCATCAGCCTTCCAAGCTGAGGGTCGCGGGTTCGAGTCTCGTCTCCCGCTCAAAAAAAATATTATTGAGATTGAGCAGCCAGTAGGAAGAATTTTGAAATTGAGATAGGAATTAATATCTCAATTTTTTTTCTGTATAAAAATGTGTGTGCTGGTGTAGCTCAGATGGCCAGAGCGCATCCTTGGTAAGGATGAGGTCGGCGGTTCAATTCCGCTCACTAGCTCAAAATTAGGATTTAAATATGGACTTACACACGGGTGTAGCTCAATTGGTAGAGTAGTGGTCTCCAAAACCATTGGCTGTGGGTTCAAGTCCTACCACCCGTGCTAAATATAAATAAAGAGTTTTTTATGATAGCGAAAATTAAAAAGATAACTGAAGAAGTTACCGCAGAGATGAAAAAAGTTGCTTGGCCTTCAAGGGAACACCTATGGAAGTCAAGCCAAATTGTCGTTGTAGTAACTGTGATTATTACGCTTATTGTATCAGTCTTTGACTGGATAATATCCAATGGCGTTGATGTATTATTCTCTTCATTCTAAGTAAAAGGGCGAAACCTATATATGTACGATCCACAGGCGATAGAAGAAGAAAGAAAAAAACCCAATTGGTACGCAGTCCGTACTTTTACGGGGCATGAAGCTAAGGTAAAAAACTTAATTGAAGTTGAATCTAAGAGAGTTGGTATTGACGATAGAATATTGGAAGTAATAATTCCTGAGGAAACTGTCTTTGAAGTGAGAGGTGGTAAACGTCGTACTAAGACAAGAAACTTCCTCCCTGGCTATATTATAATTCATGCCGTCTTAGATCTTAAAGTTCAAGATGTTATCCAAAATCTTCCATCTGTGGTTAGTTTTGTTGGTCGTAGAAATGATGCAACACCTTTACGTAAGGATGAAGTAAGCAGAATCATAGGAAGATTGGAAGAAAGAAAAGATATTGCGACAGTTGAAACGCAATTCCAAGTTGGGGACCCTATTAAAGTAATAGATGGTCCTTTTAATACTTTCTCTGGATTAGTGAAAGAAGTAAATAACGAAAAACAGAAATTAAAAGTAGAGGTTGGTATTCTTGGACGTAAAACTCCAGTAGAACTTGATTTTACTCAAGTCGAAATAGAAAATCCAACTGATAATAATTAATATTTAAACAAAGAGTTTAAAATGGCTAAAAAAGTTGCTGGTACATTCAAACTGCAGTTAAAAGCCGGTGAAGCGTCAATGGCCCCACCAGTAGGTCCTGCTTTCGGTCAAAGAGGTTTGAATGGTATGGAATTCGTAAAAGCATTTAACGCTCAAACGCAGAAAGATAAGGGTCTTATCATTCCTGCTGAGGTTACGTTTTTTGCAGATAAGTCTTTTACGTTTGTTACCAAATCGCCTCCTGCTGCAGTACTAATTAAAAATACGTTGAAGTTGAAAAGTGGTTCAGGAGAACCCAACAAGACTAAGGTTGGAGTTATCACTCGTGCACAATGCGAGGAAATAGCTAAAATTAAAATGGAAGATTTGAATTGTTCATCTATGGATTCGGCTGTAAGTATGATTAAAGGTACAGCTAGAGCTATGGGCGTTAACTTCAAAGGTTAATTTTATCTATAAATATATTTGGGAAACAAAATGAACAAACGTGGAAAAAAGTACGCATCAGTTGCTGCTAAAATAGACAAAAACAAAAAGTATTCCGTAGATGAAGCCATTGAATTTATCAAATCTAACCCATCTGCTAAGTTTGACGAATCATTCGAAATATCTATGAATTTGGGCGTTGACCCTCGTAAATCAGATCAGAATATTCGTGGTACAGTTTCATTGCCTCACGGTACAGGTAAGTCAGTTCGTGTATTAGTATTCGCTAAAACTCCAAAAGATAAGGAAGCTTTAGATGCTGGTGCAGATTATGCTGGTTTAGATGAATACGTTGAAAAGATAAAATCTGGCTGGGCAGATGTTGATGTTGTAGTTGCAACACCAGACGTGATGGGTGAAGTTGGGAAATTAGGTCGTGTATTAGGACCTCGTGGACTAATGCCTAATCCGAAAGTTGGAACAGTAACATTTGACGTTGCAAAAGCAGTCGAAGAATTAAAAGCCGGTAAAATAGAATATCGTGTCGATAAATCAGGTAATATAGCTGGTGCAGTTGGCAAATGTACTTTCTCTGCTGAAGCTTTGAAAGACAATGTTAGCTTATTCTATGAAACTATACTGAAGAGCCGTCCTTCTTCAGCTAAAGGTAAATTTGTAAGAAATGTTTATGTTAGTTCGACAATGGGACCAAGCTTAAATATTGACGAAAGTAGTTTTAAAGTAAGCTAAGACAAATAAGAAAAAGAAAAAAAAATTTACGCACTCTAATTAAATGCTTCTACATTTAATCCAAGAATGGATAACAAAAGGTAACTAAACAATGATTACATTAGAGAAGAAAAAACAAATAGTCGAAGAGATACAAGGATATCTAGAGAAAGCTAGTGCTGTTTATCTGATTGACTTTGAATTTATGTCTGTCGCTGAGGCAAATAAGTTCCGTGCTGAACTACGTGCTGGTGGATTTGATTACAAAGTTGCTAAGAATACAGCTTTCCGCCGTGCTATAGAAGGCAATGAGAATTTTGCTTTCCCTGAGTCGGATTTCAAAGGATATTCGGGTATGGTATTCGGTTATGAAGATCCAGTTACTCCTGCTAAAATCATCAAGAAAGCTTTCGAAGATAAAGAAAGACCAAAATTAAAAGCTGCTATTATCGATGGAAAATACTTTGATAATACTCAGCTTAAAACATTGGCTTCACTACCTACGAAAGAAGATATTATGGCTGCAATCGTTGGTTCTATCAACGCTCCAGCTTCTGGTATCCATGGTGCAATTAGTGCAGTAATGCGTGATCTTGCCTACGTGATTCACGAAGGCGTAAAAGCAAAAAGCGAAGTCGCTTAATTTTTTATTAAAAAAAGTAAACAATATTATTTTTATTAGGAGTTTAATATGTCTGAAATAGTTGAAAAACTAGTTGACCAAATTGGTGCTTTAACATTAGTTGAAGCTGCTGCTTTAAAAGAAGCATTAGAAGAAAAATTCGGTGTTAGTGCAGCTGCACCAATGATGGTAGCTGCTGCTGGTGGCGGAGAAGCTGCTGGTGGTGAAGAAGCTAAAGATAGTTTTGATGTTGAATTAACTGACATCGGAGCTAGCAAGCTTAACGTTATCAAAGCAGTAAGAGAAATCACTGGTCTTGGCTTGAAAGAAGCTAAAGAAAAAGTTGAATCTGCTCCATGTGTACTTAAAGAAGGTGCAGACAAAGCAGAAGCAGACGAACTTAAAGCTAAGCTTGAAGAAGCTGGTGCTAAAGTTACATTAAAATAATTCTTTGAATTAATCGGCTAAGTGATTTATAAAATCGCTTAGTCGATATATTTTTTGAAAAATATTGATAGTTTTATCTTATAAAAAATACTTTTTAATATAGATTCAGGGTTTTTTGACTAAATTCCTCAAGATAGGAGCTTTGTCAAAAAATCCTTTTCCTGTATAAAGAACACGAAGAAATCGGAGTACTTCAAATATGAGTGCCATTACTAAGGAAACAACTAATTCTACTTTAGTTCAAAAGTCCCCAAAGTTAACTACTTCAAGAGGGATTCATAGACTAAGAGACAGAGTTACCTTTGCAAAATCTAATATTTCTAAATCTAATTATCCAGATTTATTGAATATTCAAGTAGAAGCGTATGATGACTTTTTACAAGAACACGTTCCTCCTCATAAAAGAGAGATGAAAGGTCTTCAACAATCGTTCCATCAAAACTTCCCTATTTTGGATAATTCTGAAATATTTCAATTAGAATTTATTGAATACACAATTGAAAAACCAAAATATTCTGAAGAAGAATGTAGAGAAAGAGAATTAACTTACTCTAAGCCACTTAAAGCTAAACTTAGATTATCTAGTAAAGCTGACAAAGAATCTGAGGATTATATTGAAGCTGTTGAACAAGAAGTATATCTTGGAAACATACCTTCAATGACCCCTAAGGGTACTTTTATTATCAATGGGGCTGAAAGAGTTATTGTTTCTCAAATTCATCGTTCACCAGGTGTATTTTTCGATGATGCTGTTCATCCCAACGGTACACGTATATATTCTGCTCGTATCATACCTTTCAGGGGTTCATGGGTAGAATTTACTACTGACATACATGAAATAATGTATGCGTACATTGATAGAAAGAAAAAATTCCCAGTGACTACACTTCTTAGAGCTATTGGCTATTCTTCAGATGAAGATATTCTATCGCTCTTCGGACTTGCTAATGATTATAAAATTGAAGAATTAGGCGATGATCATATTGGCCGCAAAATAGCTTCAGACGTAATCGATATGGCGACTGGTGAGATTATTGCCACTCGTGATATGGTCTTAGATGAAGAATTATACAAAAAATTAAAAGAGTCCGATGCTGAAGATATAAAGCTATACGGCTTTATTGACCCTACGGACGAACCATTGATCGCTCGTACAATTACTAAAGATACATCTCGTAATAGAGAAGATGCATTAGAATCTATCTATAGAACTTTAAGATCAAGTGAGCCACCAGATGTTGAAACAGCTGAGCTTTTATTAGAAAGATTGTTCTTCAGCGATAAGCGATATGATTTAGGTGTTGTTGGTCGTTACAGATTAAATGACCGTCTGGGTCTTGACATTGACGAATCAATCACTACTTTGACAAATACTGATATTGTTGAAATCATAAAGCAATTAATTGATTTACATACTTCTAAACACACTGGAGACGATATTGACCACTTAGGTAATCGTCGTGTTAGAACTGTTGGTGAGCAACTGGGTTCGCAATTCAACGTTGGACTTGCTCGTATGGCTCGTACTATTAAAGAAAGATTAAGTATCCACGACGGTGAGAACCTAACTCCTTCTGAATTAGTGAATGCGAGAACTATTAGTTCGGTTGTTAACCAATTCTTTGGTACTAATCAGCTTTCACAGTTTATGGACCAAACAAATCCACTAGCTGAAATTACTCACAAGAGAAGAACATCGGCACTTGGTCCGGGTGGTTTGACAAGAGAGAGAGCAGGGTTCGAGGTCAGAGACGTTCACTATACTCATTATGGTCGTCTTTGTCCAATTGAGACTCCTGAGGGACCAAACATTGGTCTAATTTCATCTTTAGCTATCCATGCCGAAATTAATACTTTAGGTTTTATTCAAACACCTTACAGAAAAGTAGTTAATGGTATTGTGACTGAAGATATTGAATATTTAACTGCCGAAAAAGAAGACGGAAGTGTCATCTGTACTTGTTCTACTCTTACAGACGAAAATGGTAGATTAATAGGGGAGAGAGTAAAAGCTCGCCAATCTGGAGATTTCGTATTAGTTTCTGCGGAAGAAGTAGATTACATCGATGTTTCGACAGATCAAATTACTTCACTCGCATCTTCGATGATTCCTTTCCTTGAACATGATGATGCAAACCGTGCATTGATGGGTGCGAATATGCAACGTCAAGCAGTACCTCTTTTGAACCCGCATGCCCCTATTGTAGGGACAGGTATGGAAGCAAAAGCGGCTAAGGATTCAAAGACTATGATTTTAGCTGAATCAGATGGAGTTATTGAGTACGTAAGTGCGAAAGAAATAAGAGTACGCTACGAAGATAAAAGATCTGAAGAAGATAAGCTAACTGGTTTTGAATTTGAAGAAGTAAAAACTTATAAGCTGTTGAAATTCTTCAGAACGAACCAAGATACTTGTATAAATCAAAAACCACTTGTATTAGCGGGACAGAAAGTAGTAAAAGGGCAACCATTATGTGATGGTGCATCGACTGAACAAGCTGAACTTGGTTTAGGGCAAAATGTATTAGTAGCGTTTATGCCTTGGAGAGGTTACAACTTTGAGGATGCAATTATTGTTTCTGAAAGATTTGTAGCTGAAGATGTATTTACTTCAATCCATATTGAAGAATTTACATTGCAAGTTAGAGATACTAAGAGAGGCGAGGAAGAATTTACGCGTGAGATACCGAACGTCAGTGAAGAATCGACAAAGGATTTAGATGAACATGGTATTATTCGTCCTGGTGCTAAAGTTGGTGAAGGCGATATACTAATCGGAAAGATTACACCTAAGGGCGAAACAGATCCAACTCCTGAAGAAAAACTATTAAGAGCTATCTTTGGTGATAAAGCAGGTGATGTAAAAGACGTATCACTAAAAGGTAGCCCTGGATTAAAAGGTGTGGTTATTAATACTAAATTGTTCTCAAGAAGAGTATTAACAACTGATAAAGAAATTAGAACTAGAGAAAGAAAACGTAAAGAAGCTATTGCTAGACGCGAAAGAAAAGTAATAAAGCAAGTTGACGAAGAGTTTATCAGCAGATTAGGTAAAGTGCTTGAGAATAAGAAAATCTTAGGTATGAAGCTTAATAATAATGTAACTGTTTACAGAGGTGGTTCGAATATAACCACAGCCGATCTACTTGATAAATTTGAAGAAGGACTTCTAAAACCTGAGTTACTTGACGTAGATTCTGGTATAGTTGAAGATGAAGCGACTTCTTCATTACTTAAAGACTTGTTTGTTAACTATTTGAAATACAGAAATGATGTTAAAACAGATTTCAAAACTGAGAAGAATAAGTTAGCAGCAGGTGATGAGTTACAACCTGGAATCTTACAAATGGCTAAAGTTTATGTAGCTAAGAAACGTAAGCTTCAAGTTGGAGATAAGATGGCAGGTCGTCACGGTAACAAAGGTATCGTATCAAAAGTTGTTAAACTAGAAGATATGCCATTTTTACCTGATGGAACTCCAGTAGATATAGTACTTAACCCATTGGGTGTACCTTCGCGTATGAACTTGGGGCAACTATACGAAACAGCTCTCGGTTGGGCTGGGAGTAAACTAGGAACTCATTTCGCAACACCAATATTCGATGGTGCAACTTGGGAAGAAGTTGGTGATTTCTTAGAAGAAGCTGGATTACCAAGAAACGGTAAAACAAAATTAATAGACGGTAGAACTGGTGAACCATTTGACCAAGAAGTAACAGTTGGCTATATCTATATGCTGAAACTGTCTCACTTAGTGGAAGATAAACTTCACGCTCGTTCTATTGGCCCTTACTCACTAATTACTCAACAACCTCTTGGTGGTAAAGCACAATTTGGTGGTCAAAGATTAGGAGAGATGGAAGTGTGGGCTTTGGAAGCTTATGGAGCTGCACATACATTACAAGAAATGCTTACTATCAAGTCAGATGATGTACAAGGTAGAGCAAAAATGTACGAAGCTATTGTAAAAGGTGATAATTTACCTAATCCTAATATACCTGAATCTTTCAACGTATTAGTTAGGGAATTACAAGGTCTTTGTTTAGATATAGAAATTGAATAAACTAAAAATATATAAATAGGAGTACTCCTATGCAATCAATACCATTACCGAAAAAAGGATATGACAAGATTTCCATTAAGATTGCTTCACCAGATGACATACTTAATAGGTCAAGAGGGGAAGTAACTAAACCGGAAACTATTAACTATCGTTCTTTCAGACCTGAGAAGGATGGTCTTTTCTGTGAGAAAATCTTTGGACCAATCAAAGATTGGGAATGTGCGTGTGGTAAATATAAAAGAATCAGATACAAAGGGATAGTCTGTGATAGATGTGGGGTAGAAGTTACCCAAAAATCTGTACGTCGTGAACGTATGGGACACATTATGCTTGCAGTGCCTGTTGTTCACGTTTGGTTCCTTCGTACACTGCCAAGTAAAATTGCAGGTATCTTAGGTATGACAACTAAAGACGTAGAAAGAATTGCTTACTATGAATCTTATGTTGTTGTTCAACCTGGTGGAACTGGTCTTCAAAATAAAGATTTATTGACGGAAGAACAATATCTAGAAGTTATGGATTCGTTACCTCCAGAACACTTCGAGATGGACGATGAAGATGAAGCAAAATTTATTGCTCTAATTGGTGGAGAAGCTATAAAAGAGCTTCTTAAAAGAGTAGAGCCAATTAAAGATTATCATAGATTAAAAGAAAGATTAAAAACTGAGACTTCTCAAACAAGAAAAAAAGATATTCTAAAAAGATTAACAATTTTGGATTCTTTTGGACCTAATGCTGAGAAAGAAATGCCGAACGATCCTGATTGGATGGTTTTGGACATTATTCCGGTTATACCTCCTGACCTAAGACCACTTGTGCCTTTGGAAGGTGGTAGATTTGCTACTTCTGATTTGAATGATCTTTATAGAAGGGTTATAATTAGAAATAATCGTCTTAAAAGATTAATAGACATCAAAGCTCCTGAGGTTATTCTTAGAAATGAGAAACGTATGCTTCAAGAATCTGTTGATGCTTTGTTTGATAATTCAAGAAGAGCGGTTCGTAGTGATTCACAAAGAGCATTAAAGTCTTTAGCTGATACTTTAAAAGGAAAATCAGGTAGATTTCGTCAAAACTTACTTGGTAAACGTGTTGACTATTCTGGCCGTTCGGTAATTGTAGTCGGTCCAGAGTTGAAACTGCACGAATGTGGTCTTCCTAAGGATATGGCAGTTGAGCTTTTCAAACCGTTTATTATTCGTAAGTTAATTGAACGTGGTTACGTAAAAACTGTAAAATCTGCCAAAAAATTGGTAGAGAGAAAAACAGATGAAGTTTGGGACATATTAGAGAAAGTAATTCAGGGACATCCTGTTATGCTTAACCGTGCCCCTACTCTTCACCGTTTGGGTATCCAAGCATTCCAACCAAGATTGGTAGAAGGTAAGGCAATTCAATTGCACCCATTGGTTTGTACTGCATTCAACGCCGATTTTGACGGTGACCAAATGGCAGTCCATTTACCAATAAGCTATGAAGCTCAATTAGAAGCGTTTTTGCTTATTCTTGCACCTCATAATATTATGCATACGCAGAATGGAGATCCAATTGCTGTTCCGTCGCAAGATATGGTATTAGGTGTTTATTATTTGACAAAACACAAACCAGATGCTCAAGGTGAAGGTAAAGTATTTGGTAGTACAGAAGAAGTAAAATTGGCTTATGACAATAAAATTGTTCATTTGCATGCGAAAATTAAGCTTCGTTGGAAAGGGGAAATTATAGAGACTACTGTTGGTAGAGCAATGTTCAATGACATTGTACCTGAGGAAATGGGTTATATCAACGAGTTATTAACTAAGAAAAGATTAAGACAAATTATTGGTTCTTGTTTCAGAGCTGCTGGACTCGACGTAACTGTAAAGTTCTTAGATAAACTAAAAGAACTTGGATTTTACTATGCTACAAGAGGTGGTTTGTCTGTAAGTATTCACGATGTTAAGATTCCGGAACTAAAAACTAAAATCATTGACTCTGCAGATAAGAAAGTAGAAGGCATAGAAATGGCTTATATCAATGGTGTAATTAGTGGTGGTGAAAGATACAATAAAATCATCGATACATGGTCAAACGCTACTAACAGAGTTGCAGATAAGCTTTATACTGAAATAGCAAAAGACAAACAAGGATTTAACTCTTTCTGGATGATGCTTGACTCTCAAGCCAGAGGCTCGAAAGAACAAATTCGTCAATTAGCTGGTATGCGTGGTCTAATGGCTAAACCTAAGAAATCGGTTTCTGGTTCTACGGGTGAGCTAATTGAGAACCCGATTATCTCAAACTTCAAAGAAGGTCTTTCTATTCTTGAGTACTTTATTTCTACTCACGGTGCACGTAAAGGTCTTGCCGATACCGCATTGAAAACAGCAGATGCGGGTTATTTGACTCGTAGGTTGCACGATGTTGCCCAAGATATGATAATCACAGATAGTGATTGTGGTACTATCAGGGGCGTAGAAATGGAAGCTCTGAAAGATGGCGAAGAAGTTAAAGAACCTCTTTATGAAAGAATATTGGGTAGAGTTGCTCTAGTAGATATTTTTGACCATATCACTGATGAACTTTTAGTGAAAGGTGGTGAGATAATTGATGAAGGTATTGCACAGAAAATCGAAGGATCTTCGGTTGAGAAAGTTAATATCAGGTCAGTACTAACTTGTGAAAACAGACGTGGTGTTTGTGCAAAATGCTACGGACGTAATATGTCAACTTCACGTCTTGTCGATGTAGGAGAAGCTGTTGGTACAATCGCTTCACAATCAATTGGTGAACCAGGTACACAGCTTACGCTTCGTACATTCCACACGGGTGGTTCGGCTTCTTTAGTAGCATCACAATCAACTGTTAACGCTAAATTTGATGGTATAATCCAATTCGAGAATATGAGAACTGTTTCTTATAACGGTGAATCTGGTGAAATTACTATCGTTGTTTCGCGAAGTGGTGTGATTAATATTATAGATCCTGATTCTAACCGTAAATTGACTTCTTACGATGCTACCTACGGTGCGACTATCGAAGTACAAGACGGAGAGAAAGTTTCTAAAGGACAACAACTATACGAATGGGACCCGTATAACTCGGCTATCATTTCTGAAGTTGCAGGTAGAGTACATTACAAAGACTTGATTCCTAACATTACTTATCGAGAAGTAAACGATGAGCAAACTGGTCACATTACTAAAGTCGTAATTGATTCAAGAGATAGAACTAAGTCTCCAACAATCGAGATTGTTGACGAAAATGATAAAGTTATCAGAACTTACAACATCCCTTCTCGTGCTCAGCTAAGAGTTGAAAACAATGAGGATATTGGTACTGGTACTCAATTAGTTAAGATTCCAAGAGATATGGGACGTACGAGAGATATCACGGGTGGTTTACCAAGAGTAACAGAGTTGTTCGAAGCTCGTTCACCTCATAATCCTGCAATTGTTACTGAGATTGACGGTATTGTTTCGTTCGAAAAACCTAAACGTAATCAAAGAGTTGTTAAGATAACTTCTCTTGATGAGAAGACAGAAGCTGAATACTTAGTTCCTGTGGGGCGTCATATCTTAGTACAAGAAAAGGACTTTATTCGTGCAGGCGATAGAATATCAGAAGGTTCAATAAACCCTCACGATATATTGAAAATCAAAGGTCCTCACGCTGTTCAAGAATACTTAGTAAACGAGATACAAGAAGTTTACCGTATGCAAGGTGTGAAACTAAATGATAAACACATTGAAGTAATTGTAAGACAAATGCTTCAGAAAGTAAAAATCATTGACTCAGGTGACACTCACATGTTAGAAAATGAGAACTTTGATAAAATTAGGTTCATTGATGAAAACGAGGCAGTTAAATCATTAGTAGTTGTAACGGACAAAGGTGATTCTAACTACAATGAGAATTATCTGTATCCTAGAAGAAAAGTAAAACAAGTAGTTAAGGATTTGAAGAAGAAAGGCAAAACACCACCTGAATTCAGACCAGCAGAGCCGTCTATTGGTGAGCCGATACTATTGGGTATCACTCAAGCTTCACTTAAGACTGAAAGTTGGTTGTCAGCTGCTTCGTTCCAACAAACGACTGCTGTTCTTTCTGACGCTGCTATATCAGCTAAGGTTGATTACTTGAATGGCTTGAAGGAAAACATCATCTTAGGTCAACTAATACCTGCGGGTACTGGTTTGAGAAAGTACCAAGATATGCATATAGCAAGTACTATCGGTAATATATTCGGTCACAATCCGAAACCAGTTGAAGAAGTGAAAGAAGAGAAAATAGAAGCATAATCTTCTGTCTTTATCTCAAATTACAAAGCCGAATTAGTTAATACTTAATTCGGCTTTTTTTATTATTGTATAATGTTGAAAAAAATATTAGTTTTATAAAGAAAAAATTTGGGACTTAACTTAACTTAACTTGTCCTAACGATTAAGTAGATATCCTGTTTGTTATATGCAAGCCTTATTAATATATATTATTATGCTAACATACTCTTCTAATAGTTTCGAAACTATTAGACATGAAAATATTGATATTGATAAATTTGAAAAATATATATTAATAATAATTGATGGACCTTCCTGCCATGATTGTCTAATTAAACTTGAAAATACAATAGTTTCCAACTCAAAAATCAAAACGATATTAGTATTTAAGACTGACGGAAATATTATTACTAGAAAATCTTTGATTGAAACCTACAAAAAATATATAATACCAGACATATGGCTGTTTTATAATGATGATTCACTTTTTTCTGAGTTTGAAACACACAATTCACCTAATGTTATTCTAAAAATAGAAAACAAAAAATATAATTATCACTACAATGAGCTATTTACTAAGAATTTAGAAGAATCAACTTTTAATATGTTTTATAATTTATATAAGGAGAATTGCGATGTTTAGAAGTAAGTATAATACAATGTTAAGTGTAATTATTGTACTACTATTGTCTTATAATAGTGGTGAGTCAATAGATTATGATTGTGAAGGTGGAGAAAAAATGGCACAAACAGGAGGTGAAGAACTTATTGGTTATAAAACTGTAGCTAATCAATATAAAGGAGATCCACCAGTAATATCTGGTGTTAGATGTAGAGGAGGAGGAACCCTACACTGTGCACCATTGATGATAGATTATGACGATAGTGATGAATATGATTTAGAGATAGACTTATCAACTCATTTGCAAGAGCAATTAGCTGACAGTGTTTTTGTTGGATACTATAATGAAAACCATATTGTCGGTAGCACAACTTATTATGGCTCTATCTCATGGTCAACAGATTCTACTGGTCGAACGATTGCAAATTCAATGATTATAGTTTCTCCATAATATATGAAAACTATAGAAATATTGATAATATTTTTTATTAGTTATTCAGGATTAAGTTCCCAAAAATTACTCGATAATTGGGAACTTACATCTGTTTTTGAATATGATAAAAAATTTGATTTATTAGAGAATAATTATAAAGTATTTTCTGGGGAATTATTTCAAATTGGTAAATTCAGTAATGGTGTTAAATTAAAGAGTCAAAAATCAGAATACAATCTATCCAATTTAATGAAAAAAGATACTATAGAATGGTTTGTATCATTTGATATTAATGAAAATTATATTGTTGTAAATGACTTTAATAATGTTTACATATTTGAACATGACAACAAGAAGAATCTTAGATTTGTAAAATCAATTGAGCTTAAATTATACTTAACCAACATTTATATCAGCAAAGGAAAAGTATATCTTTTTGACTCTCAATTTTCTGATGATAATTGCAAATATGAATCTCAGACAATATTCATTGAACTGGATCTCAAAAGTTATGAATTAAGATATATCCCTTTTGAAAATATAGAGGGTATTGATTTAGTTAACCATGGTCCACGCAAAATGATTGATATTAACAATGGGATAATTTCTATATCTAGTTTAACTGATTATGTTGTTAAATTCTATGATTTAAAAAGTGGTTTAGTTCTCGACTCAATTATTAAGATTAGTCCAAATTGGATTTCAGGATCTGAGGATATACCAAAATACCCTTGTGACAATTATTTATCTACTCATCTATCCAAAACAAGACATTATCTTTCAGAAATTAGTCAAATATGGAGGAGTGAATTTATAAATGATTCACTGTTTATGATATCTTGGTCGTATCCATCCCTTATAAATGGTCAAGAATGGTTCAGAGTAAAATATGATATTTATAAGAAGAAGAATAATGAATGGGTTTTATTACAAAATGAACTTATGGATTACCAAGATAATTTAAACGATATACTTTCTTCAAAAACTATTCGTTTATATCATTCGTTTCGAATTATAGATGGAAGTTTGTTTAAAGTCGTTGCATACCCTAAACAATTCCTTAAATTTGAAAATAAAATCACAATTGAAGATTTTAATAAAAAAATTGAAGAATATTATTTTGAAAATGATTTAGAATATACTTGTTTAGTATACAAATTCAAATATTGAATCATCTTTTCTTAATCCAGTTGTATATTTTACAGAGATTAATAATAGATTAATAAAATTGCTAAAGCAATAGCATCAATCTTGATTTTAACTTACAAAGCCGAATTAGTTAATACTGATTCGGCTTTTTTTTATATTTAAAATTTGAATTATTTTAGTTGATTATCATGTTACTAATAATATTTTAGAATTGTATTTATGAGTATTAACTTAATCACTAAGAATTTTCTTTATGAAATTGGCTCTGGTGACTTTTTAATAGCTTTTTTCGATACGATAGATGTAAGGTTAACTAAAGGCTTGTTTAAGAAAAGCTATCCATATACTTTAGAAGAGTTTTACAATGGCCATATAAGCTATGAACACTTAGATGGATTAGAATCCGAACTAAAAATAATCAGAAAAAAGTTAAAAAAGTTTAAGCCAAATAAACTGGTTTGGGATAAACACGATATCAACAAGAGACCACCTTGGGGTGAGGACATTAGTAGTGATATAACAGATCTTTCTAATTATTTCGTTACACCTGATTGAAAGGATTTATTTGAAGTATTGTTTAAAGCTATAAACAAAGCCAAATCAGAGAAAAGTGGAATTACAATAAAGTCAATGTAATTTAAAATATAAAATTTAATTTCTACTTAGGATGTAGTGGTTTATTGTCACTATTATAAGATGATGTATCTCCACTATTAGTATTTTTAGCGTTTGTGGATTTCGATATACTAAAGACTCTGAACAAAATATAGAACATTATTATAAAACCAAAAGCAAAATTGAAAATGATTTGAATTTCTCCAAATCCTTTATTCCCAACAGTAAAAAGCGAAATAGCTATATTAATAAATACAAAAACTGTTATCCCAGTAATAATTCTATATAGCAAACTTGGTTTTTTTTGCATAGCATTATTATAATTATACTTTTCTATCTATTTTTTCAATACAATATTGAGTTCTGTATTTTTGTCGATTAGTACCCAAACGTCACCATTATAAGGTTTATATCCTTCTTTCTCAAACAAAATTTCATAACTACCATGTGCCAAAGAAGGAAAATAAAACAAACCATCGTCAGTACTTCTAGTTGAGCCAATTGTAGGAAAAAGTGTTATGGTGCAGTTAGCTAAAGGTTCATCGGTACTAAAATCATAAACATACCTTTTGATACTACCATTATCTTTCACTGAATCGACTGAATTATTTTCACACCCAACACTTAGGAATGATATAATCAAAACGAGTATCATCAATCCACTTTTTGAAATATTCATATAATTAAATTTTGAGTTCATTATCTCTGTAATTAATCTTAACACAACTTCTCTATTTTTCCATTAGACTTAAGACTTCATTTTCATCCAATTCTCTGCTAAATATATAAAGATCATCAATAACTCCGTGGTATGAACTAAGTTGATCGGCTCTACCGCCAATACTTAAATTAATAATTGATGTTTGAGGGATTTGCATTCCTGATTGTACTGACTCTTGTACTCCATTATAATAAAAAGTAGCTATTCCATTTTTGAAAGTAACAGCAATATGAGTCCACTGCGATGGAGTGACTAAAGCCGTTGTTTCTTTGAAAGTTGAAGAACTAGAATAAGTCCCAAGGAATATTCTTCTTTTATTATTAATTCCAAAGGCCCAAGATGCTGCTAATGGTTTTCCAGAACCCCATTTAGAAACTATGTCAAAGTAGCCATTACTATTTTCTCCCAAAGAAGGGTCGGGTTTAATCCACATAGCAATCGTAAACTCATTTTTTAGCTGAATTTCATTCGATACTAAGATTTTAGAATTAAAGTTTGTAATACCATTGAATGAAGCTGCACTCAAGGCATTGTCATCTCTATCTTCAACATATAAAACGTTCAGTTCAGTACCGTCGTGTGCATGAATACCAGAATCTTCTGCATTACCATCAAACTTCCAATTAGCAACTAAATCAGGTAAATCTACAACTAATCGTTCTTTGAATGTGAATAGTGTCTTTATTCCCTCTCTTTGTGAATATTTATCTTTAGCAATTACTTGCCAATAGTACTGAGTGTCTTCTTTTAATTCATATTTGAAATCGAAATATTTCTCTTTAATATTACTTGCAATTAATTCCAATTCTTCTTTTGCTAACCCAAAATATAAATCATAAACTAAAGTATCATTGTCAGGATCAGTTGCTTCCCAACGGAATCTAAATTCTTTCGATCCAACTTTTGATTTTTCTTGAGGGTAGATACTATTAGGAACATTAGGGGGTTTGTTTAAAGACTTTCTAGAAATAAGTTGAAACTCTATATTATTTGTAATTCCCCCACTAACTCTAATTTTGTCTTTGAACTCAATGTAGTCTTCATGAGTTATTATAATATCGTAAAGTTCAGGCCCAATAGTTTCTAAATAGAAAGTACCATCATCATTTGACTTTGTAGTAGAAGAGAGAGGGGAAGTTTTGATAAACGCACCAACAATAGGTTCGTTGGTACCAATATCAGTAAGTGTCCCTCTGATACTCCCAACTAACAAATTATCATTATTAGGAGCAACAACCGTTTTATCTTCGCCACAAGAAATAAGAGCAAGTAATAATAGAATAGATATTAAATGTTTCATTATGTAAGAATCCTAACAGT
>JAGQWJ010000016.1 GCA_020437395.1 Ignavibacteriota bacterium | reverse complement strand
CATTGGAGTGTCTCCGTGTGTGTTAAAAATAAATAAACATAGGAACAAATTGCCTTGACAGATTATTATTTTTTCAAATTTTGTAATTGTTCTTACCTATATAGACACCTGAATAGCAAAAACGTCTCACAAGATACAAAAAAACATTCGTTCCAACATTATGGATTTATCAATTTCACGGTTTTATATGAAATACTGTCATTCAGAACGAGCGAAGCGAAGTGAAGAATCCAGACAAAACTGCACCAAACCTTAGACTCTTCGCAACGAGCAGAGAGATATCTTGCCTTAAAGCCCCCTTGTGAAAGGGGGTTTGGGGGATTAGAGGTGAATATAATATGAGTGATTTGAATCGAAGTTTTTTTAACGAAAATTTGCGATTTTTATTAGTAAGACAAAAAAAAGCCACCGATTACAATGGCTTTATATATTAAAAATTTTCAATTTTCATTATTTTTGAATTCTTCCAAAGCCGAATCATCTCGCAGACGATACCCAACAGACCTAATACTTTGTATTGTCGGTCTTGTGCCTTTCTTTTCTATTTTACTTCTAAGTTTCTTAATATAGACATCTATTACATTGGAATCTTTGTCCAAATCTTCTCCCCAGACGTTTTGAGTTATAGAATTTCTAGTAAGAACTTTATTCTTATTAATCATAAGGAACATTAGTAACGAGTATTCTTTAGTAGTAAGCTCTATTTCCTTGTTATCCCTGTAAGCAAGGTGAGTAACAGTATCTAAGGTCAATTCACCTGCATGTAACTTTGTAGATTTGTGCTTCTGAGTTCTACGCAATATTGCTCTAATTCTAGCTGCAAGTTCATCGAAACTAAATGGTTTAGAAATATAATCATCTGCACCAAAATCTAATCCATTTACTCTATCTTCTGTAGAATCAAGTGCTGAAATTAGTATAACTGGTACATTATAATTATTTGCTCTTAATTCTTTCAGTATTTCAATCCCATTTATACCAGGTAACATTACATCAAGTAATATCAAGTCATATTGGGTATTCATTGCCAACTCTAAACCATCTCTTCCGTTGGTCTCTAAGTCAACCTCATACCTTTCTTGTTTCAACCCGTTCTTCATGAACGATGCTATTTTTATTTCGTCTTCAATAATTAGAACTCTCATTGCAATCCTGTTAATTTAGTTATCTACTTACGTATATTGGATAAAATTCGCGTTTCCCATCTGGAAACTCTATGAATAAATAATATAAACCATTTGCAACAAAGTCTCCATTTGGCATCCTGCCATTCCACGTATCCACGTGAGCGAGCGATTCGTCCCTAAATTGCTTATTAGCAATGGTAACAACTTCTCTATTTGTTTCGTCTAATATTCTAATTGTTATATTCCCCGA
The DNA here is from genome assembly GCA_020437395.1 of Ignavibacteriota bacterium. Classification (GTDB taxonomy): domain Bacteria; phylum Bacteroidota; class Ignavibacteria; order Kapaibacteriales; family UBA2268; genus PGYR01. The sequence goes on along the minus strand of JAGQWJ010000016.1, from coordinate 56,427 downwards.
TTTAGGTACTCTATAAACAAATTTTACTTCTTCTCTGCTTGGATCAAACGGATTCGGAGCAACTATGTTCAAATAGTTTGGCTCTATGTCCGTGATCAATGTATCAATTCTGACACACGAATTTTCACAGCAAAATCTGAATACCACATCATCTGGTGCATCTAAAGGAATTTGCCAGCTATAGCTCATTGAGCTAAGACTTACCCTATCAACTAAAGTGAAGTTTTGACCGGCATTATAACTTTTCAATATACTAATTGTATCACAAGCATAATCGAAATCCATTGGATCCCAATAGAATCTCTGAGTTGGGTCTGCCGTATTTTCAACTTCTATCTTGATTGGGAAAGGAGCTGGTCTCACTTTAACAGCAAATTCTATAAGCTCTTTATTGTACTTACTTTTATAAGCTCTAATCTTATAATGGTAAACGCTATCCAAGTCTTCAGAGTCGCAACTGAATATTGGTAGGCATGGAATTGTGTCCACATATCCGAATAAAGGCGCATTGGCAGAATCAATAGTTGATAGATATTGCCAGGTTGAATCTAAATATCTTGTCTCTACCACAATCGAATCAAAACAATTTATTTCACCACCAAACAACAATGTCTCCCCAACTGTTACTACTGTGTCAGAGACTAAAAAATTGGATAGTTCAATGTCCAATATACTTATAGTTGCTGAAGAATCCCTAATCTCAGCTGGTTCTATGGTACTTTTTATAATGAAATAACCACTCTTTCCAATGAAAGTACTGTCTAATTCTAACCTCACGGTGACAGTATCATTTTCATTTGCTACCAATTTCCTTATTGAAATAGTGTCGAGTGAAGTTGTGTCAGTAATATCAACAAAATCAATATCGATTGTTCCTATTCCTAAGATTTTATTTTCCCAGACTAAATCTATACTATCGCCAGGGCAGTACTCTTGAGGTGGTGTAAGTTGTGTAGTTGGCTCCAATAAAGTCAATACATTTTTCAAAGGTGTTCCAATTATGTAAGTAGCTTTGAAAGTTGTAACTATTAAGTCATTTAGACCATCACCATCCATATCTGCTATCTCTACAGCATAAATGTCCTCTTTATCAAAATCTTTGTAATAAAGCGTATCCATCGGATTCCCAGCTCTATACATTGGATCTTGATAATTTCTCAATCCAAGAACTAATAGCTTTGAACCATCTACAACAACAATTTCCTCCTTCTCGTCAGCTGCATTGTCCAAATCGTTCACTGCAACAACTCTACCGTTGATTCGGGCAGCTGCTATAGTGTCAAAAGGGAAAAGTTGAGTATTAGGTGGCGTTGGCTTTTCTACTACCTTCGTGTTATCATATTTTAATATAAAAATTCTACTATTTGCATGAGCGAAATTCCTTGAACTTTGTGTAGCAATAATCTCATTACCTGGGTTATTTGGAAAAAATGGTAACCATTCATTATTAGTTCCATCCAAATCACCAACGGCAATAGACCAAAAATGGTTACTATCCCCTGCGAATGATGGGATAGCCCCATTATTAGATGTAATAAAATTACCATTTATGTCAAGTAGATGTAACTTCGATATCCCTTCCGAACCCTCATTCCCCTGATATTGCTCTGCTTGTAATATATATTTCTGAGGGCTTCCCCCCCCATTATTAAGCTCTACAATATAAGGTCTTGTAAATGGCTTAACCCCATTCAAAGAATCTGTGATATTAATTGGATTGAAATAGTTTGCTATTCTTGCTCCTGATATATCATATCCAAAAAGATAGTTATTCTCTGCATTTGTAGTGCCGCCAAGCTTATTACTAATGTTTAAGTTCAACGAAGTATCAGAAACAGTAGGCATAAAAGCGACTATTGTACCATTCGATAATTGAGTGATAGAGGGTTGATCAATACCAATTCTATTTGCTAATTCTATTCTGTTAGTAGTGTCATCGCCAATGTCAGGCAGTGGGAAATTTGGAAATTCAATAGCTGAGTTGAATTGAGTCATGCCTCTTAGATATGGAGATGTTAAAGCTAAAGTATCATTCACAATAGGATTATAAATATCTAAGGTTGAAAATACTTGTACATTATTGTTTCTTAACTTACCATAGAACGGTCTAATAGAGTTATAAATATTATCAGGATAATCTCTCATATCGACTGCTAATCTCTTGTGGAGAACAATCTCTTTGGTTTTGTTGTCAAATCCAGCCAAATAACTATGTGCCAATGAATCATCGCTAACACTCTCTATCGTTTCTAAAGCCATAATAACATGGGAGCTAACATCTCTTTGAAAACTACTTGCAAGGGAATCGAAAAGTAAGGAAGCACCTTTAATAGGTAAAATACTATTATCAAGAGTTTTAGTATATACTCTTCCAGTGCCATCTAATATAATAATACTTCTTCCAGAAACTACCACTAACTCATTGGGAGCATAAGGGAAAGATGAAGATATTTTATCATTATCAACCAAATTACCAATAAGTGGCTGTAAATCGCCTGAGATAGTATTGTTAACGATTTTAATTTTGAATTTATCAATTGCCTGATTGAATGACTTCCTGTGGTTCTTTTGGGTAGCAGAATAATTCCCATTAGGATATAGCCAATTAGATGGGCTTGCATCCGATTGACCGAAAGCACTATTGGAAGTGTTCCCTAGGCATAAAATTAACAGTATCGATATATAAAATGAATATCTAATCATAAATTACTCAAACTTAGTAAAATTAAAATTAAAAACAATAACATTATGGACTAATTATTAATTTTAATTCATAGCATTTATTATACCAAAGATTACTAAAACCTTTTTTTAATAAAATCGTAGTGGATAAAGTAAAGTTTATTAAAAAACTAAGTTGTTTTTTTAGAACTTTTGTATTAATTTAAAACTTAACTATTCGGCATAGAGAGAATTTACTTAACAAAGCGGAATCTATTTATGAGATTAATCTGCATTTTATTTTCAGCAGTCCTGTTAGCAGGGCTTACAAGCACATCTTTAGCGGCGGTACCTCAATCGGATAAAATATATTTATTCCCTGATGAATATTCAGTACTTGACAAATACCCTATTATAAAAGAAAATTTTGATAAAATAATAAAATCATCACTCGAAAATTCCAGAAGAAAATACTTAACAGCATTAATTTATATTCAAAAGAAAGACTCAGTTAAATCAGCGGAATTTTTCTCTCAGTCATTGGATGAATTGAATAAAATTGCTAGTTATCCGGGTATAGAGTTCAACGAAGACTTTATAGAACTATCAAATGCGATAATAGAAGATTTTGAATATTACATAACCGACTTCGCAAAATTAGACGCTGATGCACCTCTGTTTATCATCCGTGATAGAATGATTAGTGATTTAGAAAGCAATCAAGCTATGACAGGTGTTGAACTTTTGGACTTGCCAGAAGTAGAATTTGCAGGTGATATTGATAGTAAATTACCATTCTTAGGGCCAGATTCATTGTTAATACCAATGGATATGAACGAACACGTTGAAAAGAATATTCAATGGTTGACTCAAACAAAAGCAAGAAAATTCTTCGGGAAATGGTTGGAACGTTCTGGTAAATGGTTCAGTATGATGAAAAAAATTGCTGCTGAAGAAAATATGCCAGAAGAGATTGTTTATCTATCTATGATTGAAAGTGCTCTTAATCCGAATGCACTATCTAGAGCGAAGGCGGTTGGACTATGGCAATTTATGAGAGCTACTGGAAGTGACTACGGACTGAATTCCGAAGATTCTTATTGGTTAGATGAGCGTAGAGACCCTGAGAAATCTACAAGAGCGGCAATGCGTTATTTAAAAGATTTATATTCAGAATTTGGTGATTGGCATCTTGCACTTGCTTCTTATAACTGTGGTCAAGGACGTGTTAGAAGAGCTATCAGAAGATCAGGAAAGAAAAATCCGGATTATTGGGAAATAAGAAATAGACTTCCGAAGGAAACTAGATATTATGTTCCATTGTACATAGCAACTGCTGTGATAGCAATGAATCCAGAAAAATATGGTTATAAGTTAAACGAATTAGATATACAAGAAGAGTATGCTTACGACACTTTCACTACTTTTGAACCAGTTAACTTAGATGTTTTGGCCAAATGTGCCAATATAACTGAAGAAGAACTTAAGTTGTTGAATCCAGAGTTAATTAAGGGGTGTACTCCGCCTGATATGGCTTCCTATGAGCTTAAAATTCCAAAAGGTTCGTTAGAAACATTCAGCACAAATTATAATAAATTAGAAGATGCCGAGAAACAGCCATGGGTAACCCACACAGTAGAAAGATACGAGACTCTATCAAAAATTTCGGTCAAATACGGAATTGATAAAAAGGATTTAGTAGAGCTAAATAATCTCTCTGGCACTAGAGCTAAATTGAAACATGGAACAGAGATAAAAATTCCTATTTCGGTTGACAAATATGCCGAAATAAATGAATCATCAGAGCGAACAGGGACTTATTACCCAATGGATGGGACTAGGGATATAACTCACAATGTGAGAAGAGGAGAATCACTTTACAGTATAGCTAGAAGATATGGTATATCACTAAGCTATTTGAAAGAACTAAATGAGATATCTAGACACGATGACAAGTTGAGTGTTGGACAACAACTAATAGTAGCAAGAAAGACTAAAGAGGATTTTGCTGAAAACAGCAAAGATAAGAATACACAACAAATAATTGTAAGACATAATGTACAGAAAGGAGAATCACTAGGTCGTATTGCAGGAGATTATGCAACATCTATTGCTGATTTACAAGAGTTGAATAGATTAGATGGTACAAATATATACCCTGGTCAAATATTAAAAGTAAGAACTTTTAATAATACCGCTATTGCAAAAAAAGAAACAGTCAAAACTGTAAAAGAAGAAACAAGATACCATAAAGTGAGAAGAGGAGAAACAGTTAGCACTATTGCTGCTCGCTATGGAATGACTGAAAGAGAATTAAAATCTTTGAATCGTAACAAAATTAGAGGCAATACTATTTTTGCGGGCTCTAATCTATTAGTAACAAACGAATCATTTGGCAAAGGTAGTTCAGTTTCAACTCCTAAGAAAGTAAAAGTAGCACCAAAATATTACAATATACGCAAAGGCGAGACATTAGCTATTATTGCTAGAAAATTTGGTGTTTCTATAAATAATTTATTAAGACTTAACAACCATTTGAATCCAAAAACAATCCGCGTTGGTCAAAAGGTAAGAATTCAATAGTAATAATTGCGGAAAAAAGTATAAGGAAATTTAATGAGTAAAAATGTTTATCATTTTACCTCCGAATCCGTTTCAGAAGGACATCCCGACAAAGTTTGTGATCAAGTAAGTGACGCAGTATTAGACGCAGTATTAACAGAAGACCCAAATGCTAGAGTAGCTTGTGAGTGTTTTGCTGCGACTGGAATGCTTGTTGTTGGTGGTGAGGTAACAACCAATTCATACATAGATATAACTGAAGTTGCAAGGCAAGTAATTAGAGATATTGGATACACAAAAGGTGAATATCGTTTCGATGCAGAATCTTGTAGTGTAATAAATGTACTCAATAAACAGTCAGAAGATATAGCAATGGGAGTGGACACAGGTGGAGCCGGTGACCAAGGAATTATGTTCGGATATGCCACTCGTGAAACCAAGGAGTTGATGCCAGCCGCTTTGATGTATTCGCATAAGCTTTTAATGAAGCTCGCTGAGATAAGAAAAGCTAAACAAAAGATGACTTATCTACGCCCTGACTCCAAAGCACAGGTAACATTAGAATATGGCGAAGACAACAACATTATCAGAGCTCACAATATCGTATTGTCAACGCAACATGACCCTGGCGTTAGTAATACTCAAATCAAAGATGATATTATCAACAATATAATCAATGAGATTATTCCAAAAGACTGGCTTATTGATACTGAATACCACATAAACCCAACGGGTCAATTTATAATAGGTGGTCCTCACGGAGACACTGGCTTAACAGGTAGAAAAATTATAGTTGATACTTATGGTGGTAAAGCACCTCACGGTGGCGGAGCGTTTTCTGGTAAGGATTCTACAAAAGTAGATAGATCTGCAGCTTATGCAGCTAGATATGTGGCAAAGAACTTAGTCGCAGCGGGTATAGCTGATGAATGTACAATTCAACTTGCCTATGCTATAGGGGTAGATAGACCTTTATCTATTTTCGTAGATACTCACGGCACTTCGAAACATAACAGATTTGAAATATCAGATTGGATTAAGAAAAACATTGATTTGACACCTAAAGGCATAATTCATAAATTTGGGTTGACTAATCCAATATTCAGACAAACAGCCAGCTATGGTCATTTCGGGAGAGATATTTTCCCTTGGGAAAGTTTAGATTTGGTTGAACAAATTAAGCGTGAATTAGCTTAGTACAAAAAGAGAAATATTCTTTGAGCTACCCCCAAAAAGTTAAATGCTATTTGGGGGTATTTTTTATCAATAAATCGGTAGAAGTTTATAAGTACTCATTCGCCAATAATCCCCAAAACACGTTTGTAAGTGGCTTTGAGGTAAGACTTTACTCTGAGTGTAGCGAAGAGAATAATTCAGCTTAAAATCTGTATTTGCAAGGTACTGATAGGAAGTAGCTGTCTCTTTTACATCAGATGAGAACCACCCCGTCTCACACCTTTGGCGTGAGCCACCCCTCTAGTGGGGAATTAAACCGTAGAGTCGTAATACATACATCACAGAAAGTACAGAAGAATTTTAAGAGAAGTACACAATAAGTCTATAAAGTAAATAGAATAGAGGTTTGTATTTTTAATAAATATTAACTAAATTGAATTTTCGCTCTTAATATTAAAGTTAATCTCTTTACTCATTAAACTAGGTTACTTATGAAAGCACTAATACTATTCTTACTACTTACCGCTAATGTGTATTCGCAAGACAGCACAGAGATAAAATTCGAACGAATTACAAATATTGAACAACGCTTAGCAAATCAGCTCAACAATATTGAGATTATTACTATTGTTTGCAAAGATACAACTATGAGGGGTAAAACATTCAAGTTGATAACTGAAGAATATAAGGACGGTAAGCTAGTCAAAACTGATGATTATGGTATGACTTGCGAAGACAGAGAAGACAAATTCGAAATGAACGGTGAAACTGTTGTTCACGTAATGAATATTTGCAATCGTATAAGATTCAAAGAAAAAGAGTTTGAATATAAAATACGGATAGCCCTAAAACAAGAACAAGACAGTAGCCAGTTTATTATTCAATATAGTAGTTTTTGGGTAAATGCAAGATACTTTTCAAAAAAGAATTTTGATTTGCGAGTTGCTCTTAACAAAACGGGCGAGAAGTACATAGTACCAATTGGAGAAATCACTCCAATATTAACTTACAATCCACCTTATGAAATTGAAGGTGGGGAAATGTCATGGTATTGTATATTAGACACAGAGAATCCCGGCAAATGGTACGAAGATTATAATATAGATCATTTCTATATTATATATTTATTGATAGAGTAATTGGTGTAACCCGTTAGTTAATAAATATCAATGCAGCAGCTAGGATAACAATCCCGAAAAAGAATATTATAGCCGAGCCGTTGCTCTCTGGTATCTCAATTATGGGCTTGTTATCTACATACAAATCAAATGCACCACCATTCAATGTCAATTTTGTATTGAGTTGAGCATGTTTTTCTTGACCATTTTCTATTATTGTGAACCTATGATTAGCCCCAGTAATTGAATACTTCTCTGAGATTTTCTGTCCATCAACTATAATAGTTTCCTTTCCTAACAGAGTATTATATAGCTCTATTTTGCTATCGCCAATATGTAAAGTTATGAATTTCATAATTTAATTTAATTAAAAATATCAACTAAATCCAAAAAAAGACCGTCCGATATAATAATATGGACGGTCAAAGGTATTATTCTTTAAGTTTTTTATTAACTTTCAAATCTTTTAGCAACTTCATCCCAATTAACTACGTTCCAAAACGCTGCAATATAATCAGGTCGTTTATTTTGATAATTAAGATAATAAGCGTGTTCCCAAACATCTAAACCTAAAATCGGTTTACCAGAACAACTAGCTACTGGCATTAACGGATTATCTTGGTTCGGAGTAGAACTTACTGCTAAAGTCCCTTTATCAGTAACGCATAGCCATGCCCAACCAGAACCAAACTGAGTAGCGGCAGCATTTGCAAACTCTTCTTTGAATTTATCGAAGGATCCGAAAGCAGTATTAATAGCGTCTGCTAATTTACCCTTTGGTGCACCTCCACCGTTCGGAGACATAACTTCCCAAAATAATTTATGATTCCAATAGCCGCCACCATTATTTCTAATGGCTTTGTTTTCTGTGTGGTTCGCTAATAAACTTTCAATACTTTCATTTTCTAACTCTGTTCCTTCTATAGCTGCATTCAAGTTTTTAGTATAACCAGCATGATGCTTACTATGGTGAATTTCCATTGTTCTTGCGTCAATGTGTGGTTCCAATGCATCGTATGCATAAGGTAGTTGTGGTAATTCGAAAGACATAACATTTCTCCTGATTTTTCATTATTCAAAAAATTGTTTAAATAATGGACTCAAAAGCAGTCGATAAATTGTATTTAAGTTGTTATTTTTTAGAATCAGACTCTTTGAAAATGAGCCGTAAAATGTCTCAAAAACTCCGGTTCGTAAGTTATTTTCATTCCTTTTGATTTTGATTTTTCTGCAATAATTTCTTCGAAAGTCTCAATAACATAATCAATGTGACTTTGAGTATAGACACGTCTTGGTATAGCTAATCGCACTAACTCCATAGGAGCAGGAATTAATTTCCCATTTTTATCATTTTTCCCGAACATAACTGAACCAATCTCGCATCCTCTTATACCTCCTTTTATATACAAATCACAAGCTAAAGATTGCCCCGGAAATTGCTCAATAGGTATATGATTATAAAATTCTTTAGCATCAATATAAACGGCGTGCCCTCCTATTGGTCTCATTACTGGCACACCAAGTTCTACGAGTTTGTCACCCAAATAAGTTGTGCTTCTGATTCGATAGTGTAAATAATCTTTGTCAAATACTTCTTCTAATCCAATTGCAATTGCTTCCATATCTCTGCCCGAAAGTCCACCATAGGTTACGAAACCTTCTTTTATTATCAAAGTATTAATACAACTATCAGCAATTTTTTTATCTTTCAATGCAATAAACCCACCCATATTTACAAGTGCATCTTTCTTAGCACTCATTACTGCACCGTCTGCTAAATTGAACATTTTCTTAGCTATTTCTCTATACGTATAGTCTTCATAACCTTCTTCTCTTTCAGAGATAAAATAGGCGTTTTCAGCTATTCGACAACAATCAAGTATATACAGTATCTCATATTTATCGCATATTGTTTTTACATCCTGTGCATTTTGCATACTTACTGGTTGACCACCACCACTATTGTTAGTTACCGTCAAAATGACTGCACCAATATTCTCAGGACCATATTTGAGTATATTCGCTTCTAAAAGCTCAATGTTCATATTGCCTTTGAACGGATGAATAAGAGCAGGTTGTTTGCCTTCCTCTGTTATACAATCGATTGCAGTAGCACCTGAATATTCAATATTTGCTCTGGTAGTATCAAAGTGTGTATTGCTTAGAAATACTTTTCCTTTGCCCCCTAATTGAGTGTACAAGATACTCTCCCCTGCTCTACCCTGATGTGTTGGAATAACGTTATTATATGTAGTTAAGCTAACAATTGCTTCTTTCATTCTTTTCCAACTATTTGCCCCAGCATAGGACTCGTCGCCCCTCATAATGCCTGCCCATTGATTAGCACTCATTGCAGAAGTTCCGCTGTCGGTCAACAAATCAATGATTACTTTTTCTGCATCTAATAGGAATAGATTATTGTTCGCTTCTTTTAAATAGTGTCGTCTTTCTTCTTCAGTTGTAATTGTTATTGGTTCAATTGTCTTTATTCTGAATGGTTCTATTATTGTTTTGTGCTTCATAGGTTTCCTTTTTTAATTTGTTACATCAGATAAGAGTATAAAACTAAATAAAGCTATTGAAATATACAAGAATAAAAGATATTAAACTCATAAATCATTGCTCCATAATTGTGAATCAGTTTTACTAATCTAATGAATATCAACAATAATTGGGGTGGGGCATTCGAATCCTAACAAATTAGAAGTTAACTTTTGAAATTCAGACGACTCTTTAGTGATATAAAATTCTACAAACTTATTATTTCTATTGCTAGTCATTAAGTTTTTAGTCTGTAACTCATTAAATGTCTCATGAGCAGCCCATTCTGCGGGGTCAACAATTTCTATATTTGGAGCAAATTCTTGTATTTTGTTCTTCAAAAACTGATAGTGCGTACATCCTAATACGAGGACGTCGATTTTTTCATTCAAAAGTGGTTCCATGTACTCTTTAATTATTGAATTAGCTTTTTCTGATTCTATTTCATTATTTTCTACTAATTCCACGAATTTGGGACCAGCTTTTTTAAATAACTTCACTTTTCCTGATTCTTCGGGTTCTTCTAAAGATTTGCGAAAATTCTCATTATTGATTGTGGCTTCAGTGGCTATAATACCTATGTGGCAGATTTTCACATCGCTTAACTCAATAGCTAATATTGGTTTTACAAGATTTACTAATCTAATGTTCTCGAAATTTTCTTTTAGCTCGAGTCCGGCATTATTCGATGCCGTATTGCAAGCCACAACAGTCATCTTTACATTCTTAGATTTCAAAAATTTTGCACAGTCTAAAGAAAAGCGAACAATTTCATCTTTTGACTTGGTACCATAGGGCACATTTGCCGTATCACCTAAGTAAATAAAATGTTCGTTAGGCATAAGTTTGAGGAGTGTTCTTAGCACAGACACACCGCCAACTCCCGAATCAAAAACGCCAATAGGTCTATTGTCCAATGTCGCCTCTGAGAGTTGCTAATTTATCATATACAGTGTCGGGTAAAATTGAAAGTAGATAAGAGCCAAATCTAGTTTGCCAAGGGAACGAATAACTATTTTTTTTACCATTTATTGCTTTATAAATTAATCTTGCTGCCTTTGTGGCATCCATTATGAATGGCATTGGATGTTTATTCTTTTTAGTCATATTCGTATCAACAAACCCCGGTTTTATTGTCATAACACGTACTCCGTATCGTCGTAATTCGGCTCTGGCCGACTCCAAATAAGTACTTGCTGCTGACTTAGAACTGCAATAAATTCCAGAACCTTCGAAGCCACGCACATCGGCCATAGAACTAACTCCAATAAACTCACCACTACCTTTTTCCCTAAAATAAGGAAATAGAATATGGCCAAAGTTGACTATTCCGAAATAATTTATTCCCATAGTATTGATCGCAACTTCTCTATGAGGTATTGATAATGAGCTATTTAGTCCAATTCCTGCATTAAGTATAGCAATATCAATAGAACCAAATTCTCCTTTTACAATATCATACGCTGCTTTACATTGGTCATAGTCGGAGACATCACAACTGATGAAATGTATTTTATTTGTGGAAGTACTCAATTCCTCTTTTAAAGATGCTAACCTTTCAGAGTTTCTTGCTAGCATATAAAGATTGTGACCATCGTTTGCTATTAACTTACATAGCTCTCTACCTATACCTTCTGATGCGCCTGTAATTATTATGTTCTTCTTCTTAACTATGCTGGTACTCGGATTATGTAACTCTCATTTCTTGGGTTGTTCAGTTCTCTTTTCAAAATCCATGGATTAAGTAATTTCACCGTTTTGTAATCGGTTCCATTATCATTTGCCCATTGAGCAACATTATTAATAGCACTGTCAACTTTAATCTCCTTAACCTCTGGATCTTTGTAACCGCGTATTTTACTTATGTCAAATCCGTACTTCATCGGATTTTTCATTATTTCCTTGATAATAAGAATTCTAAAATAATATCTTGAAGTTTCTTCATTCAAATATAAGTCAGTATATTTATCTTTCATTTGAAAATTCAAATCATTAGCAATACCGTTTTTACCCCTATTATAGCCTGCGATAGCAAGAGCCCAACTCTTGAATTGCTTGTGTCCCTCTGACAAATATTGAAGTCCAGCTATCGTACTTTTTTCGGGGTGTCTTCTTTCATCAACATACTCGTCAACTCTTAACCCTAGAGATCTTGCTGTTGCTGGCATTATCTGCCATAGTCCTTCTGCCCCTGCACTCGAACGGGACATATAGAGGGCACTCTCAGCTACTGACACAAATTTCAAATCATCAGGTAAGTTGAATCTTTTTAGATAAGTCTCATAAAGAGGGAAATAACGCTCCGACCTTTTAAAATAAAGCAAAACTTGCCCTGTTTGCTGCATTAGCAACAAAAATTCTCTTTCTGCTCTTTCGCGAAGCTCTGGGTCGGTTAGGTCAACAACCTCATCACACAGCATCAAAGTATCTGGCAATTCGAGTTGTGATACAAATGTGTTGTAATTTTTGTGTTTGATTGATACTTGAGATGAGTCAGTTTGTACCAATGGAAACAACAAATATATTATTAATAACAATAAATCCATGGTTATAATCTAATTAAATTGTTACACCAACTAATTTCATTTTCTTCGTTCGTAGCTATAGCGACTAATTTACCGCTATTTTTTAATATTTCAATCTCATTTTTTAAAGTTTCAATACCAAATATGTCAAGATTTGAAGAAGGTTCATCAAAAAAATATGCTTGATAGTCACCTATGAGGTTCAATATTATTTTCAACCGTTGTTTCATCCCGGAAGAAAAATTTTTAATTGGAACATCTCTCTTTCTAATTAATTCAAATTTGGACAAATAGTTTTCAAACTCAGCCAAATCTTCTATTTCATTTCTCAAATTTACAACTAACTTATAAAGTTCTAAGGGAGTGTAGTCTTCGTACAAATTATAGTAAGGAGCAACGTAAGATATTTTTTCCAACTTAACTTTTTTGCCATTATCAATATAATTTACACTACCTTTCGTTGGCTCGGATTGCCCAGCGATTATCTTCAGTAAAGTGGATTTCCCAGACCCATTTTTACCAGTGATCGCTGTTACTTCTCCCGAATTAAGAATGCCATCTAAATCTCTGAAAATAAACTCTATATAGTCATAAGACTTGGATAGTTTTTGAACCTCTATTGATAAACTCATTTTTTCACCATGAATTTACCAATTTTTGAACCACTATCATCATAAACCTTGAACAAATAAACTCCAATACCTAAATTACTTAGTTCATTTCCAGACAAATTAACCACTAAATTCCCTTTGTGTACGGATACTTCTTTTTGCCCCGTATAAATTACTTCCATATCAGCACTATAAATCTCTAAGTTTACCAAATCATAGACATTCGTAGCTTCTGCTACTGGAATGTGCAAAGACTCATCTATAGTTAATTTATATGGATTCGGATAAGCGTCGGTGAACCGTATGCCTTTTTCACCAGCAAACTCTAGCGCACTATTGCAAAATACTTCGTCTGACTCATCCAAATAGTATAATTGTAAGTTGTTTAGCTTAGTTGTGTTTGCAGCATCAGATTTGAAAAGAGAATATTTTGCCTTTTTCTTTATAGATTGACCTTTCTGAGCGTTTTCAAAATCAGTATTCGTTAACATTAGAACCAAAGTGTCGTTAGTAGTTTGGTTGTTACTTTGAACTAATAGACGGATAGGGCTGAAAGTAAATGGTAGCAATTCGGCAGAAAAATCAATTTTGTTACTATCGAATATCAAGTCATCTGAAAAAGTAAGTTCAGGTAATTCCGTTGCGTGCTGGAAATAGTTATCTTGTGAAGAAAAATCTCCTGTAAAGTACATCCAATTAACAAATTCGCAAAAATCGTCTTTCAAATTACTCGATTTTGAGAGTAATACATTATTGAGTGCATCAGCTGATTTCATATCCTTTGCTATCTCTTTCCATAATTCCAGCTGTATTCCATCACCATACTTTTTGAAAGTAAATTGGAAAAAAATTGACATACCATAGCCAGCATCAGCACTTTTCTCATTTGTCAACGATAAATCTTCGGGATAATTAAACCAATTCTTCACCCACTGCACATAATCCAAAATCTCAGGAAAAAACCGATATTCCATAAAAGTAGATGTCATTTCTGCTAATACTCGCAATTGGTTATCCGTCATATAATACTGTATAGCGTGGTGGAATTCGTGAAAAATAGTGATTTTCAAACCATTAATACCTGTTGTTCTGAACTTTGCAACTTCCAAGTAGTCGTTATCTAAAACCATAAATGATGTTCTAAAGTTTGAATTACCTGGGAATGAACTGGATTCAGGCTGCATAGCTCCGTAATAAGGTGTATTTTTCAATTCCTTAATAAAAATATCATACATTGGAGTTTCGCTGAACATACTGTCAATTTCTGAAAAAGGGAATCCCAGTTCAACCACTTCTTTCTGGTACGCTAACTCGGAATAGTAAGCCACAGAATCTATATAATCGGGAACACCATTATTATTGTCATCCCTATTATCGACCGCATTGAAACCAGTTATATCATAATGAATTGCAAAATGTTGGTCTTTTGTAATTAATAACTTTTGCATATTCTCGCGTGAAATTTCGTCAACTAATACTTTATTCAACTTACCATTTTTAAGATTGTCTAATGCTTCTGTATAATAACATCTGCGGCTTGCAGTATCAGAGTAGATATTTACTGCAGTAAAAAAAATAAACAGTAGGAATAGGTATTTTCTCATAAAGGAATAAGAACCTGATAGTTGTAACTTAAAATAAGTTTATTTTACTAAGATGGATTTAACGGAACAGTTCTTTGATCATTCCCCAAGTTCTTTTGACAGAACTAACGTTATGGCTGATTTTTATCTCTTCCGAATCTTCAGATGAACCATTTTCATAACGAACTTTAATTTTATATTTCAAGTTAATCTCTTCTTGAATCTTAGCATTCTTAGCATTTTTAATAAACGCTTCTACATCTACGTGTTTATAGCTGGAATTGTCTCCTTTCGCCTCTTTATCAGCGATTTTAGTATAAATCCCATTATTAGCACGGTAAAGTTCAAAACTTTTGACCTTTGTTTCGCTACCTAAAATCCATTCAATAACAACGTTGTCTCCTTCAGGGCGGGCATTAATTCGCGAGAAGTCCAAATTACTAGCTAACAATGCCAATGTTGCTATTAGAAATAAAGATATGTAAATGACTTTTTTCATCGCCGTAATTTAATTAATTATATTCAATTTCAAAACTACTTACTTTACGATATAACACTTAAATTAGATTTTTAGTTACATTTTTTAAGAATACTACTAATAATACTTTAATCTGGAATTTATGTTTCCAATTTCATGCAAATAACTTGCCGAATTTATAACAAAATTCACTTTTTTATAAAACTATTATTAATTTGAATTATTAATAATAAAATAATTCTATTCCTTATGGATGGACTTTTTAACGATATAAACAAAGCAAAGCAACTGCGTAATACTCCCTTAGCAGAGCGAGCAAGACCAAAATCAATAGATGAGGTAGCTGGGCAATCGCATTTGATTGCCAAAAATGCCCCACTAAGGATGTTCTTCGAAACTGGTAATTTCCCTTCTATTATCTTTTGGGGACCACCAGGAGTTGGCAAAACAACTTTTGCAAGTTTAATAGCCGATGCTGGGGATTTTATTTACACTCGAATTTCTGCAATTGAATCTGGGGTAAAAGAGATTAGAGAGATTATTGCTAAATCAAAAATTAGTTTTGAAAATGGCAAAAAGAATTTACTTTTTATTGATGAGATTCACAGATTCAACAAATCTCAGCAAGATGCTTTGCTTCATGCTGTGGAGACGGGAGTTTTGACGCTAATAGGAGCTACCACAGAAAACCCATCGTTCGAAGTAAATGGTGCATTGCTAAGCAGATGCAATGTTTACAAACTAAACCACTTAAGTAATCAAGATTTAAGGGATTTAATCAATAGAGTATTGGAAACAGATGTTATACTGACAGAACTTGATATTGAGATTAAAGATTGGGATACCTTGATTGCTCTTTCGGGTGGCGATGGGAGAACGGCGTTAAACGTATTAGAAACGGCTATCAAATTTAGCAAACCTAATGATAGAAACAAGATAATATTGGATTCAGAACTATTCGAAAGTTCACTATTAAGAAGAGTTGCCAAATACGACAAAAAAGGAGATAATCACTACGATACAATATCTGCATTCATAAAATCTATGCGTGGTTCCGACCCAGATGCTGCACTTGTTTGGTTAGCTAAGATGATAGAAGCAGGAGAAGATCCCAAATTTATTGCTCGTAGATTAGTTATTTTTGCGAGCGAAGATATTGGTAATGCGGATACGAATGCACTAAGGATTGCTACTTCTGTGTTCGAGGCAGTTAACTTAATAGGAATGCCAGAAGCAGGAATTAACCTTGCCCAGGGAGTTACTTATTTGGCTTCGGCTCCAAAATCAAATGCATCATATCTTGCTTATAAGGAGTCATTAGAATTTGTTCGAAATTCTAGCGAATTGCAAGTTCCGCTCCACTTGCGCAATGCACCCACTAAATTAATGAAACAAGAGGGATATGGTAAAGAGTATAAATACCCCCACGACTATGGCGGATTTGTTATACAAGATTATTTCCCAATTGGAACAAAAAAGCGTAATTTTTACAATCCGAAAAATTCAGGATTAGAAAAAGTAATTAAGGAAAGGTTAGATTATTTGTGGAACAAAAATGACGAAGAATAATTGAAAAAAATATTATACACTTTTATAATTTCAATACTTATACTGATTTTATTATTTATTAGCTATTCAACTTCTAAACTAAACGAACTACCGTCATTTAGTGATACTGTAGCTGTTTTTGTACCTAAGAACTCATCTGTAAACACAATAGTTAAGAGGTTCAACGAATATGATTTGCTTCAACCATCGTGGTTATTTACAAATTATATAAGAATAAAGATGAAATTCGAAAACAGGTCAGTTTATGCAGGATATTATGATGTAGTGCCAAGTACATCAAATGAGGACATAATTGAGAAGCTATTCACAGGTGGTTACGCAAAAACAATAAAAGTGACTATTCCCGAAGGACTGAATAACAAAGAAATAGCGCAAATATTAGCTGATACACTTGGCATTAACTCAAGATTATTTTTGAAATTAGCAAATTCGGACAGCTTACTAAGTGCCTGGGGGATAGACGCCGAATCAAGCATAGGTTACTTATTGCCAGAGACTTACGAATTTTATGGCGACGAGACCGAACAAGAAATAATAGACAAACTGTTGAAACATCATTTCGAATTTTGGACACCAGAAAAAGAAAGTGAACTAAAAAGAACAAAATTATCCAAACACGAGTTACTCTCAATTGCGTCAATAGTCCAAGCAGAGACACCTCTGAAATCTGAGTTACCGACAGTAGCGGGACTATATTTGAACAGGGTGAAAATCGGAATGCTTTTACAAGCAGACCCAACAGTTCAATTCGCTGTGGGTGAGAAAAAAAGGTTGCTACACAAAGATTTAGAGATTGACAACCCTTATAACACTTATAAATACGCAGGTATTCCACCGGGGCCAATAAATAACCCTGGAAAAGATGCAATCATGGCTTGTTTGAATCCAGAGAGGCACAAATATCTATTTATGGTTGCCTTTGGAGATGGTTCAGGAGCTCATTATTTTGCTAAGACTAATGCTGAGCACTCTCAGAATGTTGCAAAATATAGAAAAACAAGAAGAAGATAGACCAATAAATACATTATAAAACCTATTAATTTTAAATAATTGCATAAATTTGGAATCAATTTTTTAACAATCTCAATATTTCATTAATGAAAGTATATAAACGTAAGTTAGCGTCCGGACTTCGTGTAGTCATAGTACCCAAGAATACCTCTCCTATTGTTACGGTGAACATATCGTACCAAGTAGGTTCAAAAGATGAAAAAGCAGGTAAGACTGGACTTGCTCACTTGTTCGAGCACTTAATGTTTGAAGGAACACCTAACGTACCTAAAGGCAAATTTGACCAGATTTGCTCCGAAGCAGGTGGCACAAACAATGCATATACTACTTACGATTGGACTACTTACTATATGACTGTTCCAAAAACACAACTTGAGCTGGCACTTTGGTTGGAAGCTGACAGATTGTATAATTATAAACTTGAACAGAGTGTACTTGATATTCAGAAAGACGTAGTTACTGAAGAAATTTATCAAACAGTAATTGATCGTCCTTACGGTCAGTGGAGGGACTATCTTTCAACAATCGCCTTTCGTAAAGATTGTTCTTATTCGTGGGAAGTTCAGGGATTAATTGAAGATGTACGTGGAGTTACCCTCGAAGATGCTAATGAATTTAGGAATAAATATTACAAGCCGAGTAATGCTGTTTTAAGTATCTGTGGCGATGTAGATGTGGACAATACTTTCTCGCTTATAGAAAAATATTTTAGCCAAGGCAATGGCACAACAAAACTGATTGAAAGAAACCAATTTTCATCAGATATGAGGTTGACTGGTGGAGTTTCTAGCTATGAAGACAATGTACCTCACAGTGCGGTTTTCGTTTCCTTCCACTGTGCCGGATTTGCAGAAGGACCCGAGGATTATGTTGCCAAAATTTACACAGATATTATGGCTAGAGGTAAAAGTTCCAAATTATACAACTCTTTAGTCTATGAAAAAGAAATTGCGTCCCATGCGGGGGTTTTCTTTGACAAACGTGAGAACTCATCATTGCTGACATTCTTTATTGTTGCAAATGAAAATTCAACAACTTGCGATGACTTGTATAGTGCGATTATGGAAGAAATAGTTAGTGCAAAGAGATCTTCTTTTTTTGCATCAGATTTAGAAAGATCAAAGAATTATGTTAAAACAACTATAAGCGGGAATTTTCTAAAAACTGGTGGTATTGCAGACTTAGTTTCTACAAAAGAAATGTTTCAAGGAAATCCAGAAGAAGCATTCAACCTAATTGAAAAATATGATGCAATAACTATGGAAGATATAGAGCAGTTTATGGAAAAAAGAATAATAGTTCAAAATGCTATAAGAGTCAATGTTGTTCCCAAGCAAGAATCGGTAGAAACAGATTAGACTATCTTAGCATAAGACTCGAATCTCCGTAACTGAGAAATCTATAGTTGTTATCCAAAGCCGATTTATAAATATCTTTCCATTGCTCGCCAACGAATGCGGAAACTAACAAGAGTAAAGTACTCTTCGGTACGTGGAAATTAGTAATTAACCCTTTAGTAAATCTGAACTCATAACCAGGAACAATAATTAATTCTGTTTTTCCTTGGATTACGTCCCCTTCAAAGTAGTTTATCAAGTTATCAAGTGATTCAATAGCCCCAGTGACATTTTCATTTTCATAAGGCGACCATTGTTTAACTAAAGATGAGCGGCTAAACTCTTCTATATTATTACCAGCCCAAAATAGTGATTCTACGGTTCTGATGCTTGTAGTACCAACACATATTATCTTCTTATTATCAATAAGGTCTTGTTTTAAATCCTTTATAATTGATTTATTGACAGAGAACATCTCAGAGTGCATTTTGTGTTCATCAATATTATCTGAGCTAACTGGTAGAAACGTTCCAGGTCCAACATGTAACGTTAATTCTCTTATTTTGATACCTTTCTCTTTCAACTTACTAAGTAATTCTTCTGTAAAGTGAAGCCCAGCAGTGGGAGCGGCAATTGAACCATCATTCTGTGCGAATACTGTTTGGTAACTTTCTTTATCTGTTTCTTCTGATTCTCGGTTAAGGTAAGGCGGTAAGGGCAACACACCTGTGTTAAGCAATAACTCAGAGAAAGTACCGTGTTCCCAAGTCAATTTTACCTTCACTTCATTAGCTTCTTTTTCTAAAATTTCTGCTCTAACAAATCCATTTATGTCCTCCAATTTGGTACCAATTCTTACTCTTTTCCCACCTATTATTGCTTTCCAAATTGATGTACCTTTGGCTTGCAAAGCTATTTGAGGATCATTAGATGGTTCTACTGGCTCAACTAGCAATATTTCGACTCTGCCACCCGTCTCTTTTAACATATAGAACCGTCCAGAAATTACTTTAGTTTTATTAATATAAAGTACGCTATTGAAGTCGAGCAAATCCACAATATCTTCGAATATATGATGCGAAATAGATTCTGAAGAGGGTTGAGCAACTAATAATTTAGACTTGGACCTATTTTCCAGAGGATACTTTGCTATTCTGTTTTGAGGTAAATTATAGTCAAAGTCATTAATGTTAATCTTGGTCAACATGATATTCTAATTTTTTTCTTTTTGATATTGCAATTTAAAAGAAAAATCCAACGAATTAAGAATCTTTAAATTTAATTTCATTCTCAATATTTTGTAGATTGAAGAATCTTTAATTCTAAAAAAATACAAACTCTAAAAATCATGTCTAAAATATATATACTGATAGCTTCATTATTTTTATTAACTCAACTTAGCTTTGGAAAAACAGATCTCCGATTTAATTTGAAAATAGGAGAATCATATCACCAAAATATGGTAGCAAAATCGGTTATAAATCAAGTTCTTAGCGGTAAGAATATGGATATGTTGATGACAATGGGTGGAAGCACTACTTATAAAGTGATAGCTAAGGAAGACAGCATTTACTCTATGGATGTGGTTTATGACAGTTTGAGTATGAGCGTTGCGACTGAGGGTTTTGAAGTAGTATATAGTTCCGAAAATGTATTGGATACGAATGATTATGTCTCAATTTTATTAGCTGCATTGAAAGATATAACTTTCAAAATAAAAATGTCCGAAAAAGGCAGAATTCTTGAAATAAAAGAGTTTGACAATTTATTTGAAAAAGCATTAGTGGCAATTCAAAAATTAGAACCAAAATTAAGAAAACAACTAGAAGATAATTTGAAGAATTCATTTGGAAAAGAGAATTTTAAATCTAGTTTTGAAACAATCACGGCAATATTCCCAGATAATTTAGTTAACGAAGGGAATGAGTGGCAATCTATATCTTTGCTGAATAATAATATGCCTGTGAAGATAACTACTAAATATAAATTTGAAGGACAAACTGATGACCTCTACACTATAACAGGTGTAGGTTCACTTGTTTCCTATCAACCAAAAGATGGAATTTACAATAACACAACGCCCTACACTTATGACATAAAAGGAGATGTGGTTTCGGAAATAAAATTAGACAAATCCACATGTTGGATCAAAGAAGCTGTAATAAAACAAGAGATGAAAGGTTATACTATGTTAAAAAGCGATATGGGTACAAGCAATCCTCAAAAAATAGAAATGGAATTTAAAGTTAAGACAACTTATAATGACTAACAACAAAAGTATATCGACATACATAAAACGATTTGGAAAAGTTTGGATTCAGTCAATACTTACTGCAAACACAGTATTAATTATCGGGCTACCTTTTATTTCTTTCGACAAGGTAACTTTTGATAGTTCACTGCCTATGAGTTTATTGTTTGCATTTACCATTGCAACTCTTGGGGCATTAACAGGATCCATATTTCCTTTGGCATTATTCACTTTTGTTCACTCAAAGATTAACCAACATGAGTCAAAAACAATAGCAATTGTAAACCACACTATGGTATCCCTTTTGGGATACCTAATAGCGTTTCTTTTCGTTAGTTCATTCTCACTTAAAAACAACAACGTCGTATTCGTAGTTGCAATCTACCAGGCGTTTGGCATTGTATATCTGCTGAATGATATAAAGAAATTCAAACAGAAAATTACTGAGTAATAATAGTGAATTCTACTCTTCTGTTCAGTTGTTTGCCTTCTTCGGTTTTATTGTCAGAAATTGGTTTTGTTTCACCATATCCTTTGGAAGTCAACCTACTAGTGTCAATACCCCTGTCCAGTAGCCACTGAACTACGGCTTGAGCTCTATCAGAAGAAAGCTTTAAATTATTTGCATCATTACCCACATTGTCCGTGTGTCCTGATATTTCTATAGTCATTTCGTCATTATCAGAAAGTAGCTTCTTCAAATTCTCTAATTCACTTTCAGATTCTTCTCTCAAAGTTGCAAGCCCTGTGTCGAAAAATATATTATTCAAACGGATTGTTTGACCAATCTCAACTGGCACCAAATATAGATTTTTTTCAATTTCCTTATATTCTTTTAAATCAGTCAAATCTAGATTTTCTGAAACAGAAATAAACCCTTCTGAACTAGATTTGAACCCATAGTTGACTCCTCTTGGTAATATTATTTTGTATTCACCCGTCTCTGGGCTTGAATTAGCATTACCATAGTTTTTATTATCCTTCAAGCCAAAATATTCAATTTTTGCAGCTATTGGCTCGTTAGTTTTCTTATTAATTACTTTCCCATAGACTAAGACAACAGGATCTGGTTTAGCTGACTCCGAAAGCTGCACTTTTATCAAATCACCAGCACCTTGAGAGCCCTCCAACTTTTCGTAAGAGACCATATATGCCTCATCTCCCTTAGCTGTAAGTGTGAAAGCGAACTCACGTCCGCTAGAGTTGATAGCAGAACCAAGGTTCTTTGGTTTTGACCAATTTAACCAAGTGTCATCTAATCTTTTGGTTACCCATACATCCTCTCTCCCATAACCCGGTAAACCAGCAGAAATATAATATAATGTAGTATTGTCAGCTGCTAAAAATGGATTAAAGTCATCTGCAAATGTATTGAGATTATCACCAAGGTTAATCGGCTCACTATAGCTACCGTCATCTTTCAGTTTGCTAACATATAAGTCCATACCGCCTCTTGAGTCTTCGGTTTCTACAGCGGTAAACAATATTTTTTTATCCTGCGACATAAAGTAAGAAACATATTGGTTACTATTTGTGAAATTATCTATTAGCACTTGTTTAGGGATTTCCCAACCCATAGAATTTCTTGTAGATATAGACATACCTGAACCGTTGGGGTTGCCATTCTGATCGTATAAATTAGATAAATAAACAGTGTTGTAGTCAGGAGTAATTGTTATTAGTGAGTTAGAACCACCATTATTTATTGGCTTAGGCATAATCTTTGGCTTAGTCCATTTACCATTTTTTAGTTCAGAGAACCATATATCTTGGTTATTTTTAGTACCGAAATGCTCCGGGTGGTCATCTCGGGTAAAGAATATAGTTTTTCCGTCTGGGGCAATTCTAGGTGTAAGCTCATCTGTTGGGCTATTGAGTTCAGTTAAGACAACTTTTTCGATATCTGTAAGAGGGTTATCTATTAAATCAATCTTCTTCTCAGATTCCCAAAATTTCAGGTAATCTACTTCTATTTCTTGGCCTTCGGCTGTTAGAAAAAAGCCACACCAATAACCATTTGGAATAAAATACTCATCATTATAGACATTGACGCCATTAATATAATATCTAGCAATATAATTCAAACGTTCCACTCTTAGCACGTTCCAATCACCTTGATTTACGGCATCAGTTTTTGTCCATCCCACTTGTTCATGATATTCATCATTATAATAAGATTGGATTCGGAAATAGCCATTATCAGAAATTGAGAAAAGATAAAAATCATCGGCATCGCTATTCGAATTTAGAACTAATCCGAATGGCATATCTTCTTCACCATCTTCGTAGAACATTTTTGTTTCGATTACGAAATTACTTTCTGATAAGTTCTTAATATCTAGTAGTTCAATGCTAAATTTAGTATTGTCTCCAGATAAGTACCTGAAAATATATTTACCGTCTTCAATTTCTCCCTCCCGGTCATCTCTCTCTTCAACAGTAAGGTTTTTTGGTTGTAATTTACCATCAAAATTTTGGTCATAAATTAGTTTTTGTGATAATAGAGGTGTCGTAATAATCACAAATAAGATAAAAAAGTATTTTTTCATATTATTATTATTTATTTAGTTTATTTATACAACAAATATAGCATTTTTTTTATTCTTGAGTAGTTTATAAATTTCAACATATTTATTATTAAAAAGAAAGAATTTAATATATATTTTACAGGCATTGTTTTATTTGACAATGCCTTTTTTTATCTTTATAAATTGTTTTAAAACAGAATTGAATGAAAGATTTTATTTCCATCATATTAGTTTTAACCCAAGTCTCAGTTATCGTGACTACTGTGCAGGTATATTTGCGAATAAATAAGATTTGGAAAAGAAAACACGAAGAAGAGGTTGCGGCTTCCCAATCAATAGCAGGTATCCTGTTATTAGTTGGTAACTGTGTCTTGTGGATTTTCTATTATATTTGGGTTGAGACGGATATGTTATCTATTGTGGATACTTCACTCTACTTAATAGAATCCTTTGTGTTTTTACTCATTTCCACAGGGTTATGGGTAAAAGGGAAAAGTAATAGAAGTCTATGGCAATTGGCAAAATCTGCATTAAAATTGGAACGAAAAGAATCAACTTACTTACTCAAGAAAATGTTCAAACCCTCGAACGCTGAGATTATCATCAGTATTCTCCACCAGATTGCTATGATTGATGACGATTTGGACCCTAAGGAACGAGAGATAATCGAGGCATTTGCTAAGGAATGGAACATAAATTATTCAGTAGATGAGTTAAACAAAAATAGAAAAGATGGCGACAGTTATAACTTCATACTTTTGCGCGATTCTATGACAAAGTACTTATCTACTAATCCGCCAAAGGAACAAACATTGCAAATGCAAAGTATGATAGAGGCGCTCATTACCGCCGACGATGTAGTAAGTGATGAAGAAGAGCTGATTCAAAAAGAATTAATAGGAATGATTGTAGAATATACAACAGATGGTAAAGCAAAGGATAACAAATTCAGTGTACTAATAGTTCCGCAAAACTTAGAGCATCATGAAGTAGTTGAATCTATTATTCCTAACACCGTAAGAGTTAACACTTCTGGTGGAGTTGCCTACTCTATTGGCTCTTATTACTCAAAGAAATATGCAGAATTAGTTTGTGAACAATATAGAAAAATCAATCTATTTACTATTGTTTATAACATAGATAATCAGGAATTGAAACAATAATTCGTTTCAACTGTTATTAAAAAGAAACAAGGAACAATTATGAAAAAATTATTATCGATCATCTTTTTGTCAGTAATTCTATTTGCATGCGAAGAAGATTCTGGCCCAGGAGATTACAATGGCTATGAAAGAAAAAAGGACTTGAAAGAACCTGTTTCTTTAGTTGACAAAATGAGCTATACTTTTGGCTACGATATGACAACTGGTATCAATATGATGGACAGTGCCAATAGCAAAGTGAATTTTGATTATCTCATAGCGGGAATAATAGATGGGCTTGAGAAAAAAGACCCAATGCTAACAGAAGAACAAAGAATGGCTCTTTTGAATGAAATACAAAAAATTCAAACTGAAACAGAGAGAATACGATATAACAATAAAATGAAAGAACTGGATAAATTAGGTGAAACTTTTAAAGAGCTTGGCCCAAAATATCTTGCTGAGAACATTAAGAAAGAAGGATGGAAAAAAACTTCTTCTGGTTTACAATACAAGCCGATTAAGACTGGAAATGGCCCCAAACCAGCTGTGAATATGGTTGTGGCTATGAATATAAGAGGTGAATTGGTCAATGGTGAAGTATTCGAAAATACTTTTGATAAAAATAAACCTATAGAAATGCCGATTGAAGGATTAGTCTATGGATTCCAAGAAGCAATTCAAATGATGGGAGTTGGTGACATTTATGAGTTCGTAATCCCTCCGGATATTGCTTTCAAAGATGACGGAAGTGGACAAAAAATTCCACCGAACTCGGTTTTGATTATGAAGATGGAACTTGTAGAGATTATCTCAACTGTTGATGAGTACAGACAGAAAATGAGAAGACCACCAGGATTATAGTTTAAAAACTAAAGAATTAATACTTAATGCCGATTTTACAATATATGAAATCGGCATTTTTTATAATATTTTTACTTTTCCCTGTTAGTATTATTCCTAATACTATTACAATTGCTAACCAAAGTGGTAAGCTCAAGACTGTGAATATAATAAATAGTATGGGCTATGAGTATTCAGATTTTGAATATACCACGTCTTGTATAATTGGAGATTTTAGTAAAGATTCGAGTGGTATTAATTTCGATGGAAAGTCTTTGCAATTGAGACCCAACAGCAACATAGTAAAATACATTGTTGCAGGTCAGATAGTTCAACATACTATGGGGATGCCGGTACTAAATATAAGCAATAGAATTTGCGTTCCTATCAAGGATTATTTCTACTCGCTCGATTCACTTGGAATATGTAAGATAATAACTAACAATGATAATTATTTTAAAATCCAAGATTATAAGATATTTAAAAGAGTACCTAATATAGAGAACTACAAGAATAAATATAATTTAGCATACTTTGAGCAGGTTTATAATGAAGTAAATAAAGCTGAATTAAACAAGAAGAAAGCTAGGAAAAAGGTAAAAATAGTAAAAACGGATAAAACATTAGATTTGATAAAGGAAGCACTCAAAGAAGAAAAATCTGAAGTCCCTTCACAACCTGTGGAAAAAGATGATTACTACGATATCCCAAGAGGATTGAACAGAGATGGTGCCTTAAAAAAGAAGAAAGATTAAACTAAAGATTTCAATTTTTCAAAATCTTCTTTAGTGTCAATTCCTAATATTTCTTCATTGGTTTCCATACAGTAATATTTTGAATTATTTTGCAATAATCGTAACTGTTCTAAACTCTCGGCTATTTCCAAATCAGTTTGCTCCAATCTAGAAAAGTGTTCTAAAGTCTCAGATCGATAAGCATAAAGACCAACATGTTTCCAATATTGATTCAATTCTAAATAGTTCTGAGGTTTATTTCTATAATACGGTATTGGACAACGAGAAAAATATAATGCCTCTCCGTCCATATTGCGTACAACTTTCACTACATTTGGGTTGTTTAATTCTTCTTCACTTGCTATTCTCTTCACGAGTGTTCCAACTTGGCACAAGGAAGTAGAAAAACCAACAAATAAATCATCAATCAATTTGGGAGAAAGCAATGGCTCATCTCCTTGTATATTATAAACTATATCATAGTCTAATTCTAATCTTCTATATGCCCAAGCTATTCTATCTGTACCAGTAGCAAAAGAATTAGGTGTTAAGATATGTTCGGCACCAATCCTTCTTGCTTCTTCTGCTATCACTTCGTCTTCCGTTGCAATAATAACTCTATCCAATATAGTTGACTTTAGTGCATTTTCATAGACCATAGCAATAAGTGATTTACCATTTATTCTCTCAAGTAGTTTACCTGGGAACCTTGTAGAAGACAATCTTGCAGGAATAATTCCGATAGCGGTCATCTGGCGTTGATAGGGGTTCAATCGAATACCTTAGGTACTTTGAAAAATATATCATTGTGTTTCGGTGCATTTTTCAATGCTTCCTTAACTGTAATCGATTCTTTTACTATGTCATCTCTCATAACATTCACATCTTCCAATACGTGGGTCATCGGCTCAACTCCCTCTAAGTCTATCTTGCTTAATTCGTCAATATAATCTAATATTTTACTGAATTGAGGTGTTATAGCTTTTAACTCTTCATCGTCAAATTCTAGATGAGCTAGATTAGAAATATGCTCAATTATCTCTTTTGTATTTTCCATATCGTTTTTCGTTATTTTTAACTTTACAAATATAAATAAATCAATTTAAAAAGGTGTCCAAACAAAGCTAAAAAAAGGAGCGACCACTGGAGTAGTGAAAAAAGCCAATCCGAAGTCTGCACCAAACTTAGTATTTGCCAATCTGAATCCGAGTAGAACACCAGTGTCTTGTGGCTTAGCTATATTAGCATTCCACAACTCTCCTATAAAGTGGATATCGTGCCAATGGGTAAACTTGGTGTCTAACCCTATTGCCAAACCCATTGCACCATTTGCATAGTTTATATCAAAAAAATTATCTTTGAAATTCGGTCTATTAAAATCTTCCGAACCAAGTTTCGAAAATAATGCAAGCGATAGTCTTGAGCGTTTTTTCTGGAAAGTAGCTACTCCATAGGCATGGATAAACCTATTATCATTATTAATAAACGCCAGGTTTCCTCCTAGGGCTACGTGCAACTTCCCTTCGAAATCTTGATATTCTTCTTCGATAATTGTGAACTTCATACTCATACTGGTAATCTGTTCTTCACTAGGAATGGTAGGTATAATACTTCTACCAGCAGTTACGGATATTTTATCCATAATCCCAAAGCCACCGTAGAGAAAGAGCAATTCAAAATCACCTATAAAATGGTTATCACCAATAGGAACTGCGGTCGGCATAAAATAAACTCTATGGGCGTGTCTATAGTGCTCTTCTTCTAACCTATACTCTTCTATTTGGTCATAGAATATTACTGCTTCGCCAAGTTGAGTCTCTACAGAAATTCCTTTACCGAAATTTTTCACTTCTACTTCGTTATTTACAAGTCCAGTAACCAAATCACCATTTTTCAGTTTAAATACGTAAGTTGAACCAAAATTTAAGTCTATTTCTTTAGCCGAAAGGCAGATAGAAACAGTTAAAAAAAGCACTATAATAAAACCATGCTTCAAACTATAGTATCCCTTACATTTCTTTCAGAAAGAGCAAGTTGCCCACAAGCTGCATCTATATCACTCCCAAATGTATCCCTTATAGTCACTATACCACCAAATTGCCTAATCTCATTAGCAAATTCTGCTATTCTCGCACTACTTGAGGGTTTCAAAGTCTCAGCAATCCCTGATGGCTCTGTAAAGGAAATATCATTGAAAGGAATTAGATTAATCCTAGAGGGAACTCTTTTGCATATTTTTGCCAATCTTTTCGCATCTTCTATCGAATCGTTCATACCATCAAATGGAATATATTCGTAGGTAATATTGAGTTTAGTTTTTCTGTAATATTCCTCTACAGCATTCATCAGTACTGTTATATCTGATTTTAAGTTTATCGGCATAATCTTATCTCTGAATCCATTCGTTGTCCCATGGAGCGAAATTGCAAGCTTCGGTGGTCTTCTTAAATTAGCTAATTTTTTGATATTAGGAACAACACCTGAAGTAGAAACAGTTATTTTTCTTCTTGACATCATATCTGTAAGCGGATGAGTAAGTATATTAACTGCTCTTGCTACATTCTTATAGTTCAATAAAGGTTCACCCATCCCCATAAAAACCACATTTGTAATTTTAGTGTCCAAATCGTGTTCAATATCGAGTATTTGCGATATTATTTCGTGAGTTTCTAAGTTCCTTTCTAGCTTCATTGTGCCAGTTGCACAGAATTTACAATCTAAGCTACAACCCACTTGGCTAGAGATACACAAAGTGTTACGGATATTAGTCTTTTCCGTATCATCATACCAAGGCATAAAAACTGCTTCTATACTTTTGCCATCTTCCATCGTGAATAAATATTTGATGGATCCATCAACAGAAATTTGCTTTTTCATATTCTTGAAGGAGTTGATAGTATAATTAGCCGAAAGTTCAGCTCTCAGTTCTTTGGGGAAAGTCGTGATTTTATCAAGACTATCAACTTTGTTAGAGTACAATGCCTTAAATAACTGCTCTGCTCTATAAGCAGGTAAGTTACTACTTTTAAATAATTCAATTAATTCTTCGTAATCAAAATTTCTTAGATTCATAGGATTCTCTTCGTATATAGTAATAACAGCTGAGTTGCGTATTTGTAACAAAAACGGTTATTGTTTATCATTGTTGTTAATATTGAAACCAGGTGTTTTGTAATCACTTGGGATATATTGATCGGGAATAGCAATATGGTTACCATCTCTAGCAGCTCTATAGTGCGGAGACAGAATCTCAACTCCAGCTTCATTGAATTTATCTTGTATATTCTTATGAATTTCAGAATAGATTGCAGCCATTCTATGAGATTGAGTTGTATAAGCGTTAATCTGATATGCTACATAAAAATCTTCTAATCCAGTTTGCAACACAAACGGTTCTCTCTCTTTATCTACTCCTTCAGCATCTTTAGCAGCGGCTATTAAAAGTTCAGTTACTTTAGTGTGAGGAACATCATAACCAATAGTTACAGTTGTATGTAGTATTAAACCCAAATCATTGGAAGCTGATGTGTAATTTGTACTATGACTCGATAAAATTTTAGAATTTGGAACAGTAATATCTTCATTTTTGATAGTTCTTAGTCTAGTTACAAGTAATGTCTTTTGTATAACATCACCCGTTATATTATCAATCATAACCCTGTCACCAATCTGGAAAGGTCGCATATAGGTAATAACTAAACCCGAAACAATATTTGATATTGCAGTGGAAGAACCGAGTGAGACAAGGACTCCTATGAAAATAGACACCCCTTGAAATATTGAGCTATCCGAATAAGGTAGATATGGGAAAATAATAATAACTACAAATGCATAGACTAAGAACCTTATAATATTGAATGTTGGTTTTGCCCATTCTGGATAAAAATTAGGAAGAGTCAATCTCTCATTTTTAATCTCGTCAGTTATAAACTTTATGAACTTAATGAAATACTTTGCTACAACAAAGATTATTATTATTGTGATAAGCTTAGGTATATAGTTAATAAAGGCAAAGATTATATTTTTAAGAGGGTCTAATACATAGCCGTAAAGTTCATCCGAAAGTCCTTGAGTCCAAGGGAAAAGTCCAAACACAATAGGAAATACGAAGTATAAACAGAAGAGGATGAATATTATCTTCACACCTTTTAGGGCAAATATGGCTATTCGCAATAAATTATTAGCGTCTAATAATTTAACTTGCTTTAACTTAATATCTTTAATTACTGTATCTTTTAAAGTATGCAGTTTGAGAGTAAGAAAACGGAATAATTGGTTGACGTATTTTATAAATAAGAAAAAAGCAATTAAGATTAAGATAGTAATACCTACATTAATCAAAATAGATTTATAGCTCCTATCTTGATGCTCCTTATCTATTTTGTCACGTAATAGACTCAGCCATAATTTCGCAATCTCTAATCTATGCTTTCCAAATGTCTTTTCATCTTCTGCGCCAATTGCTACTACTATTTCGTCTTCATATCTGATAAAAGTAGTAAAATCAGTGCTATCTATAACTAATTTATTCTTATTGAAACTGAAATCATTAATCAGAATTTCCGACTTGCGCGTTATATCAGCGGCTCTCTCTTTTATACTTTTGCTACCTAATCCATTATGTATATAAAACAAAGTATCATTATAAACAACTATTGGAAGAAAATCTGCAGATATTTTCGAATTACTTGTGCTATCAACAAATGTTTCTGTCTTTTGTGCTAAAGCAAAAAAAGATGAGTAAAAGAATATTGCTATAATGAAATATTTTATCATAATATTAGATGGCTTATTTAGTTAGCTATCAAATTAATCAATTTATCTTGAATATAAATAATTTTTCTTATTTGTTTACCTTCAATGAACTTTTGTACATTTGGTTCCGATTTAGCAAATTCTAAAACTTCATCTTGGCTCAAACCAGTTGCCACATTTATTTTTGCTCTTATTTTACTTAAAACCTGAACTACTATTTCAACATTAGATTTTTGTAATTTAGATTCATCAAAAATTGGCCAATCGGCGTGTACTACACTAGACTTGTTTCCTAATACTTCCCAAAGCTCCTCGCTAATATGCGGAGCAAAAGGTGATAGTATCTTAACAAAATCGCATATTGCAGATTTAGGCAAATTATCATTTTTATAAAATTCGTTTACAAGAATCATCATTTGAGAAATTGCAGTATTGAATTTTAGATTCTCAATATCCTCACCCACTTTTTTGATTGTTTCATTCAGAACATAATCCAAATCTGCGTTTGGCTCTGAATCAGTTATCTTTTGATTTAGACCACCGTCTTCTGCTACAATAAGTCTCCACACTCTATTTAAGAATCTAAATATACCATCAATCCCAGTTTCTGACCAAGGTTTCGATTGTTCCAATGGCCCTAAGAACATTTCAAACATTCGTAATGAATCTGCACCATATTCTTTTACAACATCATCTGGATTTATTACGTTTCCTAAAGACTTGGACATTTTACGTCCGTCTGTACCCATTATTAAACCTTGATGAAACAATTTTTTGAAGGGCTCTTTACTAGTAACATAACCGTAGTCATATAGGACTTTGTGCCAAAATCTAGCATACAGCAAATGCAAAACTGCGTGCTCTGCACCTCCTACGTACAAATCAACTCCTTCATCTCCCATCCAATATTCCTGCTTAGATATATCAGAAAATATTTCATCATTGTTTGGGTCGATATAACGAAGATAATACCAACAAGAACCGGACCACTGAGGCATTGTGTTAGTCTCAATTTTTCCTCTTTTACCCGTCACAGGGTCATCATAGTTAATCCACGAATCAACTGTAGCAAGTGGCGATTCACCCGTTCCAGCTGGTCTATATTCATCAACCTCAGGTAGTTCCAATGGTAGTTCATCTAAATTCATAGCTCTCTTAGTTCCATCCTCGAATAAAATTATAGGTATTGGTTCTCCCCAATATCTTTGTCTGGAGAACAACCAATCTCTCAATCGGAACTGTATTTTCCCTTGTCCAAATCCATTTTCTTCAAGCCAATCAATCATCTTCAATTTTGCTTCAGAAGTTTTCAATCCATCTAACGAAATACTGTCGTTTGTTGAGTTTATTGAAATTCCTTCTTCTGTGAAAGCCCCTTCTTCCAGATTAAAACCGTCGCTATTCGGTTTCACTACTTGAGTAATAGGTATGCTATATTTAGTTGCAAACTCAAAATCACGTTCATCATGAGCGGGTACTGCCATAATAGCACCAGTTCCATAACCCATTAGTACATAGTCTGATATAAGCACTGGTATCTCTTTACCAGAAGCGGGATTTATGGCATAGGTTCCAGTGAATACACCGTTCTTATCTTTATTTAACTCGGTTCTTTCCAATTCTGTCTTCAACGAGCTATCTTTTATAAATTTTTCAACCTTTTCTTTTTGTGCTTCGGTAGTAATCCTATTAACTAGAGAATGTTCCGGAGCAATTACCATATAAGTTGCACCGAATATAGTATCGGGTCTTGTAGTGAAAACTTTGATTTTATCTTCAAAACCAACTAATTCAAAATCAATTTCGGCACCTTTACTTTTACCAATCCAATGCTTTTGCATTTCCATTGTAGAATTAGGCCAATCAACCAAATCTAAGTCTGAGAGTAATCTATCGGCATATTCTGTAATTCTTAACATCCACTGACGCATTGGTTTACGTTCAACTTCGTAGCCTTTACCTCGCCACTCTTCAACCTCTTCGTTTGCAAGTACTGTACCAAGCTCTTCGCACCAATTAACTGGTTGCATTGATATATATGCTAATCGCTTACTATCAATATACTCTTGTTTAGATTTTTCGTCTGTCAAATTCGATGGGATTTCTAACTCGCTTATATCTTTTGCTAATCCTTCCTCGTGGTCGTACCAAGAATTATACATTAGTAAAAACATCCATTGAGTCCACTTATAATATTTAGGATCAGTTGTATTTATTTCACGTGACCAATCATAAGCAAAACCCAATAAATTTAGTTGTCTTTTGAAGGTCTCAATATTTTTCTTAGTTGCTACAGCAGGATGCACCCCAGTTTGCATACTATATCTTTCTGTTGGTAATCCGAATGCGTCGAAGCCCATTGGATGTAGTACATTAAACCCTTTCATTGACTTATATCTAGCAATAATATCCGTTGCAGTGTAACCTTCAGGATGACCAATATGGAGACCTGCACCACTTGGATAAGGAAACATATCTAATACATAATATTTGGGTTTGTTTTGGTCTTCCTTAACAACATAAACATTATCTTTGACCCACTTTTCTTGCCATTTCGGCTCTATTTTACTAAAATCGTAATTCATTCTTTTTCTTGTTAATTATAAATTATATAACCACAAATTTAATGAATATTTAGGAGAATAATTAGGAATATTACAATCTGTTCTATCACAAAAAAAAGGCAGCCAACAGGCTGCCTTTGTATTTTAATCTATGAGCGGGGCGGTATTATTTCTGTATTACCAATCGGCCTACAGCTTTTTCCTTACCCATCTCTATCTTATAGAAATATGATCCATTAGATAGTTCACTCGCTGGGACTTCTACTGATTGACGTCCTTGATGCATCATTCCATCATATAGTACTGATACTTGCTTCATAGATGCGTCATAAAGTGTTATTTGACCCGGTCTATCAAATGGTACAGAATATTCTATTCTTCCACCGCTTATTGTTATTGGGTTTGGTAGAACCGTTGGTGATGTGCCTGCCAAATCTCCTATGTACAACAATCGTAAATCTCCTGTACATATCTCTTCTATCCCTACCTCTACTCTATCTTGAGTGTGTTTATAACAATCTTCGTCAGATAAAGTGTGGCTCATATTAAATAGCCCTAAGTTCTTGCCCTTAGTTCCTAATACTTGCTGTGCATCAAACTCATCGCTATCGGCTGGTAATACAGCCAAGAATGGTAATCGTAATAACGTTGTTGGTGTTGTTAATACTGGGATTCCATTTTTACTCTGAACCGTGAATCTTATTAACTGAGATCCTATTACTCCACCTGATACCACTTCATCTTTATATGAGCTTGGAATTATCTCCATATTATTATTCGCTAACTCTATCTTCGTCAAATCGTCTTTTGAGAACTCTGGTTTTACGAAGAATCTATTATAGTTCAATTCTACATCTATGCTCTGTACATCCGCTCCTGAGGCATCTTTTGTCGTTATTATCTCATAGAAGAATGCATCACCTATTGATATCATAAATCTCTTATCATATCCATTGGTTGATAATTCTGTTGATGCTCCAGTTACATTTGAATTCGTAGTGCCATCAAATGCTTTAGACGATACTGTGATTGCTCCTTGATTACCACTTACT
Organism: Ignavibacteriota bacterium; assembly: GCA_020437395.1. Taxonomy (GTDB): domain Bacteria; phylum Bacteroidota; class Ignavibacteria; order Kapaibacteriales; family UBA2268; genus PGYR01. The sequence goes on along the minus strand of JAGQWJ010000016.1, from coordinate 21,386 downwards.
GTTAAATCTACTCCATATTGATGTTCTATGTTTAAGTCGATTTTGGTTACTCCTATCAATACTGATGGATTGTAGATTATATTAACTGTGTATTTACCTGTTAGTTTATCTACTGTGATATTCGTCGTTTTATTAGATATACTTATATCTGGTTTACCATCGCCGTCTATATCTGATACATCTGTTCCATTTATCTGTAAGCTTAGTCTATCTATTAATATATCCTGATCACTTGTGTTTGTTATATCTAGTGTCATTAGAGCAGACTCTCCTACACATATATTTGTGTCTGCTGATGTAACATTCAATCCTATATTGTATCCAAAGCCTGTCCATTCTGATTTATCTATGAAAGTTGGGGCATCCACATCTGCGTTCGACTCTAAGGTTGCCGTTACTTGATTAGATAAGTCGCGTGCTACAAACTCTACTGGTATCGTTACACTCTCGCCTACTGGAATTGGGGTACTTGTTAGAGCTGCTAATAAACCATTATCTACTCTAAATGTTTTACCTTGGAAGTCTGAAATATCTCGACTAACATCAGCATCAGCAGCAAACGTTATATTGCTAATCGTTAATGGATAACCAAACTCGTCTTGAGTATTAGTGATAACCATGTTCTGACCAGATTGGAAGTTTGCTTCGTCATTTATCAACATTGGTGTAGGATATGTTACATCAGTTACTTCCAAATTAGGTACTAAACCTGTTCCCGTATAACTAATATCTGCTGTTGCATTTTTAACATTCTCATCAAATGTTAATCGTATGGTTACCGAATGATTACCTTTTGCTTTTGGTAAGTATTGTACCACTTCGTCTATACTTCCACCTGCATCTATAATTTTACCCTTCACTGCTGGTGATTGTAAATATTCATGTATATTCATATTACCTACTCTGAAGTAATCTACTGCACCAGCAGGACTCTCAGATACTATATCTGCACTTACTACTTTGGTTTTGATTCCATCTGAGATACTTCCTGAATTCTGGATTAATAAACCATTATGAGTCACTGTGGATTCTACATCATAAGGACCTGCTGTTAATGGAGCTGGTCTATCTATTAAATAGCCTCCCCAGTCGGCTCCAATTGCTGATACATCACTCTTGATTCCTTTACCATCTAACTGACATATATTGTCTCTGTTGTCTGCAGCATCCGATTGGAAGACTATCTGATCTGTGTATGTCTGTACTGCAGTTGGTGTAAACGATACTGTGAATGTCTCTGTCTTACCTGCCTCTATAGATAATGGACTTGAGATAGAAACATTAGGGAACTTAGTCTTAAAGTCATGGCTGAATGCTGGGTCTGTTAAATCACTCGATATACCTGTTATATTTAGTGATTTATCTCCTTCATTCTTTATCTGAATTGTTTTGCTTAATGTTCCCGCTGTTGCAATATTATGAGAACCAAAGTCCCAATCTCCTACTACTATTACTGGTGCTCCTATGAACGCATCTTGTAATGTCTCGTAGCCAAAGTAACATTCATCAAAGTTCTCATCTCCATAACCTACTCCTAGCGAGTCTTTGTATATTGGTTGTTTGCCCCCTGCTATTGCAGCTACTGGGTCAAACTCCACGTTTACTATTACTTCAGCACCTGCTGCTATTGCCATTGGTGGTGTCCAACCTGCTGGCTCGTATGATTCTATTCTAAATCCTTGATTATTGTTCTGTAACTCTACTCTTGTTACATATAATGGAGATTTACTTGATAAGTTTCTTATCGTGTCTTTTAATATCACAGGTGTGCCTGTTTCTGACAATAACCCATAGTGTAAATCACCTGTTACTTCGTACTCTGGTGGGTTGTACTCTACTGTTATTGTTGTGTCATTTCCAGCTCTGTCTGTGAAGTAGATTACTGCTTTCGCATATTTCTTCTTGTCTATTACTGTTAGCCACCATGATAATGTTCTTTGTTGTCCTGGAATAAACTCCCCTGATCTTGATCGCCAATCAAACAAGTAGTTCTCACTTAAATCTTTAACTAAGTACAAGTCTGCCATGTTTGATCGTGTTGCATCATCATCTGGCATATCTGTTACTGTTCCCATGTCTTTCTTTACATCCCCGTCACATGACTGTACGTAACTTGGTATCGGGGCATTTGTGTCAGGGATGGTTAGGTCGTTTAGTGCCGCCGAAGTTGGGAACCCATAAGAATCATACCATCCGTATCCATAAGAATAAGCAGCGAACTTGGTTGAGTCTGATTTTATTCCATATACTCCTTCCGTTCCTAAAGTTAAAACCGTTGCTCCATAGCGTTTGCCTTTATAAGGGATTACGAATTCATCAAAACCAGCACTAAACCTATCACTCAGAGGTTGCCAGTCTGGTTCAGTTCCTGAAGGAGACATTTCAGCAAATTTTAAATCACGTGGCATATAGTCTTCGTGAAGTTCAAAGACTAAACTCACATAGTTTTCTGTAAATGGCAGTAAACCACCAGTTGCATTAGGTGAAGGGAAATAAATCTCTTTCTGATACTGCTCTATTGGTGTATAAATCAACATAAAAGGGTCAGTATCAACACGCGATAAATCTTCAGATGTACCTGGATTATAATACATTACCGAAATCGGCTTGTTTGCAGAAATAGTAGCAATTTTAGGAGGATTAGGTTGACCAAAATCATCTAATTGAGGCCAAACTCTCATCTCGAAATAAGCAACGCCCATTTCGCCACCACCACCTTTCTTGATGGTTCCAATATATTGCCCATCTCTGTAAACTTCGGTTTTATCTTCTGCGGCATAAATTCTAATTATACCATTATAAGTTCTTCCTCTCATTGGTGTAATATAATATTGTTTACCCCATGTGTAGATAGGTAATTCCATTTCTACAGTATAGTCACACGCATAAACTCCCAACGGAAAGTTAGCACAGTGAACACCCGAAACAATTGAAAATGGCTTAGTACCTTCAATTCTAGAACCAGATAAATCTTGTCTATGATCATCGATTGACAATAACCAAACATCTCCTTGGTCAAGATTTTCCATCGCTGTTTCACCAGTTTTTAGCTTACGGCCCTTTAAAACAACTTTGTCATTTCCTTCATCACCACCACCCATTGTGAATGAGATCTGAGTATTATCATAAGCTGCAGTTATTCCAGTAAATGGAGCCATAAGTCCAGTTGTTATGTTCGGTTCTTTGTACACCATATTGATATAAGCAGTACCAAAAGCTGAAGTAGGAATCGCTAAGAAACCGTCTGATGTTGCTCTGTATCTTACTACTACATAGACCACAACAGGGTCGTCAGAAGTCAAATGTACACCAGCTCCTTTGTAAACTTGTGCTGGAGGTGGCTTAAGATCTCTACCATTGTGAAGAATTGGCTGTGCTTGTGTTGGTGTAAGTTTAAATTCAATCACACCGTTCGGAATTGTTGTTAGTTTTTTGATATATCCTTTACCGGGTACTTCTACTGTAACTTCCGTTTCTGTAGGAGAAGTCACTAAAACCTTAATAAAGTTATCGAATCCCGCACTTTCTTCTTCGTAACAAGGTGGGACAGTAAACCAATAGTCCTTACCTACGTTACTTTGTCCCATCATCAATGGGAGTTTTTGTTTGATTTCTTGTTCATCTACACCTGCCTTTAAGTCCTTAGGGAAGGTCATAGCAACAACAAGAACCAGCAAAAGTGCAATCCTTGTAAAAATTATTTTCATCAGAGTAACCTCTTAAATTAATTTGATAAATTAGTTTATTTTCTTATTTGATGTTTAAATTACAAAATCTTATTTATAATTAAAAACAAATACTATATTCTGTAGTGTTAATCTAATAACAGTTCAATCTCAGTTTTGTAACACTTTATTCAAAAATAATTTCAATATTTAGTGCTTTTTCTAACATTGCCTTTCTTCTGTCGGCTCCCCATAGCTCTATATCAGGGGTTTCGGAGTGTGTACTGCTCAATTTAAAAATTATTTTATCTTCTTCAAAAATTAACTTTACATCATCCACATTTTGTATTTGCCGCCTGTCAAGACCTTCAGCTATCCTTAAAATACCAGCTAAAAGCCACACAATCTCTTGTTTTTTTGAACTTAACATGTTGTAGCTATTATGAGATCGATTAGGATGACTTTTTCTATGGTAACGTGCAACATTTGCTATTAGCTCAGCTTCATCATTAGTAAAGCCAGTCATTATACTATTTTTAATTAGGTAAAAACTATGCTTATGATGCTTATCATGAGAAATATGGAATCCCACATCGTGCAAATATGATGCAGATTCGAGCAATTCTCTTTCGTAATAACCTTTTCCGTGGATTTCTTGTAACTGATCGAAAATACTATTACAGAGCTTTCTAATGTGCTCTGCGTGTATCATATCAGCACCATATTTGATAGCCAAACCCGTAACTGTTTTGTAACGTAGTTTGGTTAACTGATGGAATTCTTTGAGGTTTTGATCCTTCTCAATAGTATCAAAGACAACACCTTCTCTGAGCGAATAGTTAGAAATGATAAATTTTTTGATTCCCAGTTCTTCAATTGCAACTTCCACTATTAGTGCACCTGCAGTAATAATATCTGTTCTCGTCTCGTCCATTCCTCTCAACAAAGAAATTCTTTCAGGTGTAGAAGCATTCTTAATATCACGAATGACTTTCAGTACGTGTTTTGCTTTAACGGATAATCCATTCGGTACTATTGGTAGCTCCTCATTTTTACGCAAATAAGCCATTGAAATTAATGTTGTCAATGTTCCCGAAGTACCAACAGTTGCCGTAAATCCAACTTTTTTTATTTTATCAAGAGTTTGAGCCCATTCACCTTTGATAAATTTTCTGCATTTTTCAATGTTGACTTCATTTGCAGGAATGCCATCAAAATATTTTTTTGTTAATCTAATTGCACCAAGTTTGTTGCTTTGAAGATGAAGCATCTCATTATTTTCAGTGATAATAGTCTCTGTGCTACCACCTCCAATATCTATTATAAGTGTCTTTTCTGATAGTACTGGCAGTGCATGAATAACTCCTAAAGAAATAAGTCTTGCTTCTTCAACTCCTGAAACAACTTCTAGTTCTACACCCGTTTCTTTTTTAATTAAATCAATAAATTCATCTTTGTTTTTTGCTTCCCTCACAGCAGAAGTTGCTACAGCACGTATTTCTGAGTTTTCGTTTTTTGCGAGTTTAGAAAAAGCTCTTAAAGTTGTTACTGCTCTTTTTATAGCATCTCTTTGCAGGTAATCCATATCACCGCTACTCGAACCAAGACGAACTATTTCTTTGTCTCTTGATATTATATTCAATAGTCCATTCTCGTCCACACTGGCTGTTACCATGTGAAAAGAGTTTGTACCAACATCAATAGCAGAAATTCTTTGTGATTGCATATTTATTGCTCTTTTTGTTTATTACCAGCTTTTCCTTTGAATACTTTAGTTTCACCTTTTTCGTAAATAACATCTTCATTCTCCGAATATCTTCTGTTATTATTATCACTATTTGTTTGGGGGTTTCTGTTTATTTTTCTTAAACCTGTTAATGCAAGTATTAATTTCGTAGCACCCTTGAAAAAGACTACCATAATACCTAAAATTATTAAAAGAAATATTATTAATTTTCCCATATACTTTACTTAACCTAACTTATCCATATCCTTTTTTTTCTTTGAACTCTTTTTTTTATCATAACTAACGTATTCAATTAACTTGTTAGTTTAGCACTAATAAAATAAATAAAACAATTGGTGAAATATAGATTATTCCATCGAATCTATCCAAAAAACCACCATGACCAGGGAAAAAGTTTGAACTATCTTTAACTGCAGCATCTCGTTTAAAATGAGATTCAATCAAGTCCCCTATTTGACAAAAAGAAGAAATAACTGCTCCTAGTAATATGCTCTCAGACAAAGCAAAGCTGGGGTTCAACCAAGCTGTTAAGCCAACAAAGCCAGCAGAGCCAAACACAAAACCGGCAATTGCACCTTCCCACGACTTTTTGGGGCTGTGACGGGGGAACAACTTATGCTTTCCTATTACCCTTCCAATAAAGTAAGCAGCACTATCGCACAACCAAATTGCTATAAAAAGAGTTAATATAAAATATCCCCATTCAACTTCAGAACTGCTAATATAATTGAATTCACGAATTGCAACTAAACAAAAAAGAGGAAAAGCAATGTACATAATTCCGCCAATACTAATAGAAATATCGGTTATTGCTGAGATACCTTCCTTATAAAGCGCATAAGTAAATAGAAAAGTACCTATAATAGTTGGAGTGAGAAAAGTATAAATAAACTTAAAATCAACAATATTAGTAAGAGTAAGATAGAAAAGAACTCCAAATAATAGACTAATTATAATTGACGGCCATTTCATTGGGTGGAAACCTTTATTTTCGGACATTGAATAGAACTCATGGAGCCCGAATGCAATTATAATTAATACCCCCGTGGCAAAGAAAATACCACCTTTTAGAAATAAAAAGATAGCTAGAGGTATTCCAATTGCAGCAGTAAGTATTCTTTTTCCCAACTCTTTCATATTTTACCAGAAATTAAAATGAAAATATAAGAAAAAATGTCAATAATATTCGATGATATAAAAGTATTTTGTGACTTCGACGGCACAATAACTCTGCAAGATGTTGGAAATGAGTTATTTAAAGAAGTTGAAAATTTTGAAGTATTAAATAAGTTATTTATAGAAGAAAAATTAACCATTTATGAATATTGGCATAAGCTTTGTAGTCAATTGCCGAAGAGTACTAGTATTGAAATAATAAAAAAACAATCTAGAAATTTCGAGATTGATCCTTATTTCAAAAATTTTGTTGAATTTTGTAAGAAGAACAATTTACAACTATTCGTAGTTAGCGATGGTTTTGATGTTTACATTAACGAAATCTTAGCTATGAACGGTATAAAATTACCCGTATGCAGCAACAAATTACTAGATACAAAAACTCACTTAGAACCAGAGTTTACTAATGCTTCCGAGTCATGCAAATGCTATTCGGCCAATTGTAAACGAAATTTCGTTTTGAATAAGAGTGACGAGAATACTTTGAAAATTTATATTGGTGACGGATACTCCGATTTTTGCGGGGCTTCGCATTGTGATTTAATCTTTGCTAAAAAATATTTAGCGGCTTATTGCAATGAGAATAGTTTACCACATTATAATTTTAAATCCTTTTTTGATGTAAAAAGGATATTGGAAAAAAAGATTAATGACAACAACTTTAAAAAAAGGAATCGAGCTACTGTTGACTCAAATAATGCATATAAGTTTGAATAAGTATTTTCATTTTACTTTACTTGTGTTTTCTTTATTGCTGACTGATATAAATAATTTAAAGTCAGAAGAACACATAATAAGTATTGATAATATTCAAGTAAATGGAGAAATTGCCGATACTTATTTTGCAGATGAAATAGTTATTTCAAATACTGACTCCATATTATTTGAATACTCAGTAAATCCTGTTTTAGACAAAGAGCCAGTTCTTTATAGAGTTATGTTAGTTATGGGGAATGATACTTCTATAAACGTAATAAACGGTATGGAAGTACGCTATGCAAATTTGCCCCAAGCTAATTATAAGTTCATTATAAGTGCTTTTGATAGCAGTGGAGAATGGAGCACTAAAGAAGAAAGTTTGGAGTTTAGGGTAGATAACAATTTGCACTCTGTGCTAGTAAAATCCAACAATTTGGAATTACAGATTGCAGAGCTAAAAAAGAAACTAAAAGAATTAGAATCTGAAAATGGAGTTATTTCTATAATTTCTGATATAGCTCTAATTATATTTTTAACCATTATATTATTATTTGCGATCATTTTCTTCAAAAATAGGCCGAAGAAAAAGTCGATTGACACTAAACAAAGAGAGGTTAAGGTGGGAAGCTCAAACCAAAATAATTTGTCGGTAGAAAATGCTGAACTGAAAGAAGAAATTGCTTCACTCAGACTACAGATCGACAAAATGCAAGAACAAAGTAGAAATTTAGTTTTGCAAAACAAGGAACTGCAAGAAAACCTTAACAAAACCGACAAGTCAAAGCAGGAATTGGAGGAATTGCAAAAACAAAAAGAAGAATTATTCTCTGTAATAGTTCATGATATTAAGAATCCAGCCTCAGTTATCAAAGGATTAGTTGATTTATTGACAAATTATGATAGTACAGCTTCTGACTTCGAAGATATTATGAAAGATATAGCTGCTAGTTCGAGCAGGATACTTATGCTTTCTTCTGAGATTAGCAAGATTATGGCTTTAGAGGGAACTGGGCTGAAGCTCCACTATGACAAAGTGGATATAAACGATATTGCCCAAGATGTATTCACTCGAAACTCGTATAATGCAAAGAATAAGAAATTAACGTATGAATGTATGTTTGATAACAATCTACCTGAGATTACATTAGATGTACTTAGAATAGATGAGGTTATGGATAATCTAATCTCAAATGCAATAAAATATACTGAAAGAAATGGCTCCGTATTAGTAGAAACTAGCTTCGATAAAGATAAGAATCACATAGTCTTTAGTGTAAGCGACACTGGTCAAGGACTTTCGGAAGAAGATATTAAAAGTACATTCCAAAAAGGTGCAACCCTAAGTAGCAAACCGACCGCTGGAGAATCGGCAACTGGTCTTGGGCTATGGATAGTAAAGAAAATGATTGAAGCACACGATGGTTATGTATGGGTTAAGAGTAAAAAAGGAGAAGGTTCTACTTTCGCGTTTTCGATTCCAGTGAATAGAAAAGTTAAAAATGAGAAAGTAGAAAAATTAGAAAACGCTTAATCTATCTAATTCTAATCTTTATAAATAAAGTCGAAAAGTAAATATGAAGCTGTTACGACAGCTCCGGCATAAGCTATAGTAACTCCCAAATCAGATTGTATCCTTTCTGGTGAAGCTCCTACTATGCTTAGAATTGTAGCATCAATTGAAAGCAAAATAATTGGTAGTATAAGTGGAAATGCTAGTACTGGGAAAAGTGCACCTTTGGAAGATGCTTTAGCAATTAACGCCGAAATTATAGTAGAAGCAGATGAAATTCCAACACTACCCGTAAGCACACTAAGCCAATACATCCCTATTTCGGAAATAATAAAAGTAGAGTTGAAAATGAGCAATAAAGCAACAGTAAGTAAGTTTGCAACAATCCCAAATATTATATTGTAGATTAGTTTACCAAAATAAATACTTGTTGAATCTGAATTAATTTTTAGAAAAAACCAAGTACCTCGTTCCTCTTCCGTCACGAAAACCCTAGACTGACCAATCATAGAAGTGAAGAAAATCAGTATCCAAGTAATGCCAGCAAATATTTCATCTGACAGCTTGTTCGAAGATACAGAATAGCTAACTATAATCACAGAAGTAAGTACGAATAAGAATACTGATGAAGCAGATGAGAAATTCTTAAATTCTGTCAAGAATTCCTTATACAGCACACCGTATATTCTTTTGAATATGTTCATTTTAAGGGGAATCTAATTCCTGATCTTATACCAACAACTGAAACTGTCCAGTTGGCATCGTCAACCATATTTGTTAATCTTTTCGCATAGCCAGCTTCTAAAAAAGCATTAATGTTGTTGTAAGCATTAATTCGGAATCCAAGACCTAGGTTTGCTGATATTCCAACAGTATTTAATGATCCGAGTGAACTTAGCCCTATGCTTGTTTTATTGGTTCCATTGTCGTAATTGTAGTCTTGAGGAATTATTATTTCTTTCTCAGCTTTGACGCTTTTGCTAAATGGAATATCAAATTGCAAACCACCTGTGACGTATATATTATTCGTTATTAAATATTCGATACCTAATATTACATTTGTAAACAATCCTTCTAATTCAAAATTAACGGACTCTCTGAATGGGCTAAGTCCTGTTAGAGGTTTTCTTACAAAACTAGTTGTCGAATCAGGAGATTGTAAAGTACCGGAATATTTCATGAAATTTAATCTTCCCATAAGATTTACTTTCTCATCAATTCTATAAGTAGCAAGCAAACCAAATTCAAATGAACTTGAAACTATGTCTGAGAAAGTCCCCTTACTTTTCAAACCTCCAGTATTACTGAAATCTGCAAAGTGGTTTATGTAGTTATATCCTATAGAAACACCATATTCCCAAGGGTCGGATTCACCGCAGCTAGCTTGCAAACCTTCTTGAAGTGTATATTGGTATCGGTTCGAAATTTGGTTAAAAGTATAGCATAGCGTGTATTCAGCGATATTACCCGCCAAATCCGTTGCTTCAATTTTTACAGATAAATCCTTGTTGTAGTTCTCATTTCCAAAATTAACAATCACCAACGGAGTTCCTGCTTCAAACTTAGAGACAGTATAATCGAATCCTGTGTTCTGAAATAAATTTACTTTGGCTATCCCTCTGTCATTATTTCTGTCATCTCTGATTAATAATTTGAACCCCTCTTTGTCGCTCGTATAATCAATAAATGGTTTTTCTTTATCGGGCGTCTCTACGTATTCGGAGAATGACTGGCCTCCGAGAGAGCCGTAAGCATCATATCTATCATCACCGTAGCCAAAGCCATAAGAAGTCATTCCAAAAGGTTCGCTACACTCAATAACGTGAGTACCGTAATTAACACTTATTTGTGCAAATGAATACCTCGAATCCCCTAACTTTTTAAATTTACTTACATCAACTTTTATCCCGTTCAATCTAATTGAGTTTAACGCTTTTGTGGGTGCAACAACATTCACAAAGTGTTCCCAAAATCCATCAACGGGTGTTGCAAACCTATATTTTTTCAAAAATTGTTGTGTTGGACTTATAAGACACATCATAGGGTCACCTATTCTATCGCCATTATCAAAACCTTGCGAGAACTGTGCAACTAAAACAGGGTTAGAAGCTGTTACTTGTACTGATTTGTCCGTCTCTCTTTCTAAATGCTGACCAGCATTCAATGTGCCAATTAGTTTCGAATCTTCGAACACTCTTGTGCCATCTTTATTTGCTAAAACACGATAGTTGTAAAAACTACGTTTTTTGAATGCACCTATATAGAAATGCTTACCCCAAGAGTGCAATGGAGGAACTTGTTCTACTAAGTGGTTACACGCAATTACATCAGTCGGAACATAAGCACATTGATGCCCACTAAAAACTGCAATTTTCTTGTTGGATTCAATCAAACTACCTGTCAAATCACAATTATCTATACAAGGGACAGTGTTAGCCGCTGCTACTTGATAAACGTCACCTTTATTAAGTGTAACAGAAAAAGGTCTCCCTCGCTTATGCCCACCGTCAGTGTCAACTGTTGGCGTAATAGTTACCAATGTGCTGTCTTCTGTTGCAACTACAGCCATTTCTGCCATCAACTTTATTGACACATCATAACACATTACTCTATAAGAAGTTCCTAATACGTTGACTGGCAGCCCCATAAAAGTATCTGTTGTCAATTTTCTTCTATTAAGCCCATAGACTGAAATGGGTACATCGGAAGTAACATGCAAAGCTCTACCGCTCTCGATTATCTCTGAACTCGTCACTTGAGCCAATGGAGATATCTGAATTGCTTTTACAGTGCCCCCTTTTACGAACACCTGTTCCTTGAATCGAATACTTTTTATCTCAATTGTTACGCTAGCATCTTTATCGGAAGTTAAAAATAGCTTCAAATCCAATTGAGTTGCATTCGGATTATTCAGATCTGCATCATTATGATTTCTCATAAAACATAGCCAAAACTCTTTTCCTTCTGGGCTTTTCTCTAACAATATTTTATTCTTATCAACTTGGGAATTAGCATTGAAGAAAATGCTAGTTAATAGAATTAGAAATGTCAATACTCTTATCATTTTATCACCACGAACCTTTGTGATAAAACTTTATAATCGGTCTCAATTACAAGCAAATAGATACCAGCGGCCAAAGTACTAAATTCGTTTTTTATTTCAAGAGTATAGTATCCGTCCATCAGCAACTCATCACCATTATATTCCACTCCATTTTCATCTGTCAATCTGAAATGCTTTTGAATACAATCTGAGTTACAAAACTCATAGAGTTGATCCGCACCATAAAGATTGTAAGTTGAGATTTTAATTCTCGTTGGCAATGTGAAACGAATCTCTGCTTTGGCTTCTCTATGGAAAGGGTTAGGATAAAAATTACCAATAAAAGACTTATCAGTTTCAGTTACAGGTTCAGGAATACTAATATTGCCCTCTGCAAAATCTGACTTAATTATATAATCTCTCAATTTGAACAATGATGGTGTAACATTAGCGAGAGTATCTGGACCCGCTAATACTTCAAATTCTAAGAAGAATAATATTCCATTAGCATTGTCGATTTCCTGTGTGAATTCTACAGTAAACTTGGACTCTCTGAAATTATCATTATTGAGAGATGTAGTACTTTTTATTTCACTATCTACAATAATAGCTCCTTCTTTTATCACCACCCCCTTGAAATCTAGCATCAACGCATTAAAATCAAATTCTAATACGAAGACATTATTAGTATCAAGGTAAACAAAGGATTCAGTTATATCACAATAGACAGGAATTTCTAATCTCTGCCCTTTCTGAGCAGTCGTATCGTTTACACTAATGCTTGTCGAGAAAGCAGTTTGAGTAAAGATTAAAATAAAAATTGATATTATAAGCTTCATAAAAGCAAAATTAAGGATTAATTACATTTTGAGAATATACAAAAGTACTCAAACTTTAGTTCTAAGAAAAAATTAAGTTTTTTGCTTTTTCTTTTTTGCAGCCGGAAAAAGAATATTATTTAATATTAATCTATATCCAGGAGAATTTTTATGCAAATCCAAATCTGTCGGTGGATCGCCTATACCGTGTCTGTAATCTTCGGGGTCGTGCCCTCCGTACCAAGTGAAAGTGCCACGCCCATAGTTGCTATGTATATAGCGAACTTCATTCGTTCCTTCTCTTTCAGCTAGTATAGTTACTGATTTTTTTATTTTTTCTTTGGCAAATGCTGTTGTTTGTCCCAAAAATCCTCTCACAATACCCGTATGGCACTGAGTGAGCATGGTTGGAACTGGGTCATATTTAGCAGAAAATTCGAAAAGAGTAAAATAATCCGATTCTGGATTATTCAAACTAGTAGCCCCAACGTCTATATCAGAGAACTCATACTCCGATGGATCCATAGTTAATCTGAAATTCTCGAAAGCGAAAGTCTTATCAAAATCTAATTTATCTTGAGCTCCCATATCAGCTGGGTCGCCGTCAAACATAGATGCGACTATATCCACACCTTCCGCAGCTAATGCTATATCGTAAGAGTCAGTAGCCGAGCACATAGCAAAGAGGAAACCGCCATTTGCCACATATTCTTTTATCGTTTTCGCTACTTCCAATTTCATCTGTGATACTTTAGCAAATCCCAACTTTTTAGCCATATTCTCGTTCAAGGCAACTTGCTGTATGTACCATGGAGCATTACGATAGTTTGCCCAAAATTTACCGTACTGCCCCGTAAAATCTTCGTGGTGGAGGTGAAGCCAATCGTAATCTTTGAGCTTACCATTTATAACATCTTCGTCCCACACCATATCATAATCTACTTCGGCGTATTCCAACGCCATACGTACAGCGTCGTCCCAGGGCTGAGTACCTTTGGGTACATATACTGCAATAGTCGGAGCTTTCTCTAGTTTCACTACGTCTTCGTTCACATTGTCGGCTTGCACTTGTGCGTATATCTGAGCGGCATTGCCATCGGATATCTGCTCGAATGTCACCCCGCGTACTCGGCACTCAAGGACAATTTTCTCAGAATAGTCTGTCATAAATGCGCCGTCACGATAATTGAGCAGCCAATCCACGGTTTTGTTGTCTTTGATAACCCAGAAAGCGATGCCATAAGCCTTCAGATGATTGGTCTGAGCCAAATCCATTGGTATTAGTATCTTCTCTGCCTTAGTGGTTGAGAAAGCGAGAACAGCGATTATAAATAGGAGTAGTGTTTTTTTCATCATATAAAACTTTATTTCTTATATTAACGTAGTCTAGAAATGAAACGATTAAGTCGGTAAAATGTTAGGAGAATAACGAATTACTGCATCAACAAAGTTAAGAAATAAATAGGTGAGGTGTTGGGTTGAAGAAATTAAAAGTAATAAAATATCAGAAGAAGATAATTCAACCCCAGAATGACAAATATGATATATCAGGGACTTGGTTACAAGATGAAAACAATGTAAATCTTGATTTATTAAATTTAGATGTAAAGGAAGGGAAAGAAGTCAAGAGGGGAATGATGTTATTCATAAAACTTACAAAAGCCGTTACAGTATTATTATTTATAATTGCTATTTCGTTAGCTATATTGGGTTATAAAAATATTATTTATACTTTTAATGGCGATAATATTTATGGTGTATTTTTGACAATTGGTCTTATAAATATACTGAATACTAGATTCTTCTACTTTAAGAATAAGGAATTAAGTAACAAACTATTGTTCTTCAACATACTAATATTAATTATAATTTTTGGACAAGCGATTTCTGATTTTGATTAAAGGATTAATTATGTATTGTATTGCGGTTGGCTATGCTCCTTTGGAGGAGCTGTCAGAACTTGTTCTGACTGAGGAGGATAAAATTACGTTACCAGAGCATGTTGAAGGCAAGTATTTTCAAACTAATATTGATTTCGACAGGCTCCAATCAGCAATTAGTTTGTCCACCTCCGTCTTCCGATTTCATCGGAATCCACCTCCGCTAGCAAATAGACAAACATATAATTATATTATTGTATAATAATAAGTTATAAACTCACAACTAGATGCATTTAACGTTAAACTTAACATAATTAAATTTCTATTGCTTTAAAAATTGATTAATAGTTTAATATAAAAATAAATATTGTTTTTCCTAAAGTTCTACTTCAGAACTTAAATATTTTTATAATTAATTTGAGTGATGCAAAATTAGTGTAAAATCGTAAACGATACGTTTACAAGTAGAATTGTCTTCTATGTAATTTGCAAAATGATTGGTTTAAATACTCAGTCAACCAGCTATTTTTGAAGTTACGGGCTGACCGTAAGATATTTTCAAAATATTTACTTAAGTTGGTAAGAGTATGCTATTTCACATTTCTTAATCCAGTAGTTTAAATTTAAAAAGAATGCTTATTATAAATTTATATTGAACTAGAAGTTCAGTGAGAGAACTTTTTTTACGATTGAATTCTAGATTCAAAAGAAATTCAAATTATTTTCTTAATTTTAACAAGCTAGATTAATATTTGTTCATTTGTGAGACGTTTTAGAAGTTCATGTGTCTCTATAAATATGACTAATTACAAAAAAAGAAAAATACTTATTATTTATCAACTAATTGGAGGATAATCCAATGAAGCCATTAATAATTTTTATAACGCTACTCGTAGTAACACTGCCCCAACTCAGCTTTGCCGAAGAGGAAGTTATTTGGGAGACGGAAGTAATTGGTGGCTTAAATGAAGTACAGGTATCACCTCTAGGTGAAGTATTTTATAATACCAATGATTCAATAATTGAAGTTAGAAGCATTGAAGATGGGAGAGTTGTAGATGCAATAATATTCCCAAACACAACCCGACTTGACCAAATATCTATTTCTGCTGATGGTAGATTCATGGTTGTGAGTGGACAAACTAAATATACAATTATCTACGATTTGTTCGAGAGAAGAGAAGTTAAGCGAATAACTACTATAGCGTATGAGAGAGAAGAATATGGTAATAATGTAGTGTATGAAGCTACTAGATGGATATCATCATCTATTTCTCCAGATGGGACGAAATTTACTGGTATAGCAACAGCTCGTAATGGTGAAATGACAAATTTTGTAGTTATAGATATTTCAACTGAAAAAGTACTATATGAACAAAGGAGGATAATTTATGACCATTTTAACCCTGAAAAACCTTATCAAAAATGGCAATCAACAGAATATTCTCCTGACGGTAAGTATATTGTAAATCAACTTGAATTTAAATCTGGTTCTGATTCGGTATATATTTTTGATGCAAATACTTTCGAGATTTATGATGTGGTTTTGAATAGTTATAATGAAAATATCAACTTTAGTTTTAGCCTGTTAAAATCATTATTCTCAACTAGTAATGGTTATGAACTAATTTTATATAATCTAGAAACAAAAGAAAGAAAGGTACTTATCCTCGAAAGTAGTTCACGAAATATTGTTTTTTCAAGAGATGATAACAAAATAGCCTTACAGATTGGTACAACAGCACCTGTAATTATGGATTACAATTTGGGGAATGTACTAGATACTATATTATATATCGGATTGCCTCAGATTTCAACAAATGTTAATAATTTGATTTATTTCGGAGTAAATCGAAGCATCGCTCTAATTAAACCTGAATGGAATAAAATATCATCAATTGAAGATAATGAAAATGAGATTATTATCTCCCCTAACCCTACAAATGGTTTAGTTAATATTACACTTGATTGCCAATCACCTCAGATAAAATATCGAATTAATAATACTTCTGGTCAAAATCTAGAAAGTAAAATAATATCTAATAATAGCAGTTTAGTAATTGATTTTAATCATTACCCTGTGGGCATATACTACCTAACTGTAGTATGTAATAGATTTCCCAAGACTTACAAAGTAGTAAAAGAGGGATAAGAAAATGAAAAATCTAATATTAATAATACTATTATTGTTAGGAATAAATCTATACAGTCAAGACAAAGAACCGACACCTTATGATATTATATGGGGAGCCAGTACGACAGCAAGGCCAATTGATTTGGACTCTTTTCAGCTTGATAAAATAAAGCTTGGCTTTCAGTGGAGTGGGAGCATTCAGATGAGCAATGCTCTGAAACATAACGTAGTTCACGGACATGTGCCACTTAGTGGTTTAGGCGAAAATATAGATTTTGACACCGAAATGTTAGTAATTGGACAACCCCAAATAGAAGGGATAAGAAATATGGCTATGATACAATATGAGCCAACACTTATAACAGAAGATTACAGAAACTTTGTAACGAGAAAAAATGATTCTACAAATGCAATCTTTGGTTTTGGTAATGTACACGGTACTATATTAGATTCTTCAGAATCATCAAATATTAATTATAACCGCCTATTATTATATAAAGATAGTTTGAGTACTTACCCTGCTGATAGTATTGTTTTATCAGAAATTACTCCAAGTGATGAGTTTTTTACATTGGATGGTAACTATCAACTTGGTGGTTATGATGGAGAGCGTTGGAATTTAACTATTAACTTAAGAAGATTAGATCTGATTGATGATGCTCTTACTAATGACACTGTACTTGTGATAAAATTACCTTATGTGGCTATTGACTCGACTGGGGATACTGTAACTTTCCCGCCAAAGGAGCAGTGAATTGTCTTCTTTGGTGTATTAATATTATTCTTTTATTACTTTAATGGCTCTCGTGTTTTCACCATAATCAATAACTATGAAATAAACTCCTGGGGGTTGATTGCTCGAATCCCAATTCAATGTTGTTGGCCAATGCGAGCCTGTTACTTCAATGTTGTCGCCCTTTTCAACTTGATTCCCATTTATATCAAAAACTTTTATTTCATCTTCTGACAACGATATACTTTGGTCAAGATAAACTTCCGTAGTCACTATACTGCTCGTTGGCTGTGGGAATGAGGGTAAAGCATAGAAATAGTCACGTTCTATTTCTGATTCGACGGAGGTAATTGCTTCTATTCCTAAGTCGGAGAGCTTGATTTTATAGATTCCTATGCCACTTGCAACGAAGATAAAATCATTATGAATTGCAATATCATTTACCATTGAATCAGATGTATCACCTATTGCAAATTTTTCTATTCCGAAATATCTTGCACTTTTTCCATCGTCATTTGAAACTAATATCCCATCTTCGGATGAAATAACAACATAATCTCCATAAAAGACTATTCCACGATCAGTTCCTTTTTCTGAAAATTCTTTGTTAAATTCTTTCCACTTTATGCCCTCGTCATCAGAATAAAATAATCCATGAGCTGGCAAGAACGCAAATATTCTTCCATTGTGATATTCAAATGTTTCAAATTGAGTTGATTGGACAGTCAAAAATTCCGTTGGTATTCTCACCCAATTCTGACCATTGTCTGTTGATTTAAAAAGACCTTCATTTCGAGCTACTATTATTAAAGTATTCTCATCTATTCTTAAAATATTTCTTGTGTCAAAATTAGAATCTAATACCTCAGTATGGAATTTATTCCAACTTTCTCCAAAGTCAGTTGAAAATCTTGTGCCCTGTATAGTGGCTAAAAATAAAGTATCTCCACCTAATAACTCTACATCTTTTATAAAATCTTGTTCAACAAATATACCAACATTTACATTTTTCCAATTCTTGCCATAGTCTGATGATAAATTAATTGTTTTACCACCAAGTACAATACAAACGAACACTGAATCTTTATTGTAAATTCTGTACGGTCTTTGCAGAAAACCGTATCCAAAAATCTCCCAATCATTTACATCTGCGTTAATAAAATATAATCCTAACCGCCCCGATGTTACAACTAATAAAGTATCATTTATATTATGGAACGCATAAGATTTTATACTGTCTGTAAGAATTTTACTTTTAACCCAAGTTTGCCCATAATCACTCGATTCTACTACATTTTTAGTATCATTTAGACAGTATAATACATTTTCAAAAGACATTAATTTTTTGATGTTAATAGTACCAATTCCTTCGTGTCTTCTTTCCCAAGTTTCTCCATTGTCTGTTGATATATGTAACCCAAAGTCTATTCCATGTTGAGCACCTATAGGATTTACGGCAGCATAAAGCTTATTTCCATCAGAATAGAATAAATCAACTGGCATTTTTTTATTTGTATCAACTTCCCATGTTTCACCATAATCTTTACTAATATACAAGTACATATCGAAACCAGCTACAAATAGAATTTCGTTGTGTAAAATAATCGATTTAGTTCTCAAATTGAAATTCGTTAATTTTCGCCAGCTTTTCCCTTTATCAGACGACATAGTTATTCCACCTCCCGTATTATGTAATCCATGAGCATCAATATCAACAGCAAAAATATAATCCCCTTTTGAATATAATATATCCGCATAAATAGAATCTTGACTGCCCCCTGAAAGAAATACTTTTTCCCATTGTGTAGATTCTTTTTCTAATTTATATAGTGAACTATTCAAAAAATGTTTTTGAACAAAAATTGTCTCATCAACGATAGTTAATGAGTTAAAAACAAAAGTACCTTCTAATGGTTTTACAAATTCCCAAGTTTCTCCATAATCATAACTTCTTATCATTTCCTTCTCTGAACTTAGAACAATTACATTTTCGTTTTGAAATTGATTATGTATCAAACCAATTTCGGATAGAATACCGTTCTTAATTTTCTTCCATTCACCATTTTCTAATTTAAGATTTATATTTTCCCAGCTCGAACTTGAAATACATAACTGCTCATTTTGTTCAAATAAATTATAAACATATTGATAATCGTATGGTCCTTTAACTCTTTCCCAATCTACTGCTGAAAGAGAAAGAGTTGAAATGGCAAAAAATAAAGTGATTAAAGTTTTCATAATTATATACTTTGTTTTAATATGGATTCCATCCACCATCAGGGTTGCATGGCGTATGCAAAACAAAACAATCGCTTTCTTGGTTGTGGTAAATAGGCTCAACTACCTGATATCCTTCTAATGTACAACCAAAAGGAATTGAAGGAGGTGTCATATTAGTAATAGTTGTGTTAAGACTCATATCTGGGTTCATACAAATTTTATAAGTTACAGTACATACTTCATCCGTGCAAGGTAAATACCACATTCTATTACTAATGGTATCTTTTTTCATTAACCAACAAACATTATACTCAAAAGTTACTTCCTTAGCACTATCTAAATCACAAGGTGGAATATTCGATTGACATTGATCAAACCACAAGTATGCCCAGGTTGATACTTGTGAAAATAGTTGCTGAAGAGTTTCATTTGGGTCTAAAGTATCAGGGCATGAGTCATCTAATTTTCTAAAATTATTGATTTTCACTTTTCCCGGATGTGACACGTAACATTGGGCACACAAGTCAACTTCATATAAACATCCTTGAACTAATAAAGTATCTGTTATATGTGTCCATCCCGGGTCGCATTGTGCTTCTGCTTCGCTTTTCATCCCTACAGTTAGTAGGAATAATGTTACTCCAAGAGCAACCAATATGCTTGTATATTTTTTTCATATTCTTTTATCTCCAAATATGTTAATAATATAAATTATTCGTATATTTGCAACTGTCAAATGTGTTCTGCACGAATTTATTTTGACAATTACTGGTCAGCTAAAACAACTTTTGTTTTTCTGACCATTTTTTATTGTACAGTTCGAGTTCACTTATACTATTACCTCCATAATTTTTTCTTTTGTTAAAAAATACTCACAAGCAATCTCCCTATAATTCATTTAATATATAGGCTTTACAAATATTGGTCAACTTGATTTCGAATAAAATAAATTAAATTAAATTAAATTAAATTCCAAATTTATTTTTTCGAAACAAACTTAATTCTTCAACAAGCACTTGCAGCACTTTATTAAATCATTTCTGGTGAGATGTTTAGCATATATTTGACAATATAAATACAAAAAAAAGACGCATATTTCTATGCGTCTTTGTGAATTTATATTCCTGTTTCGATGCCTGAGCGGAGTCGAAGGCGGAGTAATGATTTCCTCATTAAACACCCCGTCCTGCTTCGCAGTCCACCCCTCTAAAAGAGGGGAATCCGAAGGATCGGGTGGTTGACTTACTTCTTGTCTTCGTCGTCAACTACTGTGTAGTCGGCTTCTTCTACATCATCGTCAGAGCTGTTCTGTGCTTGTTCGCCTGATGGTTCGCCACCTGGTGCAGCACCTGGTTGACCCTGTGCATTAGAATCGCCATACATGTTTTGCGATGCTTCGCTCCAAGCTTTATTTAGCTCTTCCATAGCAGGTTTTATATCAGCTTCGTTTTCTTTCAATGCTGTTTCTAATCTGCTCTTAGCACTTTCTATTGCTGAAATTTGCTCTTGGCTTAGCTTATCGCCTACTTCACTTATTTGCTTGTTAGTAGATGCAACTAAAGCGTCTGCCTGATTTCTTGTATCAACAGCTTCTTTTTTCTTCTTATCTGCTTCAGCATTCAACTCCGCGTCTTTCTTCATTTTGTCTATCTCTTCTTGCGACAATCCAGATGAAGATTCAATGCGGATTTTTTGTTCTTTGCCAGTGCCTTTGTCCTTAGCGTAAACATTCAAAATACCGTTAGCATCTATATCGAAAGT
>JAGQWJ010000015.1 GCA_020437395.1 Ignavibacteriota bacterium | reverse complement strand
AAAACAAAATTGAGGTCTAATTTAATTTAATTTAATTTAATTTAATTTGCAAATAAGAAGTGAAAAACCAGTTTTTTTATCAACAGTCACAACATAATGTTACTACTAGAGTTAAAAAGGTTTGAATTAGTAACATTTTAAATTAAGGGAACACGTCCCCTTATTGTATTTAGTTGTAAATAGTAAATATTGGGGTAATTATAACGAAGTTTTAAATCCATTTTATTATGGGGTGCACTTTTTACAAGAATTAAATAATCTTGAATTCAATTCTTCGGTTCTTAGCCATAGCTTTCTTAGTTCCACTTGTGTCGAGTGGTTTAGTTTCACCAAATCCTTTGGCCTGAAGTCTTGTAGGAGATATTCCTTTCTTTATCAGGTAGAACATAACTGCCTCTGCCCTATCTATGGATAATCTCATATTTACATCTTCATTTCCTTCTTGGTCAGTATGACCTTGAATTTCTATTTTTATATCTTTTTCTCTCTCTAGCCAATTGGCTATATCATCGAGTATAAGTTCTGACTCTACTCTTATCTCAGCACTACCTGTTAAGAAGTGAATACCTTTAGGTTTGTAAGTCTCCCCTTTTTTTATCTTTTCTATTTCTTGAACTATTATTACAGTATCAGGTTTTGATTTGACAAATACAGTGTCTCTTGTTTCTATTTCCTTTACGAATGCTTCTGTTTGTGGGCACCCTTGAAGTATCTTTATCCCAAATACAGAAGGGCATTTATCATCTATATCAAGTATTCCATCGCCATCAGTATCTCCTTTCATCGGGTCAGATCCAGCTTTAACTTCTTCTAAATCAGTCAAACCGTCTCTATCAGAATCAGCAATGTTCGGATTGGAATTATGAAGCATTATTTCTTCATAGTCTGTTAAACCGTCTTTGTCAGTATCTACTGTGTTTAAGTTAGTATTATTTGCTACTTCTTGGGCATCCGTCAATCCATCTCCGTCAGAATCAATCGATAGAGGATTAGATTTGTAAAGATGAATTTCATCATAATCATTTATACCATCATCATCAGTATCCGCTTTATAGGGAAAAGTTCCATATTCCTTTTCTTCATCATTTGTTAAACCATCATTATCTGGGTCATTATCACTAAAGAGATAATATGACAACTTCATACCAACCTCACCAATACCATCGGTATTAGCAAGAGAACCTTCAGGAGGAATCTGGGCATAACCATCTAAGTAATCTGTAGTTAGTATATGATAAGATGCGTGAATACCTAAAGATAAATCTCTGTATAGAAATACATCTATACCCATACCACCAACTGGATGAAAATCTATTTCATCTTGGACTTTGAATTCTGGGTAGTGTATTCTGTCACCACCAGGATCTAATGGACTTTCCTGAATATCTTGATTTTGGAAGGAAAGTACAGAAAAACCACCAAAGATATAGTAATTGATTTGGGAGCGTGGTAATAAGTTTACGAAAAGTAATAAATCTACGGTCGTAATTTTTGTTGATCTTTCATAAGCCCTTCTGTCAGCATCTAAGAAATATTCACGTGGAAATTGTCTGTAAAAATCAGAACCAAGTCTGTTTATATATCTTCGTTCATAATTTAGATAGCCAAAACCAGCACGAGCTCCTATTGCCAATTCTGGTACATAAGGGAAGAAATAACGTGTAAAAAAACCTCCGGCTAAACCCACATTATTGTCAGTAAATTCGCCAAAATATTTGGTCATACTTCCGGTGGCACCAACTTCTAATCGACCGTCGGCATAAATACCTTCCTTTACAAAAGATTGAGAATAGGTATTTATTGAAAATACAAAAAATACGAAGAAAAATGTGTTTATTAACTTCATCCTATATAAACACTTAAAATTCATATTGGTTACTTTTTATCGAACAATAGTGTCGTTTCTATCTGGTGAAACAGAAATCATTGAAACTCTAGCACCTGTGAATTCTTCAATAAAATCTATATAATCTTTTACTTCTGATGGAAATGCTGAATAAGATTTGAATTGGGTTGTGTCCGTTTTCCATCCCTTGAACGATTTATACACTAATTCAATATTATTAAATTTTTGCATATCCACAGGGAAGGAATTTAATGTTTTACCATTGATTGTGTAGCCAGTACACACTTTAATTTCCTCAAGACCATCAAGAACATCTAACTTTGTCAACACTATATTGCTAATGCCGTTAATCATCACTGAATATTTCAATGCAAATAAATCTAACCATCCACACCTTCTTGGTCTTCCAGTGGTTGCCCCAAATTCGTGTCCAATAGTTGCAAGTTGTTTACCAACTTCATCATCTAATTGAGTTGGAAATGGACCGTTTCCGACTCTAGTAGTATATGCTTTAACTATACCTATAATTTCATCTACTTTAGTAGGTGGAATACCTAATCCAGTACAAGCTCCACCCGAAGTTGGATTTGAACTTGTTACAAAAGGATAAGTTCCATGATCCAAATCTAGTAATGCCCCTTGTGCACCTTCGACTAAAATCTCTTTTCCTTCAGCAATGTAAATGTTCAAAAGTGTTGATATATCTGTCACATAAGGATCAATTAATTTATCAAACTCAATATATTTTTCAACGATAGCATCAACATCCAATTCATCATGTCCGTAAATCTTAGTTAATACTTCGTTATACTCACTAATATTATATCTAAGCTTCTCTTCAAAATCTTTTCTATCTAATAGATCAACAATTCTAATCCCAGTTCTTTTTGCTTTGTCAATGTAAGCCGGGCCTATTCCCCTTCCAGTTGTTCCAATGGACTTGTCAGTATTATGACTTTCTCTAACTGTATCCATCATTTTGTGATAAGGCATAATTAAATGTGCTTTATGACTTATGAATAATCGACCAGAGACATCAATATTATGAGATTTCAACATTTCTATTTCTTCCATCAATGCTACAGGATCTATAACGACACCATTGCCAATAACGCATTTTGTTATTGGGTTCAATATACCGGAAGGAATCAAGTGTAAAACGTATTTCTTATTATCAATTACTATAGTGTGACCTGCGTTGGCTCCGCCTTGGAATCTAGCAACAATATCAGCATTGACACTAAGCAAATCGACTATTTTTCCTTTTCCTTCGTCGCCCCATTGAGCTCCGACAATAACTTTTACACTCATTTTTTTACCTTAAATAGAAAACAAAAACTCCGAACAAGTACGTTCGGAGTATATAAAATTACCTTTTAACTCCTAATTAATCTACAGTTTTAGCAGATTCGAGAGAGTCTTTAATTGTCAATATTTGTGTTAGATTAGTAATCCTAAATAATTCTAATACTTTTTCACTTGGCGAAGCAATAACTAATTTACAATTATTTTTTGTGCAACTAGTGTGAGCCCCAACTATCATTCCAAGACCAGAACTATTCAAAACTTTTACATCCGACAAATCAACTATAACTTTGCTTGGATTTTTACTAAGAGCTTCTTCAACAAGAGTTGAGAACTCTATGACTTGTGTTCCACCTAAAACTTCATTAGGAAGTGAAAGAATAGAAGCATTATTTTCATTTGTCAATTTCATAATTAAGCTGTTGCTGTTTTCATATCATTCTCGCCAACATCAATTTTCTTAACATTGTTAAAGTACCACAATGCAAAAGGTGTAGCGATGAATATTGAAGAATAAGTACCTACAATAAAGCCAACAAACATAGTAAATGCAAATCCTTCTAGAGTAGGTCCACCAAAGAATAATAATACTAATAGTACTATCTCAGTCGTTAAAGTGGTATTTACTGATCTAGAAAGGGTTTCGTTAATACTTCTATTAAAAATACTAACTAATGATTTGCCTTTCATCAAATCTCTGTTTTCTCTAACTCTATCAAAGATAATAACCGTATCGTTAATAGAATAACCTACTACAGTAAGCATAGCGGCTAAAATAGTTTGATCAATTTCTAAACTGAAAATACCTGTTTTTTGGAATATAATCACAATTAGGAAAGTTACCATAATATCGTGTACTAATGCCACAAGCGCAGCTAAACCAAAACTAAATTCAAATCTGAACGCTAAGTATAACAATATTACAATTGCGGAAAATAAAATTGCTAGAAATGCTTGTGAACGCATTTCATTACCTATTTTAGGTCCAATCTTATCAACCTTAAGGACAACATGAGGATTATCAGCAAATTTATTATTCAAACCGCTCTTTAATAATTCAGGTGCATTGTCTGAATCAGCAATCCTAATAAGGAATGAACCTTCAGCCCCAAAAGTCTTTATTTCACTAGATTCAAAACCAATCTCACTAACTGCTGTTCTTAATTCAGAAGTTGACATAGTTTTTTCAAATTTAATTCCAACCTCAGTACCACCAGTAAAGTCAATACCAAACTTTGGAGGAAAAACGAAAGCTAATATTAATCCGAAAACTATTGTACTAAGCGATACTGTAAGTAGTATTTTTCTCTTAGCTACGAAATCTATATTTGTTTTATCAAAAAATTGCATGTTTAATTTCCTTCCAAATTATGAATTTTTAGATTGACCAAAACTAAAAGATGGGTTTTTACCATCAGAAAGTTGAAGTTCAATAAGTGAACGAGAAACCATAATGGCAGTAAATAAAGTACTAAGAATACCAATCATCAGAGTTAATGCAAACCCTCTAATAAGACCAGTACCAACATAGTAAAGAATTAGACCTGTCATAAATGTTGTAATATTTGAATCGAAGATTGCCGACATAGCCTTACTAAACCCTTCATCGATTGCTGAACGAATAGAACGACCTTTATTCAATTCTTCTCTTACCCTTTCAAAAATAAGTATATTTGCATCTACGGCCATACCTAGTGTTAGGACGATACCAGCTATACCAGGTAGAGATAATGTACCACCAAGAGAGGCAAGTATTGTGAAAATTACTAATATATTTATTAATAATGAAATATCAGCTACAAGTCCAGCTCTAGAATAATAAAGCATCATAAATAAAACTACCAAACCGAATGCGAATAAAGTTGAATTTATTCCGCTTGCAATTGAATCATCACCAAGTGAAGCACCAACAACTTTCTCTTCAATAATTTTAACAGGAGCTTTCAATGCACCAGCTTTTAACACAATTTCAAGTAAGCTAGCTTCTTTAGCATTTGCCATACCAGATATTTGTGAGCTACCACCAGATATTTTTGAATTTACGTTAGGTGCTGAATAAACATTACCATCTAATACGATTGCAATTCTTTTACCAACGTTTGCTCCAGTAATTGATGCCCATTTTTCTGAACCATCAGAGTTCATAGACATGTTTACAACCCATGAATTTGTAGTTGGATCAACATTTTTACCAGCATCTATAATTACATCTCCAGTCAATTCTGGTTCTGATTTTAAACCGTAGAAATCTAAGAATTGACCTGTTATTTTTTCTGATTCAGTTGCTTCTGATTTAGCTTGAAACGCTAATTCAGTATCAAACGGTAATAGTGATTTGATTTTAGGATCCGTCAACATTATTTTAAGTTTTGCTAAAGAATCTTCGTGGATTCTAAAGTAATAATTACCTTGTTGAGGGAAGCTGCTTATATCGTAACTAACTGGCTGCATCTGACCATTTTTGTTGTCTCCTACCCAGAAAGTAGCAAACATTCTTGTGAATGGGTGCTTAGATGCATATAGATTCTGAGCATCTGTTTCAGACAAACCTTCGTAAGGATTTGTAGTATCTTTTTTTGTTTCTTCTTGAGTATCGTTTGTATCTGCAACCTCTACTACATCTTTGTTCTCATCAGCCGCTTCTGTAGAACTTATTTCTGTAGAAGGACTAGGAGCAGGTACCTCTTGCTCTGTTACTTTTGCTGAATCCGTTTGAGTGGCATTTGCAGAAATAGGTTTATTACCTTGCTTCTCAGCTAACATGTTGTCAATCTTTTGGAAAGATTGCACTAATGCAGCATTTGATCTAACTAATTTGAATTCAAGTCGGGCAGTAGTTTCTAATAAACTTCTAATTTGTGATTCGTCTGTAACACCTGGTAACTCAAGCAATATTCTTCTGCTACCTTGTTTTTGTATATTCGGCTCAGACACACCATACTTATCAATACGTTGTCTAATTACTTCTTGTGCTTGGTTTATAGCACCGTCGGCATTATTAGTCAACTCTTCAAGTATTCCTTCTTCAGTTGCATTACTAATATCACCTAAGTCAAAATAAGAAATTAAGCTTTTACCTTCTGGTTTTGCAATTTCGTTGAACTTACGTGCAAAGATATCAACTACAGATTCATCTGATGTCTGAGACTCTTTTTCAGTTGCTTCTAAAACTCTATCGAAAGTTTCATCGATAGCTTCTTTCTGAGCTGTTTCTCTTAGAAGTTTAACCACGTCAACTTCCATTGTCACATACATACCACCTTTTAAGTCAAGCCCAAGTTGCAAAGAGTT
The DNA here is from genome assembly GCA_020437395.1 of Ignavibacteriota bacterium. Lineage (GTDB taxonomy): Bacteria > Bacteroidota > Ignavibacteria > Kapaibacteriales > UBA2268 > PGYR01. The sequence continues at coordinate 51,802 of JAGQWJ010000015.1, read as the reverse complement.
CTCTTTTGCACTTTGGTATTCTTGACCATAGTTCTTTTTGAATTCATTCATTATAGCTAAAGAATCTGCAGGATTTGCCGCTTGGCTTGCTCTCTGCAAATATTCAGCTCTTTTGGATTCCAATTGGGAATAGTTATATGACGGATAAAGTGCAAATATTGCAGCTATTATAGGTATAACTATTAAAGCTATTTTACCAATTTTCGATTTCAATTAATGCCTCCGAGTATTTATCTCGATAATCTCTTATTATGAAAAATTGTGAAAAGTACAAGCACGAATATAAGGCATTGAAATTAAAATTCAAATGAATTAAATCCATTTTTTTTCAACTATTATAATTTTATTACTTTATTTCACTGCAGAAAAAAGGAAATATTAGGTCCAATTTGGAATTCAAAAACGTACCAAACTCCTAATAATAGTACCCATCCGAAGAAAAGTGCTATTGAAAATGGTAACAATGAAGATATTAATTCTCCTAGACTAACATCCTTTTTAAATTTTTGTGCGAAAACAATTAATAATGGGAAATATGGTAATAAAGGTGTAATCATATTTGTAGTACTATCCCCTATTCTATATATTAGCTGTGTAGCTTCAGGTGTAATTCCAATTATCATAAACATTGGTACAAAAACTGGTGCTAATATTGCCCACTTTGCTGAAGCACTTGAAATTGATATATTTAAAATCATACTAAAAATTAGGAATGCCAAAAAAAGAGGTAAACCCGTTAATCCAATTGAGGATATAAATTCTGCTCCTTTAACGGCAATAATCATATCTAATTCAGACCAATTAAAATAATGAAGGAATTGACCTGCTGCAAAAGCAATTACAATATAAGACGCCATAGTACTCATACCAGAATTAAGCATTTCGACTATATCGCTATAACTATTGATTTTTCCAGTCATTTTTCCATAAATAAGCCCTGGAAAAAAGAAAATAATAATAATAATAGGTATAATGCTCTTGAATAAATACGTTAATTCTCCATTTTCATCTCTGAATAGCGAATTTTCTGGTATTGAAAACAAGGTTATTATTATTAGTATTAAAACAAAAACAGAATATGACAAAAGTAGTGCTTTCTTATTAATATTAAAATTGGTTTCTTTACCACTACTACTAATTAAATCTGAATGTTGAAATTCTTTTCCTAATCGAGGTTCAACAACTCTATTATTTATTACGGTACAAATTATCGATACTAAAAATGTTGAAACAAACATAAAGTAATAATTGGCTGTTGGATAGACATTGTAACCACTATCTATTGTTTGTGCTGCTTGATGAGTTAATCCCGAAAGTAAGGGGTCTAAGGCAGTTATTAAAAGATTTGCAGAAAATCCACCATTTATTGTAGCAAAAGATGTGATAACTCCTGCAAGTGGATTTTTACCAATTGCTCTGTAAGTTAGTCCTGCTAATGGGGGCAAGACGATTAATCCTGCATCTGCAATTAGACTACTATTTACTGAAACGAAAACTAATGTAAATACTACAAAATTATCAGGTACTTTTGAAATAGTGTATTTTAAAGTTGCTTCGAACAGCCCAGATTTTTCTGCTATTATAATACCAAACATAGTTGCTAATACTACACCTAAAGGTGGAAAATTGATAAAATTATCAACCATTGTGGTTAAAAGATTTCTAATTCCTTCAGTGGATAATATGCTTTTAACTACTATTGTTTCATTTGTTATCGGATGTACTACTGATGTTCCCAGTAAACTAAAGAACAATGAAAAAATTATAGTAAATAATGCAAGTATAATAAATAAAAAGAAAGGATTTGGTAGTTTGTCCGATACCTTTTCTACAGTTTTTAGAAAACTAAATATTAAATTTTTGTTATTATTCATTTAATCAATTTATCAAATTTTGGAAAAAGTGTACGAAAATATCTCTGTAATAATAATATCATATAATTGTAAACAATATTTAGTTGATTGCATAAAGTCAATTATTTTGACATGTTATGAATTTACACCTGAAATAGTAATTGTAGATAATAATTCCGATGATGGTACAGTTGAATACATAACCAACTTATTTCCAGAAGTAAAAGTAATAGATAACAAAACTAATTTAGGTTATGCTGCTGCGATAAATATTGGTGTAAAAGAATCTAACGGAGATTTTCTATTACTTTCTAATGCAGATGTTATATATAAGAAGAATAGTATCAATAATTTAGTTTCTAAAGTTAAGGAGTTAGACTGTAGAGTCATAGTGGGGCCACAACAAACTTTTAGTAATGGTGACTATCAACGTTCTTATGGTTTTTTTCCATCAATAAAAAGAGGAATATTTGATTTATTCGCAATTAGTAAGATAAATCAAAAAATAAAAGAACAACGGTACAAAAAGAAAATAATTAAAGATTACTATGTTGATTATATTGATGGTGCTGCAATATGCACTACTAGAGATATATTCAATAACTTACAAGGTTTTGACGAGAGATATTTTTTCTTTTCCGAGGAATCAGATTTTTGCTACCGAGCAAGAATTTCTAATATCAAATCAGTTCTAACAACAGAAAGTCTTATAGTACATCACAGAGGTGGCTCGCAAGAAAACAGTGGGATGAATGAAAAGAGTATAATGATGATAATTAATTCTGAAGCATTATTCATAGATATTCATCATAACTCTATTACTAAAAAAATATACTTTGTCCTTCAACTATTATTTTTTAGATTATTATTGATAAAAAGTAAGTTAATAAATGATAAAAATCGTATTGAAAATAATAAGAAATATATTAATGCAATTAAATTGGTTCTGAATGGAAAATAAATATGATTTAGCTATAGCATATAGAATTTATCCCAAAATATCTAAGATTCAAGCAATACACCCGGATAATAAATATGAACTTTCAAGAGTTTGTCTTGAATCGTTTTATAACTCTGTAAAGAATGTTAAAGCTTATATTTATATAATTTTAGATGGTTGTCCCTTGGAGTATCAAAAACTATTTGAGGAAACACTAATTGGAATAGATTATGAGTTTATTGAAAAGGGAGGAATAGGAAATGCTCAAACTTTTAATTTGCAGATGGACTTACTATTAAATCAAGATAAAAGTGATGTTATTTACTTTGCTGAAGATGACTATTTTTATCTTGAAAATGCCTTTACAGAACTAATAAAAGCTATAAAACATCCGGATGTAGATTTTGTGACTCCTTATGATCACCCAGATACTTACAGGACAGACTTTCATAACTACAAGAAGAAATATATTAAAATAGAAGGTTACAAATGGGGTATAATGTCGAGTACGACAATGACTTTTATGACTACGAAAAGAGTTTTGAAGGAAACTAAAAAAATATTTGATACATACACAGTAAGAAATTATGACGCTTCTCTTTGGTTGTCACTAACTAAGTTGAATGCATTCAATGTGGCGTTAATGACAAAGTTATTGTTCACTAATTTTCAATTCTTCAAATATTTTCTCAAACTTTATTATTTTTCTTTTGGACAAACCATCTTTGGGAAAAAAAGAATCTTGGTTCAAGCAGTTCCTGCACTCGCAACTCACATGGAAACAGCTTTTTTGTCACGAGATATAGATTGGTATAATGAATTTAAAAAATATGAAACCCAATAAATTAACTATTGAAATAGAAGATGGGATAATCAATTCTATTTTTGAATCTGATTTAACTACTATAATATTAGAAGGGAAAAAGATTATCTTCGAAAACTCATTTATTATTCCTGGTATAGTTGATTCACATGCTCATATAATTGGGCTTGGAGAAAATCTCAACACTATTAGACTGGAAAACGCGAAATCGAAGAATGAATTACTCAAAATGGTAAAGCAAATTGATATTGTAGATGGTTGGATTTGTGGTAGAGGGTGGAATGAGGAAAACTGGGATGATAATAACTTAAACAGCAGTGACTTAGATACTATAAGTTCAGAAGTGCCAATTTTTTTAGTCAGAGTAGATGGACATGCAGCTTGGGTAAACTCAAAAGCATTGAGTATTTCTGGGATCGATTCAAATTCTAAAAACCCATTGGGTGGTAAAATAGTAAAAGATAGTGAAGGTAAACCTACGGGTTTATTAATAGATAATGCTATTGAGTTAGTAAGAAACAATATACCCAAGATAAATAAAAACACAATTAAAAAATATATAATTGACGCTTGTAATGAGTGTTTGAGAAATGGGATTACAGAAGTACATGATATGGATGTACATTTGAATCACATTGAAGCTTATAAAGAGTTAGACGGAGAAAACCTTTTACCTATTCGACTTGTACAATATATCAGAGGATTCGATGGTGAATATAAACATATACAACCCTCTCCCTACAGTGGTAACAATCTACATATCATAGGTTTGAAATTTTATGCAGATGGAGCGTTAGGTAGTAGAGGAGCTTTAATGCTTGATAAATATAATGATGCAGAAACTTATGGTTTAGAGTTAATAAGTAGAGATGAACTTTATAAGAGAGCCAAGGAAGGTTGCGAGAATAATTGGGACATTGCTGTTCACGCAATTGGAGATAGAGCAAACAGGAATGTTCTTGATGTATATGAAAGACTTAGAAAAGATTGCTATGAAAATAATCTTCGAATAGAACATTCTCAATTAATACATCCTGAAGATATTGTTAGATTTAATAATTTGAATGTAATTGCTTCTGTCCAACCGATTCATTGTACATCGGATAAGAGTATGGCAATTAGAAGGTTAGGCGAGAATTATAAATATGCATATCCATGGAAAACATTAATGAAAAATGGAGCATTGATTATTGCTGGCTCCGATTTTCCGATTGAATCACACAATCCATTTTTGGGTATAGATTCTTTTATAAATAGAACGGCAGAAAACGAAGAAGAATCTTGGCAGAAAGAGGAAACCTTATCTATCGAAGAAGCTTTATTATCATACTGTTACACCCCTCACTTCTCAACTAAAACACAACTTGGTGGCACTTTGGAAAAAGGAGAAAAAGCCAACATTTCAATTATAGACAACGATTTAACCAATACTGATACTATCAAATACACAAAAGTAATTGCAACTATTTGCAATGGAAAATTAACTAAACACTTATAATATTTGTAATTAAATATTTATTTCGTAAATTTGTATCCTTTGCTAATGCAAATATTTAAAGGATGCAATTTTAACTAATCAATTGACATCCATTTTGTTAAACTAAATTATTTTTTTTGGAGAGCTAAATGGCAGATAATGCTGTGAACGAATCACAAAAAAACGAAGAAGTAAGTGCTGCAAAAGCAACAGTAGCTTCTACACCAAAGCAAAGTAACAAACCAACAGTTACAGAGCTAATGGAAAAAGGATTTGATAATTTCATTAACTTAGATGATGATTCTTATGGTCAAATGGCTTCAGGATCATTAATCGAAATCAAGGAAGATGAATTAGTTGAAGGTAGAATAGTAAATATTACCAAAGACGAAGTTCATGTTGACATTGGATTCAAATCTATAGGTATAATACCAAGAGCTGAATTAATTGGTTCAGAGAACTATGAAGTAGGTCAACAACTTGATGTATTTATTGAAAATATAGAAGATACTAATGGCCACATGATATTATCAAGAAGACGTGCAGATTTCATGAAAATCTGGGATGATATTATGGATATGTACGAAAACAGCAAAGTTACTACTGTAAATATATTACGAAGAATAAAAGGTGGTATGGTAGTAGATTTGATGGGAATAGAAGCTTTCTTGCCTGGCTCTCAGATTGATGTTAGACCCGTAAGAGATTTTGACTCATGGGTTGGAAATGATATTGAAGTAAAAGTAGTAAAAGTTAATCACCCGAACGAAAACGTAGTCGTTTCTCATAAAGTATTGTTAGAAGAGCAATTAGCAGAGCAACGTGACGAAATAATGTCTAACTTAGAAAAAGGACTTGTACTAGAAGGTACAGTAAAAGCCATTTCTGATTTTGGTGTTTTCGTTGACTTGGGCGGTGTTGATGGTCTTGTCCACATAACTGACTTATCTTGGGGACGTGTTTCACATCCTTCAGAAGTGGTAGATTTGGATGAAACTGTAAAAGTAGTTATTCTTGATTATGATCAAGAAAGAAAGAGAATATCTCTCGGAATGAAACAACTTACTGAGCATCCTTGGGAAAGTATTGGTGCTAAGTATGAAGAAGGCACAAAAGTCACAGGTAAAGTTGTTAGTCTTACTGACTACGGAGCTTTCATTGAGATTGAGAAAGGAATAGAAGGTTTAATCCACATTAGTGAGATGAGTTGGACACAACACATTAAACATCCTTCGCAAATGGTATCAATGGGACAAGACGTAGAAGCTGTAGTACTAAACATTGACAAAGATGATAAGAAATTAGCTTTGGGTATGAAACAACTTGAGCCAGATCCTTGGGAAGATCTGATGAAGAAATACCCTGTAGATTCTAAACACGAGGGTATTGTTAGAAACTTAACTAACTTTGGCGTATTTGTGGAGTTGGAACCTGGAGTTGATGGTTTAGTTCACATAAGTGATTTATCATGGACAAAGAAAATTCGCCACCCTGGTGAATTCGTTAAGAAAAATGACAGATTAGATGTTATAGTTCTTAGCATTGATTCAGAGCAAAGAAGAATTGCTTTGGGGCATAAACAAGTATTAGAGAATCCTTGGGATACTTTTGAGAATTCTTATGGCGTTGATGCTGAAACAGAAGCAAAAATTGAGAGAATCATTGAGAAAGGAGTTATTGTTGAGTTGCCAGATGGCGTTGATGGTTTCGTTCCAGTTTCTCAACTTTCGTTTGCACCTGTCAAAAATATCAGCGATTACTTCAAACCAGGTGATACTTTACCACTAAGAGTGGTTGAATTCGATAAGGAATCTAAGAAAATCGTATTGTCTGTAGTTGAGGCTCTGAGACATAGAACAGCTGAAGATATAGAAGCTTATAACAAAAAGCATCAAGTACCAAATGCTGAAAAATACACTTTAGAGTCTGTACAACAAGCTACTCCAGAAGAAATTGAAGATTTCCTAAGAGAGACAAGTGTACTAAACAGTAATACTTTAGCTCCTAAGCAAGAAAAAGCTGAAAATTCGCAAGAAGAAGAAGTTAAAGCGGAAGAGCCAGCTGAAGAAGTTAAAGAAGAAAAACCAAAGAAAGCTAAAGCTACGAAGGAAAAGGAATCTGAAGAATCTACAAATGAAGAAACTACTGAAAATGTAGAGGAATCTGTTGAAGTTACAGAAGAAGAAAAACCTAAGAAAGCTAAAGCAACTAAGAAGAAAAAAGAAGATGATGCTTCTGAAGAAAAATCTGAAGAAGAATAATCACTTTACTTTTAATACAGTTTAAAATGAAAAAGCCGAATATTTCTATTCGGCTTTTTTTTATTTAGAAATTATAAGTTAAAGTCAGTCAAGAAAGTAACTAAAATTTATTTAACTTATATTAGAATCTTTATTACACACAGATTGACAGTCGAATGCCTAATACGCTGCTGGTGCGTTCGTATCATCGTCATCAAAGTAGATGTTTATATCACGAACATCTTCGAAGTTTTTTAATTTGCGGATAAGAAGTTCTTTTTCTACACCTTTTTTGAGCTTCATATTGTAGTAAACTTCAATAAAATCTTTTTCGTCCAATGCTCTAACATTTACTACTTTCAGTGAATTAGTACTCGATTTTAATAGCTTTTTAACCTCGTCATTTATCTCATTGGGCTTATAAGTAATATGTATCAAATAATTTACGTCAGCCGTTTGGAAAACGTTAGTATTAGAAAGAAGCAATAAAACTAAGCATATAAAAATAGTTCCGATAACCGCAACTAGGTAAAGACCAACTCCTGACGCCATACCTATACCGAGAGAAAAGAAAATAAACACTATATCTTGAACATCGCGAACTGCTGTACGGAATCGAATAATTGACATAGCTCCAACTAACCCGAATGCAGTAGCCAAGTTATTACCAATCACTAACAAGACAAGTGAAGTAATTATTGTTAGTACTATTAGGGAACTTACAAATGTTCTAGAATAATTTGGTCCTTTATAAGTAACACGGTAAACGATTGAAATAAGCACCCCACAGATAAAAGAGATACTCAACGAGTAAATTATTTCTAATGCTGTTACAGGGAATAGTTCTATATATTGAAATTCATTCATAATTATATTTGTTCTGCACGAAGATAAGCAAATCGCGACTGTTTTACTATTGATTTCTGACTGTCTATACAAATAACATACTTTGATGCTGATTCACGTTTCAAAGATAACGATTCAGACATATTGCGGACCCAGCTGGGTAAATAATCATCGAATTTTACTTCTAAAATAAAATAATCCAACATAGCTGGCTTGATATTGTCATCAACAAATAACTCATCTATCTTCGGATATGCAACACTTCTTAAGTTCTTATCAAAAGTAATCCTAAGATTGTTCTGAGTTTTTACTATTTCCGTATAAGGTTCTCTGTCGTATATTACATTTACAATTGGTCTTAAATTATATGACATTATTTGGAAAAAAAATTTATTCAAATCTTCATTTTCCTTGCTTATCATTCTATTTCTAAACATTTCTAAAGCATTATAATAATTAGTCGAAAATCGATTTTTCATACCTGGCTCTTCATATTTTCTTTTTATTTCAAAGAAAACAATCGAATCTGGATTGTAATCATACCCCCTTAATCTTACTTTTTTCCTATGCTTTAAGCCACCAATTTTTTCGTAATAGTGCCTTAGATCTATAGAGTCAAAATAGATACTTCGCACTGTATAGTGTTTTCGGCTTGAATCAACGTGTTTATCTAATTTGAGTTTTGTCAGTATAATATTGCGCAGCAAAGGTATTTTATTTCTGTGCACATAGAATTTGTATTCGTATCTCAACTCTAAAATCCCAATTTTCTTTTTGCAAAGGAATAAAGTGGTATTTTATCTGAATAGATCGATGCTTTACAAATCATACCAGGTTTTATAAATCTATCTGGATTATTAATTCTAGCAGTGACTAAAAAGAACTGGTCTCTCCCCCTTATACGAATTTCATCTTCAATATTTGTAATTGTAGCATTGTACAATTTGTCGGTTTTCTCAATTGAAAGTTCTACTTTGTCATCCAAATCAACATAACCTATTTCATATACTTTAACTGGTATTTTAACAATTAAATCTGAAGAATTTTTTATCTTAATTAGGTTAATACTGTCTTGATAATAATTGATTATGCCATCGAAAGGAGCTTCAATAATATACTTATTTCTTTTTTGTACCAAGTTTGTAATTCTTTCTTCTAATGTATTTATTTGCGAGTTTATAATTCTCAGAATTTCTGTTTTTTCACCCGTTGATGCAGACTCAAGACTTTTTTTAGCTAAAATTAAATTGATTTTAGCTAGGTCATTTGCATTTTTATATTGTTCATATTCCAATTGTGGAATAAGGTCTTCCTTTACCATTTTTTCTGCACGTTGTAATTGAAGAGAAGTAAATTCCACATTATTTTGAGCAATTTTTACTTTTTCTTGAAACTCCTTAACAACCGAAATTTTTTCACCACTAGATTTATCTTTGTATTCTGCTTTTGCAATTTCAAGTTCAGATTGCAGTGTTAATATCTGTTCATTGATAACATCAGAATTTATAACTGCAATAGTATCGCCTGATTGGATATCTTTGGAATGATTATAAAACTCAATTTTTGCAACATCGCCTCTATCAAATATATAGTCAGTCTTTGCTGAAGAAAAATTTCTATCATTATCAACAATCATTGAACTCAATTCTCCATTATTATCACGTAAAAGTCGCCACTCTTTTGCCGAATAGACAAGTGAATTTGCTTCAATTAAATAATTAACCTCAAATGGAGCTAATATAAAAAGTGGTGCAATAAATAATAATATGACTGAGTATTTTCTTATCATAGTAACAAATTTAACACAATTTTAACAAATAAAAGACTAATAATGATAAAAATCTCTTTTGTTCTAATTTATAATCATCTATTGAAAATTGTATTTTAATCTATTTTAGAATACTATAATCTGAATTAAAATAAGCTTTTTCGAAGAATAAACCATTGGCTGGTGCTATTGTAGAGCATAGACTTCTATCTTTTTTCATTAAAGAGTCATATAAATAATCGACTGGTAATTTACCTGAGCCAATATCCACCATTGTACCAACAAGACTTCTTACCATAGAATATACGAATCTATTAGACTTAATGTTCAATTTAATATCTGTTTCATTCATTTGAGTCCATTCGCATTTCTCTAATTCGCATACATAATGATTCAAATCATTGTTCACTTTAGAATAGGTAGTAAAATCATATTTACCAATTATAGATAAAGATGCTAAATTCATATGATTTACATCAAGCTTCTCTTTATAGTGAGCATAATATCTTCTTTTGAAAACAGAATAATCACTGGTGATATAATAACTATATTCTCTAGAAATTGCATCAAAACGTGCATTATATTCTTCTTCAATAATCATCGCATCTAATAATTGAATATCGTTTGGTAAAACTGTGTTGATGGCTGGCACAATTTTATTTTCAGGTATTTTAAAATCATCGATTTTGATTGTTGCAATTTGATTGATAGCATGAACTCCAGTATCAGTTCTTCCAGCTGCTATAATTTTTAACTCGATTCCAGTTTTTAATTGAAATGCTTTCGTAAGTTCACCTTGCAAAGAACGCTGACCTGGCTGCATTTGCCACCCACAGAAGTCAGTACCATCAAATTGAAACTTTATAATCAAGGTTTTCATTTTAATATTTCCCCTGCTTCTTCTGCCCAAAATAATAAGTCGAGTTCATCCATTGGAATACCGACTTTCTCAGAAAACCATTTGAACCTCTCAGAAACTTCATCATATCTTTTCTTAGTAGCAATATTTGGTATTTCATTGAATATCCCACACGAAACTAAGTGTTTTAGTATGTGGCGATCGAGTATAGCTAAATTTTTATATCCAATATTTCTTAAATAATGTGCAGACTCTTTCCTACCAATACCTTTTACATTGTCATTTATCCAATCTCTTTTTTCTTCAGCTGAATAGCCGGAATCTAAGACTGTTTTAATTTCATTCCACTGTGTCTTGATAAGCTGTAATCTGTTAGACTTTTGATTATGGAATCGTATATAATTTTTTCTATCTTCTAGAATAGTAGTTACGTCAATTTCATTATTTAAGAACTCTAATTCTTCTAAACGATTTTGAACTGCTAGCGCTGAACTAGCTTTACTTTGAGGAGTGCAAATACAAAAACAGAGTTCATAAAAATATTTCGATTCTGACACGTTTTCAAAATCAAATAACCTTTGTCTAATTAATGGTTTGAGTTTTTCGTATTTTTCTTGAAATTTAATCGGCAATTGTATGGAATTCATTATAAAAAATTTTATATTAATGTTTTACTAATTTAAAAATTTAAAGTGGAAAAATAATGCAAATAGAGAATATTCAAAAAGAGTTAAGAAAGATGGGCGTAGATGGTTGGTTGTTCTATGATTTTCATGGTAGAGACCACATAGCAGCTAGAATACTTAAAATACCTTCTGGACACATGGCAACACGAAGATGGTTTTACTTTATACCTTCTGAGGGCAGTCCTATTAAACTCAATCATAAAATTGAACCAAATTATTTGAATCATTTACCTGGAGAAAAAGAATTATATCTTCCATGGCAAGAATTAAGATCCAAACTTGAAACTATATTAAATGGTTCAAAAAAAATAGCAATGCAATATTCCCCAAACAATGATATTCCCTATGTTTCAATAGTTGATGCTGGAACTATTGAATTAATAAGAGGTTTTGGAGTAAATGTAGTAAGTAGTGGTAACTTGGTAAGTTTATTTGAATCTCATTTAACAGATAAAGAAATTGAAGACCATAGACAATGCGGTTATGTGATGCAATCAATTAAAGACAATGCCTTTAAGTATATTCGAAATAGAATTGACAGGGGAAATCCTGCTACAGAATATGAAGTACAGCAGTATATGCATCAGCAGTTCAGAGACAATGATATATTTTGGGACCATGGTCCAATTGTTGGAATCAATGAACATGCAGGCGACCCACATTTTGAGCCCACACCGGAAAATAGTCATAGAATAAATGAAGGTGATTTGGTATTAATTGACCTTTTTGCAAGATTTGAAAAAGAAGGTAGTATATTTTATGATGTGACGTGGATGGGTTATGTAGGTAATAATGTTCCAGATAGAGTAAAAGAAATTTTTAAAATTGCGACGCAAGCAAGAGACGCAGGATTAAATTTAGTAAAGGAAAGATACTCGAATAATGAGACAATATCTGGAGCAGAAGTTGATGATGCAGTAAGAAAAGTAATTGTAGATGCTGGCTATGGAGAATATTATTGGCACAGAACGGGTCATAATATTGCTACTGATTGTCATGGTAATGGTGCACATATTGATAACTTGGAAACAAAAGATGATAGATTATTGATTAAAGGGACTATATTTTCAATAGAGCCAGGTATATATATCCCAGAAGAAAAACTTGGTTTTAGGACTGAGATTGATGTTATAATTACGAATTCAGGTGAAGTTGAGGTAGCAGGAGAAATACAAAAAGAGTTAGTAATTATATAAGTAATCTTCAAAAAGTACTAATAAAAATGCCACTCAAATGAGTGGCATTTTTTTAATTCTTTTTTATTTCTATTATTTAGTGGCTGTTTGTTCTTCAGCAGGTTTTTCAGCTGCTGGTTCAGCTTCTTTTTCGCCGCCACCTAATACTTTATCTAAAAGCCATTTCGCCAATGCCTTACCTTCAGCAGGTGAAAGACCTTGTGCAGGCATACCAGCAGGATATTCAGCAGGATTCTGAGGTGTTGGGTTAAGTATAAATTTAACTAAATCACCTTCTTTTCCTTCATACTTTGGAACAACATCGTTATAAGCGGGTCCAACCGACTTTGTATCGAATTTATGACAAGCAACACAACGTGTATCAAAAATAGCTTGAGCATCTACTTGTGGTTCTTCTTCTGATTTAGCATAAAGTGCTTGTCTTTCTTCTTCTGCTTTGTTGTGTATTTCAGATATATTATTTAGATTTTCAGCTATACTTATGTGGAAAGCTTGTTGATCTTGGGCTGCAAACATAGCGAAAGATATCATTATAAACATAAATCCATATTTGACACCTGATGCATGTTCACTTGATTTTGTCAAATAAATCGATTGTGCGAAGAACACAACAAATAACAAGGACAACAATCCAAATACGAACATTAATCCTGAAAGTGCATTATTAGGTATAGAGACAATTTGGAAAGCGTAGATTAATGGTATTAATAAAGCTGAGTATAAGCCAAATTTACGAACAAATTTCTTCGAAAGTTCCTTTTCATCATCATTAGCAAACTTGTATCCATCTTGCCATGAGAATGCATAGAACAAATAGACTGCTGAAGCAAAAGCAACACCCATAGACAATATTAATAGTGCTTTGAAAACTGTATTTGCACTAAGTAACATTGTAAATATAGATTGACCCCACATAGAGTGGTCGTAAGCATAAGTTGTTGCTCCTGAAAGGAACCATGTAGATACTAAAAGCAATAATATGCCCCATATACCCGTAAAAGAACCAGTATTCTCTATATCTTCATCCAAAGAGTGATATTCTTCTACAATTGACTCACTTTTTGATCGTACATTAGTTTTAAATGAATAAAATATAGATTTAAAATTTATTGAATTTTTATAAACGTAGATAGAAGCAACAGCCATCGAGAATACAAGCAATGCTACTATTAGGTAGCCAACTACATCTCCTTTAGTACCAGCTAATAACTGAGGATAACTCAATATAAAACTAAGTAACGGTACAATACCGAGACCGAACCACATACCTGTTATTCCAGTACCAACTTTAATAAGGTCTTGTGCCAATTTCTGATATCTGAAGTCATTATATTTCTTTGCTTTACTAGCTGCTCTAGTGGAAAGAAATACGGAGCCAAACAACAAACCTGTATAGGCGAATAAGAATGATGCTGAAATATATAGCATCAATCTGATTAACGTCAAATGACTAGAACCAACGGGAATAACCAAGTCATTAAATAGTTCCATTACTTTGCCTTTTTCTAAATTATTTTATCAATTATTATTAAAATTAAAACCAAAAGTACATATATATTAATATACATAAACGTCTTTCTGATTCTTTTCCGTTCCAATTTTTTTTCAAGAAGAAATCTAGCATTATACAATAATACTATTTCTGATAGAAAAAAGATTATTTGAGTGTATCGATTGTCTATTACTCCGTAAAATGGTACTATCAATGCTAATGATGCAAGTGAAACTATCCATACGAAGGTAACTCTACCAATTTGTGCTCTGTTTAACCATCTATTGAGCATCACATATCCTGCCTTTGCATATTGGTCATCAAATAAGAGCAACAACAACCAAAAATGAGGCATTTGCCACAAGAATAAAAAAAGAGCCAAAGCCCAAATAGCAGGAGCATAAAAATATCCTCCAGCCGCAGCCCAACCAATTAGTGGTGGTAAACCTCCTACTATAGCACCAGGTAAAACTGCCAAATTTGATACTTTTTTCATTGGTGTATAAACAACGTTGTAAAACAACAAAGTAACTAGTCCCACTAACATAGCCACTAATTCACCAGTTCCTAAAAGTAATAACATGCCCATTAAACTAAGCACGCTTGAAATTGCAAAACCTTTTTGTTGATTAATTCTACCTGAAGCAATAGGTCTTTTTTTAGTTCTTTCCATCAATGAATCAAGATTTCTTTCTTGCCAATGATTAAAAGAGGCAGCTCCCATAGACATTAACATAGTGCCAAAAAAAGTTAAAAACAAATTCAAATCAAATTTGATTTCATAAAGTAAATAACCTGCTACAGCAGTAATTGCTACGGAAATCGATATTCTGTATTTACCTAAATCAAATAAATCTTTTATTATACTTACTTCTTCTATTTTCACAGAACTGTTCATCAAATACCTCTTGATTTTAAGAGGTTTCAAATATTCTTAATTTTTATCAGGAGACTGAGAGTTATACCATTTAGAGTATTCATCTTGTTCCATAACAATAAGCTTCTTGTACATATCCCAGTGATTAACACCGCAGTACTCTGCGCAAGCGATATCATAAACACCAGTTTTATTAGGAGTTATAAAAATAAAACCGTTTCTTCCCGGAACTGCATCTTCTTTTATCCTAAACGCTGGTAAATAGAAACTATGTAATACATCTATAGATGTAATATTAAATTTTAAAGTTTTACCTACAGGAACGTACAATGTATCCGTAATAACTCCATTATCGTACTTAAAGTCCCAATCCCACATTTTTGCAGTTACATGATACTCTTCATCAAATTGTTTAGTATTACGTAAATCGGAGAAATCAGTATATCCATAATAGAACATTGATAATACTATAATAGTCGGGATAACAATCCAAATTACCTCAATAACTGCATTACCATGATATTGAGTTGGTATTGGGTTTTTACTTGCTCTATACTTTATTACAAAGTAAATCATCGCAACAGTAATCAATAGTAGCATGAGTACCGAAAATGCAGTAATATAGAGCATTGCCCCATCTACTGTGCCTACGTATTTTGAAGTTTGTTCAAACATCTTCTATCCAGTGTATGTATTGAATAAATCAAATGAATAAATAACAAAAATGATCATAAATATGAACCCACATGCAACTAAGATGCCTTTCATAAGTAAATCATCATATTTTATATGCATAAATATATTTATAACAAGCATTGCTTTTATTGAAGCAATAAGCATAGCAAAAAAGAATGTATAATCACCAAGGTTAATGCTTGCTACAGTAACAGTTAATGCTGTTAATGCAACCAATACTAACCATATCATAACATTTTTACCATAACTAGGTAAATGCTCATGTGTATCAACACTTGTATTTTCGTTGTGTCCGCTCATTTTCAACCTTTTAATGTAATAGATAGAATAATGGGAATAAGAAAATCCAAATCAAATCAACTAAGTGCCAGTATAATCCTGCGTTTTCTAATACGATGTATTTGTTTGAATTAATTGTTCCAGTTTTAATAAATATATAACAGAATACCATTACTACCATACCAACTATTACGTGGAAAGTATGTAATCCTGTCATTAAGTAATAAAGACCAAAAAATACTACCTCACCAGCTGGTCTCGTTTCTTGTAATTCTAAAGAACCAGGGTAAATACCATGATGAATTTTTGCAGACCATTCGAAATACTTATTGACGCAAAATGTTGCACCAAATCCAAATGTAATTGCCAAATATAGTAGTGATGTTTTAATATTCTCTCTTCTCAATGCCACAATAGAAAGTACCATAGTAAGTGAACTGGTTAACAATACAAGAGTATTGACAGCACCCATTACAATGTTTAGTTCCATAGCCGCATTATGATAGTCTTGAGGGTATGCTATTCTGTACCCATAATACAGTACGAATAGACCTCCAAATAATAATACTTCTGTAAATAAGAACAACCACATACCAAATTTGGAACCATAATCATCCCTATGGAAATGTACATATAATTGATCGTTATCACCGTAACCATGACCTGCATGATTATTTGAATGCCCGTGAGCATCAACTGTAGTAGTACCCAATTTAGCTATTCTCCTGATTTATAATATCATTTTCTTCGTTTTTTATAAATTTCCCGTTTTTAAAATTTCTTTCGTCATGACCATGATAGTCATAAGGATCATGACTTGGTACAGGCGTTTCAATAAAATTCAATAATGGTGGAGGCGATGGCATTGTCCACTCAAGAGTTTTAGCACCCCAAGGATTTGGACCAGCAGGCTTACCTTTAATTATACCAATTAGTAAATTTATAAACATTAACAATATTGCAGTAATCAAAATCCACGAACCAACAGTTGAAATTTGATGGTAGATTTGATATTCTGGAAGATAGTCAAAATATCTTCTTGGCATCCCCATATATCCCATTATAAACATTGGGAAATATAATACATTCGCTCCTATGAAATATAAAACGACACCAACTTTTGCTACTTTTTCATTATGCATTTTCCCAAATATTTTAGGGAACCAATAATGCATTCCAGCAATAAACATAGATAATATACCACCTATAATCACATAGTGAAAGTGGGCTATAACAAAATAAGTATCATGTAAATGTATATCAGTAGAAATGGCACCTAAGTGAAGTCCTGTTAAACCTCCAATTGAGAACAAGAAAATTGCACTCAACGCCATTAGCATTGGTGAAGAAAGAACAATTGTTCCTCTCCATAATGTCGCTACCCAGTTAAATACTTTAACACCAGTTGGAATAGCAACGAAGAATGTCAAGAAAGAGAACACAGTTCTAGCTGTATCACTCATACCACTTGTAAACATGTGGTGAGCCCAAACCATATATCCAATTACAGCAATTGCTAAAGTTGAATATGCCATCACTTTGTATCCAAAGACAGATTTTCTAGAAAAAGTCGCTACTACATCGGAAATTATACCGAAAGCTGGTATTGCCATAATATAAACGGCAGGATGCGAATAAATCCAGAATAAATGTTGATACAAGACTGGGTCCCCACCTAATGTAGGGTCAAATATACCAAATTTGAACGTTCTTTCTAAAAGTACTAAAACAATTGTTATTCCAATAATAGGAGTCGCTACAACTTGAATCCATGCAGTTGAATATAATGCCCATGTAAATAAAGGCATCTCAAACATCTTCATTCCTTTGACTCTCATTCTGTGACAAGTTGTAACAAAGTTTAAACCTGTCAATATAGAAGAGAATCCTAAAATAAAAGCAGCAAGGAGGGTTAGCGTTACATCTGTACCCGTTCTTAAACTATACGGCACATAGAATGTCCAACCTGTATCTATATGAGTTTGGAATATTAAAGAATATAATGCTAAAAAAGCACCTATCAAATACAAATGGTAAGATAATAAATTCAACCTAGGAAATGCAACATCTTCTGCACCAATTTGCAATGGTATAAATATGTTGCCAAACACCGCAGGTATTCCAGGTATTATGAAAAGGAACACCATTATCATTCCATGAAGGGTGAAGAATGAGTTGTAAGTCTGAGCATCTACGATAGTAGGTCCCGGAGTTAACATCTCAAGTCTCATTAAGAATGCAAATGTTAAACCAACTAAGAAAAAAGTCAATATTGATACTAAATACATAATACCAATACGCTTATGGTCAGTTGTCAATAACCAAGCTAGTAAACCTTTATGCTTAGTTTTGACCTGAAAAAAATTCGTATAATTATTATTAGTTGTAGTACTTATGCTCATTTTACAACTGTCTCCAATTTATTTTTCTCTTTTTTTGAAGAAAATATTAAATATCCAATAAATATTAGTAACGTTAGTGTTACAGTTCCTCCAACAATCGGGAGTAAGTTCAATACATATGTCCTTCCCTCAGGATCATATTTGAAACACATTTCTAAAAAATTGTTTATTGTTGGTTGTGCCAAACCTTTATTAGCTTCAATTATCGACATTTTGAAATTGAAGGGTAAAAACTCTGTACCATTGTGGTATCTAGTTATTTTGCCATCAGGAGAAAGCACTACCAAAACTGCACTGTGTAAATAGTCTTTTTCACCTTCTTTTGAGAAATTAAAACCGAGTGATTTTGTTAATTTATGTATCTGAAGACTATCTCCAGTCATGAATTTCCAACCATCAGGATTTATCTCTCTTTGAAGTCCAGCTAAATAGTTTTTTTTCCATTTTGAAGATATTTCTGAATCTTCGTTATGGTCAAAACTTATAGAGAATGCGTTATAATCTTGACCTGGTATCAAATCTGTTGATTCTATTACCTCTGCAAAACCTTCTAGTAAAGGACTACAAATCCCAGGGCAGTTAAAGTAAACCATTGATATTACAGCAGGTTTACCATCGAATTGCTCTAATAGATTTACTTTTTTTCCATCTGAATTAGTAAAAATCAAATCTTTAGAAATGTAATCGTTTAGCTTTTCTTCTACTCCTACTTTCTTATTTGCTTCTTCTTGAGCAAATAATATAGCAGGTAACAATAAACAAAGAACAATATTTTTAAATAACATTATATTAAATTAATTAACTGAGTATAAACCAACTAATTTTGAGTGTAATTGTATCCACTCTTCGTCTGTCAGATTCACAACTCCTGCATTGAAACCATTTTGTGGTAAATCACTTAAAACAATATTTTTAAATTTATAAATATCTGATTTCCAATCATTACTGTTATTTAAAGAATACAAAGCTCTATTAATATCAACTGTATTTTTCTTAATGATTGAACTCTCAGTAGAATTATTGTAATTATATAAAACAGCATTATAGTTACTTGTTTTCTCTTTAGCAATTATTTTAGTTGCTTTTTCTATTGTAATCTGATTATTAGTAGTTCTACCATCTGCCAATGAATATGTCAAATCTAAATTTGATAACTCATCATCAGTAATATCAGGGAATTGAGCAAAGGTTCTTATATAATGAATTATTCCAAATCTCTCTTTTACAGAAAGTTGATTAAATGAATTCATCCCATTTTCAACAATTCCTTCTTCTAAAGTTTTATACATACCTTCAAAAGTACGTCCATTTGTCCAACCATCAGTTGAATGAAAATTTCTAGGTGGTGGATTTAATCCGCCGCCAGCTGGTCCATCACCTTTACCATTGTCACCATGACAAGATACACAATTTGCTTGATAAAGCTCTTTTCCAGTAGCTATTAATTCCTCAGAAGGCGCTTTCCCTAATTCTTCTACATTAATTCCTTCCTGCAATTGACCTTTTTGTTCAACTACATCGTCTTCCCTATCTAACTTTATGCTATTGATGAACTTTGGATCGTTGTCTGACATATAATCTTGATGTTGAACGTAATATTTTCCAGCAATTATTATAGAAACAAGAACAACTAAATAAACCAAGCCCATCCATCTTGAGGGTGTAGTGAATATTTGTTTGAAGTCAACTTCTGTTTGATATTTTTTGTTATCTGACATTTCTTACTCTATAATTTAAATTATATATGAAAATCTAAAGCTCTATTTAACTTAGGATCACCGATTGGTATATGATTTTTATTTCTTGCCGCAAGGTAGTAAAAAACTAAAATTATACCAGCAGATAGGGCAATAAAACTTAATTCAATCCAACCAAATACAGGACCTTCTGTACCACTCATTCTATTATAAGACGGCATAACTAACCAATACATATCGTAAATATGTGCACCAATAATCCAAAATGAAGCTAACTTCAACCTACTTGGGTTCATTTTAGAGTTTCTATTTAATAATAACCCGAACGGTATTATAAACTTGATTAATATTAGTGCAATAGATAAATATTCCCATCCATTTTCCATTCTTGGTAGAAACCAGAATGTTTCCTCTGGAATATTTGCGTACCAAATTAGCATATATTGTGAAAATGCCATATACATCCAAAATGCAGTGAATGCGAACATTAAACCACCCATGCTGTAGTAATGATTTCTATTTATTTCCTTAAGTAGATTACCATTACTCTTCAGACTTAATGTAATTAAGGTCAAAACAGCCATTGCTGTAGCAAAAGTTCCTGCAAAATAATATACTCCAAAAATAGTAGAGAACCAATGAGGTTCCAAACTCATGGCATAGTCAATTGCAATAAGTGTAATCCCAATTGCAAAAAATACCATAAACGGTGCTGAGATTAAAGCATTTATCTTAGTCGTTTTTTGACTATGAGTCGTGTCTTGTTTTGTAGAATTTCTAAGATAAACAAATAGAAAGAATGTCATTAATACAAATACTCCTACTGATCGAGCAATAAAAAACTCTGTGTTTAAGTAAGGAGATTTTTGATATAAAATAGGGTCATTCAATACAACGCTGTTATGTGTCCATTCGAATATGTCGTGCATATTAAATATTATTGGGATTGCTAACAAAGGTGTAGCCAAAAATATAAAACCTTGATGTTCTGCAATTCTTCTAAATGGAACACTCCACACTGCACCAGCAATGTGCTCTAATGCAACTAAGAATATAGCACCCATTCCAACGCTAACTACTACCAACAAAGCTATAATATTATTAAAAGAAGCTCTCATTGGATCAAATTGATAAGCTAGAACAACTGATATAATCCCAATTAAAAGAAGAGGTAAACCATATTTCAGAAATCCTTTCGGTAATTCTTTTTTAGTATATTCTATTTTCTTTTCGTGATTGCTCATTGCATATCCTCCTCTTTAGCGTCTAGTGCTCTTTGCAATGTTCTAACATAATTCACAATTGCCCATCTCTCTTTTCTTGTTACAGTTTTCTTATAACCAGGCATAACGTTTTGTCCTTCACTAATAACATGATATATATGACCATCTGTCCATGATTTTACTTTATCTGAGTGAACAGTTGGACCATTTGGAAATTGCCCTTTCAATCTTGAATCACCTTTACCTAAATCACCATGGCAAGGACTACAATATGTTAAGTATTTTCTCTTACCAAGTGCTATATTTTCTTCATCAGCTACATAAGGATTTACTAAGTTCTCAGCAGCACCTTCTGGATCATCGGTAAATAAATAAGGCATAAATCCTCTCGCTACTGTCCCTTTCACAGGCTCTCTTGAACTTATTCCATTATTAAAGAAATCAGATTTATCTTGAGAAGTTACTTTATGCTGAACTAACATCCAATCAAATGGTGGCATATACAACACTTTATTCATGTGTAAATAAACACTCAAAGATGTAAATCCTGCAATTAAAAACATCCCAAAAACAAACTTAGTATCTAATATTTTGTGTTTGGTGTTTGCTTCTTCTTCATCAAAATATATTTCATCTACTTTGTAAGCCCCTAACGAAGAAAGAAATGCTTTTACTTTATCTAAATCAAAATTAGAATCTTCAGCTTCAATATTAATTCCAAATTTATCCGATGATACTGCTTTCATATAACCGCTATCATGTAACGGATGTGCATTATTAGGAAATTTGAAATAAAAGATTAACATTACTGCAACTGTTAGTACCGCACCTGTTAGAACAGTAATTTCGAACATAATTGGCACAAATGCAGGTAAAGGGAATAAAGGTTTACCTCCAATTACTTGAGGATAATCAATGTTATAAACCCAATACATAAAGAACAACATTAATGACATACACGTCAAACCAATTGCAATAGTATAATACCCCATTTTTGATGATTTTAATTTCATCGCACCATCCATACCGTGGACAGGGTAAGGAGTATTTACGTCATATTTTTCATAACCAGCATCAGCAACTTTTGCTGCTGCATGCATAATATCGTCTGGCGTATTAAATAAAGCCGCTACAGAATATAATTTACTCATGGTCTTCACCTCCGTGATGAGATGGTTGTGCTCCTTCGGATACAGCTTTAATTTCAGCAATTGCTATCGAAGGTAAGAATCTTGTAAATAATAATGTTAGAGTAAAGAACAAACCAAAACTTCCTAATAGTATTGCAAAATCGGTAATTGTCGGTCTGTAATATGCCCAACTTGATGGTAAAAAGTCTCTAGATAATGATGTAATTACAATTACAAATCTTTCGAACCACATACCAACATTCACAAATATTGCAATGATAAACATTGGGATTATACTTGTTCTGATTTTCTTGAACCAGAATAGTTGAGGGATAAATACGTTACAACTAAACATTGTCCAATATGCCCAAGAATAAGGTCCAAATGCTCTATTAACAAAAGTGAAGTATTCTGGTTGACTACCTGAGTACCAAGCTATGAAAAACTCCATAGAATACGCATAACCTACCATAGTTCCAGTTAATAAAATGATTTTATTCATTGTTTCTAGAGTTTTCAAAGGAATTAAATCATTCATATCAAATACTTTTCTAATAACAATCAGCGAATTTTGAACCATTGCAAATCCGGAGAAGATAGCACCAGCCACGAAATATGGCGGGAATATAGTAGTATGCCATCCTGGTAGGATTGATACTGCAAAGTCAAAGGATACTATAGTATGAACTGAAAGTACAAGTGGAGTTGCAAGGCCAGCTAAAATCAAATACGTCATTTCGTAATGTTGCCAGTGTCTGTTAGAAAATCTCCAACCTAAACTAAATATTGAATAAATAACTTTTTTAATTTTACCAGTTGCTCTATCTCTTAGAACAGCGAAATCAGGGATTAGACCCACATACCAGAACACAAGAGAAACTGTAAAGTATGTTGAAACAGCGAATACGTCCCACAGTAAAGGAGAGTTAAAATTCACCCAAATATCATGTTGATTTGGATAAGGTAATAGATAGACAGCGGCAACCCAAGGTCGTCCAGTGTGGATAATTGGGAATATTAAAGCAGTTATGACAGCAAATATTGTCATAGCTTCAGCAAATCTTGCAATACCATTTCTCCATCTTTGTCTTAAGAGAAATAAAATTGCAGAAATTAACGTTCCTGCGTGTCCGATACCAACCCAAAATACGAAATTTACAATAGGAAGTGCCCAGCCCACAGGATTATTATTACCCCAAAGTCCAGTACCATAATACAATGATAATGCTACTCCTATTACTCCAATTAATAGCAAAGTGGAAGTAAATCCAATTGCTATAAAAAATCTCTTATCTGGTATTCTGTCTAAGGGTGCAACGATTAAATCGTCAATCTCTTTCAGAGACCTGTTCCCATGGACGTTTACTTCATTTTTTGTATAATCAATGGTGCTCACTCTTCACTCCCAATGAATCTGAATTCCGTAATTTTGCTAAATATGTTACGTTTGGTTTCACATTTAAATAGTCTAATACATGGTACCCAAGATTATGATCTCTCATCATCGCTAATCTTGAATCTTTATCATTCGCATTTCCAAACTCAATCGCATTTGCTGGACAAGCGTCTTGACAAGCTGTAGTTACATCAGAACCTTTAAGTGCTCTGCCTTCTTCTTTAGCTTTTTGTTTTGCTTCTGATATTCTTTGTACACAGAATGTACATTTTTCCATTACCCCTCTTGCTCTGATAGTAACCTCAGGGTTCATCATAATCTTAGTTGATTCTGTTTTATAATAGCCGTTTGCTAAATTATCTCTGAAATCATAAAAATTAAATCTTCTAACTTTATAAGGACAGTTATTTGCACAATAACGTGTTCCTACACAACGATTATAGACCATCTGATTTAGTCCATCTTGACTGTGTGTAGTTGCAACTACTGGGCATACGTTTTCACAAGGTGCATTGTCACAATGTTGACAAAGCATTGGTTGATTACTCATTATTGGATCGTCTGGTGTACCTGCAAAATATCTATCTATTCGCATCCATCCCATTTCACGACCATAGCCAACTTCTTCTTTACCAACTACAGGAATATTATTTTCTACATAACACGCAATGCTACAAGCATTACAACCAATACATTTATTCATATCGATTGACATTGCCCATTTCATGTTGTTATATTCAAAGTCTTTGGTAATGCTGAAAACTTTATGAGTATGTTCTTTTAGAATCCTTGGATTTTTTAAATATCCTTCCACCGTTGATTCTTGAATTATTCCTCTAGCACGAGCAAAAGTTTCATCTCCCCCAATTACATTCCCTTTCTCGTCTTTTCTTACTTGAGTTCTTAAAAACTCATCATCGAGTGCATGATGTTCTTGAGTAGAGACTAATTCATACTTATTACCAGTTGATTTGACAGAAGCACCAGTATAAATCCAATTTGATATTCCTTTTTCAGACATAAACGGTGTAACATCGAATCCTACACCATTTCCTATTGGACTACTATTAGTTCTTCCATATCCTAAATCAACTGCTATTACTTTCTCAGCCATACCAGGTTGAATCAAAGTTGGCAACTCTATAGCAACACCATTAAGAGTTACTTCTAGCATATCTCCAATCTCGACTCCTAATTCTTTAGAAGTAGCTGGCGATACCATAGCGCAGTTATCCCAAGTAACTTTAGTTATAGGATGAGCTGATTCTTGAAGGAACCCATTTCCAGCATATCTACCATCTCTAATAAAATAATTTTCTTGTAAGATAACGCTATAGTTAGATTTCTTTGTTGGCTTGATACTATTAACTGTACTAACATCAAATTCAGTTGGAACGATGCTAGTTTCATTGAAAGTTGTTACACCATCATGAAGTGTTGCGAACCAAAATTCCTTGAAAGGAACAGATCTATTCAATGAAGGATAAATGTTTGTTTCCCAATTACTTTGTAAGTATTTGTGATAAACATCTTCGGAGTAATTCTCAACGTTATTAATCCAGTTTAAAAGTATTGCTTCTTTTTGTCTTGTATTGTAAAGTGGTGCAATCACAGGTTGTTGAGTCGAAATCACCCCTGTTCTTATTTTGGCATCTCCCCAAGATTCGATATCGTGATTAATGCCTAGAACATAATTGCTATTGTTTGTAGTTTCATTTTCAAATTCATTAAGCGAAACTACTGTCTTAACTTTGCTTAAATTTTCTTTGCTAAATAGTTTAGGCAAATGATAAGTAGGGTTTTTGTCAATATTAATTAAAACACCGACATTGCCAGATTTCATTCTGCTCGCAAGTGAAGAAATTTCTTTATCATTTGACAAACTTATAACATTGTAATCAGATTCACTCTTATTATAAAGCTCATTAGCACCTATTAATTCATTCAAATAATTAATAGCAATATGGTGATCGACAGACAATTGTTTACCACCTATTACAATAGCTTTGCCTCTATTGCTTTCTAAATCATTGATTAACTTAGAAACTGCTTCATGTTTCCAATGATTTTCTTTTGCAAGTGCTTCCAATGACTTGAAACCTGACATTGTTTGTTTGCCTTGTTTAGCTGCAAAATGATTAACTAAAGAAGCTATAACATCCAAATAGTTTTCTGGTGTTAATCTTAATCTATAGTCTGCATTAGAACCTGTCAAAGTATAAGAGCCTTCAACTTGATAAAATCTACTGAAGTTTGCTGGATTTTCAAAATCTCTATTAACAACAAACTGTCTAATATTTTCATTTACATTGCCATCAGTTCCTAAGAAATCTGAATCAATAGACAAAATAATAGATGCTTTATCCAAGTGTATGAGTGGATATGTTGTTCCACCAGTTGACTTATTCCAAGCTTCTTGCTTATTATTATCATTGAATAATTCGTGGCTATATACTTTAGTAGTAGGGTACTTTGCTTTGAAATCTTCAATAAGCTTTGCAAAAGTAGGAGATATTATCTTACCTGTGAACAACGCAATTTCTTTTCCAGAACTTGAAGCCGAATTCAAAGATTGAATAATTTCTTTATCAACTGTACCCCAGTCTGTATCTACAAGTTTTGACTCTTGTAGTTTTCTAGGGTTTTGCAATCTATTCGGATCGTACATGTCAAGCAATCTTGCTATACCATTCGAATCCAATTTACCTTTAGAAATTGGATGTTGAGGATTACCTTCAATAAGGATAGGTCTTCCCTCTCTAGTTTTTACAAGTACACCTTGTCCGCTTCCATCACTAATAAGAGTAGAAGCATAGAAATTAGGAATACCAGGTATAACCTCTTCAGGTTTATCAATGTAAGGTACTATTTCGCCTTTATCACGATAGTCAGTACAAGCAGCCATTGCCATAGCAGAAGAAGCAGACATAAGTGCCATAAACTTCCTTCTTGAGAATTTAGATTTCGAGCTGATATCAAAATTCTCAGCACCATCAGCAAATTCGTTTGCTTTTACTTTTAATTGATTGTCAGAATTAGTATTATCATATTCATCTAAGCTTCTCCAAACAGAGGGCTTTGAATCGGATTTCACTACTGGCAAATCAATTTGATTTTTATTTTTATCCACTGAGTTATTCATTTAGCTTAACCCTTTTTTGTTCTTTTAACAGATTGTGGGTGAATTTTAACTTCTAAATTTGAGTTACTTTTTTTATTATCTAGGTCAGAGACATTGGCAATTATTTTCTTGGGAGAAGCCAATGAAGTCAGAGTGACACCAACAGCACCAGCACCAAACAACTTAAAGAACTTTCTTTTACTATTTTCCATAATTATTTCCAATATTATCTGTGACAAGCACTACAATCTTCGGGACCCTTCTTAATTTCATCAGCTAGATATGGCATTTTTTCATGAGGAGCTCTATGACAACTCAAGCAATTAGCCATATTAAAAGCATGTACCTGCTCTACTTTTTCCATAGATGCGATATCACCATGGCAAGAAGCACAATCTATGCCCGCATTTACGTGTGCACTATGATTGAAGTAAGCATACTCAGGTACCTGATGAACTCTTTTCCAAGGAATAGCTTCACCCGATTCGTAGTAATTTGTTAATTTCTTAATTTCAGGGCTGTCTGTTTTAGCCATTGTATGACAGTTCATACAAGTGCTGGCTTGAGGTACTACCGCATGTCGCGATTTTTCAACTCCAACATGACAGTATTGACAATCTATACCCATTTCTCCCGCGTGAAGTTTGTGTGAGAAATTAATAGGCTGATCAGGCTTGTACCCAACTCCGTCTCGTTCAGAACGAGATACGTAGAATGTAATTGCGTAGGAAATAAGAATCACCATTATTGTTATTGGTAATCTGACTCTAAGTCCGTAGTCCAGAACTGATTTTTTCACGTTATTCCTAATTACTATTAAAAATAATTCTGTGCTGATTCGTCTATATATTAGAACACTTTTTTAATCAGCGTATTTATATCAACTGTAAAATTAAAATAATATATCTGAATATAAAATCTTTTATTAAAATTTAGTCCTTTTGTTAAATAAGACTCAAAATAACCTATTTACGGACATAATTGTATTATATAAAGATATGGCCTATTTCAGAAGATTAAAAAATTTTCAACAAATTCAAGATATTTCTTGCAAAATAGTTTTATAATCATCAAAAATCTCTTTTGCACGTGCTCTAGTGTTACTTTCTGTTATAATTCTGACTATAGGTTCAGTATTTGAAATCCTTATATGAACCCATTCGTTGTCATTTATTCTAATACGAATTCCATCTTCAGTATTAATATTATATCCAGTGAACTTTGATTTTAGCTTGTTCATTAGTTCATTTGGATTGCTATTTATCTCTATTTTATCTTTAATCATGAATACAACAGGTAGTGAATTTGATAATTCACTTAAACTAAGATTCTTAGATGAAATTATATCTAATAGTAGTGTAATCCCAACTAATGAATCGCGTCCGTAATGAATATGTGGTAATATCACTCCACCGCTGCCTTCACCACCGACTAAAGATTTATTTTCTTTCATTTTGCTAACTACATTAATCTCTCCAACAGCTGACCTCTCAACAACAGCATCATAAATACTAGCTATTTTTTCGGTCATTCCGCTTGTACTCAAATTCACAGTTATGCAGTTCTCATAATAGTCGGATTTAAGTCTATTGTTCTCCAATGCAGATTTTACGGCAATTGCAATTGTTTTTTCTTCTCCAATAGCATCTCCATTTTCATCTATTAATACTAACCTATCTGCATCTGGATCGACAGCAATCCCTAAGTCTGCACTATTATCAATTACTGATTGACAAAGTTGGCCAAGGTTTTCTGTTATTGGCTCTGGGGTGTGAGGAAATATTCCACTGTTGTCTGTAAAAAGTTCTATCACTTCACAACCTAATACTTTTAGCAATTGGGGTACAAAAGTAGATCCCGAGGCATTAACAGCATCTACTACAATTTTAAATTTGCGACTTTCTAATTGAGATTTGATTCTCACTACATCAAATAAGTCTGAATTAACAATTGCATCTATATGTTTTTGGAGTGAATCAATTTTTTCTATTTTTATTTCATTCGAAGGATTAATGGAATATTCTATATCATCGGTATCAAAGAGAATCCAGAATCTTTCATTCTCTTCCTTATTCAAAAATACTCCTTCTTGATTCAAGAACTTCAAGCCATTCCATTGTTCAGGATTATGAGAAGCGGTTATTGAAATTCCTCCAACAGCATCAGTTTTTTCAGTTATCAATTGCACCGTAGGTGTAGGACAAATATCTAATAGTTTTACGTTTCTTCCACAAGCATTAATAGTAGCACAAACTAATTCTGATATCCATTTACCAGAAGGTCGTCCATCTCTACCAACTACTATATCGCCTTTTGGAATTGCATTGCAATAAGCTGCTACATATTTAGTCAATATATCTGGTCTAAGTCCATCATTTAAAGTTGCTCTTATTCCTGAGATTGATCTGATTATTGGCATTTGATTATTTCAATTAATATTTTTAAATTACTCAAATTTAACACATACATTTCAAAGTAAAAAGATATGAGAAAATTAATTGACAACCCTGTTTTAATTTTAATAATTAGAAGTTTTATCGGAGTACTATTCATTTTCTATGGTGTTGCAAAAATTGCAGATCCATCACAATTTGCTAATGAAATTGGTAATTATGGTATGACACCTGACTTTATTACTCAACTAATGGCATTAATTTTACCTTGGGCTGAATTGATTGTTGGTGTTTTACTACTTTTCGGAATTTATCAAAATGAAAATGGATTAATAGCAACTGCAATGTTACTGATGTTTACATTTGCTGTTATATTTGCTTTCGCAAGTGGATTAGACATAAATTGCGGATGCTCTGGCGGAAATGCACAGCAAAAAGTAGGTTGGTTAAAAATCTTAGAAAATTTCGGATTAATTATTTTAACATCAGTAATATCTCTAACTAATTCTAATAAATTTAAACTAAAATAGCTGAATGTATAGAGCTTCTCTTTTTGATAAGTTTTTGAATTTGATTAATCCCGATGAATGTATCATTTCGGGAGAATTATTACAAAACGACAGAGATTACAGATACTTAAGCTCAGAGAAATTATTAGAACTATCCCCACCCCCTCATCCATTAATAGTTCGAGATAGATTGTTGTCGGAATATAATCCTGATGATTTGGGAATAAGTAAAATAATATCTTTATTCAAAATTAGTGATAATCATAATATTCTAAACTCAATACACAAATTCAAATATCTTGGAATTAGTCAAATAGGGACCGAATTCGGTAATATGATTTCCAATTTAATCAATCCGGAAGATTACGATTTGATAATTCCAATTCCAATTCACCACGCTAGAAGAAGAGAAAGGGGATTTAATCAATCAGAGGTAATAGGTCAAAGCATAAGTGATGTCACAAAAATTCCAATGGACGAAAATATTTTGGAAAGAACTAGATATACATACTCTCAGGCAAAGTTAAATAGAACAGAACGTAAATCGAATTTAGATAAGAAATTTAAAGTATCAAATAGTAATTTAGTTTACGGGAAAAGAGTATTATTGATTGACGATGTACTTACTACAGGCACAACTGCAAACGAATGTGCTGTTAAACTACTGAAATCAGGCACAAGGAGAGTAGATTTGGCTGTTATTGCTGTTTCCTATTGAATACCCTTACCTCTTGCAGAATCAGGAACACATAATGTAGTTTCATCACCTTTAGTTTTCAGAAAAGTTGCATCTTTTAAATCAGAATCACAAAAAGACGTACCAGTTAGATTAGAATAGTCAAATCTACACCATTCGAAAGTGGAATTCGTAAAGTTATTATTTTTTAAAGTAGAGCTTGATAGATTGCACGCAAACATCTCCCCTTCATTGAGTTGACTACCTTCAATCGTACTGTTAGATAAATCACAATCGTAAAATTTTGAAAAATTCAAATTTGCATTATTAATTCTGATTCCCCAGGCTTTTGTTAAGTTGAAACTGGCATGTCTTAAGTCTCGCGGTGAATCGAAAAGAACATAGGACATATCTGCAGTATCAGCTTTTGTAGAAAGAAAGCTCACATAATTAAGGATACTGTATCTAAGGTTAGCCCCTTGTAAATTAGTATTTTGAAAATCTGCACTTGTAAAATCAATACTATCTAATTGGAACTCTTTGAAATTGCCATCTGTTAATTTACAATCTCTACATTCATCTTCAGTTATTATTGAGAAAATTACGTCATTATTAGAGTTAAAGATAGCAAATGTTCTAATTGTATCGTAGTCAGGTTTACAAAATATTTTTCTAACTCCTTTGTTAAATTTCAAGTTCTTAACACTTAAAGTATAAGTACCTGGTTCTGCAACAAAAGTAACTGATTCATAGGGACGGGTAAGATTAAAAAGCTCATTATTAGTTGGGTCAATTAATTTAACTTCAATTGAATCAACATTGCCTAGCCGATAAGTATAAGTATATTTTTCTAAGAATTTAATTTTAGTCTTATCAGTACCTTTTATATCAGAATCATAAAAAGAAACTGTATCATCATTTGCAGATTCTAGCTGAAACAAATAAACTGCTTTTTTTTCTATATTTCTCTCAGGATTATTGAAATCCATAAGTTCATTGCCAACTCTATCGTTGTAATTAATCTTACCAATTCCTGCAACTTCACAAGAATTTAATAATACAACGAGAGATATAGCAATTATTATTTTTAATAGCGTTTCCAATATATTTCCTCTCTCAGTTTCTCAAAGTAGTTTTTCATAGCATCTTGTCTTTTCTTATTAGACGCATAATTTTGAAGTAATTCATAATCTTCTTCTAATGATGGCTTATGCGACGCTATAATTCTTTTTTTATAAATAATATGAAATGCTGTTTTGGTTGGGTCAGCATTATATGGTATCGGCGAACTGACTTCCCCTTCTTTCATATTTTCAATTGTCGAACGGATACTAGCAGGTATATTTTCAATGGTCAATTTTCCAATCAATCCACCAAATCCTTTAGTTTCTTTATCGTCTGAGTACAATTTAGCTAATTTTTCGAAAGATTCACCATTATCAACTTTCTTTTTTATTTCAATTAGTAGTTCTTTTACTTTGTCATTATCTTCTTGCGTAGTTTTAATCGAAAATACTATATGCCTCGTATTAATAGAGTTTTCTTTTTTCTCTAAAGTCTGAATAATATGAAATCCGAATGGAGTTTCAACTGGTAATGAAAGTTCATCTTCTTGTAATTGGAATGCAGCATTTTCAAATTCTGGGACTAATTTACCTTTGTTAAACCAACCTAAATTACCGCCATCGTTCTTTGTTGCTAAATCTGCACTATATCTTTTTGCTGCAATATCAAAGTTCAAATCACCTTTCAGAATCGAATCTCTTACCATTCTTGCAAGCTGTAAAGTCTGCTCTTTTTTTCCTTTATTCGAAGAAACATTCTTTACAATGTGATATATTTCTATTCTTTGCGGTATAGTTTCAATTGAGTCCTTATAATTTTCATAAAACTGTTCAACCTCACTAGGACCTGCCTTTACATCCATAAACTCTTTTTGTTGGAGTTTTTGGATTAATAAATTCTTTCTAATCTGATCCGAGTATTCAAATCTTAATCTATTTAACGATTTGCCATATACGTCTTCAATTCTTTTTTCAGAACCATATCTTCTTACTAAGTTGTTCAGAGCTGTTTCCCATGCATTATTCAAATCGTCATCTGAAATAGATATAGAGTCTTCAAGTGCTTTGGTTACCATTAAGTTCTGATTTATTAAGTTGTCTAATACTTTGTCATATAATTCTGAATCACTAAATCCATTATTAGGTTCCATTTGTTGGAAAGTCATAACCTCAGCCCTTACTTCTGCATCGGTAATTAATTGTTTACCTACTACAGCAGCTATTCCATTCAGCTTCTCACCTTCTCTTACTTGAGCACCCGCGACGTAGCACAATGCTAGTAAAAAGAATAATACCTTACTTAGATTTGTTTGCATAAATCTCATTTATTGTATTCTCGTATATTTCAATTTTATGTTTATCTTTTACTCCTTTGAGCCAATTTTCAACCAATTGTTTTTGTTTCAATCTTTGAACAATTGGTGCCATTTCTGGAATCGCTTCTTCGAAAGATTTCTCCCTTGGTTCTATTATCTTATTAATTTTAATAATTGAATAACCACTTTGATAAACTTTTGGTTCAATTATTGTCCCCTCTTCTATCTCAACATCGGCAAGTTGTTGACTAAATTTATTTTCTGATGCATCTAACTCACCATGATGTCCTGCTTTTTCTCTGTAACCTTGTCGAACAGTGAATTTTGTAGCCAAATCTCCAAAATCTTCACCCGATTTTGCTCGGTTATATAAACTTTGTGCCAATGAATCTTGCAATACAAAAATCTCACTTATATCGTACTTTTTATTAGTATAAAACTTTTCTCCCGAATTTTCATAGTAATCTTTCGCCATTGCTGTATCTAACTGAAGTTTATCCCAAACTTCCAAAGCTTCTACTTTAAATAGCAAAATACCATCGTGGAATTCTCGAATCAATTTCTTGAAATCCGAATCACTTTTTTCTAATTCAGATTGCCACATAGATAATACTTGTGGTTTGAGAGTCTTATAAATTGCAGAAACAATACCTTCTCTGTTAAGAGCAGTTGCTCTGTATTGGGTTTGAGACTTATCACTTAGTAATTCTACGAAATCACCAATAGTCCAAGATTTATTCTGAAAACTAAACAATTTAATTTTCATTTTGTCATTTGGAATTTTATCTGCCCAACTACTGTCCAGATTAGTTTTTGTAGTACTCACATTAGAAAGAATTATTCCCATTGCAGTTTCATTGAGTTCAAAACCATTTGATTTTACGAAGTTTAAGTAATAATCTTTTTTATCGTCTTCATATCCACTTTTCTTGTAGTATTCTTTTACGTCTTTTTCATCTATTTTACTATCTGGTGTTTTTGAATCTAGACGTTTTATAATATGGATTCCATAAGCGGTATGAATTGTATCGGAGATCTCTCCGTCTTTTAAATCCATAAATGCTTGAATAAAATTCTTATCTAAAAACGAATGTGTTTTTGTGAAACCAGTCGCTAAATCATAGTAATCATTCAAAGAGCCACCATTAATTGCACTAGCATGATCTTCGGAATTCAACTCTGCTAATTTTTCAAAATTAGCTCCTTTTCTTAGGAGTTTCAAAAGTGAATCAGCTTTTCTATGTTCATTATCTGAAAGCTCTTGTTGTTTATTACTAATCAAAATATGACTAACTAAGACTTGTTTGCGTGGTTCTTTTTCTATTAATTTGAGAATAAAATAACCATAAGATGTTTCTAATATTGTCGGATATATTTGATTTATACCAAGAGTAAATAGTGCTTCTTCAATAGGTTTCTGTATCGTACCTGAAATCAAATACCTATCTACTACTCCACCATTTTCAGCCAATGTTTTTTCTTTTGAATGGTTCTTAGCGGCTTCAGCAAATGTTATTTTTTTACTCAAGATACTATCTAAAACACTTTGTGCTAATTCTTTAGGATAAGTTGGAGAAACTATCTCTGCTTCTTGAGCAAAAGGAAATAATACATAAGCGAATTTTATGTAATATTGTCGTCTATCTAAAAGTTTGTCAACTACTGGTTGAAAAACTTTTTTATCGTAATAATATGATTCTGTTAGTAATTTGTTGTTTTGTTCTATTTCTTTAACTACGTCTTCTTCTTTGTCATACCCTCTGTCAATTGCATCTTGAACCTTTAGTCTATAATCAATAAACAAATTTAGAAACTGATGTAAAGAATCTTTGTCAAGTTCGTATAATCTCTTTTTTTCACCAGACATATTCTTTTGAAATGCAGCTTCTAAGCGACCATAAGTAATTTCATCATTACCAACTTTTGCTAATACTTTGTTCTCGAGAGTTGCAGATTTTGAATTTGAGAACAGTAAAAAAGAAATCGATACTAATAATACTAATTTTTTCATGTTATTTATAATTTATATTTTACTTACTATTAACTAATAATTCAGCAAATTTGAAAATATTGCCAGCACCAACGGTTAGAATAACGTATTCGTCATCAATAAGTTTATCGAGAACAGTTTTTAATTCATCATTATCTGATACATATTCCACATTTCTATGTCCATAGTTTCTGGCAGCATTGGCAATTAGTTCTCCAGTTACTCCTTCAATAGGTAATTCTCGGGCTGGATAAACATCAGTTACAATTAATTTATCTGCATTATCAAACGACATTCCAAATTCTTCCGCCATTTCTTGAGTTCTGCTATAAGTGTG
Organism: Ignavibacteriota bacterium; assembly: GCA_020437395.1. Lineage (GTDB taxonomy): Bacteria > Bacteroidota > Ignavibacteria > Kapaibacteriales > UBA2268 > PGYR01. The sequence continues at coordinate 16,516 of JAGQWJ010000015.1, read as the reverse complement.
CGGTTGAAAAATACATATAACTTTCTTATTCCACCCCTTCTGAGCTGCCTCTAAAGTTGCTTTTACTTCAGAAGGATGGTGCCCATAATCATCAATTACTAAACAATTCTTATAAGTACCTTTATTTTCGAATCTTCTGAATACACCATTGAATTGTTTTAGAGCTTTCTGGATTATTGTAAACTCTACCCCCATCTGCAAAGCTACTGTAGTAGCGGCTAAGGCATTTGTTAAGTTATGCTTTCCTGGCATACCTATTTCTATGATTCCTAAATATTCTCCGCCTTTATAAACTTTACAAGAACTACGTCTCTCATCATATTGAGCGTCTTCTCCTCTAATCATCGAATGTCTAGAAAAGCCATAAGTTGCAATTTTCTTGTTAATACTAGAATAAATCTCTTTGCAACCTAAATCATCCAAACAAAGTGCTACTAATCCGTAGAAAGGGACTTTATTTGCAAAGTCTTTGAAAGTTTCATAAATATCATTTATATCAGAATATATATCAAGATGATCAGCTTCAATATTGTTGACAACAGCTATTGTTGGAGTTAGCTGCAAAAACGATCTATCGTATTCATCTGCTTCTACTACAATCCATTTTCCTTTACCTAATCGTGCATTAGTTCCACCAAAGTCTTGTAAACGACCTCCAACTAAGACCGTAGGGTCTATCTCCGCTTCGATTAATATTAGACTTATCATTGAAGTAGTAGTAGTTTTGCCATGAGTTCCAGCTATTCCAATACAATAATTAAGTCTTGATAGTTCTGCAAGCATCTCCGCCCTTCTAATCACTGGTATATTCTTCTCCAATGCAAGTTTAGTTTCTGGGTTTTCATTTGGTTTAACTGCACTTGAATAGACAACTACTTCTGCACCTTCGATATTTTTTTCAGAATGACCGATATGTACTTCTGCACCTAATTTGATTAGATAATCCGTATTTTCGGATTGGTTCATATCAGAACCACTAACGTTAAAGCCTTGTGATAGAAGTATTTCAGCAATACCACTCATTCCAATTCCACCAATACCAACGAAATGAATTTTCTTAACGGTTGTAAACATAAATTAAGGTTATTGTATTTGTAATAATCCGAAAATTAACAATTTTAAAACTATATATAGAAATTTCTTTATGAACCAGTACATTTACTTATAATATTCCGGTCTTCTATCTAAAAAAATATTATTAATTTGATTAAAAGATTTATCTCTTGTTTTCTCAGGATCAATAGTCGATGTTATCACTTCTTCGCTATTACAACTTGCTTTTGAAATCACTGAACCATTGTATGAATAAATAGCGGATTCTCCGTTGAATTCTAATTCTTGATTGCTATCTGACTCTTTACCTATTTTATTAGAGACAGCAATATATACTTTATTCTCTAACGCTCTGGCACTCATTACATTTTGCCACACACCAGTAACAAGATTAGATGGGCAAACTATTAAATCTGCACCTTTTAAAGCAAGAGATCTGGCAGCTTCAGGAAACCGCCAATCGTAACATATCATTGTACCTAATTTCAAACCATTATAATCAATTACAAAAAAACCAGTATTCCCCTCCTCAAATACAAACCTCTCTTTGTAAAACAAATGTGTTTTTCTATAAACTCTACTCAATTTTGGATTAGGTATTAGTACAGCTGCAGAATTATATATTTTATCATTATCAAGCTCCGGAAAGCCAAGAATTATAATTTTTTCAAGTTCTGTTGATAACTTTTGAATTTTTTTTATGGTTTCACTTTCGTAATTATCTGCTATTTTTCTTAACTCATTTTTGTCTGTATAGAAGTATCCAGAAGTAGCTAATTCAGGAAATACCAATATATTTGAGTTAATCTCGCTAATATAACCATTAATTTTTTTCAAATTATTTTCTTTATTCTTATAGAGAGTTTCAAATTGTATTACTGATAATTTCATTTTATTATTTGTATTAAGTAAACTAAATATTTAACTTGCACGATATTATTTTCAATATATTAAAAAACTAATTAAAGCTAAAAGATGAAAACAAACTCAATCACTAATTTTTTGTATAAGTCTATTGTAGCGATAGCAATTATAGTTTTTTCTAGTACGCATCTTTCTGCTAGAAGATATTATAACCCCGAACAAACCAAAAAGAAAGCGATTGAAATGATTAGAGCAAATTCTGAATCTGTTTCTGAAATAGCTGGTCTTGAACCAATCACAGCTGACTCTAGCTTAATTGAAAATATGAACGATGATTCTGAATTATTAAGTGATGCAGAATTAGACGATGAGGAAGCACAAGTATTAGATTTGATGGAACAAGAAGACGAGAATTACGAAGATGTTGATGTTGATATAAATAATTTTGAGAAACAATGGCTTTCTTATGTTTCAGATGGAGAAACTAGTACTTTCACTGAAAACGGTATTAGAAAAGACCAAATCATGGAATCAATATTAGATTGGCTTGGTACTCCATATAGATTTGGTGGTACATCTAGAAAGTCTATTGATTGTTCAGCTTTCACTCAAACTATTTTCAAAGAAGCTGCTGAAGTAAAATTACCAAGAACTGCAAGATGGCAATACACTTTAGGTGAAAAAATTGATAATTTAGATGACTTGCAGTTTGGAGATTTAATTTTCTTTCATACGCGATCTTATGCAAGAGCTTCACATTGCGGTATTTACTTAGGTGATAACTTGTTTGCTCATGCAAGTTCGAGACATGGTGTTACTGTATCATCTCTTAAGAGTGGCTATTACAATAAAAGATTTATTGGTGGTCGTCGATTAACAGATGAGGATATTATACAGCTTAGTACAGTGAAAGAACAAGACGAACAACCTAACACTAAGTTTGGTGGATAGAAATTTCTGACAAAGTTTCATCTAATTTAGTATTTAACTCTGTCCACTTTTCCATAGACTCATTTAGTTTAGTTTCTAATTGGCTATACTCTATTTTAAGATTAGAAACTCTTTCAGGGTCATTATAAATATCAGGGTTGGAAAAACCTTCATCCAAATCATTCATTTTTTCTTCAAAATCACTAATATTATTCTCGGTTTCACTTATCTCTCTTTCAATTTTTCTTTTAGTCTTTTCTAATTCTTTTAGTTTTAGTCTTTTCTGTTGTGAATCACTTTTTTCCTTTTCGTAACAATCATTATTATTCTTTGGTACTTTTTCTAGATCAATTTCAGTAATATCAGAGAATTCCCTTTTATCAAGATAGTAGTCTATATCCCCTAAGTACTCTTTAGTGCCTTGTTCTGTGAACTCTATTGTCCTATCAGTTATCCCCTGAAGGAAATCACGGTCATGTGAAACTAAAATCAAAGCACCAGAAAAGCTTTTTAAAGCATCTTTTAGTATCTCTTTTGATGAAATATCCAAATGGTTTGTCGGTTCGTCCATAACAAGAAAGTTAGTAGGTTCAAGTAACAATCTGGCAATTGACAAACGAGCTCTTTCACCTCCAGAAAGTACTTTTACTTTTTTCTGAACGTCGTCTCCAGAGAAAAGAAATGCACCTAATAAGTCTCTTACGTAAGGTCTAATATCTTCATTTGCCACATTGGCTATAGTATCCAAAACTGTTAACTCTTCGTTGAGCAATTGAGATTGGTCTTGTCTAAAATATCCTAATTTGACATTGCTACCAAATTTAAGCTCACCCAAATCATAATCAATATGCTCAGTTATAATTTTTGTTAAAGTTGATTTACCAGTCCCATTTTTACCTATAAAAGAGACTTTCTCGCCTCTTTCTAAAGCAAAATCAACACCTTTTAATACATGTTTATGACCAAAACTCTTTTGAATGCCTTTTGTCTCAACTACAAGTTTCGCCGAACGAGGTGGTTCTGGGAATTTGAACTTGATTCTTTTATCTTCAAAATCATCGATTTCTATTTTGTCTAGTTTATCTAGTTGTTTGAGTTTCGATTGTGCCCGCGATGCATGACGTGCTTTTGCCCTATATCTCTCTACATATTGTTCGACACTCTTTATATGTCTTTCTTGGTTGATTTGAGCTTTTTTTTGTAATTCGATATCAGCTTTTCTTTCTTCAATAAATCTGCTATATGAGAATTTTTTATCGAAAATTTTACCATTGAAGATTTCAATTGTTCTATTGGTGACATTGTTCAAAAATCTCTTATCGTGTGATACTATCACAACTGCACCATAATAATCTTTGAGAAATGATTCTAACCACATTATAGATTCAATATCCAAATGGTTTGTTGGTTCGTCAAGTAAAATCAAATCTGGTTTACTTAATAGAATTTTAGCTAATTCTATTCTCATTTGCCAACCACCTGAGAATTGATTGCAATATTTTTCGAATTCATCTCTTTTGAACCCTAATCCTATCAAAACTCTTTCGATTTTTGCTTCTATAGATCCAGAATCAAGAATATTCAAATGATCGTTTAGCTCAGCTAATTTTATTATTAGGTTATTATAGTCATCAGTATGATAATCGTTTCTATTTCCAATCTCATTTGTAATTCTATCTATTCTTTCCGTCAGTTGATTTTGAGCTGCGAATGCTTTTTTTACTTCATCGAATAAAGTTAAATCAGATTTGGCACCACCCTCTTGTGGCAAATAACCAATTTCATAATCTTTTGGATGCGAGATATTGCCTTCGTTTGGAGTAGTTAAACCTATCAATATTTTTAATAAAGTAGATTTACCTTGTCCGTTACGACCAATTAATCCTACTCTTTCTTTTGGGTTTAGTACAAAAGTAATTTCATCAAGTAAAGTTCGACCACCAAATGATAAAGTTAAGTTAGAAACGTTAATCATAAATTAATTCTTCCTTTTCATCATATTGTAATAATCTACTGCAATTGATATTAAGACCAACTAATTGCCCAATGTTAACATCTAATGTACTATTGTTACGTACAACATATTTTGAATTTTCCATAGACAATTGATATAAAAATTCATGTCCTAGATTTTCTATATTAGTAATAGATGCTATTGTTCCCTGCTTATCAATGATTAAATCTTCAGGTCTTATAGCTATATACTTAGTTTTGTCATTTATACTCAATGTATTTCCAAGTTTTGATATATTATTAACAGTGAAAATATTTATCTTTGGACTACCTATGAATTCAGCCGTGAATAAGTTAGACGGCTTGTTGTAAATCTCATCAGGTGTTCCAATTTGCATTATTTGCCCATTGTTCATTATAACTATTCTATCTCCCATAGTCATTGCTTCTGTTTGGTCATGCGTTACGTAAATTGCAGTGACTTTTAATTTTCTTTGTAACGAAATAATCTCATTTCTCATTTGAGTTCTGAGTTTCGCATCAAGATTCGATAGCGGTTCATCAAACAAAAAAACTTTAGGATTTCTTATTATAGCTCTACCAAGGGCTACTCTTTGCCTCTGTCCTCCTGAAAGTTGCTTAGGATAACGTTTCAACAAATCATTCAATTCTACAAGTTGTGATATTTCATTAACCTTATCATTAATACTTTTTTTGTTTGTTTTTCTAATTTTCAAAGGAAATGCAAGATTTTCTTCAACGGTCATGTGTGGATAAAGAGCATAATTCTGAAATACCATCCCAATGTCTCTTTTGCCTGGGGAAAGATCATTCACAACTTGACCATCAATCGAAATTTCACCACTAGTTATACTTTCTAGCCCTGCTATCATTCGCAATGTAGTTGATTTTCCACAACCCGATGGACCAACTAATACAAGAAACTCGCCATCTTTTACAACTAATGATAAATTTTGTATTGCGAACTTATCATCGTCGTAACTCTTTGAGACATTTTCTAATTTTATTATTGACATTAATTTTTCTATCTATTTTCTTTTTTAAAAATACTAATCCCAGTGGAAATTTTCCTATTATAATTAGGACTATATGGGAAAGCTAAGTTTTTTTTGTTAATTACAAAACTTGTTGAGCCTCCACCATCTAAGTTTATAGCATCAGTAGCACCTAAAGTTTCCATAACCCAAGCTAATTCTAATAACGTAGCCCCTTTGATATTTCTTCCTTGATTTGGTTCCACAGCAACAATAAAATAATAATCTTGGTTATAGCCAATAGCTGATCTTGAAAGATGATTAGAATTAAATCTTCTAGAAGTTGCACCTTCATATTTTGAATTAATGAAAACCTTCCCATTTTTCATAATTATAGGAGTTGTTGAAATAATATGATTAATCGAATTTTCTTCTATATTCAAATCTGAGCTTAATTGAATAGTATCATTATCAAATAAAGGAAATTTCATTTTTGATTCGAATAGAATCTCGCCTTTATTAATCTCTACTGGTAAATTTTTTACTGATTCTACTCTGTACTCTTTATTTTTACCTAAACCAATACTATTAATAGGTATTGCTTTAAAATAAAAATAGTTATGAGTTGAATCAAAATCCATAGTACTCATATAAATTTCTTTGAAATCATTTATCGACATCAATTCTTCAGTTTCATCACCAGCTATGGTATTTAGACTATTATCGATTAAGTACTTTATATATAAGCTATCCAATTCGACTTCATTTACCCTTGGGAATTGAGTGTTATAAAAGCTATTGTAAGCTACGATTTGAGTACTATCAGTTCTATAGTTAAACCTATCTATCTCCACAATTGAATTTGCAAATGAAAGATTGACTTTCGCTTCTAACTCACTGAAGCTGAGTCCATTATCAGTGAAAATGATTGAACTCCAATTCTTATATTTTCTTAGCTGCAGTACTTCCTTGTTGATTACTGTTATTCCTACTGGCAGATTTGTCCCACCTTGAAAAAACGAAGCATTCAATGATACCAGTGAATTACTGTGCGTGCTATCAAATTCAATTAATGAACCCAATTGTCGTCCGGATTCACTTACTAAGTGAGGCTCTAAAACAAGATTTTTAGATTTCCTTGACATTTTTGCAACATGAACTTTTAACTTTTTTGATCGGCTACCCATCTCATAGTACTGATAGACAAGCCCATCTTGAATAGTATCAGATACAATTAGTTTATTCTCAATCTTTTTTGAAAAAGCAGTTGTGAAAATAAAAAAAGATAATATGTAAATATAAATTCTAATATTAAACTTTGTTTTTGTTATATTAGCTAATAATATGTTGCATTTTTAAATGGAAATAAGTTGGAATTTACAACAATAAAGTATGAGAAAAAAGCTGGATATGCTATAATAACTCTAAATAGGCCAGACAAGTTGAACGCATTGAATAAACAATTGTTCACAGATTTGAACGAAGTTATTACTACTATTGAATTGGACAAGGATATAAGAGCAGTGCTATTAACTGGCGAGGGAAAAGCTTTCGCTGCAGGAGCGGATATAAAAGAACTTAACGCTTGTGACGGCAGATCGGGGAAACACTTTTCTGAATTTGGAAGTAAAGTAATGGCAAGATTAGAATCTATGAGTATTCCAGTTATCGCTGCAGTTAATGGTTTTGCTTTGGGAGGAGGTTGTGAATTAGCAATGTCTTGTCACATTAGATACGCAAGTGTTAATGCTAAATTAGGTCAACCAGAGATTAACTTAGGAATATTACCTGGCTATGGTGGAACTCAAAGGTTAACTAGATTAGTTGGTGTTGCAAAATCAATGGAGTTAAACTTAACTGGTGACATTGTTAGTGCCGACGAAGCAAAGAGAATTGGACTAGTAAACGAAGTATTTGATGAAACAGAATTAATTGAGAAATCAATTGCACTAATTGAGAAAATAATTAGTAAAAGTCCGATTGCTGTTTCTGCAATAGTTGATACTGTCAGAGCTTCAACAATATTATCGTTAAAAGAAGGTTTAGAATATGAATCTAAATTATTTGGTGAAGTTTGTGGTTCTCAGGATTTCAAAGAAGGTACTTTAGCATTTTTAGAAAAACGGAAAGCAAATTTTATTGGTAAATAATGCAGATATTCCTAAAATTAATTTATAATTTAATAGCACTTCCTCTCTTGTTCTTATATTCAAAGCTAATGTCTTTGACTAATGATAAGATAAAACAAAGAGAGGAATTTTCTGAATCGTACCTTGATATTCCTCCAAAGAAGAACAAACGTGTACTAATACATGCTTCTTCGATGGGAGAATATGAACAAGTAAAATATTTAGTTGAAATAATCAGAAAAAACGAACCTAATACAGAAATAATTGCTTCATTTTTTTCACCTTCTGGATATAATAACCTCAAAGAGAAAAAGTATTTTGATTATAAAGTTTATCTACCATTAGATTTTAAGAATAGAGTTAAAAAATTCATTGACCACATTCAACCTGACATTGTTTTAGTGGTGAGATATGACCTATGGTACAACTTTGTCAGATATTTGAATAAATACAATATACCTACACACTTAATTAATGCTACTTATACCATTAGCAAATCTCTTGGTAAAAAATATTTAGGAGTTAATTTTTACAAGCTCTTACTAAAAAGATTAACCAGTATATATGCAGTAAATGATTATCACTTAGGAAAATTCGAATCTATCAAAATTAGTGTTCCTATTTCTCTTGTTCAAGATACTAGGTATGATAGAATAATTTCAAGAGTAGAGTTTGCAAGTAATAATAAATTGCTTAATATTGCACCCGGTAACAAAGTACTAGTAGTAGGTAGCAGTTGGAGACTTGATATTTCTTTGGTTTCGTCAGTTGTCAAAAAAGTAAAAAAGAACCATAATCTAATCACAATCTATGTTCCTCATGAAATAGATGACAAAACAATTGCTAATATCAAAAATAAGATAGATGATTGTTTAATTTATTCGGATTTAACTAACGGACAAATCATTGATAAAGATCTAATTGTTAATGAGATTGGGCTATTATTAGATTTATATAAATACGCTGATATAGCATACGTTGGTGGTGCATTTGGTGCAGGAGTTCATTCTGTAACAGAGCCAGCGGGCTATGGCGTACCTATTTTTTGTGGCAATCAACATTATAAAAATTCTGAAGATGCAAGAAGATTAGTAGCGAAAGGTGGGTTGGTACCAGTTGGAAATAGCGATCAACTTCTTAGTAAATTAAACGAATTATTGTCTGACGAAGAATTGAGACAAAGAATTGGAAATCAGAATAAGGAGTTTGTCTATTCTCACAGCGGAGCATCACAAATAGTCTATGAAAATTTGATTAAGAGCAATTAATCCATGTTTATGGTGATTGTCTTATCATTTTCTATCAAAAACGAAGCATCTTCAAAACTTGGTGGACCCATAAATCCTTTCGCATTATTTGATGCACCGAAGTCCTCATTAGGTATTCCTAAAAAATTAGTATCAACTTCATTGTTCCCATTTTCATCGTGGTGTACAGCAATAGCATATTTACCAGTTGGAATATCTTTGATTATTATTTTTGCGGTGTTTTTTTCTATTTTTGATTTAATAACTCTGAATGCCTTTTTCTTCTCCTTGGGGAAATAATCAGGATTATTGTGTAAATAGATAACTAATTGTCCATTATTGCTTTCAGTATTTGTTATTTTTACAGTCAACTGAACAGCATCTTTAGACATCAGATTTTGTGAATTAAACATTAAAACAAATAAAAATGCCCCTAGAATTAGAGGCATTGAAATAATCTTAAACATTATCTTCCAACTTTCTTTTTAATTCTGTAAAGCAAATCAGTTTCAAACCAACCATTAGAAGCCCAGAAATGAACTTCATTAGTAACATTCTCTTCAGAGCCACTTAACTCTCCAGTTACTAGTATCGAAGTCCCCTCACCTTCATTAATCTCTTCTAGAATTATTTTATATTGAATCCGACCATTGACCCAAATACCACCCCTTATGACTGGCATTTTAACGCTATATAATCTTAGTGCATCAAATGTTGTTTCATCATTTACAAATACACAAAATTCAGATTTCATCACTCCTTTTAGAAAACCTTCATCATTTGTTTTTTGTACTTTAGTCATTAATTCACAACCTTGATCTGAAAGAGCCGAAATAACAGCATTCCATAAATCCTCAAAATAAACACCCTCAAGTTCATCGTAGTATTTATCTTTGTAATATTTCATTGCCTCGTCGTGGTCTTTTGGTCTTTCTAAGGAACCATCGGCTTTTTGTTTTATTTCTAATTTCTTTTCTGGCTCAGATAAATCTTGAAATTCTGAACTACCACCTTCTTCTTGACCACCTAAATCCTGCATTTGTGAGAAAGAATAGCTAAAAGAAAATAGCATTATTAACAAAAAGTATTTTATTATTCTCATAATTTATCTCAAATTAATTTATAATATTTCGTCTTTTTTCAAGTTTACGGAAACTATTTTAGAAATCCCAACTTCTTGTTGTGTTATTCCATATAATGTATCTGCAGCTTCCATAGTAATTTTCATGTGAGTAACAATAATAAATTGAGTATTCTTACTAAAATCCCTTATTAAATTATTGAACCTTCTTAAGTTAGCGTCGTCCAATGGGGCGTCAACTTCATCTAATATACAAAACGGAGATGGTTTAACAAGATAGATTGCGAACAAAAGTGCAATTGCTGTTAATGTCTTTTCTCCACCTGACAACATATCTATACTACGTGGTTTCTTTCCTGGAGGTTTCGCAATTATCTCTATGTTCGATTCTAATAAATTATTATCTGTAAGAGAAATATCTGCTACTGCTTCTTCGTTGAATAATTTTTTGAATAGGTTTGAAAAGTTTTCTTTTATTTTTTTGAATGTTGATTCAAATCTTTCTTCAGCATTAATATTAATCTCTTTGATAGTTTCTTTTAAAGTCTTTTCAGATTCCGTCAAATCGTTAATTTGCTTAGTTAAGAATAATAATCTTTCGTTTTGCTCATCGTATTCAGCTACTGCTTCAAAATTTATGCTTCCCAAACTAATTAAACTATTTTTTAACTCTGCAACTTCCCTTTTGTATTCAGAAATTGGGAAGTTTTCATCATACATTAAATCAAGTGAAACTAAATCTAAATCATAGGCCTCAATTGCCCGATTTTCCAATGATTCCATTTTTGTTTCATATTCACTTCTTGAAATATCGACCTTATGGAATTCATCTTTTAACTTATTATATTGATTGCGTTTAGTGTGGAGTTCATTAGTAGAATTAATATGATTTTCTTCTATAATCTTTCTTTTTTCATCTAATTGATCTTTCTTATTGGAAATTTCAATTAGGCTCTTTCTGTCTATTTCTGATTTAGCTTCTAATTCATTATTAAGTGAGACAATTTCTATATTTGATTTCTCATTATGAATAATTTGATCTTTTTTACTCTGAACCCTATTTTTCTCTGCTCTCAATTGACTCTTAGCTCTTTCAATATCGTTCTTTATATTGTTCAAATCTGACTTCAATTGAATCATTAAAATTTCGGCAGCTTGCAATTCCTCATTCGATTTGTTATATCTTATCTCGGCATTATTAAGAGTTTTCATCTTATCTTCTTTATTCAATTCGGCCGATTTCAGCTTTTCTTTTTTAATCTCAATATCAGAATTTAAAGTCTTTATTTCTGTTTGTAAATCTTCGAGTTCCTGTTTTGATGCTTCAATACTTTTTTCATACATCTCTATATTATTTTTTAGAGAATCTATTTTCATCGTAGATTGAAGTTTTGTACTTTCTATCTGTTTGATTTCATTTTCTAATTTCTTTTGCTCTTGAAGTAATCTATCAGGATTAAGCTCATTTTTCTTAGTAGTTAACTCACTCTTCTTATTCAGCAATATCTCATACTTCGAATTGAGATCATCAAGTTGTAATGTTATATCCTTAATTCTTTTTTGTTTACCAAGATTAGCAGTGTCATTTTTTGATGACCCACCCCCTCTGATTATACCATTACTATTTACTAAAAAGCCATCGAGTGTAACAGCAATTTTAAATTTATTTTGTACCAAAGAATACGCTTCTTCTCTATTCTCAGTTATTGCAACTTGACCAAATAAAGATATTATTAATGATTTAATATCTTCATCAGTTTCTATAACGTCAGTGAATAATTCAACTCCTTTGACTGACACTTTACTATTAATTCTTGGAATTAGTTCACGGCATATTATAGCTCTTTTACTAAGGTTTTTCTTTTCTAAAAGCTGGAAAGCTGATTCTGCTTGTTTTTTCGTATCTACTACTATCAAGTTCCTGTAAGGTCCCAATATAGAACTTATAGCCTTGCTATATTTTTCGTCACTCGAAATTAATTCTTCAAGCAAGGTCAGATTTTTTGGCCTCTCCCATTCTTTTGAATTTAAAAGCATTTGAGTTGTGTCATCATCTGCTGACAAACTCTCTAAGAATTCTAGCTGTGCTTTTTTACCAGATATATTGCTTCTTAAATCTGAAATTGAATCATTAATATTATTCAATTCATTGTTCAAATTCTCAAGTTTACTCGTAGTAATATTGTAATCTTCGTTCTTATCTTTTAATTCTGCATTAAGATTTTTAAGTTTACTTGTTAGTTCTATTTCTAAATTATTTTTTATTTCAATTTCTTTATTTTCTTGAGAAATTTCTTCTTTATAATTCTCAATTTTAGTTCTAATTTTCTCAATACGTTTTTCATTATTTTCGATAATAGAATATTCCGATTGTATTGAATTTTTTAATTTATTTAAAACATCTAAATCTGCATTAGCCATATCCCGAGCTTCATCTAATTCCTTTTTTCTTAGATTTTTCTCTGACTTCAATTCTTCAAGTGATTCGTTTTGAGTCCTCGTGTCTTCTTCTCTTCTCGAAAATTTGATTTCTAATTGTGATATGTCATTTTCCAATTTTTGAATAAACTTTTCACTATTAATGTTATCTTCTATAAGTCTATTACTAATATTACTCAAAGATAGCAGCTTTTCTTTGTTAACAGAGATTAATCTTTTTGATTCAGCAAGTTTATTATTAAGCATATTTTCGTTGCCTGTTATCTCGCTAATCTTCGTATCTAAAGATGTTTTTTCTTCTCTACTTTTTACAAGTTCATTCTCAAGGTTATTTAAATTTTCCTCAAGCAAAGTGATATTATTAGATAATTCGTTAATAGCTTTTTTTACATCATTATTTTTAGATTTGAAAGAAGCATATTCGTTTTTAAGCAATTCGCTTTCAATGTTCTTCAATTTTTCAGAATATTCATTATATTTTTTTGTTTTTTTAGCTTGACGAGACAATCTTCTAACATTAACTTCAACTTCGGATAGTATATCATTTATACGTTCTAAGTCTTCTTGGACTTTACTAAGTTTATTGTTCGTCTCCTTCCTGCGTTGTTTATATCTAGTTACACCTGCCGCCTCTTCTATCATTCGTCGACGTTCATCCATTTTACCATTAATAAGAGCTTCGACCATTTTTAGCTCAATGACAGAATAAGAATCAGGGCCAAGACCAGTATCCATAAACAAATCATTTATATCTTTCAATCGACATTTAGTTTTGTTTAATAAATAGTTGCTAGCACCATCTCTGAATAATCGTCTTGATATTTGAATAGAATCATATTCACTTGGCAACACGGATTTATTATTTTCTAATCTCATTGTTACTTCAGCCATACCTAAGGGCTTTCTTTTTGATGTACCGTTGAAAATAACACTATCCATTGAATCAGATCTGAGAACAGAAGTTTTTTGTTCACCCAATACCCAACGAACAGCATCGACTACATTTGACTTGCCACATCCATTAGGCCCTACGATTGCAGTTATACCATCTGCAAATTTGAATTTAGTCTTCCCTGCAAAAGATTTGAATCCTGTTATTTCAAGTTCAGATAAAAACATAAATTTTTAATTCCTAAATTATTCTCTCTTTTCTCTTTATCAACATAGGGATAACAGCAAAAACAGTAGTGTAGAATGAGAATGCTATTCCGTATTTAAGAAAGAATGAAACAAAAGTTATATCACTTAGTTTGATATAGAAAAAGAAGTATATTAAATTATGAATGAAAGAAGAAATAAAAACAATTAACAAGAACTTTAGACCATGTAATATCAACTGCTCTTTACCTTCTTGATAGAAAGAACCAGCAACAAATCCTGCAATTGTTTTAGTGAATGCATTTATTCCAACTAAATCAAAAGACACTATATCAAGAGTAATACCGATAAGAAATCCCGCAATAATACCAGTAAATCTACCTTCGCGAATTGCTATCCATACGCAAAGTATAAGCAATAAATCCGGAGTTATACCTTGAACTTCAACAAAATTAAGTAACGAAAATTGAATTAGCGAAAGTAAAATAGCTACTATTGCATAAACAACATATCTTTGAAAACCATGATTTATCTTTTTCTTCGTTCTGTTCATCTATTTTTTCAACAACCTTAAGCGTTCTTCCATTTTCTCTATTAATTCTAATCTTTCTGGGTCGTTCACAAATTGTATTACAAATACTTGCTCCAAAGTACTGAATGAAACAAAAGGTTCAACATATATTTTATGAAATAGACTCGATTTATCTTCATCTACTTTAACTACTTTTCCTATTGGTAAATCAGGTGGATACTTTCTACTATAATTTGAAGTAATTAGCTCATCACCCACTTTAATATCAAATGACTTAGGTATATTCATCATATTGAAATACTTCGAGCCACTCCAAATCAGTATCCCATCTATTCCAGTTCTTTCAATCTTAGCCGAAATTTTTATTTGCCTGTTGTTAAGAGTTTCGATTAAAGAGTAATTTTCTTCAACCACAACTACAACACCGGTTAATCCTGCATCAGTTCTGACTGACATACCCCGATCGATACCGTCGTTGCTTCCTTTGTTTATTGTGATATACTCTCTTAATTCGATAACAGATTTGCCTATTACTTCCGCTGAAATAAGATTGTAATCAGCTCCTTCTTTAAATTCAAGCAATTCTCTCAAATTTCTATTTTCTGAAAGAGCTTTACGAGATTTCATTAATTCTGAAGATAAATAGAGATTAAGCTCTCTTACAGCCCTATTTTCGGTCTTCAAAGCATCTGGGTTGGGAACCCATGAAAAAGCTTCCTCGAGCCAACCGATTGTTCCAACAACGAAAGCTCTATAACCACCTATTTTTGAGACATCACCTATGGAAATCAATGATAGACTGATAATACACAAAAGAGTAAGGGCAGCATAGTCTTTAAATTTTACTATTAAATTCAGAAGCTGCAACATAGGAGAACACTACTTTTAATATGAATTTCGTTTTATTAAAACTGACGAAAAATCACTTAGGTTTTCTAATGCTTTTCCTGTTCCCAAGACAACAGACGTCAAAGGTTCATCGGCTACGTGAACGGGCAAATTTGTTTCCTTTGTAATCTTCTCTGCTAAACCCTTGAGCAAAGCACCACCGCCACTAAGCAAAATACCTCTATCAAAAATATCTGCCGAAAGTTCGGGTGGAGTTTTCTCTAATAACCTAAGTACACCTGTAACTATCTTATCAACTGAATCAGCAAGGGCTTTACGAATATCAACTGATGTTACATTTATCATCTTAGGGATACCAGAAACAAGGTCTCTACCTTTGACTTCTATTTCTATTTCTTCTTCAAGTGGCATAGCAGAACCAACATTACATTTGATCATTTCAGCAGTTCTTTCACCTATCAATATATTATGATAACGACGGAAATACTGAGAAACAGCGTCTGTCATCTCATCACCAGCGTGCTTGATTGATTCGGCAGTTACTATACCAGAAAGTGCTATAACCGCAACTTCCGTAGTACCACCACCAATATCAACTATCATATTACCTACTGGCTCGTGTACATTCAGCCCTATGCCTATAGCACTAGCCATTGGCTCAGCTATTAGGTGGACTTCCTTAGCACCTGCGTGTTCGCAACTATCACGAACCGTACGCTTTTCTACCTCAGTGATACCAGAGGGTACAGCAACTACAACTCTACGAGCTGGTTGCCAAGTGTTAGATACTTTTCTGATGAATGCACGAAGCATTCCTTCAGTGATTTCAAAGTCGGCAATAACACCATCACGAAGTGGACGGATAATTTTTATGTCTTTGTGGGTCTTCCCTACCATTGATTGTGCATCGTTACCAATGGCGATAATTTTTTTAGTTTGACGGTCGAATGCTACGATAGTTGGTTCATTAAGAACAATCCCTTTACCTTTCATCCAGATAAGGGTGTTAGCAGTGCCAAGATCGATTGCGACATCGTTTGAAAATACATTAAAAAATGACATTAATCGGATTCAATTTTGTTATAAGGTACATTTACAAATATACCGAAATTGAAAGTTATTTTATAATTAAATATACTAAGTAGTTTTTATTAAGGAAAAAAAAAACTTCTTCAAATTAGATTCACTGAAAGTTAGTCATAATATTATTCTTCAGT
Organism: Ignavibacteriota bacterium; assembly: GCA_020437395.1. Lineage (GTDB taxonomy): Bacteria > Bacteroidota > Ignavibacteria > Kapaibacteriales > UBA2268 > PGYR01. The sequence continues at coordinate 129 of JAGQWJ010000015.1, read as the reverse complement.
TTGCGAATTTTCAATATAATGTAATTCTGACTTCACTTTATAATTCTCTTCACCGTGTTTTGTATTGCTAACTTTAAATTTTCTAGTCAAAGTGTTTTCATCCTCGATATAATAGACTTCTGTATATTT
>JAGQWJ010000014.1:35863-59976 GCA_020437395.1 Ignavibacteriota bacterium | reverse complement strand
GAAAGCATCTCAAGCACGAAACCTACTCCAAGATTATATATCTCATCCTTCGGGAGTAAGAACCCTAGAAGATGACTAGGTTGATAGGCTTTAAGTGTAAGCATGGCAACATGTTTAGCTAAGAAGTACTAATTGTTCGAGGGCTTATCGTAACAAACATACTTAAGTTTTTAGTCATTATTTTGACGCTAACTTCATTACAACATGATAATGATAGTATTATTATATAATTGATTACTTTCATCACTCAAAAATTTAATTCTTGGTGGTTTTAGCACTGGGGGTACACCTCTTCCCATTCCGAACAGAGAAGTTAAGCCCATTAGCGCCGATGGTACTATAGTGGTAACGCTATGGCAGAGTAGGTCACCGCCAAGTTATTTAGTAAAAAGCTCATTTGATTTCTACAAATGAGCTTTTTTTTTATTTTAGTTGTTATTTTCAGAGGACTAAATCAATTATTAGTAAAGTTATAATTATATTTTACTTTTTAGTTTCAGCTTGTTTTCTATTTGTTAAGTTTATATTCTTTGATGGGCTGGAATTTTTAGCATTTTTTGAAGATGATTTCTTTTATTACCTTGAAACTTCTAAAAATTTCATTCAATATGGATTTCCTACTCTGGATTATCAAACTCACACTAATGGGTTTCATCCTCTGTGGTTTCTTATCCTTACTACTATTCAATTTATTTCTGCTGATCCTTTCTTTGTAACATTTAGTGTTACTTTATTAATTCTTCTCTCTCATATATATTCTTTTTATCTGCTTCATAGGATATATAGAATTTATTTCAATAATGATAATAGTTATTACTTTGCAATAATTTCTTCGTCGTTGTACTTAATTTACTTAACTTCAGGCATGGAGATTATATTAGCAATTCCACTTGTTATTCTACTCATATTGAAAATTCTTGACGGAAAAGGAAAATATCTTCAAGTAACAATGATTAGTTCAGTTCTATTTTTAGCAAGAATTGATGCTTCTATTTTAATATTTTTACTTATTATTTACTTCATATTACATGATAGATGTATATTTTCTAAAATAAAATACTATTTTCCATTTGTTCTAATAATTATTTATTTGATTGTTAACTTAATTTATTTCGATACAATCTTGCCTATTTCTGGACAAGCAAAACAATTAAAGACCACATTATTTCCAGTCACTAATCCTTTTATGTCATTATTTAACTTGTATCTTGATAGAATTATATTTGCTTTAATACCTTTCATTATGTCTATTATAAACATATTCATAATTAATCTTAATAAAGAGAATAAATTATTGTTTCATCTACTTAATATATTTCCTTTCGTATTTATACTTATTAATTCAATTTTAAGTGGATGGTATATGTGGTCTTGGTATTTTTATATTTTTCTACCAAGTATAATTGTCTTTTTTATTTCTTTTGGTAATTTACTCAAAATGACAAAAGCAATTAAATTTAGTCTCATATCCGTTTCATTTCTAATTAGTATGTTCTATATTATATTAGCTTTTAAAAGAGATTCCTCGGACACTTTATACTATGAAAATGCAATAAGAGTAACTAATTTCGAGAAAAGTCATCCCGGTAAATACGCTATTGGAGATAGGGCAGGCTTAATTTCCTATCTTATTGACAGTCCTGTTGTTCAATTAGAAGGCTTAACTATGGATAAAGACTATCTTCGTAATCTAAAAACTACTATTCAGCTTTCTGATTTATTAGAGAAATATAATATTGACTATTATATAGCGAGTATGGTGAAAAAAGCTAATAATGGTGGTTGGATTGTTGAAGAGCCTTATAAACATCACAAATACGTAATTACTTCTAAAGATACTTTATTTGCTGAACCTATAATCATTGAAGATAGTAAAGGTTGGAAGTTTTATATTTTTGATTTGAATAAAAAATATTCTAAATAAAAAAAGCTAACCAAAATTGGTTAGCTTTTTGTAAGATCTTAATTGCAGTTGACATTAAGAAATATCTTGAGCTACGAAAGGCATCAAAGCCAGGTGTCTAGCATATTTGATAGCCAAAGCTATTCTGCGTTGTTGATAAGCAGAAACACCAGTTATACGACGAGGTAATATTCTACCTTGATCATTAGTGAATCTATTCAAAAATTTAATGTCCATATAGTCAATAACTTTTTGCTTGCCCAATGGATTAGGTTTATTCTTATTTTTAGTACGAGCCGCAGCTCCAGTTTGCATAGGGTGTATAGTTGACATTATTTACCTCTTGACTCTTGTAATTGTTTCGATTTTTCAAAACGTTTCTTAAATCTATCTACTCTACCAGTAGTATCTACTAGTACTTGCTTACCAGTGTAAAATGGGTGTGATTTTGAATCAATCTCCAATACCATCTTATCACCTTTGTAACAAGATCTTGTTTTATAAGTTGTACCATCCGTCATCACTACTTCTATAACGCGATAATCAGGGTGTATTCCCTTTTTCATAACTAACCTATTTATTTATTTCAATATTTTGTAATTCATTCAAGTCGTTCACTTTTATGAATCTTGTCATTAATCTAAGCGTACCACGAGTTTCATCTTGGTACCATTTAAGAACTTTGACAGATGTTCTATCATCTTTCTTGTTCTTACTATCAAATGTTTGCTTCTTTGCCATTTTTATAAACCTGATTTTACTGGAACTACAAATTTAAAAGATTATTTTATAACTACAAACCTTTTTCAATAATAATTAAAAAAAATGTTAATTTAGAATGTACTAATATCAAATTTTTCTTTTACGAAAATTCCTTTTTCATTCATACCCAATTTTCCTGCTTGACAAAAGGCATCATGTTCAAAAATTATTGTCCAATTGTCCTCGTAAGCAATTGGGAAATATTTCTCTTTTTCAGCCAAAGTTGTCAATGGGAAATTGTCATAACCCATAATAAAAGGATAACTTATGTGGGCTGAGGTAGGTGTAAGGTCAGCTCCGAAAAGAATAGTTTCATTTTCATCACTAATTTTTACCATCTGCATACCTTTTGTGTGACCATCTACCGTAATTACTTCTATCCCTTTGTATAGTTCGCCATTTCCATCTAATAGTTCCAATGTTCCTGAAGCTCTTACTGGTTCCCAGTTTTCTTTCATAAAAGAAGCTCTATCTTTCATTGTTGGGTTCATAGCCCAATAATATTGAGATTTCTGTACGTAATGCTTTGCATTAGAAAAAACAGGAACTACATCTCCATTATCTTTAATAGTAGAACCGCCTGAGTGATCGAAATGAAGATGAGTATAGACAAAGTCAGTTATATCTCCTGGTGTTAATCCATATTTTTGAAGACCTATTCTTATCGAAGTCTTATGGTGTTCTATACTATATATACTCTCCAGCTTTTCGCCTAATTTATCGCCGCTACCCGAGTCTATCAACATTACTCTGTCATCCCATCGAACTAATAATGGACGTGCAGCCATCGGTATTCTGTTTTTATCATCACCTTCGTCGTATGCCTTTTGCCATAGTGCTTTGGGTACTACTCCGAACATCGCTCCACCGTCGAGTGCTAATCCACCAGTGTCCACTACATCTATCTGAAATTTACCTATTTTTTTCATTCATTTTCTATCTATTTTATTGATAATTTATTTTACACTAAACTACTGACATATCAACAATCTTGCAAATAGAATTGGAAATTTTATATAAGGTGCTTATTTTTGTTACTTGCACAGAATTAGAATATGAAAATTAAAATTTAGGACTATTATACAATGGGTACTTTCGAACGAATAAGAACGCTATCACCTTGGATTTTGACAGCATTTGCTGTCGTGTTTATTTTATTTATGGCACTTGCAGATGCTGATATTGGAGGGTTGACTTCGGCAACAAATAATCCTCAAACTATGGCGATTGCAACTGTAAATGGTGATGAAATTAAATATATTGATTATGAAAGAAACGTAACTCAAGAGTTAGAAAATAGAAGAACTCAAAATCCAGATGCACCAATTGACGACAAACAAATTAGAAATCAAATGTGGTCAACAATGATTAATGGGCTTTTGGTTGAGCAATATTCGAAAAAAGTTGGGGCTTCTGTAACTGATGAAGTAGTAGCATTTGAGCTGCTTAACAATCCACCAGATTTCATGAAACAAAGATTTACTGATTCTGCTGGTAACTTCCAAAGTCAGACTTATGTTGAGTTGCTTACTGATCCTCAGTCATTCTACGCTCAAAGAGCTCCTGATATGGACCCTACTGAAAAGCAAAATGCTCTTAAGCAATTCAGAGATGAAATTAATATGATAACTGCTTATTTGAAAGACCAAAAACAACAACAAATGTTGAACAACGCAGTTAATCTTTCTACTTCAATCGTTTCTAAATCTTTTGCAAGACAGACATACATTGATGAAAATACTACTTCTGATATTACTTATCTACAATTTCCTGCAGCGACTGTCTCCGATGATGAGTTGGGGATAACGGATGAAGACTTAAAAGCTTATTATGAGAAAAATAAAAATAGATTCAGACAAGAAGCAACAAGAAGGTTAAAATATGCAACTTTCAGAGTGCAGCCATCATCACAAGACTCTGCAACAGTAGAAAAGAGACAGAAATTGTTAAGCAGTTTGCTAAACTCTGCTGCTGATTCTGTTGCAAAAGATAGTGTATTTTCAGAAAAACTTAGAGACTTCAATGGTGAAAGTGTTGAATATACTATCGTTAATGAGATTGAACCTAGACTGGCTCAATATATCTTGGATATGGGTAAAGGTGAAATAAAAGGACCAATCAGAGCTGCTGATGGTACTTACTTTATAAGAATAGATGATGTCAGAACAGGTACAAATAAAGTTGTTAAAGCAAGTCATATATTAATTAACTTCGATAATAATAAAGATAGCGCTAAAGCTGAGGCAAATAGAATATTAAAAGAGGCGAAATCTGGTAAAGACTTTGCAGAATTAGCATCAAAATATTCTAAGGACCCAGGAAGTGCTGCAAACGGTGGGGACTTAGGCTATTTTGGTAAAGGTCAGATGGTGCCGGAATTTGAGAAGGCGGCTTTCGAAACTCAAGTTGGTGGCATTGCAGGTCCAGTTGAAACTTCATTCGGATATCACATAATAAAAGTAAACGACTCTAAATCCCAAGAGTACAAATATTCTTTTATCAAATTGACACCAAAAACTTCTGGTATTACTAAGAATCAGACTATTAGAGATGCAAAATCATTTGAAAAGCAATTGGAAGAAGGTGAGAATATAGACTCATTGGCTTCAAAGCTTGGTATTATGGTGCAAGAAACGGGACCTATTTCTAAAGACTCCCCAACATTGACTAGCCAATATTTAACGGATTTAACATTCTTAGCTGAGAAAGGAGAAGTCCTACAACCTTTAGAATTAGATAATTTTGGTTATGTTGTTGCTGTGGTTTCCGATGTACAGAAAAAAGGTATAGCTCCATTTGATGCTGTAATTGAAGATGTTAGAGCAAGAGTGAGAAACAAAAAGGCATTGGAATATCAAATGAAAAAAGCTGCTGAAGTTTATAACTCAATAAAAGGAAGTGGAAATTTATCAGTTGCGGCTGAATCGAATCCTTCATTAAATGTGAAGACTGCAACTGCCGTTTCAAACAACGGTACTATTCCTGGTGGCGGAAGAGATTATTACTTTACAGATGCGGTTTCTAAATTACCATTGAACACAATTAGTGAACCAATTATGGGACAAAACTCTGTGTATATAGTACAGGTTAACAATAGAAACAAACCAAGTGATGATCAAGTTAATAAAGCATTACCTGCTTTCAGAGATCAGCTTAAAGAAAAGTATAAACGAGAGGCATTTTACTTATGGCTCAACCAAGCTAAAAAAGATGCTAAAATAGAAGACTTTAGATATAAGCAATACAAAAGCTACTAATATTTAATCACATGGCTCAGTTTTAAAGCTGGGCCATTTTTTTATGAAGTACAATTTTAACCAACTAGAAGAGCTTTCTAAACCACAATCTGAGAAGTACAATTCTAATACAGATGAGGAAGCTTTCCAATTTTGTGAAAACTTAGCAAAAAGTCATTATGAAAACTTCCCAGTTGGCTCGCTATTAATACCCAAACAGTTAAGAAAGCATTTTTATACGATTTATTCTTTCTCCAGGGTGGCCGACGATATCGCCGATGAAAACTTAAATATCTCAATCCAAAAAAGATATAATTTGTTGAATCTTCTTGAATCAAGTTTAGATTCAAATTCTAACGATGTTAACTCTCCAATCTTGAAAGCAGTCTTGAATACTTGTGACAATACAGCAATAGAAATAAAAGATTTGAAAAGACTGATAGTTGCTTTTAAAATGGATATAAACTTCGAGCATCCCAAAAACTGGAATGATCTCTATAACTACTGTTCATACTCGGCTAATCCTATAGGTGAGATGTTACTGAAGCTTTTTAACGAAAATACGAATGAAAAAATTATTCAATCTGATAAGATTTGTACGGCTTTACAATTTGTAAATTTTTGGCAAGATATAAGCAGAGACAAAGCCAAATCAAGATGCTATATACCATTAGAACTTATAGAAAAATATGGCTTAGAAGCTGACAATTTGGGGGCAGATACTAAAAAATTACAAAATTGCCTTGACGAATTATATGACGAAACAGCAAAATTATTTGAAAATGGAAAAAAATTAGTCTATCTTGTTAAAGATAAACGTCTAAAAATGGAGTTAAGATTAATAATTAGCTCAGGAATACGTATTTTAGATAAATGTAAAAGTATGAAAACAGAAATAGTTTCAACTAGGCCTAATTTAGTGAAATCAGATGCTTTTATTATATTCAAAAATGCAATTAAACTATGATTGAAAGCGTTACAAAACAGAGTTTAGCAGAATATGAGAATGAGAAACATACCGACGAGGTAAAATCTAATTTTCTTTATTCATTCTCCTTGCTTCCGAGTGCGGAGAAAGCTGCTATTAATTCTCTTTATGCTTTTTGTAGCTATATAGATGATATTGTAGATAGTACTCCAAGTACAACTCTCGAAATAAAAAATCGAAAGTTAAAGAGATTGGATTGGTGGGAAAAGGAAATTGAAAAAATCTACAAAGAAGAAAGAAAAAACATTCTAATTGCTCCACTTTATGATTTATTCGACAAATTCAAGGTCCCGAAGCAATATTTCATAACGCTTATCGATGGATGCAGAAGAGATCTATTCCAAAATAGATATTCAACCTTCAATGAGCTAAAGGACTATTGTTATTCTGTTGCTGGGGTTGTTGGACTAATGAGTATAGAAATATTTGGTTATAAGTATGACAATACAAAACAGTATGCAGTTAATCTTGGCTATGCTCTACAGCTAACAAATATTCTTCGAGATGTTAAACACGACAAAGATAATGGCTACATTTATATTCCTAAAGAGGATATGGATTACTTTGGCTATACGGAAGAAGATTTGATGAATGAAGTTTATAATGATAATTTTATTAACTTAATGGAGTTTCAAGTTACTCGTGCTAAGAAATATTATCATGAAGCCAGAGCATCGTTGAAATCTGAAGACAAGAATAATATGTTTCCAGCCCAAGTAATGGACGAAATATATTACAGGTTGCTCGAAAAAATTGAACTCAATAATTACAATGTTTTTAAAAAGAAAATTAAAGTCTCTGTTATCCATAAACTTATGATAGCAGTTAAACATTGGCTTGCACTTAAATTATTTATTAATAGATTTAGTAATAATAAAAATCTGTAAATCATCTAAAAAATTAATATTTTTGTAAGACTTAATTTCTAATCAGAGGAAAAATGGAAACGACAGAATTCAAGTTCACAGAAGAAGAGTTAAAAGAAGTAGAAAAATATATATCCAAATATCCTGACAAAAAGGCTGCGGTAATCCCAGTTCTTTGGATGGCTCAACGTAAGTTTAGACACATACCCAAACCTATGATGGAATATATAGCTAATTTATTAGACCAATCATATTCGCACATCTATGGAGTAGTTACATTCTACACTATGTTCTCACAAAAACCTCGTGGCAAATATCATCTGCAAGTTTGTACTAATGTATCTTGTATGCTAAGAGAAGGGGATAAAATTTATCAGATGATATCAAACAAATTGGATATTAAGAACAATGAAGTAACTTCTGATGGTGTTTTTTCGTTAGAAGAAGCGGAATGTATGGGAGCATGTAGTGGTGCGCCAATGATGGCAATTAACGAAGACTTCCATGAAAACTTAGATATAACTAAAATCGATCAATTAATTGACTCACTAAAGTGAAAAATATTAGAGATATAAGTACATATAAATTTATAGCATTAATTTCTGTTTTTATCTTTGTATTAGACGGATTCTTCAAAGGTGCTATATCTTCATATCTTATAATAGATTCAATTCAGATGAAAGACAACTTTCAACTGTGGCGTTTTGCAACTTTTCCTCTAGCTTATGTTAGCTATGCAAACGCTTTTCTTGGATTTTTTGCTTTTTTCTTTTTTGCTCCCAAATTAAAAAGCCAATTAAATAGGGGAGTATTAGATTTCTCTATTATCTTGCATACTTTTGCAATCGGATTAATCTTATTTATGCTGAATATGAATTCGCCCAAAACAACAGTTATGGGAATAGAGGCAATATCTGCTTATATAATCACAATGTATGTCTTGGTCAATAGAAAAAAAGATATTCGCTATTTTAAATCTGTCAGATTAACCAGAATGGCATTCCCACTTTTTATTTTTGCTGGTTGGGCTATGCTATATCTACTTGAAACTGGTAATCTCTACTTCAATAAAAATTTGATAGAGCAATCTCCTGCAATCTTAGGGATTGGAATAATCACTGGATTAATTGGTTATTTTATGTTGAAAGACGAGAAGGTTGACCTAAATTATTTACGTGACACACAGAATATAGACTTTAGAGAACTTCGTGACTTAGAGCCCTCCCCAGCATTAATAGATACCTATTTGAAAGGTGAACAATCAGTTTCTAATAGTAAGAAAAATAACTATATATTTTCGGAAGAAGACCCTGAAACTAACGAAGAAATATTGAATAATATACTCGAACACATTAATGAAAGTGGCTATGATTCTCTACAAGAAGATGAACGTGCTTTCCTAAAGAAATATGCAAAATCAATCTAATGTTCCTGTAATAGTAGTCGAGAATGTCAAAAAGCAATTTGGTGACTACTTAGCAAACAATGATATTTCCCTTAAAGTAAATAGTGGAACTATTTTCGGGTTACTCGGTCCTAATGGTGCTGGAAAAACAACCCTAATCCGAATGATAAATAATATTTATATTCCTGATGGTGGGACGATAACTATATTCGGCAAACCAGTCAGCGATGATACTCAAAATCAAGTCGCATATTTACCCGAAGAAAGAGGATTGTATAAGAAACAAAAAGTTTTAGATCAATTGATTTATTTTGCTCAATTAAAAGGAGTAGAAAAGTCAGTTGCGAAGAAAAGAGCTGAACAATGGCTAATTAGGTTCGATGCTGCCAGTTGGGCTGGTAAAAAGATTCAGGACTTATCAAAGGGTATGGCGCAGAAAGTACAATTTATTAGCACTCTATTGCACGACCCTAAATTACTTATACTTGATGAACCATTTTCGGGTTTCGACCCCATTAACGCTGAACTATTAAAAGAAGTAATTTTGGAGTTAAAATCACAGGGCAAAACGATTATCCTATCAACTCATGTTATGCACCAAGTTGAACAAATGTGCGACGATATGTGCCTTATTAATAAAGGGAAAGCGATATTACAAGGTAACGTTAGGGAAATAAAGAAAAGCTTTGGTCGCAATACTATTTTATTAGAATTTGAAGGTGATGCCTCGTTTATTGTTGATAATCAACAATTCAAAATTGTAAACCAAACAGCACATAGATTAGAGTTAAAAATAATTGATTCGAATTTTGACTCTAAGTTGTTTTTGAATGAACTCAATCAAAAATTAACGGTCTTTAAATTTGAATTAGTCGAACCATCATTCCATGAGATATTTATTCAATCAGTTAAAGGCAACGAGGTAGAAGTTGGGTAAGTATAATAAAATTAATACTATTATTTCTCATGAGTATATCTCTAAAGTAAAAACAAAAGGTTTTTTGATTGGTACTGTACTCGGACCACTCGGCTTAGTTGCACTACTGGGTATAATTGTCTATATCTCAATGAGCTTTGGAGAAACATCAAAGAAATTAGCCGTTGTAGATAATGAAGGTAGTATCTATACTCAACTTATAAAAAAGGATAGCACCCTTTATTATAAATCAGAAAAAAGTGTAGATGCTCTGAAAAAAGAATTGCAAGAAGAGAAAATTGATGGGTATGTAATAATACCTGAAGATATTTTGGATAAAGGCAAAGCTTCAGTTTTCACTGGTGGTGGTGGTGGACTAGGGTTAATATCGTCGCTCGAAGATAATCTTACGAGTATAGTTAGGGTAAAAAGATTAGAAAGAATTGGTACTGACTCGAGTGTAATTGACTTGATTAGACAGCAAGTTACAATTGAAACTAACAAAATAACGGAAACAGGTGAAACTGAAAAAGACGACACCAAAGCAATGGCTTACCTTGGCTATGGGCTTGGATTTGCTATGTACTTTCTAGTCTTTATCTATGGTAGCTTTGTGAGCAGAGGAGTAATTGAAGAAAAGTCTAATAGAATAATAGAAGTACTTGCATCATCTGCGAAACCATTTGAAATAATGATGGGAAAAGTAATTGGAATTGGTCTTGTCGGGCTAACCCAAATTATTTTTTGGTTGCTACTTGGTTTTGCATTGCTTACATTGCTCGGGCCACTCATCTTTGGCAATCCCGAGAGCATCAAAACAATGACGGAGATGGCTGAAGCACAAGGTGGCGGAATGGCAAGCCAATCACAAGGACTTTCAATTCCGGGTGTTGACCTAACTTTGATTCTCGGATTCCTCTTTTATTTTATTTTAGGTTATTTTACTTATGCAACATTTTTTGCTGGAGTTGGTGCAGCCGTTGATAATGAACAAGATGCTGCACAGTTGCAATTGCCAATTACTCTGCCTATTATATTAGCTATTATGATTACTCCACAAATTATGAATAATCCCGATAGTACTTTAGCAATAGTAATGTCAATAATTCCACTAACTTCACCTTTAATTATGATTGTTAGAATTGCAGCTACCAATGTACCAATTATAGAAATAGTTGCTTCTATTGTAGCGTTAGTTGGATTTTTCTTCTTTGCCGTTTGGGTCTCTGCTAAAATATATCGTATTGGTATATTGATGACCGGAAAGAAACCAAAATTTTCAGATTTGCTAAAGTGGATAAAATCAGCATAGAAAAGCTAATTGATTGAGTTTAATAAAGAATACTAGCAAAGCAAAAATTCTATTTGTAGATAATTGAATACTTTTAGATATTTGTCTTATTGAAGTCCACCTCTCTTCAATATAAAAATAACACTAAATTATGAATAAATTCAGAAGGATAATCCATATTGATATGGATGCATTCTTTGCATCTGTAGAGCAAAGAGATAATCCATCACTCAGAGGTAAACCCATAGCAGTCGGTGGTATGCACCGAGGAGTAGTAGCCGCTGCAAGTTACGAAGCACGTAAATTTGGTGTTCGTTCAGCAATGCCTTCGCACCAAGCACTCAAACTTTGCCCTCATCTAATCTTCGTCAATGGACATTACAACGCTTACAAAGAGGCGTCGAACAAGGTTATGAAAATACTCCGTCAGTACACCGAGCTAATAGAACAAGTCTCGATTGATGAGGCTTATATAGATATAACCGACTACAAACCGAACGAAGTAACTGCCAAAGAAGTTGCCATAGAAATTCGGAGGAAAATAAAAAATGAAGTGAACCTTACCGCTTCGGCCGGTATTTCGTTCACTAAATTCCTTGCAAAAGTGGCTTCTGACTGTAATAAACCCGATGGTTATTATGTTATCCATCCCAATAAAGCTGAGCAATTCGTCAGACAACTAGCAGTGGAGAAAATCCCAGGTGTTGGTAATGTGAACAAAAAAAAGCTTAACAAAGCTGGTATATACAAAGGTGAGGATATTCTAAAAAAAGGTAAGATAAATATGGCTTTGGAATTCGGAAAAACGGGTGTATATCTTTACAATCAAGTCACTTTTACTCATGATAGTCCAGTTGTTCCAAAACGTTTACGTAAGTCGGTTGGTAAAGAGCGTACATTTAATGAAAATATAGAGGACCACAACGAAATGCTTGATAAACTCCACGCCATAATAGAAAAGCTCGCCGAATTACTGGAGAAAAAGAATATTGCTGGTAAGACCATCACCCTTAAAATAAAGTATCATAACTTCGTTGTGAACACTAGAAGTAAGACATTAGATGACTATATCTCCACCACTCCAGAGATGTACAATGCTATCTATGAATTACTTAGAATGCCGAATTACCCTGAAGAACCAGTGAGGCTATTGGGAGTGCAATTGTCTAATCTGAATATCAATAAAAATGAGAGTCGGCAGTTGTTATTAGACTTTTAACGTACTAATTGTAACCAATTATCTATATTTCGTTTTATATAGAAAAGGTTTATTAACTTTTTTCGTTAACTTTAGAAGAACAGAAATCCAAAAAACAGAAATGAAATTTTATAGAAGTCTTTTATTCTTGACCATACTACTTTTTTCGACTCATTTTGCGTACTCCCAGTTCGGAAAGAACCGGGTGCAGTATCAAGAATTTGATTGGAAATACATAGAGACCAAGCACTTTGATGTTTACTTCCATCAAGGTGGCGAATATTTAGCAAAATTTACGGCTATCGAGGCCGAAAGAGCATTAATTTCTATTGAAGAGAACTTGAAATATGATTTGAAAAGAAGGATTACTTTCCTGGTTTTCAATTCTCACAATCAATTTCAACAAAATAATATTATAAATGCTTTTCTTTCTGAAAATATTGGTGGAGTAACTCAACTTTTCAAAAACAGAATAGTTATACCTTTCCAAGGTTCTTATTCACAATTCAGACATGTGATACACCATGAATTAGTACATGGCGTAATAAACGATTTATTCCATGGTGGTACATTACAGTCGTCTATTCAAAATAGAGGTTATTCAATTCCTGGTTGGCTCAATGAAGGACTATGCGAGTATTTGAGTAATTTTGGTATGGATACTAAGACTGATATGTTTATGAGAGATGTAACGATGAGTGAAGATTTGCCGGAGTTACAAAGGATAAGGGGGTATGCTCAATACAGGGTTGGACAGACTTTTTATTGGTATATTGCTGATAAATATGGGGAAGAAAAAGTTGCAGATTTTATAAATAGACTTTATATTCATAAGAACCTCGAAATTGCTTTCAAAAGTAGTTTTGATATGACTTTGGAAGAATTCAATGAAATGTGGGAACGCGACATTAAAAGAATTTATTGGCCAGATTTAAGTATCTTTAAGTCTTTACCTGAGATTTCAAACCGTATTACGAATAGAAAAAAATTAAATAATTTTTATAATTCAGGACCTGCTATTTCTCCTAACGGGAAGAAAATGGCCTTCATTTCCGAAGAGAGAGGAATCTTCGTAATAGCAGTTATGGATAACATAGAAAAAAATAATGAAATTAGAACTTTGACTTCTAGTTTCCGAAGACAAGATTTCGAAGACCTTAATATGCTTGCACCAGGTATTTCTTGGAACCCAGATGGCACAAAGTTAGCAATTTCTGCTAAGGCTGGTGGACAAGATGCTGTATTTATCACTGATGCAACAACAGGGGCTTATGATAAATTAACGTGGGGGATAAAGTCAATCCAATCTGTACAATGGTCTCCTGACGGTGAAAAGTTAATTTTTGTTGGTAGTCAAAACGAACAAAGTGATTTATTTATGTATAACTTCACCTCAAAGGAGTTGACTAAAGTAACTGACGATGTTTTCAGTGATGAATCTCCTAAATGGTCGCCTGACTCCAAAAGCGTCTATTTCATTTCTGATAGGGGAGATAAGACTAATGCTCGTGTTAGCTCTAATAAATTAGATATGTGGGATTTCAACTATAACGGGAAAGAGGTTTATAAAATTGAAATTGGTAGTGATGTAGCTGAAAGAATTACTTTTGATGAACAGAATCATAAATCTTCAATTGCCGTTTCTTCCGATGAGAAGAAACTGTTAATTGTATCTGATAAGAATGGAATTGGGAATTTATATGAAATAAATCTTGTTTCTGGTAAGTCTAGACCACTGACAAATTCACTGCAAGAAATCACACAAATATCACTAAGCCGTGACGATAGTAAAGTTTTATTTGGAACTCAAATTGACGGTGGTTATGATATATTCGAGATTGACTATCCTTTTGATAGGAAGCTTGAAATGGAAGAATTACCTTTGACTCAATACAAAAAATCAATTTTCAAAAGAGATAGTTTAATAAAAGCAATTGCAAATATAGACAATGATTCTCTATTTGAAGATGAAGATGATCAGCTTATTAGTTACGGTGATTATAACATTGATTTCGAGAATCAAGAATTAGTTAAACCAAATGAAAAAGTTCAAAACGTAACCGAAACAAAAGATACGACAATTAGTAGAGATTTTAGAATAAAAGATTATGTTATCAAATTCACTCCCGATCTTGTTTTGGCTAATCCTGGCTATAGCACATTTTTTGGTCCACAAGGTAGCACCCAAATGCTTTTTAGTGATGAATTGGGTAATCATCAGCTCTATTTCTCAGCAAATTTCTTAATCGACTTAAGGAATAGTAACTTCTTTGGGGCTTATAGTTACTTAACAGGGATTATTGATTACCAATTCTCTGCCTTTCAGTACGCAGGATTTGCAGCTCGATCATTTGGTTCGTTAGAAAGATTTAGAAGCTATGGTGCTTCAATATCTTCTCAATATCCTTTCGATTTATTTAATAGGGCGGAATTGAATTTGACTTTCTACAATCTTTCTAAAGCAGAGATTGGACTTGTTGGTATTCCTGAAGTCACAAGAACTTTAGTTGTGCCTGAATTCAAATATGTTCACGACGATGTACTTTTGGGGCTTTATGGACCAAGTGAAGGTACTAGA
The DNA here is from genome assembly GCA_020437395.1 of Ignavibacteriota bacterium. Taxonomy (GTDB): domain Bacteria; phylum Bacteroidota; class Ignavibacteria; order Kapaibacteriales; family UBA2268; genus PGYR01. The sequence continues at coordinate 44,833 of JAGQWJ010000014.1, read as the reverse complement.
TATAATTTTAGAGCGTTAATGAGTCCAAAAATATTTGACGATGGGCTTAATTTCTATACTTTTGAGACAGACATTCGCTCATATCACCCAGTTACTGATTTTATGGGGTTTGCTTTCAAATTTACTGGCGGTGCTAGTTTCGGAACTAATGCACAAAATTTTTATTTAGGGGGTACCGAGAATTGGTTGAACAGAACATTCACTAATAATACTCTGCCTTTCGAAAATCCAGAAGATTTTGCCTTTATGAATTTTAAATATCCGCTTCGTGGATTCTCTATTGCACAAAAAGGCGGAACTAAATATTTTGTTACTAATGCAGAATTTCGTTTCCCACTCTTGACGGCGTTAGTTGCCGGGCCATTACCTATATTAATACAAGGTGTTATGGGTTCTGTTTTCTTGGATGTAGGTGCTGCGTGGGATGATACATTTAGCCCAACTAGAATAGTAAACCCACTCTCATTCCAGAAAGAATATGACGATTTACTAATATCATCAGGTATTGGTATTAGGAGCTACTTCCTTGGGCTACCAGTCAAACTGGATATAGCATGGGCAAAAACTTATGACAATTGGTCAACCCCACAGTATCTGTTCTCTTTAGGGTATGATTTTTAAGGGGTTAAAAACTAAAAAATCAGTTTTTCGTTTTCGTTCTCACATAATCTTGTAATCTTTGTACCCTACCAAACTACCTGTATCTTCTCTACGAACTGACCTTTGTTAGTATTCGCTAATAACATGTAAGTCCCCATTGGTAAACCTGTATTAATCGTACTTTCTGATGTGAAATTACCATTTAATTCCAATAAAGTTCTACCTGTCATATCTTGAATTACTAGTTTGTTTACATTTACTATATCTTCTGGTAACTTTAATTTAAAATGACTTGAAGATGGGTTTGGTGCTATTCCAAAACCATCGTTAATGTTGAAAGCAACAGAAGTGATGAAATCGATTGGTTCGCTAGCTGAACCAACTCCCAGGGCGTAATAGTTAGCCGTAGCTGTTGATACCTTTTTTGCTGTTCTAAGTTGATAGTAGAATTGACCAGTTGGACATTCCAAATCAAGATATGACGTTCCAGTTAAAATTTCATCATTAACTTTTAAGCTTTCTAATGTATTGTTGTTTACTCTGTAAAGATTAAACCCATCTACATCACCATTCACTTCATCCCATTCTAGTAGAATTCCATTCACCGAGTTTGTTAATCGCAATTTCCCCGATGGTGTAATTGGACGGAATCTTAGTGTTGGATCACCCATTAGAGCAATATGGACTAATCTTTGACTTCCATTGAATGAACCATAGATAGCGTTCATAGAAAACCTAGCACAATGGCCAATTGATTCGCCAACTGACATTGAATTCAAATACCAATTAGGAATACCACCCCAAAAACTAGCCAAAGCACCTGATGCTAGAGCAGCTCTAAGAATATTGTTTTTTGAATCCCAATCTCCAAAATAACTACCAGCCAAACCAGTGAATATTGTATTTATACCATTTTCAGCAAAATCAGTTGTTTTACCTATGCCACTACAGCTAGTATAAGAACCTGCACCCATTCCAAAACTAAGAATATATTGACCCTCTTTAAGTTCAGTCAGATAGTCTCGATCATAGAATAATGAATCAGTTCCGATTAAAGAATTAATTGCTTTATAACCAGTATTACCAATTATAAACCCTTTGAAGTTATCATCGACTAAACCTCGGTCAATAGTTTCTAGCTGCCCTGTTCTCCAAAGATGCGCTCTATTCAAATAGTTTTTAATTAATGTAATTTCATCTTCCGCGAATGCAGGCATATCATAGAAATCAACTCTACCGATCTCCAAATCAATATCACTTATTAATCGAGTCTGGTCGAATTTACCATCACCAGGTCTGTTGTTATTTCTTTCTTGAGCACTTGCTTCATAATTCACTGTCGCATCTGTCCAAACCCCATCCAAATCGGCATAATAAAGGTCAGCAGGCCACGCACCAGTATGGTTACCCGAACCTTCTGTATGACCATCGGGTGGATACCATTCTCCATTAGTACTAAAATGACCACTATAAGGTACAGGAACATGTCCAATTAAATAAAGGGTTGTTAACATGAATTTGCTTGTTTCATTAGTTGCTTTTATCAAATCTTTTACTTCAGTAGGTGTCATATTCCTAGAGACTGGCTGTATCGCAACTTCCCAATTTTCACCTTTCAAATCGTTCACTAAAATTCCTAACTCTGTTTCCAATCCTTCAAAATGTGTGTCATCTACTAAGATCAAAATACTTCCTGATAAACCATAACGTTCTACTTCGTTACCAACGGTTATGAAATCATAGGATAGTGTTTTATTGCTAGTGTTTTTTTTCTCAATCAGATATTCTTTTCTCTGCCCATTCGTATAAGTATTATCTGTCCAATCAGTGGATGACGATGCGGTATTTCCAAGGTATTGGTAATCTTGTTTGAATTTAGACCTATTCTCATAAATATAATAAAACCCTTCGAAATTCTCATCTTTGGGCCAACTAAGAGTCACTGTTCCGTCTTGGTTATAATTTGTTTTTATGAAAAGGGTTTGGTCTTTTCCAGCCTGTGCAAGTAAATCTGACGAAATTAAAAGTGAGTAAATAATTATAAAAAGTATATATTTTTTCATGGTTTTTTCGTATTTTTATTAGTGGATATTGAAAATATACGAAATAATTGAAATATTTGTATGAAAATTTCTATTAGAAGAGCAAATGAAGATGACTTAGACGCGGTACTTAGTTTGTACTATGATACTGTTAAAGTTATAAACTCTAAGCATTATTCTCCAGAGCAGATTGAAGCATGGTTAGATGATGAGACAAGACCTGAACGATTTCTTCTCAAGATTAATGAACAGCTTTTCTATGTCTGTATGAATGAAATTGGTGAATTATTAGGATTTTCGTCAATATCAAAAGACGGTTATCTTGATTTATTGTATGCTAGTACAACTCACCAACGAAACGGTGTTGGTACTCTACTTTTAGAGCAAATGTTAGTTGCATCTAAAATATACAGATTCAAGAGGATTGATGCAGACGTGAGCATAACGGCTGTACCTTTTTTTCTTTCAAAAGGGTTTGAAATTCAAGAAGAACAAGTTATTGAAAGAAATGGTGTAAAATTGACGAATATTAGAATGACTAAATATTATACCTTAGAAAATTAAATTAAGAAAAATAAAACAATGAATTTAGAAGAAATTGAGAAATTAATTAGTGAATACGAAGTTAAAGGAAAAGAATTAGAGCCAAACAGAGAAACAAGAAATATGATGATGGAAAGTGTATCAGAATATTCTGAACAATTCCTAGATGCTGTACACAATAAAAAAGCTTTTATCAATGACTTTGCCAACGATGGATCTTTCGACAATTTCCCATTCGAGGAGACACCAACCAGTACCAACAAAGTAATAAACTTTTTGAAGGATAACGTGGATAATGCTGGAATTAATCCTGCATCAGGTGGACATATTGGCTATATTCCAGGCGGTGGAATATATAGTGCCGCTTTGGGTGACTATCTTGCAGCCGTTATGAACAGATACGCGGGGGTATTCTACGCTTCCCCTGGAGCCGTTAGAATAGAGAATCAAATAATAGATTGGGTGGGCGAATTAGTTGGATATAAAAAAAGATTCGGTGGAAACTTAGCATCTGGTGGAAGTATGGCGAACCTAATTGCAATATCTACAGCTCGTATTGCAAAAAAAATAAAGTCTAAAGACATAGAAAACTGCACAATCTATTTGACGAAACAGGCACATCATTGCGTTACAAAAGCACTAAAAATAATTGGATTACATGAAATTCAATTAAGATACATTCCTATGGATAGAAAATATAGGATGATTCCTGAAAAAGTAGAAGAACAATTAGCAAAAGACAAAGCAAATGGAATAACCCCATTTATGCTAGTAGCTTCTGCTGGTACGACCGATGTAGGAGCGATTGATCCTCTTAATGAGTTGGCGGATTTGGCAGAAAAGTACGGTTTGTGGTATCATATTGATGGTGCTTATGGTGGTTTTTTCTTGCTTTGTGATGAGACAAAAGATAAGCTCAAAGGTATAAACAGAGCTGATTCGGTAATATTAGACCCGCATAAAGGGATGTTCCTACCTTATGGTGTAGGTATTGTACTGGTGAAAAATGTAAAGCATTTACTAGAAGCTAATTCCTACGATGCTAACTATATGCAAGACACTAAGGACTATCAACAAGAGTATTCCCCCGCTGATTTGTCACCCGAGCTGAGTCGCCACTTCCGTGGTCTGCGAATGTGGGTGCCTATGAAGTTGCACGGTATAGCTCCATTCAGAGCATGTTTGTCTGAGAAAATATGGCTTACTCGCTATTTTTACGAAAAAGTACAAGCACTAGGTTTCGAGGTAGGGCCAGAGCCAGACCTGACAGTCGCTGCATTCCGTTACGTACCAAAATCAGGAGATGCTAATAAGCTGAACAAAAAGCTACTTAGTATAATCCATAATGATGGAAGAGTATTCATATCTTCAACCACACTCGATGGAGATTTCTGGATGCGAATAGCTGTTCTTTCATTCCGCACTCACAAGTATCATCTTGATATTATATTAGAGTTGTTGGAAGAGGGGATAGGGGATAGAAGTAATTGATATTTACAATACATCTAATTCAAAATTGTTATAAATTTAAGAAATTAGTATTTTTGATTAAAGAATAAAACAACTGAAAAAAATAATTTATTGAGAATTAAATGGAAAAGACAAAAACAATCTCAAATAGAACGCATGTTATTAAACGTGAATCTAATTGGGCAATAAAAAAAGAAGGTGCTAAAAGAGCAACAAAATTATATAAGTCTAAACTTGAAGCAATTAAAGCAGCTAAAGAATCAAGAAAGAAAGGCGTCATATTAGTTGTTCATAAAGCAGATGGCTCAATTCAAGAATGGATTAGATAGGGTTTTTACTTTGAGTTTTGAAAAAAATATCTTTATAAACTGTCCCTTTGATAAAGAGTATTTGCCAATGCTCAAAACACTCCTTTACGTAATAAAAAAAATTGGTTATAACCCTAGAATTGCACTTGAACGCAGTGATTCAGGTGAAGTCAGATTAGATAAAATAAAAGAATTAATAGAATCCTCAAAATACTCTATCCATGATTTAAGTCGAATTAAATCAAAAGAAGTCGGAGAATATTCTAGACAAAATATGCCTTTTGAATTGGGATTAGATTTAGGGTGTAGAGTTTTAGTTCTAAAAAAGAGTAAAATTCTAAGAAAATATTAATATTAGAACAAGAAAAATACAGTACCCACAAAGCACTTTCCGATTTATCTTTTGCTGATTGTAATTGCCATAATGGTGTAGAAGATGAGTTAGTTGATGAAGTTAGGGATTGGCTCGCTGAAAATACAGAAGTTGAAATTCCAAGTGGAAGCTCACTATGGGATGATTATAATACATTCTATGCAGATTTATATGAAGATAGAATAAATAATGGATTTAAGCCTAAGGATATAAACAGATTACCGATTGCTGAGTTTATAAAATACATAGATAAGAGCTTGAGCTAAATAATTTGATGAAATTCTAAATAAATAATAAATTGAATAAACCTCAAACCAACCAGCCACCACGGCTGTCTTTGCGTTCCTTCCATTCTGCATTGTATAATCGGCGATTACCTATCGAGGTAGTCATGAAATGTTTTTCGATCTTGCCGTTTACTTCGTAGTATTCATAACCGACAATACCTTTTTTCATAAGAGTTGACATTACTTTAAGGAATGATTCCATTTCTTCTTTGCTGAAGCTATCAAAGTTGAGGTTTTTTGTTGAACCAAAGTCGAGGAAATTATCGACTCTGTTGAACACTTTTGCAAATGAGTTTCTTGGTAACTCTTTTAGTTCGTCTTTGGCAAGGGAAAGTGTTTCCGAAGCGATTACTTCGGATTTGGGCTTAAAATTAAAACTGCCGATATTTGAAACTGTACTTATCATACTAGTTCATATCGGCAGTTTTTATAATAAACTTTAGACTTTTAATTTAGTCTATTTCTTTTTCTTGTGTCTGTTCTTACGTAATCTTTTCTTACGTTTGTGAGTGGACATTTTTTTGCCCTTTCTCTTTTTACCACTTGGCATATATCACCCTTTGTTTAATTAAATTTATTTTTCGCCTTTTTCATCTTTAATTGCAACATTAACTCTATCAAAGAAGTCCGGAGATACTTTGAAAACTGGTACATATCTTTTATCTAATTTTACTTCTTCACCAGTTTTAGGATTTCTAGCCATTCTTGGTTTTCTTGCTTTGTGTTTGAATACCCCAAATCCTCTAAGTTCTATACGCTTACCTTCAGCTATAGTCGAGATGATTGTATCAATGAAACCCTCTACTACTGCTTTAGTTTCTACTTTTGTTAAACCTGTGTTATTAGCTATAACTTCTACGATATCTGCTTTTGTTATGTTTTTGTTGTTCACTTGATTTTTCCGTTATATGAAACAATATTAAATAATTATCCGTTATGGGAAGCAAATATACGAACGCAAATATTAAAAAACAAAGCAACTATCTAAAATTTAATAAATTATATGGGAATAGTTTTTATTTCTATATATAAAAACTATTTTTGTAACTCATTAAATGTACAAATTCAATATGTCTTGGTTAAAAGAACAAAGTTCAGAAGATAAAAGTAAGCAGGATTCTATAAAAGCTAATGGTAAGATTCCACAGCACATAGCTATTATTATGGATGGCAATGGTAGGTGGGCAAACCAACAAGGTAAACAACGCTTATTCGGTCATAGAGAGGGCATTGAAAGTGTTCGCGATATTGTGAATGCGGCTTCACTTATAGGTGTAAAACACCTTACTCTTTATGCTTTCAGTATAGAAAACTGGAAAAGACCTCCGATGGAAGTTAACGGATTGATGAAATTGTTAGAAATATTCTTACAAAAAGAATTCAAAGAACTTAATGAAAATCAGGTAGTTATCAACACTATAGGTAAAACAAACTCTTTACCCAAAAGTGTGCAGAAAATTCTTCGTGAATCTTATGAAAAAACCAAAGATAACGTTGGAATGAAATTGAATTTGGCTATTAGCTACGGCTCACGTTGGGATATTATGAGAGCTATTCAGATGATTGCGCTTGATGTTAGGGGTGGGAAGCTATCTCCTGAAGATATTACTGATGATCTCTTTTCCAACTATTTGCAAACTGCTAATATACCTGATCCCGATCTTTTAATTAGGACTAGTGGAGAATATAGAATTAGTAATTTCTTACTTTGGGAACTTGCTTATTCTGAGATTTATTTCACAGAAAAACTGTGGCCTGAATTTCGCCGCGATGATTTATACTCTGCTCTTATGGATTATGCTCATAGAGAACGTAGATTTGGTAAAACCTCAAATCAAATTAATGAATCAACAGAACAATCATATATTAAGAAAGTTATAGATGTTATCAAACGCAAGTAAACTCATTTTAATTTTAATAATCACTACTTCTTCTTTCCTATTTGCCCAAGAAAGTACTCTCAAATACAAAATCTTAGGTATTGAGGTTGAAGGTGCACAAAGTGCAGACGCCTCTACTATCATTGCATTGACGGGTTTAAAGGAAGGAGAGACTATTTCTTATCCTTATGATGAAAATTTGAATGTTTCGTTAAAAGCACTTTGGGATAGGAGACAATTTTCAAATATCGAGGTCATTGTTGACAAAATAGTTGGCGACGGAGTATTTTTAACAATTGAAGTTGAAGAAAATAAACGTTTATCAAATATCAAGGTGTACAATAATTCTGAGATAACAACTGAGGAAATTAAAAAAGGGGTTGGAAAGAATCGAGGTGATATTATTACTGAATATGATCTTTATCTTATTAAAAAAGACTTGAAGGTACTTTATGATGAAGAGGGATTAACTTTTGCAAAAATATTCCCAGAGATTATACAATCAGATTCTTCAGATGCTTACGTTGATTTGAAAATATATGTGGAAGAAGGGTCTGAGTTCTACGTTGAATCTATCCGCTTCAATGGAAACAAGTATTTTAGCAATAGTGAATTAGAATCTGAGTTCGACGATACTCATACTAAGTCATGGTATGAGTTCTGGTCATCTTCCAAATTTGATAAAAAAGAATATGAAAAAGACAAGCAGTTGTTGTCAAAGTTCTATGCCAATGAAGGTTTTATGGACTATGAGTATCTATCTGATTCTGTGGAGTACGACGAAGATAATCAAGCTGTTCATATAACAGTTAATGTAAAAGAAGGTAATCGATATTATGTTCGCAACATAACATTCGAAGGAAACACAGTGTTCCCAGATGAAGCATTAATCGCAAGATTAGATTTTCCTAAGGGGGAGGTTTATAATAAAGAAAAATTTATGCTCAACCTAAACGGTAATCAAGAATTTTCCGATGCTCTTTCTCTCTATAATAATACAGGTTATCTTCAAACAAGATTTGCACCACAAGAAATTAAGGTAGCCGAAGATTCCGTAGATATTGTTATAAGTACATTAGAAGGTGATAGATATAAGATTAGAAAAGTTATAATAGCTGGAAATTCGAAAACTAAAGACAAAGTAATAAGACGGACTCTCTATACAAGACCTGGTGATTATTTTAACCGTGCGGCTATAGTCCGTTCTGTCAAAGAGTTAGGTGTTATGGGCTATTTCAATCCAGAAAAGCTTAGACCAGATGTTAAACCAGTTGATAACGATAACACCTCAGTAGATTTGGTTTACAATGTCGAAGAAAGATCCACCGATACTTTCAATGCATCAATTGGTTTTGCAGGAAGTTTTGGTCTTACGGGTTCTGTCGGTTTGACTTTCAACAATTTTTCAATTTTAGAACCGCTCAATGGTGGTGCTGGTCAGGTCTTCAATTTTAATTGGGAATTTGG
>JAGQWJ010000014.1:0-35763 GCA_020437395.1 Ignavibacteriota bacterium | reverse complement strand
CAATCGAATAGATATAGAAACTTTTCTTTGGGTTTTACAGAACCTTGGCTATTTGATGAACCAACTACTGTTGGTTTTAATGTATTCGATATTTACTACAATTTTTCAACACTTAAATTGCAACGGCGAGGTTTTAGATTGAACATAGGGCGACGTGTCAAATGGCCGGATGATTATTTCAGGGTTGATGGTAGTTTCCAATTCCAACTAAATGACATTAGCGAGCAAGCCGGAGTTAATAGCCAGTTCTACAGACCTGGTAAATATAACGAAATTACTCTTGGTGGAAGTATCTCTCGTAATAACACTAATGAGCTTTTCTTCCCATCGCAAGGATCAAAATTCAGATTTACGAACAATTGGGCTATGGGAGCCGTAGGTATAGGACAAACTGACTTTTTCAAATCAGAAATGTATTTTGATTTTTATAATGCCCTATATAGGTTTGAAGAACAAGATAGAGTTGTGCTTTACTTAGGTGCGCAGATGGGCTACATAGATGGTATAGAAAACGATACAACAATAGCCCCAATTGAACTTTATAGAATGGGTGGAGCAGGTCTTTCCAACTTTGGAACAATACCTTTTAGGGGTTACGGTGACGGAGATTTAGAAAATATTGGTGGAAAACTACACGCAAAATTCTCAGCAGAGTTAAGATTAGCGCTAACTCTTAACCCTATGCCGATTTATTTCTACGGATTTGCTATGGCTGGTAACGTGTGGGACAATTTTGGAGGTGCTGACCTTTTTGACTTGAAACGATCAGCAGGTATGGGACTAAAAATGCTTTTGAATCCTATTGGTATAATTGGTTTCAGCTATGGCTATGGTTTTGACCCTATTACTCAATTTGGAAATGTCCCTGGTTGGAAATTCTTATTTGAAATTGGTCAATAATTTTGAAATACAAGGCATTAATTTTAATTTACAAACTTATGTTTAACTAAATATTAGAACTTTTTTGAGGAATAAATGAAAAAACTATATTATATTTTGTTCGTATTCTTATTTGTAGCATTAGGATTTACAAATGCTCAATCGCTTAAAGTGGGTGTGGCAAATTTACAAATGGTAGTTGAGCAATTACCTGACGCAAAGAAAATAGACACTGAGATTAAGGAAATTGCGACAAAATACCAAGATTCGTTACTTAAAATGCAAGGTGATCTTGAAACCAAATTCCAAACTTATCAAAAACAAAAAGGAATGATGACTCAAGAACAACAAATTGCTACAGAACAAGAACTTCAAGCACTAAATCAGACAGTTTTGCAATTCCAACAAGCTAAATTCGGTCAACAAGGTGAATTACAAATGAAGAGATTGGAACTTTTGCAACCACTTAGAAATAAAATAAAAGATGCTATTGATAAAGTTTCTGCTTCTGAAAAATTAAACTTAGTTTTGGATAGCAGCACTGAGTCTGTCCTTTTTGCTGACGATGCACTTGATATAACATTCAAAGTACTTGATATGTTGAAAAGGGGCGGTAAATAAATAATTACGGTTCTAATAACCGAATAACCCGAAGTTAATATGCTCTTGAATAGAAATAAAATATTGTTGATTTTCTGCCTTTTCTCATTGGTAAGTCCATCTCTTTTTTCGCAAAGAGTTGCGTTTTTCAATTCAGAGACTATCAGACAAAAATTTCAGGAATCTGAACAAGCTGAACAACGAATCCAGACTATAGTAGATGAGTGGAAGCGTGAGATAAAAGCTATGCAAGAGCAGATTAACAAATTAGAGTACGAGATTAAGAAAAATCGGCTAATTTGGTCCGATGAAGAAAGGCAAAAAAATGAAACGGACTTAGCGAAATTGGTTCAAAAAAAAGGTGATTACGCCACCCAAAAATTCCAACCAGGTGGCGAATTTGATAAAACAGTAAGAGAAATCCAAGAACCGGTTGAAGCAAAAATATATGCTGCCGTTCAGAAAGTTGCCGCTGAAGAAGGCTTTGATTTAGTCCTTGACCAAAGCGTTCAACCAATTGCCTATGCTAATTTCAAATATGACTTGACAGTTAAAATCTTGAAAGAGCTTGGAGTCGATGTTAAGAAAATGGAAGATGAGCTAAAAGAAAAAATTGATAAAGACCCACGTAATCAGCAAGAAACAGAGAAAAATCCTCGTAGAGTAAGAAGAAGATAGTTTGCATTAACTAAAATTTATAAAAAGTAGTCTTAGAATATGAAATCAATCAAATGTTCGGAAATAGCTGAAACAATCAATGGTGAAATTATTGGTGATGAAAATGTATCAATATTCAACTTGAATAGAATTGAATTTGCTACTCAAGGAGAACTTACTTTTTATTCTGACCCCAAATTTCTTGATGCTTTGATCGAATCAAATGCGACATGTATCATAGTGCCGAAGGACTTAGACAGAAACCCAGAGTCTGGACAAACCTATATAAAAGTTGATGACCCTTATTCGGCATTCATAAAAATTATCAAATTAGTTGATTTTATATCACAAGAACCAGCTACTGGTATTCATAAATCTGCAGTTGTTGGTGAAAATACTTTTATTGACGAGTCCGTATCCATCAGTCCTAATTGTGTAATCGGCAATAATTGTAGAATAGAAGAAGGTACTATTATTGAGGCGAATTGTACTTTGCAAGATAATGTACAGATTGGTAAGAATAATAGAATCTATCCCAATGTTGTGTTTTATAAAGATGTTATAATTGGTTCTAATTGTATAATCCACTCAGGTGCTGTTATTGGCGGAGATGGTTTTGGTTTTACTGAGAACAGAGAAGACGGTTCATATACTAAAATACCTCAGATTGGAAACGTGATAATAGGTGACGACGTCGAAATAGGTTGCAATACTACAATAGATAGAGCTGTAGTGGGAAGCACAATAATCGGTAATGGTGTGAAGATAGATAACCTTTGCCAGATTGGGCACAATTGTGTGATAGATGAGAACACGGGAATAGCTGCCCAAACAGGTTTAGCTGGCTCTACTAACTTAGGTAAAAGAGTGCGTTTAGGTGGTCAAGTAGGAATTGCAGGTCACTTGAAAATCGGCGACGATGTTACTTTAATAGCTCAATCAGGTACCAATAAATCTATTTCAAATAGCGGTGTTTACTTTGGATCGCCTGCTAGACCTCAAATACAAGCATTCAAAATAGAAGCTGTACTTAACAATCTACCAGAACTAGCCAAAGATGTTGCAAAGCTTAAGAGCAATAAATAGATATCATTCATGAAATTTTCGACTTAGGGGGGAGTCCTCAAGACAGACTGAGTGGTAATTATTAAGAGTAATACAAATAAACTCTTATCAGAATCAGAAGAATTTATATACTTCTCCTAAAAGCACTGTCTTCATCAGCGGCTAAGGGTTTAGAAAAAAATATAATACAGCCTACTTAAAATCACGAAAAAGCAAATCAATTTGCACCTCAAAAAATATCAAAATCTAGTTAAATTTGAATTATTTAATAAACTGGAAAGTTTCAATTGTGGAAAACTTTTGTTTGGAATTGTGTGTGTGTGTAAGTTGGATAAAAGTTTTATAATTATTAAACTGGAGTTTATATGAAAGTATTGCTAAAGATTGTTTTTCTTGTTTTTGGAATCATGTTGACAATATCTTCATGAGACAAGAAAAATGGAGCTACTATTATCCCAAGTACAGATTTAAGCTTAAATATTATGGTTACAAACGATTCTACTTTATGTGTAGATACTTTAATATACTTAGCATTAGCAAATAAAGAAAAACTCAATAATGAATTTGAAAAATTAATTGTTAACGAATTAAAAGTTGATACAGTTAGTGGAAAAAGGTATTATTATCTAAAATTAGTTACTGAAAAAAACGATACAGTAGCGATAATTTGCGATTACTGGGATCATAATAATGGGGTTTATAATTTGACAATGGATGGTGAACGTAAGACATTTATTTGTACTTGTGAAGGTGAAGGTTGTGAGGTTGCAAAAGATATTGAAACAGGAGAAGTATTTTGTACTTATAATGGGAGCCGTCAATTTGGCGAATTCAACTGTACATTAAATTGCGAGGAAAAGAAATTTAAAAATACTTTAGAGATGGATAGAGGGGTTTCAATTTTTAATGATTTATTATTTTATTCACCACTTTCAATTACTTATTAGAAGGAAAAAAAATGAGAAAGAATACAATAAAAATGGTAATAGTATTACTTTTAGCTATATCTTGCCAAGAAGTTACAAACAATAATACTATTAAAGATTCCGAAAAAGAAATTCAATTAAATGTTTTGAATAATAGTAATAATTACTTAGATTCTCTAATTGCTGATTCAATACTTACACAAGTAATAGGTTATGTTACTACAAATGTTGATACTGTTCAAGTTGTAAATTTTGTGGATATTCATCGAACAGATGGTAAAAAATTAGTTATTATTAACTGTTTAACATCTTCAACTCCAACCGGATATGCAATTGGAATTCAATTTTATGATTCGACTGGTATTGGTCTAGGAGATGATAAAACCAAAAAAGCTTCATGTGTTAAAATAAGTGGTTGTGTTTGTGGTGATTGTGTTTGGAGTGCCGGTGAATACCCAACTAGTACATGTAAATGTGATAAAGGTAGCTCTTGTTCAGGAGATTGTGGCATTGAAGTTGAAAAATTTTCATTATTAGGATATGAGACTGTTGGTCAAATTATTAGAAATAACGCAGTTATTGCAAATATGAATATATATGATTATTAAGATAATTCTTTATTTTTTTTCTATTTCTATTTGTTTTTCAAAAGTCAACTTAGAAAATTTGGATTTAGGTAATGATATTAAGATAACTCAAAAATTGTACTCTAACTTGGAAGACGAAGTTATTGTAAAAGAGACATATTTAAAAATATTAGAATCTTCATCTGATAATTATAAGTATATCTATTTTGATGAATTAGGTGTATCTTTCATTGACAAAGATTCAATCAAATACTTTAATTTTTCAAATGGAAATTACTTTACGAATAGAAACTATTATAATGATTTCGATAAACCATTGAGTTCATATATTTACTTTATTGAATTACAAAAAAGTTTAGAAAGTTTAACAAAAAGTATTGCCGAACAATCTATAATTAATGGTGAAACAGAATCATTTTACTATACAAAACAAGATATATACGTAGAAGATTTAAACATTTATAGGTCATTAACCATTGAATGGTCGAAAAACGGTTTTGATTCTTTAATAATTACTAAAGCAGCAAGTCACGAAGGTGAAAATTTGCCTAGTATGTGGGAACAAGTTATTTTTTCTCGGAGTAAAAATAATAGTATATATTTCGATCTTGAAAAGTATATTGAATTTTATAATAATAGGGAAAGGCTAATTTTAGAAAAAAAGAAGAGCAATGATATTAATTTAAATTCTTTTAACTTGAATTATATTCTTCAAGGAATTAACACGAAAGACGTTGAAATAAACGAGTTATTTAAAGAGAATAAATATTTACTAGTTTATTGCTGGGGTTCGTGGTGTGGACCTTGTAAACTAAATTATAAAAATGCTATTAAATTGAGTGAAAAAATAAATAGTAATTTCAAGTTTATTTCTCTCAATTGTGAAATTAGTAAAAAATACTCGAAATTAGAATTAAATGAATATCTTAAAAGAAAGAATATCCAATTCCCAGTTTATTTTGGTTGTGATATATTGGATTATCTAAAGACTGAAGAATATCCCAATTTGCTTGTTTTTAACAGGAATTTAGAATTAATTAGTAATTTCCCTGGTTATGTTTTGGATTTTTCTGAATATTTGGAGTATTTGAGTCAATTTGATTAAGTATTTAATTATATTGTTTTTCATTTTTACATGTTTCAACTTCCTTACTTCTGAAATTATTGGTCTTGATTCGTTAAAATTTAATACTGAGTCAACAATTACGATAATTAAAAAAGATGCAAAAGGTAATTATTTAGATACAATTTTTGCAACAATTAAAATTATTGAAAAGAAAAATAATAATACCCAAGATATATTAATCACTTATAATAATAAAAAAGATGAAGTAAAACTAATTTCAGGTGATACCATTTTTATTATTAATGAAGTAAATGGTAGTTATAGAAAGTACTATTCAAATGAATTTAAAATTTCTAACGAGATTACTATGTTCTATTATTATTTATATAAAAAGAGAGACATAACTTATTTATTCACAAAAATAGATGAAAAAAAGATAATTGAGTCAAAAACCTCGATAAACCCTGAACAAGCAAATGTAATTTACGAAACAGTAACACATTCATTAGAAAAAAATATAACCTCAATAGAAAAATTAACGATTGGAACTATTAATTTAGATGTTTTTGATCTAAAAGCTCACGTTTTAATTGGGAGTGACACAATTCATCAATTATCAGTTAATTATATTTATTCGAATAATACAGATTCTAACATTATAAATAGATTAAGTAATACATATCAGCAATGGCAAAATAATAAGTTCGATTTAGAGGAGTTTGAACAGAGCATATCACTTAAAAAGCCAGAAATAGTTGGGAAAGAATTAAAAACAAATTATATTTTGGAAGGACTGAACCGAGAAAGTATAGACTTACAAAAAGAAATAAAAAATAATGAATTATCAGTGATTTATACTTGGGGGACTTGGTGCGCTCCATGTATGCAAAATACAGAGAATATTGAAAAGTTTTTTTCTACTAGTCAACTACCATTTTATTCAATTATGTTTGAATTTAATAATAACCCTCTAAAAAAAATGAAAAAATATATTGATTCAAAAAAAACGATTTACCCAGTTTATAGATGCGATGAGTTCATAATCGACAATGAACTCAAAAAATTCCCAGAATTTTTAATTATAAATTCACAAGGTCAAGTTATAAATGCTTATATTGGTAAACCAAAAAATTACAATGTCTATTTGGATTTGATAAAAGAGTGTACAACTTCAAAATTGAAATAGAAAATTTTAAATGTTTTTATGTTTATAAACATTAGAATCGTACATTTATCACTCACTTCGTATCTTATAAAGAATATAACCGTAGATTAGTATTAAAAACTATGCTAAATTTTTTCTAATTTTGTAATTAGTTAATATAAAAAACAAGAGCAAATAAATGTGCGGAATCGTAGGTTACATAGGTAAGCAAAAAGCATCTCATATATTACTAAATGGTCTGAAACGTATGGAGTACAGAGGGTATGACTCCGCAGGTTGGGCTATGATCGAAAATGACAAACTGAATCTATTGAAAAATATTGGTAAAGTTTCTCATTTAGATAGATTAACCCCACACGATATGATAAATGCTACCGTTGGTATAGCACATACAAGATGGGCAACGCACGGTTTCCCAAATCATTTGAATGCTCACCCGCACATGGACAATTCTGAAAACATAGCAGTTGTACACAATGGGATTATTGAGAATTACACTGCATTGAAAACCAAATTGGAAAAAGACGGATACTTTTTTAATTCAGATACTGATACAGAAGTACTGGCTGTTTTCATTGGTGCTATCTATGAAAAAGTTCAAGATTTAGAGAAAGCTGTTAGAATAGCACTTTCTGAGATTGACGGAACTTTTGGTATAGCAGTCCTATCATCCTATGAACCAGAGAAAATTATTTGTGCAAGACACGGCAGCCCTATGGTATTGGGCATAGGAGAGAATGAATTCATAGTTGCATCTGATGCAGCTGCAATCATTCAACACACTAACCAGGTAGTTTACCTTAACGACAAAGAAATGGCTATAATCACACGCGATGGTTTCACTACGAAGACAATTGATAATGAGAGTACGGAACCAATTATTGAAGAAATTACATTTGACTTAGCACAAATAGAAAAAGGTGGATTTGACCACTTTATGCTAAAAGAAATTCATGAGCAACCTGAGACTGTATTCAATTCATTCCGAGGACGTTTATTAGCAGACGTTGGTAATGTCAAGTTAGGTGGTTTGAACAATATGATGGATAAACTCCGAAAAACAAAGCGTATTATAATTACGGCTTGTGGTACTTCGTGGCACGCTGGTTTAGTAGGGGAATATATGATAGAGCAGATGGCACAAATACCAGTCGAGGTAGAATATGCGTCTGAGTTTAGATATCGCAATCCTATTATTGGTCCAGATGATATTGTATTTGCTATTTCGCAATCTGGAGAAACTCTAGATACTTTAGCTGCAATAAAAGAAGCACGTCAGAAAGGAGCTACGGTTATCGGTATAGTGAATGTGGTTGGCTCAACAATAGCTCGAGAAACAGAAGCAGGAGTATATATACACGCTGGACCCGAAATTGGTGTTGCATCTACTAAGGCATTCACATCTCAAATAACAGTCTTATCTTTGATTGCTTTACTTTTGGGTAGAATGCGTAACTTATCGCAACCAGAAGGTCAGGCAATAGCTGAAGCTATAATGGAACTTCCTGATAAAATCCGCCAAGTACTTGCTACTGAGAAAGAAATAAAGGCGATTGCTGAGAAATATTACGAAAATAAAAATTTCTTATACTTAGGTCGTGGGTTTAACTATCCTTTGGCTTTAGAAGGTGCATTGAAGCTAAAAGAAATTTCTTACATACATGCAGAAGGTTACCCAGCTGCAGAGATGAAACACGGTCCTATTGCTCTGATAGATGAGAATATGCCAGTAGTATTCATAGCTACTAAGGATACAATTTACGATAAGGTATTTTCGAATATAGAGGAAGTGAAGGCACGTAAAGGTAAGATAATAGCTATTGCAACAGAAGGTGATGAACGAATCAAGAAAGTTGCTGACCACGTTATTTACGTTCCAGAGGTTATGCCTATGCTAAATCCGATATTATCAGTAGTTCCATTGCAACTATTAGCTTATCATATTGCTCTGAAATTGGGTTGTGATGTAGATCAACCTCGTAATTTGGCTAAGTCAGTAACTGTTGAGTAAGATTTTTTTTAAGAGAAATTATTCTTTTATAAAATTCTTACTAAATATTATATTATTCTTGTTGTTAAAGCAATCAATAATATAAAGTCCTTGTTGCAAATGACTGATATCTATTTTATATGGTGAATTAGAAGTTTGATTAGTTGATGATCTCATTTCTTGTCCAAGC
Source organism: Ignavibacteriota bacterium (assembly GCA_020437395.1). Lineage (GTDB taxonomy): Bacteria > Bacteroidota > Ignavibacteria > Kapaibacteriales > UBA2268 > PGYR01. Next base: position 26,638 of record JAGQWJ010000014.1, on the reverse strand, counting down.
ATATCATATATTCTTATTTTCTCAATTAATACTTCAGTTTCAATTTTAATAAAATGATTCGTTGGGTTCGGATATATTGAGATTTCAGCTTGATTAGTCTTATTTTCTACTTCACTTTTGCTGTAAGTTAGTGCTCTATATGCATTAACTCGACCATAACCATGGTAAATGTCAAAACCTGGTGTATCTTCGTTACTCCTGCCAACTCCATCTTCTGCGGTTTCTCTTAAAATTGCTCTTATTTCATCAGGATTTCTGTCGGGGTCTTGTGATAATAGTAAAGAACAGATTCCAGCAACAAGTGGTGTAGCTTGCGATGTACCACTCCAATAAGTGTTGTAATTATTGTCAGAATTATAACTTAAGCCATATATATAATTACCTGGGGCTACAACATCTATATGCTGTCCATAATTGCTCCCACTAGTCGCTCTCCAAGGAAAAGGACTTGAGCGCTCATCATTTGGATCTGTAGAGCCTACGGCTATTGTATTCTTATAACCTGCTGGGTAATAAGTAACTATATTGTCTTCGTTCATCATACAAGCTACAATTATTACTCCATTTTCATAAGCATAATTTACAGCGTCTTCTAATGCCTTTGAGTTCCCACTACCTCCTACGGACATATTTATCACTCTTGCTCCATTATCAACCGCGTAATAAATGCCTTCTGCAAACCAAAGATAAGAACCCGAATTTTGGTTGTTCAATATTTTGCCTACCATAATTTTGCAACGCCAATCAACTCCAGCATAACCAATTCCATTGTCTGGATTTGCTCCTATTATCCCAGTTACATTAGTTCCATGTCCTTGGTCATCAGTAGGATTATTGTCTTCATATGCGAAATTCCAACCATATATATCGTCTATGTATCCGTTCCCATCGTCATCTTTACCATTAACTATCTCCAATTTATTGTTCCAAAGTCTCCCTTGAAACTCTGGATGATTTAATCTTAAACCTGCATCTAGCACAGCAACTATTATAGATGAATCACCTTTCTCTATGTCCCATGCAAGTTCCATATCAGTATCAGCATCAACCACAGCAGTTGAATTTGTGAATGTCCCATCATTATATAGTCCGTATTGTCTGGAAAATAGTGGTTCATTAGGAAAAGTTTCCAATTCACCCATAACTCCACTACCTCTGCCAATGTAATTGGGTTCAACATATTCGAATAAACCCGTTTCCATATATGTAGAAATAACTTTATCTCTATTATCTTTCAAAATTGGTTGGCTAAATTTTAACAAATAAGTATTGTTCAACTTTCGATTTCCAGTCAAATCAATCTTAAGCACATCATATTTTTTATTCAGTAAATCAAAATCTTTTATTCTATAGTTATTGAAAAAATAGCTTTCTAATCTGTTTTCAGATTTGAATTTGATAACTAATTCATCTGTGTTAAAACTATTTTCTTCTGCTAAAATAAAATCAGAAAATATAAAAATGGCTACTAAAAGTATTAAAATGAATTTCATAAGTCACTACCGAATCAAAAATAATATATAAGTTATATAAAGATAAGGGAATATCAAAAAAAAAGAGCTTTGATTTTATCAAAACTCTTTGAATCTTTGGTTTTTAACGATAAGTTTTATATTTGTACGGTTTCCTTGCTCTTACTCCATTCTTCAATAGCAGCTTTTACTTTCTCTAAGTACCATTGAGGAGTCGAAGTAGCACCGGTTATGCCAACTATTTCTGATCCTTCGAACCAGTTCCAATCAATTTCTTCCACATCTTCGATATAGTGCATATTTTCATTATACTGTTTCATGTGCTTGAATAAGCTCTTCCCATTTGAAGAGTTACGCCCAGCTACGAAGATGATTATATCATTATCTTTTGCAAATTGAACTACTTCCTCATCTCTTCCCCAAACCTCTTTGCAAAGTGAATTTTTGAACTGGAAATGGTCTTTAGTTTCCCCACCTTCTACGAAATTGCGTACTTTACTTTCTATCACATCGCGTATTTTATGATAAACGTATTTTTCCATTGTAGTTTGCGAGAATAAGACTGTTGGCTTAGTGAAATCAACTTGTTCTAAAGCTTCTTCTTCGGAAAGAATAATTACACAGTTATCATTAACCATACCACGTAAACCTATCACTTCTGCATGATTCGGCTTTCCGTATATTACAACTTGATAACCCTTATCATAATATCTTTTCACCCTGTTTTGTAATCCAGTTACTAGCGGACAAGTAGCATCTACTAATTTTACACCCAAATCCTCTGCCATCTGGAATGTAGAGGGTGGTTCGCCATGTGCTCTAATAAGTACAGTCGCCTTTTCGTCTGTTTTAGCCAGCTGCTCTATACCAAGATGATCAATTGTTTTTAATCCTTTTTTGGCTAATCTCTCTATTTCTTTTGGGTTATGGATTATATCGCCTAATACATATACAGTCTCATTTTCATCTGCAGCAGCTAATGTCTTTTCTGTAATATCTATTGTTCGGACTACGCCCCAGCAAAATCCTGCCGAGTTATCTATTCTTATTTGCATTTTTAACCTAAGTTTTTCTTTTTTGACGTAATGCCAAGTTTTTCTATTGCAAATTTATGAGTTAATTATCTTTTTTGCTAAATCTATTACTATATTTGTTTGCTCTTCTATTGTAATGTTCGATGTATCTATGACTTGAGCATCATCAGCTTTTCTCAATGGACTAATCTCTCTATTACTATCAAATTCGTCTCTATGGGCTATTCGTTTTGCTATTTCTTCTACTGAAACATCTTCACCAGCAGCTATAAGCTCTTTTGTTCTACGTGCGGCTCTAGCTTCAATCGATGCGTGCATAAAGAGTTTCAAATCAGCGTCAGGAAATACCACGGTGCCAATATCTCGTCCATCCATTACAACGCCGCCTTGTTTGCCTAGCTCACGTTGTTGGTCAACTAATTTCTCTCTCACTATTCCAACTGCAGCTACTGGGCTAGCCAATTTCGTTACTTCAGCAGTTCTTATTTCCTTACTGACATCTTCACCATTTAGTAATGTTAATTGACCATTTTCACTCGGTTTCAAATCAATTTTTATATTATTCATAAGCGAATTAAAATCGAAACCATCAAATATTTCGCCAGTTCTTAGAAATGCTAATGTTGCAGCACGGTACATTGCACCTGTGTCTATATATATGTAGTTTAGTTTCTTAGCAACTTCCCGAGCTGTTGTTGTTTTACCCGATCCTGCTGGACCATCGAGAGCTATTATTATTTTCTTCATTGGTTATTTATCCTATCCATCTCATTATAAAATTGATTTAAATCTGAAAAATCCGACATAAGTGAATCAGCTTTTTGGTCTTGAAAAGCTGGAAAATCTTCTGCTTTCGCTATTATCATTACTTTCATATTATTGTATTTAGCAGCCACTAAATCACTTTGAGTATCACCAATTATTACTGTGTTGCTACTAAAATAAAGTGAATTACCTATTCGGTTATTGACTCTGCTGAGTGCAATAGGGGGGAGCAAATTCCTTTCTGAATTATCATTTCCAAATGCACCATCAATAAAATACCTATCTAATTTATACGACGATAATTTTTGAAAAGCATTTTTTACACTATTACCTGTTACGAGGGAAAGTTCATATTCTTTACTGCTTTTTAGTGTTTCTAATAGATTATCTACACCTGGGATTAAATCTATATACTCAGATGTGCAATATTGTTTGAACCTTTCTAATTTCAAGTTCCAAAAATCATCCAATTTTGGGGTGATATATTTTCTATCATAGCCTATTGCATCTGCCATCTGATTCAATATCTGCAAATCAGTATTGCCAGAAAATCGAGGCATTTGATCTAAATAAATTGTTTGCCCATATATATCAAAAAAAGTGTCAATGAAAATATTCTTTGACACTCCCATTTTCATATTTAGTATAGTACCATCTATATCAAACAGTAATAGTTTTTTCATTTAGAATGGCACATCATCATCGAAATCATCACTAGTATCTTTATCGTCAAAACTATCATAGTTCGGAGAAGACTCACCAGCGTGACTAGGACCGCTATTGCCGCTTCCGCCTGCCGAATCCAGCATGAAAAGCTCTCTGCCCAATACTTCAGTGATATACTTTGTAGTGCCAGATTGGTCTTCATAAGAGCGAGTTTTTAGCTTACCTTCCACCATTATTTTACTGCCTTTCTTTAGATATTTGCCTGCTATCTCTGCGCTTTTATCCCAAAATACTATTCTGTGCCAATCAGTATTCTCTTGCCAATTGCCAGATTTATCTTTGTATTTTTCAGTTGTAGCTAGATTTAGCGTACAGACTTGGCTTCCTTGCGGTGTGGAGCGTAATTCGGGATCTCGTCCCAAATTACCCAAAAGTGTAACTCTATTTAAACTTCTTGCCATAATTTAAATCCTAATTTATTTTTAGAAATAATATATTTGTGTACCAATACCAATATAAGAATCTTTTTGATTAAAAAACATACCATGCATAGATAATCCATCATAAAGATATACACCAACAAAAATTGCTCTGTCTTTAGTAAAGTTATATTTGATACCTGCTTGCCCATTATTAACGCCAAAGTAATGGTCGTTGAAACCTTTGAGTGTGAAGTTGTAACCTGCTTCTATGCTAAGTTTATCTGACAATCCTTTTGTATATTCAATACCTGTTATCAGCTCATAACTTTCTATTTCACTAGGAATTTTTGAGAAAATATAATTCACTCCAAAATAAGGTGAAATTTTTTGATAGTTGTATTTCGAAAAATAATTAACCTTATAAATAATTTCTAAAAACTCTCTGCTGAATACGAATGGTGGCGAAATAAATTCATCCTTAATCGTATAGCCATCAATCAAATGTGAAGATATATGTGACAATCTAATTCTTAATTGGTCCTTACTTTCGAATAATCTTCCAAATAATGGACTACCATCGAATTGAAATGCAGAATTTATTCCAAAAAAATAATCTGTTGTTTCTACTGGAAACTTAAATCTACCTTCACTTCTTAATCGTGTAAAAGTCATCATATCTACACCGAAAGTGCCGTCTTGACTTAATTGAAATAAATCGAAAGTAGCACCAATATCCATTCTTAACCTATCTTCTGATGGTTGTCCCATAAATCCCATTCTCGCTTCATAAGGATTTGCTATGAGAGGTTCAAAAGTCATTGAAGATTTATAGTCTTCATAAGAATAGATACGCGCTGGTTGAAAAGCACAATCAACAATCTGTGCCTTCGAAATTGAAAAACTCAATATTAATAACGCGATTACAACTCGCATCTACCCACCCTTACCAGTGATTACTACTTTGACTGTCTTAGCTAATATATATAAATCTAAGAACATAGACCAATTTCTTATATAATAAATATCTATCATTATTCTTTCTTCAAAGCTGCTGTTGTTTCTATCTGTCACTTGCCACAGTCCACTGATACCCGGCTTTACTTGCAAAATCATTTCGTCATTCCCATTCATTTTGATTTTTTCCCAAGGGATATAGGCACGAGGACCAATAAGAGACATTTCACCTCTGATAACATTCCAGAATTGTGGTAATTCATCGAAGCTATATTTACGTAGAAATTTACCTATTTTTGTTAATCTTGGGTCATCGTTCATTTTATGATAAATTTCATATTCGGCTTTGAGTTTAGGATTTTTCTCAAGTAATTCGGTTAATCTCTCTTCTGCATCTGTGTGCATAGTTCGAAATTTAATGATCTTGAAACGTGTATCGTTTATTCCCATTCTGGTTTGCTTGAATAGCACTTTACCTTTCGAATCGAGTAAAATATGAATAGCAATCACAGCTAAAATCGGGATTGACAATAAACTCAAAATTGAAGCTATTACAATATCAAATATTCTTTTTTGTAATTGTGCAGTCTTTTTAAGTAGTTTTTGTTTTACTTCTAATCCCAGAATACCGCCAAACTCTCTCGATGAAACCCAAATTGTAGAAATGCCAAAAAGATAAGGTATCACTATAGTTTTATCGAAATATTTTGAATACCTCAGTATTATCTTCTTTTGTAAGTCGGATTGAACATTAGGCATAGCAACAATTGATTGTTCTATTTTTAACTTCTTTTGTAACTCAGGTATTACTTCTAAACCACCAATCACTGGTATATTATCTATATAGCCCCAAGTATCAACATTATCATCGATAGCTACTATTGGTCTTAGACCTAACCTTTTATGTTTTCGTAAAGAGTTAATGATTTCTTTACCTGCATTACCAGCACCTATTATTATAACAGGAATTCCCCACCATGACTTCTCACAGAAGAGTTTTCTTATTAGGGATCGACCAAGTGGAATCATAGCAAAAGTTATTAACCACGACAAAAGAAATGATAACCGAGAGAAATCCCAAAAGTCATTAATGAAGAAAGTAAACCCAGCCATTAGTCCAAAGATGATAGAATTGGTATAGAATATATTCCTGACTTCTTCTATCGCATCTACACCAAACCCTGGGTATAGACCTCTCATGTAAAATGCTAAAAGGAACAATGGTACTATAACTGGTAGTATTTTGATATATAAATCAAATGAAGCTGCCGGAGTGAAGAAAAGGTTTCGGATAAAAACTGATGCTAACACTGATATTATTATCATCAATGAGTCAGAAATCATAAGAATAGTTGAAGCTATTAGCTTACGATAAGCAACTTTTTTTATCGAATAACCATTTTCCTGATTTGACTTCAGAAGTTCTGATAATTCGTTTAGCGTTGGAGTTTGCATACTAATCAATCAAATTAATGAAACTTACCTATTTTAATAGGTATAAACAGTGCATAATACAGCTCTTAGTATTGAGTTAGACAAATCTTGTGCCTAAATATAAACCTGCAATGCCTTCGCAAATTAAAAACTCGCAAGTTAATATATTTTAAACATTAATTCAATAGAAATGATTTAATATGAATTCCAGTTTTTTGGGTTGTTTTTTCGTTTTTGTCATTGTCCTTTATTATATAGACACATGAACATCAAAAACGTCTCAAGAAATAACAAGTTTTTTGTTATGACTATAATACGCAACTGGAAAAAAAAGGTTCATAAGAAAATATATTTAACGGAGAATCCCACGCTTTGAGTTGTTAATGAAATCAATACACTCTTGTATTTCGGGAGTTATTTCATTATTCTTACAGTATTTGTCTATTCCATCTCTGTTATTATAGCCAGAAAATAATACTATATTGTAAAAATTTTGAATTTCTTTTATCTTTTCAGCAGAATAACCTCGTCGAGTAAGTCCAACTTTATTGATTCCTTCTACTTGTGCAGGTATTCTTCCTAAAAGGCAATATGGAGCAACATCTTTAGTAATCTTAGCGTCTGCACCAAGCATAGTATGTTTACCAACTGAACAGAATTGAGTTATCTTAACAACGCCTCCTATTACTACCCAATCGTCTATTGTAACGTGGCCTGCAAGCTGTGTAGCGTTTGCCATTATTATATTATCACCTAACTTACAATCGTGAGCAATATGACAATATGCCATAATAAGGTTGTTGTTACCTAAACTTGTTTTTCCTGTTGCAGTTGTCCCACGATGTATTGTCGCATATTCACGTATTACATTATCATCGCCAATATACGTTTTAGTTGGCTCGTCATTATATTTCAAATCCTGAGGAGCTGCTGAAATCACAGCACCTGGAAAAAATCGATTATTATTTCCTATCCTTGCACCATTGTAAATAATTACATTAGCATGAATATCTACATTATCACCTATTTCTACATCGTCATATATAACGACATTAGGTCCAATTTTTGCATTTTTACCAATTGTTGCTCTATCTGATATTATTGTAGTAGGATGTATCATACTCTAAACTTACCTTTTTACTAATGCTGCAGAAAATTCTGCTTCTGTTGCTAATTTACCATCTACAAAGGCCTTCCCCTCAAATGAATAGACGCCCATTCTTGAATTTAAAATTTTCACTTCGAACACAACTTGATCACCAGGTACTACTGGAGCTCTGAATTTTGCATTCTTTATACCCGAGAATAATCCAATCTTTTCCTCTGGGTTTACATTGTCGGCTAACATCATACATAAACCACCAATCTGTGCCATTGCTTCAGTAATTAGAACACCTGGCATAATCGGTTTACCAGGGAAATGACCATTAAAAAATGGTTCGTTGATTGTCACATTCTTATATCCGAGTATTCTTTTTTCTTCTGGGTCGAACTCTACAACTCTATCTACAAGCAAGAATGGGTATCTATGGGGTAAAAAGTCCATAATCTGATTAATATCAAGACTATAACCCTTACGTTTTTTCATATTATACTTATTGGCTTCTTTTTGCTTCAAATAGATAGCACGAAGCTTCTTAGCTAACTCGATATTTGCAGCATGACCTGGTCTTGCTCCTAGTATCTGTGCTTTCATTGGGGCACCTACTAGAGTGAGGTCGCCAATCATATCCAATAATTTGTGTCGCGCTGGTTCATTCTTAAATCTTAATTCACGGTCATCTAATATTCCCGAATCACCACGCTTCGGAGTATTCTCCAATTTGAAAATTTCTTGTATTTTTTCTAAGTTTTTGTCTTGCAAATCCTCATCTACTATAACTATCGCACTCTCTAAACTACCACCTTTTATTAGGTTTTGGCTATGAAGTTCGAATAGCTCGTGAGAAAAACAGAATGTACGCGCTGGTGCAAATTCAGCTCTAAATTCTTTTTCAAAATCAAATATTCCTGTGTGTTGGCTACCCAATGCAGGGTTTGAATAGTCAACTAATACTGTTAAGCGGTAATCGTGATTCGGTAAAGCCACCAAATCAACACCACGAGCGTCTTCTGTATAGCGAATATTCTCTTCTACTACGAAATACTCACGTTCTGCTTCTAGCTCGACTATTTCTGTTTGGTCAAGCACTTCTACGTATGGTTTTGAGCTACCATCACCTACTGGAGGTTCATTATTAGTCAACTCTATACGGCAATTATCTATTCTCAATCCCACAAGAGCAGCTAATACGTGTTCTACTGTGTGTACTTCTACACCGTCTATACCTAATGTAGTACCACGTGATAAGTCAACTACATTCTCAACTACTGCTTCTATTTCTAACTCAGGATTGGCATCCATACGGATAAATTTATAACCATAATCAGCTGGAGCAGGACAGAATGTAATTTTACTTTCGTTTCCTGTGTGAAGACCTACACCTTCAAATGAGACTGGATTCGTAATTGTTGTTTGTTTTTCCATCAACTAAGTGCCGTAAAAAAATAATGAAGAATTGATAAAACACCAATCCTCAAAAATAAGTAAAAATACTTAAATGGCTATAAAGTGGGGATTATTTAGTTGGAAGTTTTACAAATTGTATTAAACTTATAAGATTATTCTTTCACAAAAGTATATCTATCTACTAATCCACCTACAATATCAAGTTGAATATAGTAAGTGCCTTTTATTAGCGTTGATGTATCGAAAGTCTTCAGACTTTCATATATATTTTCATCCTTCCTGACTAATTTCCCATCAATATTAAATATTGAGATCGAACTGACTTGCATTCCTATGCTTGATAAATCAAGGTTTATCTTGTCTTTAGCTGGGTTCGGATATATATTGATTGGTTTAGTTAGTCGATAAGGTACACTACTTATAACTGTATCAATTACGAAGTCGTAACCATCAAGTTTTTTATCTTTATCAACAATATTATATTGTGGGCTATAGTTATATTTATTACTTAAGCTAAGATAAAAAGATTCAGGGAACGAATTTACATTGAAAAAGCCGCTTGTATAACGTCCATCAAATCTTGTTCGAACACCAAATGTATCAATATTAGGTAAATCAAAATTATCAAAAGGTAATATTCTGATATTCGGTATTCCCCTACCATTTCTATCTGTTACTTTACCTCTTATTCTTGAATATTCAAAACTACTACTTAAAAAGTCTTTATTCTCTATATGATCAGAAACATAAAAATGACTATACCCCGATCTAGGATTAAATTCTTTCCCTGTAGAGTTAGCGGCGTTCTGATATATACTACAATAACCAGAATCTAAATTGTAAAATCTAAAATTACCATCCGAATCTGTATGTACTAATTGCTGTTCTTTACCAAATAATATAATACTTACTTCTCCTATTCCCTTTCCATTTATTTTTACACAACCACTTATAGTAAAGTTTTTGTCTTTATCAAGTATTTCAAAGTGCAAAACTGTATCTTGATTCAAATCTATTTTATATTCGCTAGGTATAACCTTATATTCTGCATCTTCGTCTAATACACTAATGATAACATTTTCTGTAGCAACAACGTTGTTTAATTCTAACTCATTTGCACTGTTTAACCCTGCTATAGTGTCTAATACATATAAAAAACCATTACTAGTTTTATATTGAATTTGGAATTTCAAATCATCAATATCAGCATTTATCTTATTGTCAATTTTTCCAATTACATCGTATCTTTTTCTAGTAGCTTCGAAATCGGCAATCACATCACTGTTTACGACATCTACTTCAAGACTTTCTGGTGAGAAGCTAAAATAATCAGAAGGTTTTGGGGTGACTGTGTACTTCTTAGTTGGCATTTTATCAAATTCAAAGCTTCCGTCATCTAATGTGTATTTAACTAGATTATCAATCCTCAAAGGTGCATATACGGATGCACCATTGTTAAAGACTTTACCAGTTATTTTATATTTATCATATATTTTATAATAGTCTGTGTCTATGCTGTATAGATTTCTAAATCCAGACATTATATAGGGTTTATCTTCCATCCAAAGTATCTCTGTTGTATGGGGGCCGTAAGTAGAATCACTTCCTACATAAAAATCCAAATCCTGCACATAATCCCAATTCTTACCACCGTCATTTGTCATCATTATTTTACCGAATTGACCTGTAACAAATCCATTCAATGTGTCATTAAATGAAACATTATCAAATCCCCATTGTGGCTCTACATCTTGGTCTATGGTCTTAAACCAAGATTTACCATAATCAGTTGATTGATACATAACATCAGTTGCTCTATCACCTTTCCCATTTCTTCGTAACCCGGCTAAGAACCCCAATCCGTTTCTAGTATATTTCAAATCTAGAAAAGTAAAATCTACTTCTTTAGGGAATTCATAAACTATATCCCATAGTTTGTTATTCAAGTCAAAATTCACTAGAACTATAAGATTAGCCCTATCAGAAGCAAATTGAACAGTATGTTCATTTATAAATATTGGGTTATAGTATGTACTACTAAAAGAAGTTGATATTCTATCATAAGTTTCCCATCCATCAGTTGTCATAAATATATCACTACCTGACATTCCTACACCGATATTCCTATTATACATACAAATTTGATAGAAGCTAGGTCCTGGACCTATATCTTTCATTTCGAAAGTTTTACCTCCATCTGTACTTTTAGCAATAGATTGTAAATCTGAGAAAGTGACGTAAATATAATCTTTATCCGTCAGGACAGCATTTCTAGCACGATAGATTGTTCCAAATTTACTTCTTGTCTCAACTCTATATTGCTCAAACCAAGATTGACCTTTGTCAGTTGACTTATTAAGAACCAAATCAGTCTCGTAGTAGCTAATTAAGTATAAATTCTTTCCATCACTCAAAAAGCCACTAGGCCCACCAATATTCTCATTCAGTCGAGATATATTTTCCCATTCTTGCGAATAGAGTGTTAAAGTTAAGAGCATACTAATTATTAATATTAATTTTCTCATATTCATCACTAGTTGAAGCATTAATAATTGGTTAAATTACAAAAAGTCAAGAAGAAAACAAAGACCTCACTCATCTGTATAGAACCTAGTAGTGGGGTATGCGAATTTGATGGTTGGTTCAGCATTAAACTTTTCTAATATAGCTTCTGAAATAGCGGCCTCACTCCTAGTACGATTATATATACTACAGAAATAGCGAACTCTTAATTCTACACCATTAGGAGCGATTCGAGTGAAGACAGTCGGCTCAAACTCTACATTGAATATTTCATGAGCTCGCATTGTCTTATATGCATCGAATGTAGCTTGGGTATCTTGGTAATTACTATTTTCTTTGGCTATTTCAAATATTATTTCTTTTGCCTTTTTCCAATCGCTTTCAAAAGTGATAGTTACCTTTGTCTCATTCCAAATAGATTTGTAACCGGCACTATAGTTTGAATTAGCGTAATTGAAGACTTTTGCGTTTGGTATTGATATAATCCTACCTGTGTAAAGGTCACCATCTATCCAATTACGAATTTCGAACATATCGAAGTGGAAAGGTGTAATTTCAATAACATCGCCATAATGGTTGTCTATTTCTATTCGGTCACCGGTCTTGATTGGTCCACGCCAAACTATATAGACCCATCCAAATAAATTAACTATTGGCTCTTTGAGAGCGAAGGCTATTCCAGCAGCAATTAGTCCAAAAAGTGTCAGAACATTATTGAAACCTTTGAACCATAAATCAAATATAATTATCAGTGATAATGCAAAAAATACGTAGTAACTGTACTTATTCCAGACGAATTTTGTTCTTTCTTTCGTTGCTTTTTTCTGAACAAAACGTAAAATTATTTTTCGGACAACCCAAACAATAGTTAAGAAAATGAAAGTAAACATTAGTCTCTCAGCTAACTCTATACTTGCATTTTCTATTAATGCTTCTAGATATTTGGAATTATCACCGAACATTTTTTGTTGCTACTATCCTATAGTATTGGTAGCCATTTTTTAAACAATCTTTTTCTTTATTTGTCGTTGGATATTCCCACGGTTCATCCAAACTAACTGTTCTGTAATCAAATTTACCGAATTCTGATAGTGTATCCAAATGATATTGTTGGACTTCTTCTATATCTGTTTGTAGCAATAGCTCTCCACCAATATCGAGAACTTCAAAACAAAACTTCAAAAATTCAATATCGAAAGCCCTTCTTTTGTAATGTTTTTTCTTAAACCAAGGATCTGGGAAGAAATAAAAAATTTTTTCAATGCTCTCTTTTTCTATGAAATCTAACCCATTTACTACACTATACCAAAAGACCTCCATATTATTAAGTTTTTCGGATTCGATAACATTTTTTGCATAATTGACTGCCTTCTCACGTACTTCAATGCCTAATACGTTTTGGTCAACCAATGTAGAATAATCCATAGCAAACCAACCGAATCCGCAACCGATGTCTATATATTTAGGAGGATTACCGTCAGCATAGTGTTTTTTCCAATCTACGTTTTTGTACAATGGAGGATAATTGAATGGTTCGTGTTTCAATTCTTTAAGCGAAAAATAATTATTAGCTGATAGATGGTGTCTGTATCTATCAGGAAGAGGGTATTTTCCCCAATCTATCATATTAAGTACCCAAATAATGCGTCTAAAATCAAAATTGTTGCAGCCGACATAGTAAAAGCACGAACAGTACTTTTCCCAACCCCTTCTGCTCCGCCTGTTGTAGTAAAACCAACGTGCACCCCAATCAGAGCTGTTACTCCACCGAAGACTAGCGATTTGAATAGCCCTATAAATACATCAAATGCAATAAAATATACTCTGATGGAATCGAAAAAAGTAAATGCAGAGAAATCGAACTTAGCAGCAGTTAATATAAACCCTCCCAATATAGCTACTACATTTGAGAATACAGCTAATATAGGCATCATAACTAATGCTGATATAACTCTAGGCATAGCTAGATAACGATTTCTGTCTATTGCCATCATTTCGAGTGCATCTATTTGCTCAGTCACTTTCATAGTACCTAGTTGAGCAGCCATCGCTCCACCTACTCTACCAGCTATTACTATAGCTGTAAGTACTGGCGTAAGTTCAGTGAACACTACTGTAGCAATAGAAGAACCAAGGAATGGAGTAGCTATCCCTATCAGATTGAATTTATCAAATAGATTAGTTGCTTGAAGTGCCGCTATTGCACCAGTGAATGATCCAATTAGCACTACTAAAGGCAACGAGTCAGACCCAACTATGCTCATTTGCTCTAATACTAATGTTCTATCTTTTCCAATACGAGGTACATATTTCAAAATCTTGCCCATTAGCAATGTTATTTGTCCAATCTCTCGGATGAAACCAATTATCAATCTACCTAACCTACTTATCATAAATTATCCTTCATTTGCTGCTTCTGGTGATACAAGATAAAATCTTTCAATCTTAGCATTAAACTCACTTCCATCATTTCGTATCATTAAAAATGTCCCTTCCATAGTACCCCAAGGTGTATCCAAAGGGCAATAACTTGTGTATTTGAACTCATCACCAGGGTTCAGCTTTGGTTGTCTTCCTATAACCCCTTCACCTATAACATTTTCTGCTTTCCCTTCTGAATTTATTATTATCCAATGCCTTGATATTAGCTGTGCCGGTAATTCTCCTTCATTTATAATCCTTACTCTGTAAGAAAATAAATATTTACCATTTGCAGAGACTAACTCACCCGGAATATACTCTGGATCAACCATCACTCTGATTCCTTGCGTTATACAATCCGAATTTTTATTCATTTTAATATAGAATTCAATCAAAAAATGTAACAGAAAAGTAAAAATATTGTCATATTAGAAATAATAATAATATAATTTAAAAAGAATTTATGAAAATGCTACGATTGATTCTATTATTTTTATTTGTGTTTTGTGTTACATCAGCCCAAGATGCAAAGCAATATTCTGTTATGATAGAAACAATAATCGATGATACAGGGTTTGCCCCTCAAGTTGTTCTGAGTTGGCAAAACGATACAACAGCTAATAGATATGTGATTTACAAAAGACTCTATGAGACCGGTAAGTTCGATAAAATAGCAGAAGTCAGCGGTGGAGCTAATACTTTTTCTGATTTGGATCCCTTTTATAATCAAATAACAGAATACAAAGTAGAAAAAATTTTCAGTGACGATGGTGAGTTGCTTTCCACCAGTGCATATAAAGCTCTTGCTTGGGATGTGGATTTAGTAAAAAAAGATTTGAGATTATTATTAATTATCGTAGATAACTCACTTAATAATAATATTAAAGATAAATTGTACACTTATATTGAAGTATTAGAAAAACAGGGTTGGAAAGCTATTGTTAGATACGTACCAAGAGCAGAGAAATTCAACGCAAAAGCAGTACTATCTAACAAGGCAATGATAAAGTCAATTTACGAATCGAATAATAGTTTAGAATCAATTCTAATTATTGGTAGAGTGGCAGTGCCTTATTCAGGTAATATAGCACCAGATGGGCACGGCGATGATAACCCACTACCTCATAAAGGGGCGTATCCTTCTGACGTTTTCTATGGCGATTTAGATACAAGAGATTGGACTGACAACGAAGTTACAAATGATAAATCTGCGTTTCCAAGACAGCACAATTTTATTAATGACGGTAAATGGGATGATTCTTTTATTCCGAATAGGGCAGAGTTAGCTGTTGGTAGAATAGATTTTTCTAATCTAACTTTTTTTGAAGAAACTGAATCTGAATTAATTAACAATTATTTACAGAAGAATATTGATTATCGAAATGGTTTGATAAATGCCGATAATGATGGCATCCTCTATGACGGATTCGATTCTCGGCAAGCAGGTTATGCCGCAGATGGTTGGAACAATCTTACAGCACTATTCGGAAGGGATAATGTAGTCGAGATGCCTGTAAAAAATGAACTAACCCAAAATTCCTATACTATGGTCTATGCAAATGCAAGTGGGGCTTTTGACAATATTTATGATGCTATTTATGCAGAAGACATTGCTAAAACTGGTTATAAAGCAATTCACAATATGATTTTTGGCTCCTATAATGTAGATTGGGATTTCGAAAACAATTTACTGCGGTCTGTAATAGCTACGAAACCAATGGCCTTGACCGCTGTATGGGGTACTCGTCCATTTTGGACCTATTTCAAACTTGGTTTAGGCGAGACTTTCGGTGAAGCATTGATCAGCACACAAAATAATCGCTCTGAGTACGTCTATCCCTCTGTAATTTACAACGGGGGAGTGCATATTGCCCTTATGGGTGACCCAACGCTTAGTTTGATAAATGAGTCACCACTAAGTTCAGCATCAAGAATTGAAGATGAAAGTACAATTCGGGGCATTTATGTCAAAGTTAAAAATGAGTCTCAAATTTACGGCTATCAGCTTTTGACTAGCCGTAAAATAGTAACAACCCAATACTTCGAAGAAAGTACGAATAAAGATTTCACTATAAATATAGATGAGTTGGATCAATCAGATGTTAATTCGACCAGAATAGTAAGACCAATAATCAAAGTAGAAAATAAGTCAGGTCGGTTCCTATATTTGGGGAATGGGGTGATTATAAAATAAGGGAAAGTAAGATATTTAATTCATCTATAAACCCTTTTTACCAAAGTAATTCAATTCTTACACAACAAGGGAACTTGTTCCCTTGCCCCAATCTGTTACTAATCCAAACCATTCTAACTCTAGATGTAACATTTGTATGCAATTGTGAATAAAAAATGCTTGTTTTGTAAAATAAATTTGGATGTTATGTTATGTTATGTTATGTTATGTTATGTTATGTTATGTTATGTTATGTTATGTTATGTTATGTTATGTTTGATACAAACCAAATTAGACGATATTTGTAAATTGTTTTGTTAAATGAATCCATCAACAAAGCACCACTCAACGGGAGGCTAAAAGAGTGGAAGAATAAGAATTATATTATAAAAAAAGTCAGAAAAAACGAAAGTCGTTCTTTCTGACCTGTAGTTGTCAAAATGATTTTGTGGAAAACCCATTTGACTTCTACAAATATAATAATAATAATTAATTATTAACATATTTGAGATGTTTGTTATGAAGAAATATATGGTTTTATTATTGTTCTTAATTGGTTCTAGTATGCCTTTGTATAATCAAATTGATTCAATTTGGATAGGAAAATCTTATGAACCTTGTAATTTAGGTCCGCTAATGAATGATACTTGTAGGAGTAGTTCTGGTTGGATAGGTCCCAAAACAGACACAATAGCAGGGATTAATGCAGATCCAAGTTGTAATCCATTATGTGTTTTTATTGTCGTTTACTATGAAATATTTGATACACTTAATTATAATTGTTATACTCCTGAACAAAAAGCAGTTTTAGATACGGGTGAAAGTATAAGTGTTGGACTTTTTATTTCAGGTTTATATTGGGAAGGTAGTGGTACAGATTGTTATGAATGTGATAAAACTAAGTTGAAAGATTATTTTTCATTAGTTTACTATTCAGAATTAGAAGATAGAATACCAGGCATTATAAATAATATGACTGTTGATGCTAAATCATACCCAAACGGTGACACACTTAAAACGTATAATACTTCAAGCACGGTAAGTATAACAACAGTTGGAGATTGTATTAATAATCAGGGTTTAAAATGCAACCCAGAAACTCAATATTGCTGTTCGGTTAATGCAAATATTTCCTCATCGACAGTAGATATAAACAGTAGATCTATTGATTCGCTCTATGATATTATTTGGAATAACCAAGTTTTTCCCCAAACCTGTTTACCACCTTGCGAGCCTATTTGTGAACCGATATCTAGATCAAAAAATTCTGCATTAGCTGGTTGTGACTTCCCTTGTAATGATGGTCCTTGGACTTCAGATAGTTCAGAAGTCATAAATGTTGATTCTCTCCTTAATGGATGTACAGGATTCTCAATAAAAATATATTACAGCACGAGATATTCTACAAGCCCTCCTTGCCCAGAGAGTTATAAAGATATTAGGTTTGATTCCATTCAATATTTTGGTCCTGATAGCTGTATGTTACAAATTCAACTTAGTGCTTTTGTCACTTACGCTAATATATGGTTATTAACAAAAAGTGGAATGGAGAATTTATTACCAGGCGACTGTAAAACAGAATTTAGACTTGTTAATGCGATTTGTGTTACTGATTTTGACACATTAACTAAAACAGGTGCAGGCCCTTGTAATCCATTACATAATGATCAACTAGGATGCTGTTGGGGACTTTATACGATATGTAGAGGTTCAGATAATAAATTGACTTATACAAAATTAGATGGAACAGATTTTATAGGAGACACTTGTGTATGGTTCACAAGACCATGTATTGCAGTCTGCGAAGAAGTAATACATAGTTTGGCTCAAAATCCAAATGATTTATATGGTCAAAATAGCTTTGAGAGATTTTACTCTACTATGGAGGGAATGAAAAAAGGAGAAAGTTATGTAGTTTCATCGACTTATGAAGCAAAGTCAATTAACACAAAGATACATTCCAATAATGAAGCCGTTATATACGATCTTATGGGTAATGCTCTTGGAAAACGCAGGGCTTTAGACTACATGTATGATTATTTAGATAGAGGAGTTTACTTTATTCTCGAAAAAAACAAAGATGAAGTATTAAGAATAATAAAGGTATATATAGAAAAATGAAATTTATAATTCTAATAACATTTATTTTCCATTCACCACTGTTTAGCGGTGAATGGAATCAAATTTCAACACTTCCAAAAGATTTAGATAGACCTAGTATTAGTATAATTGATCAGAATAATCTAATGATAGGTGGTAATTTTGGTATAACTTCCCCTTGTGTTGAAAAATCAACTGATTCAGGGAATTCATTTGAAGTCATATTTAAGGATACCGTAAAAACTAATCTCTTTGGATTTTCTCGAGAAATAACTTCTTTTCATCACGAAACTCCTAACCAAATTTTACTTATGTGCGTTGGTCTCAGGTATTGGTACTCTGAAGATGCAGGTAAAAGTTGGCTATATGACAGTCTAATAAGCAATGCACCAGATTATTATACAGAAGCAAGTTCATATAAGAATTTTGTTTTAATAAGTTCAGGGGATAGATTCTTTAAATCATCAGATTATGGGAAATCATGGGATTCCCTGAAATTTAATTTGAATCACAATTTCGACATAGAAAAAGGAAGTATTGCAGCACATTATTATAAATTTATAAACGATACTACAATAATTGCAAACGGATATTACTCTGTTGACTTCTATCACGAAGATAACGTGTATTTCCATACTATAAGTACAGATGGCGGAAAATCTTGGGAAATTGCATCAATTAAAGAGGGGCGTGAAACTTATTTCTACCATAAACTATCCGAGTATAGCGTTTATGCTGTAGGTGCTGTTCAAACTGTACCGTATTCAAGTAAATATATTGACATTTTTAAACATTCTACAGATGGAGGCTATACTTGGCAAAAGATAATGGATACACTATCAACCCCGACTTTACCTCTACTTGGTGTTGATTTCTTAGACGATAAAAATGGGATTGCATTTACTAGGGGATTTGTAAAACTATGGAGGACAACAGATGGTGGACTTAGCTGGGAAAGAGATAATGGTCCAAATGAATTTGATTACCCGCCAAGCGATTATGCTTTTCTTCCAAACGGTGAAATACTAGCGGTATCTGAAAACGGTAAAGTTTACAAATGGACAGACCCTATACTTTCTGTTTCAGATAAAAAGTTAGTTGATAAAAAGAAAGAAATTAGTATTTACCCAAATCCTGTGCCTAAGAATCATACTATAAATATATCATTTATCCCAACTTACAGAGGGGATGCCAACTTATCAATAATTGATATAAACGGTAAAACTTTAACTTCATTCAAAGCTGTATTGAAAAAATATGAAGAAAATATAACTTTCAAACCAGATAATGATCTACCCGCTGGTATGTACTTTATCCAGATAGGTTATTCAAATGGAATTGCTGAAAGACAGAAGTTCGTGGTGGAGTAAAAATCATCATCACCAAATAAATAACAGTATAAAAAAAGGAGCCAGAGGCTCCTTTGTTTGTTTAATCTTCTAATCCCACGGCAAAAAAAAAGACCATCATATTTTATGACGGTCTAGAAAATTTTAATATAAAGTGATATAATTAATTTCCATTCTTTATTTGTTTACTGACATTATCTTCTTGCGAGTCAACCACAGCAATTGCAACCATATCCAGTATCTCATTGACATCGCTACCTTGCTCTAGTATATGAACAGGTTTAGACATACCAATAAGGATTGGACCAATGAGGTTCAGTTTACCAATTTTTGATAGTAACTTATATGTAATGTTACCAGCATTAAGATCTGGGAAAATCAAAACATTTGCATCACCTTTTATATCACTGAAAGGGAACGTTGAATCGATTAGTTCTGGTCTTACGGCTGTGTCAGCTTGCATTTCACCATCTACTATCAAATCTGGCCTTTTAGTCTTGATAATCTTTCTTGCTTCACGCATTTTTTTGGGAGATTCCCCTTGTGCTGAGCCAAAATTACCATAGGATAGTAGCGCAATTTTTGGAGTTATTTCAAAATGCTGAGCTGTTTCTGCCGCTTGAATAGCAATATCTGCTATTTCTTGAGCATTCGGATTGATATTTACTGTAGTATCAGCCAAAAAGTATGTCTTTTGTTTAGAGGAGACTATATAAAGTCCTGATACTTTGTTGAATCTTGGATCGTGGCCTATTGCTTCTAATGCTGGTCTAATAGTTGAAGCATAGTTAGTATTAAGTCCACTTAACATACAATCCGCATCGCCCATAGCTACCATCATAGAACCGAAATAATTCCTATGATTTAATAACCTTTTCTCAGCGTCGTGTCTATTGACACCTTTTCTTTGTCTTAGTTTATAATATTCTTCAATATACTTTTTAGTTTTCTCTGATGTTACTGGGTTTATGATTTTTATTCCTTCCAAATCATATCCAAAATTATCAGCTACCTCTCTGATTTCCTTTTCTTTACCAAGTAATATTGGTTTAGCTATTCCTTCTTCGACTGATAGCTGTGCTGCTCTGATTATTCGAGCATTGTCGCCTTCTGGGAATACAACTCTCTTCGGTTTCATTCTAGCTTTTTTGTACATTAAAGACATAAAGCTCTGAGTTCGACCCATTCTTATGTTAAGATTTCTCTTATACTCATCGAAATCCTTTATCTTCTTTCTTGCTACTCCCGTATCCATTGCGGCTTTTGCTACGGCAGGAGACACTGAAGTAAGTACTCTTTGATCGAACGGCTTAGGAATAATATAATCAGGTCCAAAAGCCATTTCATTAACTCCATAAGCCGACTTAACGCTTTCTGGCACTTCTTCTCGTGCAAGTTCAGCTAGTGCATTTGCTGCTGCTATTTTCATCTCTAAATTTATAGCACTTGCGTGTACGTCCAAAGCCCCTCTAAAAATAAAAGGGAAACCTAGTACATTGTTTACTTGGTTCGGATAATCTGAACGACCTGTTGCCATAATAACATCTTTTCGAGCAGCTTTTGCATCTTTATAAGTGATTTCTGGATCTGGGTTAGCCATTGCAAATATAATTGGTGTATCAGCCATTGATTTAACCATTGATTTGTCAACCACTCCACCAACAGAAAGTCCCATGAAAACGTCTGCTCCTTCCAAAGCTTCTGCTAAAGTTCTTTTATCGGTGTCAATCTCAAATTCTTTCTTATACTCATTCATCTCATCTTCGCGACCAGTGTATATAACTCCTTGCCTATCACACATTAAAACGTTCTCAGGTTTTACTCCAAGTGCTATGTGAAATTTAGCACATGCTATTGCCGCTGCACCAGCTCCATTGTAAACAACCTTTATGTCTTCTATCTTCTTACCAGCTATTTCGAGTGCATTGATTAGTGCTGCTCCTGATATTATCGCTGTGCCATGTTGATCATCGTGGAAAACTGGTATATTTAATCTTTTCTGTAATTCAGTTTCTATAATAAAGGATTCAGGAGCTTTAAAATCCTCTAAATTAATACCTCCAAAAGTAGGTGCCATCATTTCTATTGCATTTATCAGATTTTCGGTGTTCGTCGAATTTAACTCTATATCGAATACATCAATATCTGCAAATGCTTTGAATAATCCTCCTTTTCCTTCCATTACTGGTTTACCAGCTGCGGCTCCTATGTCCCCTAATCCTAATACAGCAGTCCCGTTCGTTATTACAGCAACTAAGTTCCCTTTGTTTGTGTATTTGTACACATCGTCTGGTCTCTTTTCTATCTCCAGACATGGGTAAGCCACTCCTGGGGAATAAGCTAATGATAAATCTCTTTGTGTAATAAATGGTTTTGTCGGTACGACTTCTATTTTACCAGCGGGTGATTTGGAGTGATAATTAAGTGCGTCCTCTTTCCTGATTTTCATAAAATTTCTAATTTATTGTTTAATTTATAACTTCAATATACGAATATTAGCAATGCAAATTATAGGATGTGAGTTTTTTTAGACGACATAGGTGATTTTTTGATTTTGACCGTCCATACTTTCTGAATAGGAATTAATAAATAGTCTGTCGGTTAGCTCATAGCTAACTTTATAATTCGCAATGTTTTCTATTCTACGAATATTTATATCTAATTTCTTATAATAAATTTTTGCTCTATTGTCCCTCATATTAATTACTATTTTAATATCAATATTCTTTTCATCAGAGATAATAGCTTGAATTATTTTATGTTTTTTGAACAATTCTATTCTGTAATTATTTCCCTTAATATTTGTGTAATATACACTCTGAGCTTCATTTAATTTTGCTGCAATGTTTCTTACGTATAGAGCATCTACGAATGATGAATTGTATTGTGAAAGTTCATCCAATTTCTCAAGGTTCGGGATGAGTACATTTTCTTGTAATCTGATAGAAGAAGGCGAAATGTAATTCAAAACTAATTTTAAAATATTCTTATCTTTTATATTATAGCCAGTTAAATAAAGATCAAGTAGAATAAACTCTATACTATGAGTAAGCTTATATTTCTTTTTCTGTTGTCTGTAATCTTCTACTCTTTCTAAAATATCAATTATCACATGTCTAAGAAGTCTATTTACTCGTAAAGAATATTCCAATACTACACTTTGACTTATATTGGTAATTTCGATGTCTAAAACACGGAGAATCTCGTCTATATCGATTTTATTTTTTTTGAAAATCAAATCGGTTGAATGAACTGTTATAATAAGCGAAGGGTCCACCTCTCTTATCAGGAAGTAGAGCTTATCGCCTTGTTTCAAACTTGGGTGAATTATAGCTTTGAATATACCATTTGGTAATTTAATTTTGAAAAGCTCTTTACTAACTTTCTCTAACACCTGACCGAATACTATCTCTCCTTTTCTTAGCTTTATAGAAGCTTTTTTATTAGGAGCTTTCGTTACTGGCAAATATCTACCACCACGAGAAGAGTAACTTTCAGTTACAATTCTATTGGAAGTATCTATTCTACCTGCTTTCGACATTAATCTAGCTCCGTAGGATCCCAAGAAATACGCATATTATTATCCAATGCATCTATATAAGCTATATCGGCAGTTGAAAGCTCAAAATCAAATACATTTATGTTTTGTTGAATTCTTTCTGGATTTGCTGACTTAGGCAAAACGATAAATCCTTTCTCCAAAGACCAACGAATAAGTACTTGTGCGGTTGATTTACCATATTGCTCAGCTATTTCTTTTAGGACAGGATTATTCAATCTAGTACCTCTTACAAGAGGCGAATGAGCTTGTATTTTTATATCATAAGTTTCACATTTCTCAGCTAATTCTTTTTGGTATAAGAAAGGAGTAATCTCTATTTGGTTGACAACAGGAGTAATTGGAGATTTTTTCATTAGCTCTTCTATATGCTTAATAGTATAGTTACTGACACCAATTGAGCGAGCTTTACGGTCATCATATATCTGAATCATTGCTTCCCAAGTAGCTTCTCTTTTCTCTGGAATAGGCCAATGAACTAAATACAAATCGACGAAATCAGTTTGTAGCTTATCCAAACTTACATCTATAGCTGCCATAGTATTGTCATATCCTTGGTCATCGTTCCAAACTTTTGTGGTAATAAATATATCTTCTCGCTTTAATCCAGTATTCTTGAGTACATTTCCAATTTCTTCTTCATTTCCGTACAATGCCGCAGTATCTATATGTCTATAACCTGCTTCGAAAGCCTTTTCTAATGCTTTTTCTAATTCGTACCCATGCATTTTGTAAGTTCCAAAGCCGATTCTTGGAATCTCAACTCCATTGTTTAGTACTAAATCTTTATTTTTACTTATATTGCTCATCTTATGTAACTTTTTTGTTAGAATATGTTTCTTTGTATAACGTATATAATGACAAATATAATATTAATAAGGCAATAATAATGATTAAACATATAATACTTTTACTTTTAGTGGTAACTTTAAGCACTTCATTTTCACAGGAACTCCCAGAATACCTTAGAG
Source organism: Ignavibacteriota bacterium (assembly GCA_020437395.1). Classification (GTDB taxonomy): domain Bacteria; phylum Bacteroidota; class Ignavibacteria; order Kapaibacteriales; family UBA2268; genus PGYR01. The sequence continues at coordinate 2,286 of JAGQWJ010000014.1, read as the reverse complement.
CAGAGACCAAGCATTTTGATGTAGAAAATACTACTTCGGGTACTCATTACCATAAAAATAATAGAGTACAAGACTACGGTGATGTAGAAAGAAGAAACTATGATGTACTTCATTATGATTTATATTTAGATTTAAAAGATGCATTAAGATCAAATTTGGATGCACCAGTAGAGGAAAGAAAAGGCTTTTCTGGAGAAAATAGAATGACAGTATTATTAACTTCAGATGTTGATAGTATTGAGTTTGATGCTGCCAATATGAAAATTGGATACAGTACTGTTAATGGTGTTTTTCCGGACAATGTACCTGTAGTTGAGAATGGATTAGTTAAAATATATGTAGGTGATCATAAAGCAGGCGACACAATTAATGTTTCGATATACTATACAGCAATTGCAGATGATGAAGATGGTTTTTGGAGAAACCGTGGAATGCATATTTATCATAAAGGATATAATGTAGGAAATAAAGATAGGTTTGATAATCCTGTTATTGTAGAGCATAATATTGCTTATTCTATGTCAGAACCAGAATTAGCTCGCTATTGGATGCCTTGTAATGACAGACCCTATGATAAAGCAACTAGCTCTATGAAAATACTTGTTCCAAAGGGTTATACTGCTGTTTCTAATGGGTATCTTGCTGATATTGAGGAACAGACTTCACAGTCGCTAAAGAACACTGTTTTATATAGTTGGATTAACAACGAACCAATTGCAACTTATTTAATGAATTTTGCAGCTTCTGTTTTCGATACTTTACAACAGAAATATATTAAAAATGGAGACACAATACCTTCTACACATTATTTCTGGCCAGAAGATAGAGATAACATTTATTTCACAGCAGTGAAATCGATGGAAACACATCCAGGAATGATGGATATTTTAGTTGATAATTATGGGACATACCCTTTTGCTACTTATGGTACTGTATCTGTTTTCCCATTTCCGTATGGAGGGATGGAACACCAAACAATGGTTACTCAAAACAGATACTGGTTGAACGATGAACAAGATGCTGGCTTCGTACATGAGATGGGGCATCATTGGTTTGGAAATTCTATGACTTGTGCGACTTGGGCTGATATATGGATAAACGAGGGGGGTGCATCATACACTGAAGCAATATATCTAGAGGATTTAGAAGAGCCACAAAGCTATAGAAATGTAATAGAAAGACAAGTAAGAGAAGTATTAAAAAGAAACCCTGACAACTCTGCAATTCCAGTTTATGCTATACCACTAAGTTCATTTTTTAATACTAATGCTTATTTAATCTATGATAAAGGTTCGATAATTCATAATCAAATGAGACTAAACTTAGGTGATGAACAATTCTTTAGAGTACTGAAAGAAATTCTAGAAGAGTTTAAATATAAATCTATAACTACTGCTGAATATAAGGATGCGTGGAAAGAGAAAGCAGTTAATCCACTTGTTGATATTGATACATTCTTTGAGCAATGGGTCTATAAACCAGGATATCCTGACTTTGAAATAAAGACTAAAGTAACTATTCTTGATGAGAATAAATTCGATGTATATGTCAACCTTAATCAAATTCAGAAAGATAATCTATTAGTTAATCCCGATGTAACCGATGTATTCAAAACACCTGTTAGGTTTAAGCTATACAAAGATGAAGATAATTATGAATTAAGCGAATTATTTGTGAATAATGAAAAGAACCAAACTTTTTATTTCGAGAATACTTTTTTCCCAGTTAAAGTAGAAATTGACCCTGTTAGTGTACTTCATTATACATTTAGTTCTGTGATTACCTCTGTTCAATTAGAAGATTATGTAGGTGATTTGGAATTGTATCCTAATCCATCGACTGAAGGAATTTCACAGTTAAATATGAATATAAAAAACATAGTACAGAATGCGAATATTGAATTAATTGACTTACTTGGAAATAAAGTACAAACAATATATAATGGAAGATTGAACCCAAGTAGTATAGGTTACAAAATATTTACAAATGGGTTAGCAAAAGGTATATATATAGTAAATATCAATTTAGATGGCGTTTATACGTCTAAAAAATTAATAATTCAATAATTAATTAATAGAATAATTTTGAAATAAGGAAAATTGTCCTTATGTTTGTAGTCTAATGATCGCGGGGTGGAGCAATAGGTAGCTCGTCGGGCTCATAACCCGAAGGTTGTTGGTTCAAGTCCAGCTCCCGCTACAAGAAAAAACCTCAGCAATTGTTGAGGTTTTTTGGTTTTAAAGTACATTATATCATTCTTTGATTGAATCTGCTTATCCATAGTTT
>JAGQWJ010000013.1 GCA_020437395.1 Ignavibacteriota bacterium | reverse complement strand
TAAATGGAATGTTTAGTGGTTACATTGATGAAGGTCACAAGTCAATTATTCCATCAACAGCAACTGCTAAAATATCAATGAGGTTGGTCCCTAATCAAACGTGGCGAGAAATTACTGATAAAGCAATAAGTCACATTAAATCATTGGTACCTGATTATATGCAAATCGAGATTCATAGTCACCATGGAGGAAATCCAGTTATTGCCGCAATAGATAGCCCTGGTGTAAAAGCTGCATCAGTTGCATTAGAGACTGCATTTGGTTTTAAGACAGTTAATATGCGAGAAGGAGGATCAATACCTATTGTAGAGATGTTCCAATCAGAATTGAAAGCTCCAGCTGTTTTAATGGGTCTTGGATTAGATGGTGACAATATACACTCGCCAAATGAAAAGTTCAATTTGAGCCATTATTTCGGCGGCATTAAAGCATCTGCTATATTCTTAGATGAATACTCTAAAGTACAAAAATAAATAGAATTATATTAATATTTGAAAAATTGAAAATGCCCTTCAAATAAGGGCATTTATTATTTTCTAAACTAATTATTACAGATTAAGCAATATTATTCTTATATTTATAATCAATCTAAAATACCAAATAAGTAGAATATAATATGAAGAGAATTAAATCTAAAGTTTCAACTAGTTCAGCAGATTACAAAGAAAATTATAATCATAACATTCAATTAGTGAATGAATTAAAGACTAGGTTTTCCACAGTTAAACTTGGAGGCCCTGAACATAGTAGAAAGAAACATACAGACCGAGGTAAGTTATTAGTTAGAGATAGAATAAAGAAATTATGTGATAAAAATACACCTTTCCTCGAAATTGGTGGGTTTGCCGGTTACGATCTCTATGATAATATGGCACCATCTGCTGGCATAGTAGCAGGAATAGGTATAATCAAGGGTGTTGAATGTATGATAGTTGCAAATGATGCTACTGTAAAGGGAGGTACTTATTTCCCTATGACTATAAAAAAACACATACGAGCTCAACAAATCGCGATGAAAAACCATCTTCCTTGTATTTACTTAGTAGATTCTGGGGGGATATTCTTACCTTACCAATCAGAAACTTTTGCTGATAAAGAGCATTTTGGAAATATATTCTACAATCAGGCACAAATGTCAAAGATGAGGATTCCTCAAATAGCTGTTGTTATGGGATCATGTACTGCTGGTGGCGCTTATGTACCTGCAATGAGTGATGAGACAATTATGGTACGAAATCAAGCAACTATTTTTATTGGCGGTCCGCCTTTAGTAAAAGCTGCTACTGGCGAAGAGGTAACAGCTGAAGAATTGGGTGGGGCAGAGGTACACACAAAAATATCTGGAGTAGCCGACCACCTTGCAGAGAATGATGATCATGCACTTCAGATAGCAAGAAATATAGTTGAGAACTTTGATGAACGTACGAAATTCCATATAAAACGTGATAAGGTAGAAGAGCCTTATTATGATATGAATGAGCTATATGGTATCATACCAAAAAACATCAGAACCCCATTTGATATAAAGGAAGTTATAGCAAGGATTGTTGATGGAAGTAGGTTTCAAGAATTCAAAGAAAATTATGGTAAAACTCTTGTAACTGGTTTTGCAAGGGTTATGGGGTACCCTGTAGGAATTATTGCAAATAATGGTGTATTATTCTCTGAATCTAGTTTAAAAGGAGCTCACTTTATTGAGTTGTGCTGTACGAGAAAAATTCCATTACTTTTCATGCAAAATATAACAGGTTTTATGGTAGGTAAAAAGTATGAACATGGTGGGATAGCTAAAGATGGTGCAAAATTAGTCCATGCGGTTGCTAATGCTAATGTACCTAAAATTACTATGATTGTGGCTGGAAGTTATGGAGCTGGTAATTATGCTATGTGTGGAAGAGGTTACGACCCCAATTTCTTATGGATGTGGCCAACTGGTAGAATATCAGTAATGGGAGGTGAACAAGCAGCAGGAGTCCTAACAGATGTGAAAATTAAGTCTCTAGAAAAATCTGGAAAGATATTGTCAGAAGAAGAAATAAATAAAATGAAACAACCAATAATTGATTTGTACGAATCTCAAGCTACTCCTTATTATTCTTCTGCACGGCTTTGGGATGACGGAATAATTGACCCAATTGATACTAGAAATATTATTGCTATGAATATTTCTATTTCACTTAATAAAGAAATAGAAGACCATCAATTTGGAGTGTTTAGGATGTAAATATGAGAATTGTATTCTTACTTTTTAATATATTAATTGATATAACTAATGCACAGAATATTCCAAACGAAAGATTGGCAGATTGGTCTAATGTAGGTGCAAAGCCTATAAATACTGATAATTATATCGAACATAATTTCTATGAAATTAAAAATAAATATAATTGTTCAGATGATGAGGCTATTGCTTTTATACTTGAAAAAAATAAGCTAGGATTCAATAAAATATACTTCAGAAATGGTATTTATAATTTTTCTAAACCAATTATACTACCTTCAAACACATCAATAGTTGGTGAATCCTCTGAACTAACTATTTTTGAATTTGATTTAGGTGGTAATTACCATTTAATTTCCTCTATTGGAAATGCTATTAAAGACACAACATTTATACCTCTTACTTTAGAATTAAAAACAAACTCATTTAAAATAGAGAATCATAATCTAAGTAGTGGTGATTTTATTTATTTATTTGATGAAGATAATGATAAGATTACTTCTGAATGGGCAAAATATTCCACAGGTCAAATAATAGAAATAGAATCAGTTGAAAATGATTTAATCAATTTAAAGTCAGAAGTTCGAAGAAAGTTTAGTAAAGAAAACATACCTAGATTTATTACATTGAATTTGGTTGAGAATATTAGTATTTCCAATATTTCAATTATTAGAAAGGATAAGACTGAGACTCAGACTAGTAATATATATTTTAATTATACCAGAAATGCTATTGTATCTTGTGTTAGAAGCTATAATTCAAATTTTGCACACATAACTATAGCTAATTCATCGAATTGTGATGTAACAGGTTCATATTTCCAAGATGGATTCGATTATGGAGGAGGTGGAAAGGCCTATGGAGTAATGTTGCAATTTGCTGCTAGTCAATGTCTGATCTATAATAATCAATTTAATCATCTAAGACATTCTTTGATATTACAAGCAGGTTCAAATGGCAATGTTATTAGTTATAATTACTCAAAAGATCCTTATTGGACAGATGTTACTCTACCTTCAAACTCTGCTGGAGATTTAGTACTACATGGTAATTATCCATATTCAAATTTATTTGAAAGCAACACAATACAGAATATTGTAATAGATGATTCACATGGGCAAAATGGACCATTTAATACATTCTTTAGAAATAGGGCAGAGCTGTATGGAATATTCATGAACCCGGGAATTCCATCTGATAGTCAGAATTTTATTGGAAATGAAATAACAAATTCGAATTTTTTAATGGGAAATTATTTTCTAAGTGGCAATAATCACTTCGAATATGGAAATAATGTCAAGAATAAAATAACTCCAGAAAATACAAATGATATAGGGTTCAGTTCATTATATCTAACACAGAAATTAGATTATTACAATGAGAACAATTGGCCACCTATTGGATTACCAAATAAGTTAAATGAATACAGAGTTGAATCAGAGAATTCGAATAATAGTGGATTTCTCACAGCATGTGATTATAGTATTTCTTCAATAACAGACTCTAATAAAGATAATCAATTTAAAATTTTTCCAAATCCTATAAGAAATTCAGAATATCTAAATATCGTAACTGATTCAATTTATAATAGCATAGTTATTTTCGATATAGTTGGAAGTAAAATATTTGAATCAAACTTTTATCAAAAATCTTTTAAGATTGATATTAGTAATTTTAGAAATGGTATCTATATTTTGAATATAAATGGAGTAGTCAAGAAATTAGTAGTGAAATAATTATGCTCTAGGATGAAAACTTTTATGTATTTCCTTGAGATATTGATTATCAATATGTGTATAGATTTGTGTAGTTGATATATCTGAATGACCTAACATCTCTTGTACAGCTCTCAAATCAGCGCCACCTTCTAATAAATGCGTAGCAAAAGAGTGCCGAAAAGTATGTGGGTGTACATTTTTTTCTATATTTGTCATTTTAACATATTTATCAATTATTTTCCATACGCCCATTCTACTTAATTTCCCCCCTCTTGAATTCAAAAATAATTCCTCAGAATTTCTTTTAGGATTTTTTAATTGAAATCTTACTTCCGATAAATATTGTCTTATGAATAAAAGTGCACTTGATCCAATAGGGACAATACGCTCTTTAGAACCTTTTCCAAATACTCTAATTATTCCTTCCTCAAATAAAATGTCGCGTTCTTTAACATTAATTAATTCTGAAACACGTAAACCAGAAGCATAAAGCGTTTCCAGCATAGCTCTGTCTCTAACCCCCAAATTAGTTTGAGTTTCAATTATATCTAAAATCAATGAAACTTCATTAAATGATAAGACTTCTGGAATTTTTCTACTTGATTTGGGTAGGTCTAATTTCTCAGTTTTATTGTCAGTGATAACTTTCTTGTAATTAAGAAATTTGTAAAATTCTCTAATAGCTGATAAATATCTTGCTCTAGAAGAGTTATTTAAACCTAGTTCGTGTAATTCTTTAAAGAAACTTTCTAATAATTCTAGTGACACATCTTTGTAATATGAAACATTATTTATATAAATAAACTCAATGAATCTACTTAAATCATTTTTATATGAATAAATAGTATTATCCGCAAGTCCCTTTTCTAATTCAATGAAGTAAAGAAAAGATTTCAGATACTTAGTTAAACTAATAGGCAATTCATGTTCGTTAGATTTCATAATCTGTTTTTATTGATTTAGGAGCTTCTTTATATTGTATTCTCTTATGTCCCATTCCAATCAAGTTCTTTACAATCGTAAATTTTACAATTTGCAATTCTTTAACAGAAATACCTGATTCATCGAATTGACCATCAGATATTCTATCAAGTATTACTTTTTGCAATATAGCATCAAGTTCATCACTAGTGTAATTCTTAATATGCGAAATTGCTTCTGCCGTATCACAAAGCATTATTAGAGCGGCTTCTCTAGACCTTGGCTTAGGTCCAGGATATCTGTAATCATCTTCGGAAACCATAGATGGATCTTTTGCTTCTTCAATGGCTTTATTATAAAAATATTGGACTAAAGTTGTACCATGATGCATTAGTATAATATCTACCATCCTGTTAGGCAATTTATACTGCTTTGCTAATTCTACACCGTAATTAACGTGGTCAATTATTATTTTTGCACTCTTTTTTGGAGACATCTGATCATGTTTATTACCAATATCTATTTGGTTTTCAACAAAGTATTCAGGTTTTTTCATTTTACCTATATCGTGGTATAGACTGCTTACTTTACAATAGACAGGATTAGCACCAATAGCAATTGCTGACCTTTCAGCTAACATAGCAACGTTTAAGCTATGTTGATAAGTTCCAGGGGCAATATCACTCATTTTCTTTAATAGGGGATGATCTGGGTTGTCATATTCTTTGAGTTGTAAATCAGTAGAAAAATTTGAAAATCTTTCAAGAATAAATATTAAACCAAATGTTATTAGTGGTGATAAAACTGAATTAGTAGATATTAATATGGTATTATTCAATAGTTCTGATAAGCTTGAAGAACGTTCGAAAAAGAATACTATTAGAGGAAATGAATAACCCAGAAAAATAAAAAAGATTGATTTAAACATTTGAGTTCTATTCTGTATATCTCTTACTGTATAAGAAGCAACAGCACCTGCAAACAAATGAAACAATGCAGTAGAATAATCATTTCCTCTTATCCCTGCAATTAATAATGCCGAAATAACTGTGAAATAGAAGGCTGTTCTTGAATCAAAAATTATAGCTGTCATCATTGAAAACGCAGGCACGAATATCAAATACTCGATACTGAAAGTTGAATTAACCTCTAATGAAATCCATGATAATAAAGCTGTTACAACAAATATTATACAAAGTATTATCAATTGAAAATTATCCGTAAATATTCTAGTTCTTATATTTTTAAGATAGAATATTAAAAGCAATAAAATCAATGAAGCATGTCCTAGACTGCCTAGCAATAGAAAGAAAGAACTAACATTATCATCGGAAGCATCGATTGAGCTAAAGTATGACTTAAGTACTCTAACTTGTTTTTCTGATAATCTGTCATTTTTGTTGACTAAAATTTGTCCTTTTGCTATTATTTCTTCATTCTTAGGAATATTATTAACAGCAAGTTTTATTCTTTCATTTGTTAAATTAGATGAAAAAATCAAATTTGGTTCAATTAGTTTAAGTACTTGAGAACTAACATCACTATAAATTTGCTCTTCTACATTATTTCTAAGAAGCATTCTGATTTTTTGTTCTACATCTTCTAATTCAAACACGTTGTCTAAATTTAGAATTGTTTGTTCATACTTATCGTTTATAACTACTATAGAACTATTATTAATATCTGATTTATCCTTATCTATAATCCCTTTCGAATAGAAATAATTAATTCTTTCTTTAATGTCTTTTTTGAGTGAACCAAAGTTATTTATATAAGATTTTTTTATTTTTTCGTCAAAATTATAATTCCTGAATAAAGTATTAGTATCGAGAATTGCTAAAACATCTTGTACGACTCTATCATTTGTTCCTTGAATAACCTTGAAATTTGGCAATACTTCAGATTTTACTTTATCTATTTCCTTATTATAATTTATTCTACTCTTTAATAATGGAAAAGTTCTATCAGCAACTACAGCTTTACTATTCCAAAGTTGACCTTCAGTAATATTGTCAGTTGTGCCTCTAAATAAATCAGTGCCTAGGTGATATGTAAAGAAAAATGTTGTAATTAATAGAGTTAACAATAAAATAGAATATCGAATTAACCTAGATTTTCTCAAAAAATTATCATTTTCAACAGATCTAAATGCGTCTTGGATATTAAGTTTATCAAATAATGTTTGATTTTGATTTGACATAAAATTATTTATTTATTTTTTGAATTAACAATAATAATAAAAGTGTAATTAATAATTAAATTATTAGTTTGATTTTTTTTACAAAACAATAATGAAATTTTGTTCGAGTTATTAAAAGAAGATACAAAAACTAAAGCAAGACTAGGTAAATTAACTACTGATAATTCAATAATTGATACTCCTGTTTTTATGCCAGTTGGAACAGTTGGTACTGTGAAAGCTGTTGATCAACGAATAATAAAAGAAGAATTCGATTATAATATTATTCTTGGAAACACTTATCATTTATATCTTAGACCTGGAATGGATGTAATATCTCATTATGGAGGATTACATAAATTCATGAATTGGGATAGATCAATATTAACTGATAGTGGTGGTTTTCAAGTATTTTCATTGCAAGCTATAAGACATATATCTGACGAAGGAGTTGAATTCAAATCACATATTGACGGTTCTAAACACTATTTTACTCCAGCTAAAGTTGTTGAGATTCAGAAAACTCTGGGTTCTGATATATGTATGGTGCTTGATGAATGTGTAGAATATCCAGCCAAAAAAAGTTATGTTGAAAAATCAATGAAGCTTTCTCTCAAATGGGCACAAGATTCTAAAGATGAATTTCTAAAGCAAAAACAGCGATATAATCACAGACAGTTCTTATTTGGAATTGGACAAGGAGGGATGGAAAAAGATCTACGTATAGAATATTGCAAAAGAATGACTGATATGGATTTTGATGGCAATGCAATTGGGGGGTTATCCGTTGGAGAAGAAGCAGATGTTATGTACGAAATGACAGATATTTGCACTGATAATTTACCAAAAGAAAAACCTAGATATTTAATGGGAGTGGGAAAACCAGAAAATATTCTTGAATGTATAGAAAGAGGAATTGATATGTTTGATTGTGTTTTACCAACAAGGAATGCCCGCAATGGACAACTATTCACAACCAAAGGCGTTGTAAACATAAGAAATTCAAAATATATTATGAATGATAATCCGATTGATGATGGTTTAGCAAATTACGCAAGTAGCAATTATTCATTAGGTTACTTAAGACATTTAATAAAAACAAATGAAATATTAGGAAATGTTATAGCATCACAACAAAATCTTGCATTCTATAAATGGTTAATAGATCAGGCCAGAGAACATATTAAAAAAGGTGACTTTAAAGAATGGAAAAATTATTACTTAAGCAATTATTATAGTAACTTTGCACAATAGTTTTTTATATAATTTGTAATTAATAGGAATAAAATGGTTAATAGTATTATTGCGATGGCTCCTAATGGGGCTCAAGGCGGTGGCGATTCAATGTGGTCCATGCTAATTTTCTTTGGTGCCATGTTTGCTATAATGTATTTCTTGATGATTCGTCCTCAGAAAAAGAAACAGCAAGAACACAAACAAATGATTGAAAGTATAAAGAAAGGTGACAAGGTAATAACTTCAACAGGAATTCACGGAACAGTTACTGATGTCAGTGAAGAAACATTTTTAGTACAAATTGCTGATAATGTCCAAGTTAGATTTGAAAAAGCTGCTGTTTCTGCAGTAAAATAGATAGATTAATAATAAATTTAAGATAAATCTTTCATCTTCATTTAGGTGGAAGATTTTTTATAGGTGACAAATGGATTCAATTGAAAGCGCATTAGAAGATTTAGTTTCTGGCAAAATGATAGTTGTTATGGACGATGAGGATCGTGAAAATGAAGGCGATTTAATTTGTTCAGCTGAACTATGTACACCAGAAATGGTAAACTTTATGTCAACTCAAGGTAAAGGGCTTATTTGTGTTTCTATAACACCAGAAAGAGCAAATGAGTTGAATTTGGAGGTCATGGTCAAGGATAATTCCGCTTTGCACGAAACGAAATTTACAGTTTCTGTTGATTATGTACACAATACTTCCACAGGCATATCTGCTGTGGATAGAGCTCATACAATAAGAGCATTAGCAAATAAGGAAACAAAACCTAGTGATTTGGGAAGACCTGGTCATATATTTCCTTTAATTGCTCAATCTGGTGGAGTATTGCGAAGAGCTGGTCATACTGAAGCTACAGTTGATTTAATGAGATTGGCTGGACTGAAACCGGTAGGAGTACTTTGCGAAGTGATTAATGAAGACGGAACAATGGCAAGAAAAGCTGATTTAATTAAGTTTGCTGAGAAATTCGATTTGAAGATTATTACTGTAAAGGACTTAATTGCATACCGGTTTCAGAAGGATACTCTTGTCAAAGAAGTAGCAGTAGCAAAAATTCCTTCTGAATATGGCGACTTTAAAATGCATGTTTATGAGAATATCGTTGATGGTAAAGAACATATTGCCTTAGTTAAAGGTGAATGGAATCAAGACGAAGCCATTTTAGTAAGAGTCCATTCAGAATGTTTAACAGGAGATGTATTCGGGTCATTTAGATGCGATTGTGGGCCTCAGTTAGAACAGGCGCTTAAGAATATTGAAGAAGCTGGTAAAGGAGTTCTTCTTTATATGAGACAAGAGGGAAGAGGTATTGGTCTAATTAATAAAATTAAGGCTTATGCCCTTCAAGAAGAAGGTATGGATACAGTAGAAGCTAATGAACACCTTGGGTTTAAAGCAGATGCTAGAGACTATGGTGTGGGTGCACAAATTCTGCATTCATTAGGTGTACGAAAAATGATTTTAATGACAAATAATCCCAAGAAAAGAGTTGGTATTAATAGTTATGGTTTGGAAGTAGTAGATACGCAATCAATTGAAATTCAAGCTAATAAGCATAATGAATCTTACTTAAAAACTAAGAAAGATAAAATGGGGCATTTACTTAAAAACATGTAAAATAGGAGAATAATTATGACTGAAAAAAATTATATGACTAAAGAAAAATATCGTGAGCTTGAAGAAGATTTAAAAACAATGCAAACGAAAGGAAGAAGAGAAATAGCTCAGAAAATTGCAGATGCAAGATCACATGGAGACTTATCAGAAAATGCTGATTATGATGCTGCTAAAGAAGAACAGGGCTTGTTTGAGATGAAGATTGCTAAATTGAGCCAATTACTATCTAATGCAGAAATAATTGATCCAGCTGATTTCCCTGATGACAAAGTTTATATTCTATCGAAAGTGAAAGTATTAAATAAAAAAGTCAATAAAGAAATGACTTTTCAACTTGTTAGTGCCGCAGAAGCTGATTTTGAAAAAAATAAAATTTCAGTTAATTCACCATTAGGTAAAGCATTGATGGGAAAAGCAATTGGGGAGATTGCTGAAATGGTTGCTCCAGCAGGTACAATCAAATATGAGATATTAGATATAGAAAAACCTTAATTTTTTTTTTACCTAAGTATTAAACCTTTTTTATATTCAACTGTCTAATTTATTATATTAACAAATTATCTTTATGAAAATATGGGATATATTTCATTGTTATATGATACTGACCAAGAAATAATTAGCGAATATTGTCGGTCGAGAAGTGACAGAGCTGCAAATGCACTAGTGAGAAAGTACAGCTCACTAGTTTATTTTACTGCATTTAGATATGTTAAAAATGAACAAGATGCTCAGGATATTTCGCAAGACGTTTTTCTGAAAGTACTTGCAAAATTACATTCTTTCAAAAATCAAAGTAGCTTACAAACATGGATTTACTCTATTACTGCTAATCATTGTAAAAATTTTTTACGGAAAAAGTCTATTCGAAAGTTTTTACGGATTGATAAAGATTTATCCTTTGACATTGAAGATTTTAGTCAATCAACTCCTTTAAATATTCTTGAAAAGTCAGAATCTATTCAGACATTATTAAACGAAATTTCTAAATTACCCGAAAAACAGAGAGAAGTATTTTCGCTTCGATACTTTAATGATATGAATTATTCTGAAATTTCAGAATTGCTGGGAACATCTATAGGAGGATTGAAAGCTAATTATTTCCATGCAGTTAAAAAACTCACTAAGACTTTAGGAGATTTATAGAATGAAGAGATTAGAAAAAGAAGAGATGATAGACTTAATCTCTGATTATTCGTTTGGTAAATTGAGCAGCTATGAAGCTGAAATATTTGAATTTAATTTGGATAGATTTCCGGAATTAAAAGATGAGATTGTTAGCATAAAAAGTGCATTTAGTAAGGTGGATAAAGAAAGAATATTAGATGTTCTTAATAATAAAACCGCTAATATGCCTTATTTGGTAAACCTCAGAAAATATGAGCAAGTAAAATCAGCAAACTTGAGAAAGAATTTAGTTAAGATTTCAATACCAATAATTGCCGTAATTGGTTTTTTCTTAATTATGCGAGAATTCAACTTCAGCGATAATGAGGCAGTAAGCGGTTATTCTGAAGATTTGCTTACGTCAGACGAAGCTAATATTATATTTGCTAATATAGATGTGGACAATTACAATCCTTATCTTAATGAATTTTATTTTGAGGATGAAGTTGAAGTATCGAATAATAATTATTTTATATCAATTGCTTCAAATTACCTTATATATAACTATTTAAACGAAATAACTGAATCAGAATTTAATGAACTATTGGATGAAATAGACAATGAAGAATTTAATTTATAGTCTTATTATTTTTTTATTTTTGACATCATTACTTCAATCACAACCTTTGAAGATGCATGAACGAATGTTAACTATAAAAAAAGTCAAATTGCTTGAATTTATGGAATTAGAAGAGTCTAAATCCGACAAGTTACTTATAACTGTTACTAAATATGAAAATCAACTTCGTGATTTGAACGAAAAAATAAAAGAATTAAGTAAAAAATTAGGTGAGGATTTAGAAAAACTTAAAGAGAATGAACTCAAAAAACGTAACGATGAGTTATACAATAAATTAGAAGAAATATCTAATATTCAAAAGAACAAACTTAAAGAAGTTAGATCAAATTTAGATGAAAAAGAATTTGCAAAATTTCAAATTTTTGAATTAAAATTTGCACATGAGCTAAGAAAACATTTATTTGAAAATAGAAAAAAGAGGAAATGATTGATAATTGAAATCTAAATATCCATTATTAAAACTATTAATTTACATTACAATAGGGTATATACTCGGATATTTATTTTTGAGTAATATTTATTTGATTCTATTTCTTTCAATTCTTTCTATTTTAATAACATTTATATCAATATTACCTAATTATATCAAATATGCATTAATTTCTTTAATTATTGGCATTAATCTAAATTCAAGTATTGATATTTATCGATTCAAATCTTTGGAAAATAATATAGCAAACAGTTTTGAGGGTTTGTATAATGCAGAAATAAAAGAAGTTTTGAATACAAATAATCAATATTCTCGTTTTGTTGCTGAGGGTTTAATCCATTCTTCAATTTTTACAAAGCCACACAAATGTCAAAGTATAGTTACCCTCTTTGATTCAAACAATAAATTCGAAATAAAACCAGGTATAAAGTTCCTAGCTAATTCTAGATTTAAAGTTGGAGCACCCAAAATACTAAGAGAAGACTTTGATGAACAAACTTTTTTAATATCAAAAAATTCATTTTTCTTTGTTTCTGTTGCAGCTAAAGATTTTTCTATAAGAGAAGATAATTATAATTTTTATACATTTTTATTTGACACCAAAGAATCGATAAAACAAAGAATTATTGATATTGTGCAAGATTCAAATATTGCCGGCATACTCACTGCAATTACGACAGGGGACAAGTCCGGGATCGATAGAATTACTAAAGAAATATTCTCTTTAACAGGTACTGCACATGTATTGGCAATTAGTGGATTACATGTGGGGATATTTTCTCTTTTTATTTATACATTGATAGGATTTCTGAAAAACAGATTTGTTAAATTAATTGTGTTTATTATACTAGTTTGGGCGTTTATAATTTTTACGGGTGGGCAACCTTCCGCTGTTAGAGCAGCAATTATGGCTACTTTTACAGCTTTTTTAATATACTACGGAAAAGTTCCTAACCCAATTAATATATTGCTATTTACAATTCTGTTGTTCGTTATTTTTGATCCAACAGTGATATATTCAGTTAGTTTTCAGTTATCAATATTTGCTATTTCTGGTATTATATTAATATATAAACCAATATATAGTACAATTATTAATTTATTTATAAAAGAAAGTGTTGTTACAAGAATTGTTTCATCATCATTAGCAATTTCATTTGCTGCTACTATACCTACATCCATTATTACTTCTTACTATTTTGATACTTTTTCAATTGTGTATCCTATTGCAAATCTGTTAGTACTACCTCTCATGGTACTATCTTCATTTCAATGCACTTTTTTTGTTTTGTTTTCGAGTTTTGGAATACCTTTCTCAGATTCATTTATAAATGCAGCTTATTTTTTAACTGATATTACTCTTGATATAAATAAATACTTAGCTGGTATAGGTAATAATTATATTGGTAATAGGGATGACCTTCTACTACTTTCAATTGTTTCTTCTATTTTATTGTTATATCTTTTCTTATCAATTAATATTCGAAGATTCATCTTCAGATTTTTAATTTCGTCTATAATATTAATATTATTCCTAGAAATTAAATTTAATGAATATAAATCAGTAACAATTTTACCAAGAGAACAACACACAAGTGTTTTACTTGAGGATGATAAGACCATTAATTTAATTATTGCTGATAGAAAGAAATATGATTATTTTAATTATGATTATGCACTTGCTAATTATCTTAAAAAACGAGATAAAAAAATTAGAATAATTAAAACAGGGAATGTTTCTATAAATTTTGAAGATAATTTAAAGAAAGATATTATTTATGATTCTAAATTCATAGGATTAGTTCAATTAGATAAATTATCTAATAAAATAGGATACAAAAATATATATAGGATTGACAAAAGAGTTGATTGATTTAATAAAACCCAATATATTTCCAAATGAAGAAGTCATAGCTGGAGTTGCTACTGGTTATGTTTCAGAGATTCTAAAGCGTTCTTATTTTGAGACTCAAATCTATAATTCACAAGTAGTTGAAAACGATCGAAAGCAATTAGAGAAAGCTTTTTCATCCTATTTTGACTTTTTCTATTATCAGAAGCAAACTCATTCTGATATAATATTGTTAAATCCTTTGACTAATTCTAATGATTTAAATATTTTGGAATCAGATTCAATTATAAGTCAACAAAAAGGAATATTATATAACGTATCAATTGCTGATTGTCAAGCAATTTTAGTGTATGATCTTAATTCCGAGGCAGTTGCAGCTATTCACTCAGGTTGGAGAGGAACAAAATTAAACATAGTTGATAAAACTATTAATAGGATGATGAATTTATTTAAGTCAAATCCTGAAAATTTATTAGTATATCTTTCGCCTTCAGCAAGTGTAGAGAATTATGAAGTAGGTCAGAAATTTATGGAAATGTTCCCAGAATCTACAATTCATTTTCAAGGAAAATATTTCTTTAATAACAGGAAACAAATAATTCAGCAATTGATAAGTACAGGGATAAAAAAATCAAATATAGAATCAACAAATGAATGCACAATAAATAATTCTAGGTATCATTCATTCAGAAGAGATGGAAGTCGATCAGGTAGAATGAGTGCATTTATAGGGCTAAAGCACTAATTCCCAATATATACAATTAGCACATAATCTATATTATGTAAACTAATGTTCAAGATTACCTCCCTATTATTTTGCCTTTTTATTATTAAAAACTATATTAATTCTATTTTTCAACCAGAGTATTATATTTTTTAATAATAATGAAGAAGCTACTCCTAAAGTATCAGCTAACCAATCAAGAAGTTCTGACGTTCTTCCAGTAATGAAATATTGATGAAATTCATCAGAAGCACCAAATATTGAACCTACAATTATTACTGTAATAAAGAATTTCGAACCTTTATAATTAGTAGAATTTATTAATGCAAATTGTATTGTAAGACCGTAAAAAAAGTATCCAAGAAAATGGAATATTTTATCACCCATTACAAATGAAGTATCAATAAATTCCACTCTTTCTTGATGAGATAAATAAATTATAATCAATGAATAGAGAACCCAGGGAATGAAATAAATCATTCTTTTAATTATTTTAAACATTTTAAACCCTTGATAATATCAGAAGCAATAATTGAATTAGATGTGTCTAATATTTTTTTTGCAGCAAGAATATGCAGTAAAGTTGCGTTTGCAATTGATTCTAAACTATTATTTTTGATATTATGATTAATATGTGCACCTAATATACCTGAGAGTACGTCACCTGATCCCGCAGTAGCAAGCTCTGGTACACCATCACTTACTAGATACACATCTTCCCCATTTGATATTATTGAAGTTGTTCCTTTTAAGAGGATATTTATATTCATTTTTTCTGATGTATGTTTTACTAATTCAATTATATTTTTACTAATTTCATACCTATTTTTATCTAATAATCTAGCAAATTCACCTAAATGAGGTGTTATAGTTATATTTTTATTATAGACCGAATTATAGTCTAAAGTACGAATACCATCTGCATCAATTATGAATTTTTTACTAGGAAATGAGTTTAGAATATGTTTAACCATAAGATTAATATTATTTGAGTTGCCTAATCCTGGACCAATTATTATTGAATCAACATTCGTTAGTATGGATTGAATTTCAGGATCAAGAATTGAATCTAAATCATAATCATCAATATTAAAACATATTACTTCAGGATTTATTGATGGGTGTACTTTTGTTGTTATAAGGTAAACTAGTCCTGCACCAGAACTAATAGCTGCATTGCATGCAAGTGCAGCTGCACCTGGCATATTAGTTGAACCTGCTATTATTGCACATTTACCATAATCAAATTTTGAACTATTGTGTTTTCTTATCAATGGTTTGTATTCGTCAAACTTATTTATCTTAGCAAATGAATTAATCAAATCCTTTGGCACTCCTAAACTCAAGCACTCTATTTTACCAGTGAAATCTTTTCCATCATTCAATAGTAAACCTGTCTTAACAGCATACATTGTAAAAGTATAATCAGCATTGAAAGTTGGATTATTTGCAATTCCTGTTTCACTGTTTAAACCAGTAGGGACGTCTATAGCAATTCTTATACATTGTAATCTATTCACTTTAGTAATTATTTTTTCTATATCACTATTCAATGGTGTCTTACCACCAATACCATATATTGAATCTATAATACAATCATATTTTTCATAATTTATTTCATCTTCCTTTGTTTCTATAATTTGTAATGCTTGTAGAACATCGTAATTGTATTTATTATCAATGGATTGCCTATTTTTGTCGCCTATTATTGCGAATTCTATATTATAATCATTTTTCAAATGCCTAATAAGTGCTAAACCATCACCTCCATTATTACCTGTTCCACATAAAACTAGAATATTTGAATTAAGTGGAATAAATTCAACTATTTTATTATAAATATAAACAGCTGCATTTTCCATCAATAACTTAGAATCAATTTTTACGTAATTGATTAAATAATCATCAAGTAAATACATTTCTTTAGGTGTAATAATTGGTATCATTTTTGGGAATTGTTTGTATGATAATATACTAATATAAAATTAGTTTCTCTTTTCTAATAATGAAACTTAATCAATTAAAATATCGTTTAATATTACGATAAAAGAAAAAGGACTATAAAATGAATGACAATTTGAAAATAAATACTGTTAATAAACAAAATGTAGTTTGTTTCTATTTAGCAGGTCAATTGGATGCACATAGTGCACCATTACTTGAAAATGAAATAGAAAAAGTCATTTCTAATTGCAACAAACTTGTTTTTAATTTATCAAACCTCGACTATATCAGTAGTGCAGGATTAGGCGTATTTATGTCGTTCATTCAAGAATTAAGAGATAATAATGGTGATATAAAGTTTTCTGAACTAAATGATAAAGTTAAAAATGTAATGGACTTACTAGGATTTAACCATATTTATGACATCACAAACACTGAACAAGAAGCAATTGATAAATACTCAAATTAAGTTAATGAATGCTAATTTAAACCATATTGCTAAATTTAAAACTTTTACTAAAACTGAAAATCTTGAAAGTATTAGAAAATTTATTTTTAAAAATTCAACTAAATTTGGTTTTAATGAATATAAAGCCGAAGAGCTAGTACTCGCTGTTGATGAAGCATGTACTAATTTAATAAAACATGCTTACAAATCGGATTCTCAGAGTTCTATTACAATCGAAATAAAAAGCAATAAAACTAATTTGATTGTAAATATTATTGATAATTCGCCAGCATTTGATCCGAGATATGTAAAAGACCCTAATATGATTGAATATAGGGATGAGTACCGGAAAGGTGGATTAGGTATTTTTATAATGAAATCATTAGTTGATTCTATTGACTACAAAACAATCAATAATGGTGAATTTAAAAATATTTTAACCTTAGTCAAACAATTAAAATAATAATCTATATTTTACTCATAATTCTAAATTGATTTCATATATTTGTAACTGTTAATACTAAAGAAATCTTATTTTAATTATGGTCGCACTTCGTTACGTATTAATGTTAATATGTATAGTTCTTCCAATAGTACTTGCATTCATACATGGAATTTCTTCACCTAGGAAAAAGTATTGGGTGGTAACCACTTTTATCCTAGTAACATCAGTTATAATTTTAACTATCCTCCCCCCCATTTCTGGTAATTTTAGTGATGCAAGGAGATTAAGTAAGACTCAAGATTTTAAAGATGTAGATGTATCATTTATAGTATCTGAAATTATTTTCGATGATAACAATGTTTTGATTACTGCAATCCCAAGTGAAATTTTTCATTTTTCTGATAAAAAGAAATTAGAAAAAAATACTTACTCAGTTATTGCTGAAAATAGTGAATCTATTAAATCATTGAAGCTAAATGATAAAGTTGTTTCGACGTTAAATTACATAGATTCTACAAATCAATATTTATTAAAGAAAATTGTATCAATTAATCCAATTTTAGAATATCCTTTTATCGAAGCTTTGCAACACAGAATAAAAAATTTGAATCTTCATGTACCGTTACATTGGACTTCATTCATTGCTTATTTAGTTTCTCTTATATTTTCTATAAGGTATTTAAAACACGATAAATTAGAAGATGATATTGTTGCGAGTTCAGCAATTAAAATTGGTCTTATTTTTACAATATTAGGGACAATTACCGGGATGGTTTGGGCAAAATTCAATTGGGGTGCCTATTGGAATTGGGATCCAAGACAGACAACAATATTAGTAATTATGTTAATATACTTGGCTTATTTTGGTCTAAGAAATTCGTTAGATAGTTTTGAAAAAAAGGCGAAGTTAAGTGCAGTATATTCAATAATAAGCTTTATAACTGTACCTGTATTAATGTTTATAATTCCTAGACTATTACCTAGTTTACACCCTGGTGGAAAGGATGATGGTACTACCGGCCCGGTTATAAGTACTCAAGCCGATATGGTTGATTCTAGCTTAGCATTCATCTTTTACTTATCAATTGCAGCATTTTTATTTATTTACTTCTGGTATTTAAGCATTGATATAAGAGAAAAAACAATTGAAAATAAAATCAGAGAGCAAAATGTATAATTTTTTAAATGATAATTCGATATATGTCGTCCTTTTGGTTGCTTTGATAAATTGGATTGGTTTATTCATCTATTTAGTCAAAACCGAATCAAAATTAAATAAATTAGAAAAGCAAATTTCTTCAATGAAAACAAATAATAAAGGTAGAAATGAATAAGAAATATATTTTTGGTGGACTGATAATATTAACTTTCATAGCATTAGCAATGTTTTCGTTTCAGGATAACACAACGGAATTTGTAACAATTGCAGAAGCAAAAGCGAGTAATGAAAATGTACAAGTTTACGGTCATTGGTTAAAAGACAAAGAAACTAACTATAATCCTGAGAAAAATGAATTCGAATTTTTTATGGAAGATGAATCTGGAAATACTTTTAAAGTTCTACATTCAGGTGCAAAACCTAATAATTTTGAAATCGCAGCAAAAGTAGTGGTTAAAGGTCACTATGAGAACGATATTTTTATTTCAAATCAAATATTAACCAAATGTCCTTCGAAATATGAAGGTACAATTGAAGAATTACAGGAAAGTTAGATGTTAGGACAAATATTAATATATGTTGCTTTTGGACTAAGTGTCCTATCTGGATTTTTTTATATAATTGCTAAAGATAAACAATCGTTTCTTAAATTAGGTCGAATTGCATACTATGGTGTAACTGCCACAATGCTGGCAATTTCAATGTATTTACTTTCGAATATTCTTTCACATAATTTTCAAATGACCTATGTATGGGAGTATTCTTCCACAACTCTCCCATTAAACTTATTAATTTCCACTTTTTATGCCGGTCAGCAAGGTTCTTTTCTGCTTTGGGGACTAACTCTTACCTTAATTGGTTTTTTCCTAATTCCCTATCTTAAAGAACGTAATTATGAATACGTTACTATGGGAATATTTGTATTGGTTATTGCTTTTATCCTACTAATATTGATATTCAAAAGCCCATTCGAATTTGTTTGGCAAACTTATGCAGATCAGAATGTCGAAGTAGGTTTTATGCCAAAAGAAGGCAGAGGACTAAACCCAATTTTACAAAATTATTGGATTAATATTCACCCTCCTATTTTATTTCTAGGTTACTCAGCAATGACTATACCTTATATTTTTGCTATTTCTGGCTTACTTAAAAAAGACTATCGCAAATGGATACGGTTAGCACTTCCTTGGACACTATTTGCTTCTGCTATATTAGGTCTTGGACTGATGTTAGGAGGTTTGTGGGCGTACGAAACTTTAGGTTGGGGTGGTTTCTGGGCATGGGATCCAGTCGAGAATTCATCTCTTATTCCTTGGTTAACAGCCGTTACGTTAGTACATACAATGTATATTCATCAGAAAACAGGTGGATTGATTAAAACAAATTTTGTATTAGCATTTCTGACATTTTTGTTTGTATTATACGCAACATTCCTTACAAGAAGTGGTGTTTTAGGTGATACTTCTGTTCATTCATTTGTTTCACCTGGACCAATAATTTATAAATTGCTGCTAATATTTATGATTCTATTTTTATTATTAGCGGTAATTACCTTATTTGTTAGATTAAACAAGATTAAAAGTCCTGAAATTAACTTTAAAGTCAGTTCAAAAGAGTTTATTGTTTCTCTGGGTGTTATAGCATTACTACTTGTAACTTTTATAGTATTATTTGGTACTAGTTGGCCAATTATTACTGACATAATAGGAATTACTAAATCTACTGTTGAAGTAAAATGGTATAATCAATTGAACTTACCACTAGCCGTATTGATGATGGTGTTTAGTTCATTAGCACTTTATTTTTCATGGAATAGAACTGATTTAAGTAAAATCATCAAGAAAATAGTAATTGGTGTTACTGCAGGAGTTATTCTTACCTTAATTTCTATAATAATGGGTGTAAATCAGTTTAGCTATTTAATTCTAGTATTTTCAGTAGGATTCTCAATTTATGTTAATATGGAGTTTGTAGTTAAAAATATAAGAAAAGATAAAAAACTTTTAGGCGGTTTCTTATCTCATATAGGTTTAGCATTATTATTATTAGGGGCTTTAGCTTCAGGTGCTTATTCTGAATCAATCCAAGTAAGAATGAAAAATGGTCAATATGCTGAATTTAAAGGTTATAGAATTGAACATAATGGTAAAGAAAGAGTAGAATTAGATAAACATGATAGAGAAAAATATGAGTATAATATAGATATAATAAAAGACAATGACACAACTAGAGTCCATCCTGTTGCTTTTTGGAGCGAATTTAATGATATGGAATCCCCTTTCTTTGAACCAGGAGTAAAAATGACACCTTTCAAAGATATATATATTGCTATGGCTTTGACTCCACATTATGATGTGAAACCTGTTGCACTCAAGAAGCAATTGTCTGCACCCGTTAGTCTAGACACTACTTACAAAATGAAAATGTTAGACTTTTTGATGCTTGATATGCAAAAAGGGCCTATGAATGAAAACAATGAACCTAAAGAATTCATGAATATTGGAGTACTAGTAAGATTGAGTAATGATAAAGGTTTTATAAAAGAAGATACTTTATTTGCAGAAATGAATATGAAAACTATGGGTAATGAACCCGTATGGTACGATTTGGATACAACTAATATTCAGATTGGATTTATGCAAATTATGCCCGATAAGGAGAATTTAGCTAATTCAGGTGCATTGTTTATGTTCAAAGAAAAAGGTGGTGTGCTTTCAATGCCTGAAGAAATGTTGATACTTGAAATATCAGACAAACCTTTTATTAATTTAGTATGGATAGGCACAATTCTTATAGTCGGTGGATTTTTCGTTTCATTATTCAAGTATATGACTCCAAAACAATTAAAAAATACACTCAGAACAGATAATCTTGCAGAAAATAATTAAAACTAATGATATTTCAGAATGCTTATATTATTATATCAAAATGAGTTTTCTTACGTATTATATAAAATAAAAAAGCAATTAATAATAAATAAAGGTAAATAATGAAAAAAATAATATTAATTTTAGTATCATTAGTAGTTACAGTTGCTACTATTAGTATAATGACGAAGGAATTAACTTCAGCCGAAGGAAATGAAAGTAAGCAAGTATTTGAAATAACCAGTGTTGCTGATGTTGTTAAAGATAAGCTAATAGAATTCAAATATAAAGAAAATGGAGAAGAAAAGTCATTTTCAGAATTGGCAAAAGGTAAAGTCGTATTTTTGAATTTTTGGGGTACCTGGTGTCCCCCATGTCGTGGTGAGATTCCTGACATAATGAAAATTCAAAACGAATTATCGAAAAAAGATATAATAATAGCCGGTGTAGCACTAGAAAGAAATACGACAAAAGATAAATTTGCTAAAGTTGATAATTTTCATTCTACAAATAAAATGAATTATATAAATTTTGTAGATGTTGATAACAAGTTGAATGCGGCATATGGAGGTATGCGTTACGTCCCTACAACATTGATAATAGATAAGAACGGTAATATTAAAGAAGTGATTCAAGGTGCACGTTCTTATGAATCATTTATGGAATCAATAAAAAAAGTTTTATAAAAACTTTGTTTAATTTAATAATTCTGTTATTTTTGTAATCGTTTTTTGCGCCGGTAGCTCAGCTGGATAGAGCAACAGCCTTCTAAGCTGTGGGTCAAAGGTTCGAGTCCTTTTCGGCGTGCTTAACTAAAAATTGGTCAAGAGTCAACAACTAAAAATGGCTAAATTCCGTCAGGTCTGAAAGGAAGCAGCGGTAGGTTTATTTGAAGTGTGTCTGATTTCTTGACCTTTTTTTATTTTATTTATCGTATATTTGTTTCTATGAATAAAAAAATATTAATCAATTCAACAATTAATGAAGTAAGAATTGCAATAACTGAAGATAACCAGCTTGCTGAGTATTTTATTGATCTTCCTGATAAAGAAAAACTACTTGGTAATATTTATTTGGGACGAGTTAATAGAGTTGTACAAGGATTAAATGCTGCTTTTATTGGTATTGGTAAAAAACAAGATGCATTTCTTCACTTCTCTGATATTGATGAATCATTAGAAAGTGATGTCGAAATAGAAGATTCAGATGATGAAGATGAATCAGAAGTAGAAATTTTATCGAAAGCAGTTGATAAAACCAAGAAAACTGTGGATGAAATTTCCACTGATGTTGCATTAAGAAAAACTCATGCATTAAAAACAAATGTAAATTCTGAAGCAACTTTCTCAACGAAAAGCTCTGGCAATATTCAAATAAACCTTGAAGAAGGACAAGATATATTAGTTCAAGTAACTAGAGAAGCTTATGGGACAAAGGGTGTTAAAGTAACATCAAAGGTTTCACTTCCTGGTAGATACGTTGTCTTCTTACCATTTGAAGATTGGATTGGTGTTTCGAAAAGAATTAAATCTCATAAAGAAAGATCAAGATTAAGGAAATTAGCAAGAAATACTCTTCCGAAGGGTTCTGGTTGTATAATTAGAACTGCAGCTCACGGGAAAACGGATGATGAATTAAAAGAAGATTGGGACAGTCTAATAAATACTTGGAAGGAAATTGAACAGAAAGTAGAGCTGTCTAAACCACCAACTTTACTTTATCAAGATATGCACTTAACATCAAGTGTAATCAGAGACTTATTTACAAAAGACATTAATGAAGTAATTATAGACTCAAAAAAACTATACAATGAAATCATTATATATTTGAAAAAGAAAAGTCCTGCTCTTATTGAAAAAGTAACATATTATAAAGGTAAGAAATCCCTTTTTGATGAATATGGTGTAGAACGAGACATAGCTAAAACTTTTAGAAGAACAGTACACCTCAAATCTGGAGCTTCATTTGTCATAGATCAAACAGAGGCAATGGTTGTAATTGACATAAATTCTGGACGTTCAGTTGACAAAAACCAAGAAGGAACTGCATTAAAAACAAATATGGAAGTTCTTAAAGAAATTGCAAGACATATTAGATTACGAGATTTAGCTGGAATCATTTTAATTGATTTTATTGACATGAAAAACCCAGCGAACCGTAAAAAAGTCTATTATGCGATGAACAAAGAACTTGAGAAGGATAGAGCTAAAACAGTTACATATCCGCTAACTAAGTTGGGATTATTGCAAATAACTCGCCAAAGAATAAATCAAAATATAAGTGAAAAAGTATCTGACCTCTGCCCTACTTGTGGTGGTTCAGGTAAAATAACAAGTAAAAGTGTTTTGCTTAATCAAATTGAAAGATGGTTGAAGAACTTTAGATCCAAAACTAAAGAATTTAGACTAGAATTGGTAGTTCATCCAGACATAGCTGACTATTTGACACAAGGTACATTATCTAGATTATCAAAATTGATGATTAAATATTTTGTTAAAATTACCATCAAACAAGCGGATAGTATGAGCATTAATCAATTTCAATTCCATTCGTTGAAAAAACAAAAAGATATTACATCGGAGTTTATGAATGGAGTTTAGAAATATAAGTATTTTAGGTTCAACGGGCTCTATTGGTACACAAACATTAGATGTAGTTTCACAATCTAAGAATATTGAAATTGATTTTTTAACTTCTAACACAAATATAGAGTTATTGGAAATTCAATGTTCAATATATTCACCAAAAGGTGTTGTTATTTCTGACTATAGCTCCTTTTTAGAATTCAAAAGTAAAACTAATTTCAAAGGAATTATTTTATATGGTGATGAAGGTTTGGAATTTGTAACATCATATAAATCAACAAATTTGTTAGTATCATCACTTGTTGGATTCGCTGGAGTAATACCTACATTAAATGCTTTGAATAACAAAATAGATGTTGCACTTGCTAATAAAGAAACTCTTGTAGCCGCAGGTGAGTTAATTACAACTTTAGCTAAAGAAAATCAAACAAACATATTTCCTATTGATAGCGAACATAGTGCAATACAGCAATGTCTCATTGGTGAAAACATTGATGAGGTAGAAAAGATAATCTTAACTGCAAGTGGTGGTCCATTTCTTAATACTACTTTAAGTGAATTTGATGCAATTACAATCGAAGACGCATTAAATCATCCTAATTGGTCTATGGGGAGTAAAATAACAATTGATTCAGCTACACTAATGAATAAAGGGTTAGAAGTAATTGAAGCATATTGGCTTTTTGGTCTATCCGAAAATCAAATAGATGTAATTATTCATCCTCAAAGTATTATTCATTCTATGGTTCAATTCAATGATAGTTCTGTTAAAGCCCAATTAGGTCTTCCAGATATGAAAGTTCCTATAGCTTATGCTCTTAATTTTCCAAATCATAAATCGTACAATTTTGAAAGAATGAATCTAGTTGAAATTGGAAATCTTTCTTTCTTCAAGCCAGATTATAATAAGTTTCCCAATTTACAACTGGCATTTGATGCAATAAGTCAAGGTGGGACATCTTGTTGTATTTTGAATGCTGTTAATGAAGTAACCGTTCAAAGTTTTTTGAATGGAAGTATTAGCTTTAAATCTATTTCAGAAATCAACTCAAAAATGTTAAGTGAAATCAAATCTTATAATAATCCGTCAATACATGATATTATAGAAGCGGATAAAAATGCTCGAATTATTACAAATGAATATATAAAATCTAATTATGGAATTCTTTAATAGCTTATTTTATTTTATTATTGTTCTTGGAATCTTAGTCTTTGTGCACGAACTAGGTCACTTTCTTGCAGCTCGTTTAACAAAAATGAGGGCTGAAATATTCTCAATTGGGATGGGAAAAAGATTAATAGGATGGAATAGAATTACTGGTTTTAGCACAGGTGACTTACCGAAGGATTGGGATGGTGGTGATCATACAGATTATCGCTTATCATTACTACCGATTGGGGGTTATGTAAAGATTACTGGTATGGTTGATGAGAGTATGGATAATGATGAGATGCATTCTGAACCTAAAAATTACGAATTTAGATCAAAAAATGCACTTCAAAAAGCTTTTGTTTTGTCAGCAGGAGTTTTAATGAACCTTTTATTAGCAATACTAATTTTCTCTTGGCTAACTTATTCTAAAGGCGAAACTAAGTTAAAAACAACTGAAATTGCCTATGTAGCTAAGAATTCTTTAGCAAGTGAAATTGGTTTTCAGAATAATGATATAGTAGTAGCAATTGATAACAAGAAAGTTAATAACTGGACTGAAGTAATTGACGGTATTGTAATTAGTAATTTGGGGAAAGATAAGAATATTATAGTTAATAGAAATGGGTCTCAAATATCTCTTAAGTTAAAAAACAATAAAGTTTTAGATGTTTTATCTAATAATGAGAGCTTAGGTATTAGTCCAAAAGGTAATGTTGTCGTTCTGAGTGATATATATTCTCTTGAACCCGCTGGAGAAGCAGGTCTAATGAGTAATGACACAGTAATTTCTGCAAACGGAAATAATATAGTATCTGTAAAGCAATTTATTGATATAATAAGTAATAGTAAAAAAAATCCAGTTGAATTGTTAATTGCAAGAGAAACTGGAGATACGGTTCTAACCGTTACTCCTAGTGATAAAGGAAAAATTGGTGCTGGGCTCTTTGAAATTAGCAAAGGAAAATTTGAAGTTGTTTCATTTGGTATAGGTGAATCAATTACTATTGGATTTGATAAGACAATCCAGTATATAGATTTGATTATTACAAGCATAGGACAAATATTCAAAGGTAATATAGCATTTGAGAATGCAGTAGGTGGTCCTATTATGATTGCTAAGCAATCTGCTGAATCAGCAGAAAGAGGTTTCGAATCTTTTTTAGTATTTATTGCAGCACTATCTTTATCTTTAGCTTTACTTAATATTCTACCAATTCCTGCTTTAGATGGTGGACATTTGATAATTGTATTAATTGAAGCAATTTATCGAAAAGAATTACCATTAAAAGTGAAAATGGCTATCCAAAATATTGGAATGTTACTTCTTTTAACACTTATGGTCATAATTGTCATTTTTGATGTATTAAGATAGATTTCTCTTTTATTAATTATTATTGTATCTAAATATTACCCAACATTAAGAATTATAAATTTTCAACTAATTATAGAAATGGTCGATAGCTTTACTAACTTTGTAATTCAAAGCATATAATAAATTTAAATAAGTTGAAAATGAAAATTGCAGTTTTAATGGGTGGCATATCCCCCGAAAGAAACATCTCTTTATTTGGTGGAAAAGCAATATATAATGCACTTGTAAGAAAAGGGCATGAAGTAATAGCCGTAGATCCAGCTTATGGAGTAGAAGGTATTTTTGATATTAATTCTATAGAAATTAATAACTCACCCATTAGTAAAGAAGAATTAAGTAGGTATAATAAGCGTGAATTAATAAACTGTATCAACTCAGAAATATTTGATGGTATAGATTGTGTTTTTTTGTTGCTTCATGGTGAAAATGGTGAAGATGGACTTGTCCAATCTTTACTAGAATTAAGAGGAATACCTTACACTGGTTCGGGTGTTAAATCCTCTTCCCTATCAATGGATAAAATGACAAGTAAAATGCTTTTTGCTCATGCAGGAGTGCCTACACCACCTTGGTCAGTTATAGACAAAGAAAGTATTGGAGATTTAGATTTACTTGAATCTATTAGACGCGAACTTGGAAGAGCAATAGTTGTAAAACCAATAAATCAAGGTTCTGCTGTAGGTGTAACCGTAATTCAAGATGGGAATCTGGATGATTTAACTAATGCTTTGAATATTGCATCGCAGTTTTCACATGAAGTACTTCTTGAGACATATATACCAGGTCGTGAAATTACAGTTTCTATTTTGAATAATGAAGCACTTCCGGTAATAGAAATTAAACCAGATGAAGGATATTATGATTTTATTCACAAATATACTAAAGGCAAAACAGAATATATCTGCCCTGCTATATTAGACGACCATATTTACGCCTTTTCACAAAGTATTTCATTAGATGCTTCTGCTGCTTGTGGGACAAGCGATTATTGTCGAGTTGATCTAAGAGTAACCCCTGAAGGACAAATATTCTGTTTAGAAGTTAATACAATTCCTGGTTTTACTGAGTTGTCACTATTCCCTATGGCTGCAAAAGAATTTGGAATTACATTCGATGATTTGTGTGAGCAATTGGTAGAATTAGGAATAGAGAGTTATAAACGAGGAAAATAAAATGATGAATAAAGATATTAAACTGTGTGGAATTGGTAATGCGTTATTAGATATGCAATTCGAAGTTACAGATAAGGAAATTAATGATTTAGGTCTTGAGAAAGGTACTATGACATTAGTTGTTGATGATGTACAGGAAACTGTTTTAAAAATGATGGGTAATCGAACTAAATATGTTTCGAGTGGTGGTTCTGCAGCCAATACTGTAATCGCTTTTTCTAGTTTTGGCGGTAAAGCAGCTTATAAAACAATGATAGGAGATGATGAAGATGGCTTTTTCTATGCAAATGAATTTCAAAATTTGGGAATAATTTTAGATGCACCAGTAGATGAGAAAGATCATACTGGTAGGTGTTTGGTGTTAATCACTCCAGATTCTGAAAGAACAATGCTAACTTCATTAGGTGCGACTCAGAATTATAAAAAAGATTTTGTTTCAGATGAAACTATTAAAAGATCTGAATGGATATATATTGAAGGATATAAGTTGTCAGACGATATTGGATATGAAGCTGTATTACATGCCTGTAATGTTGCTAAAAAATACGACACAAAAATAGCCTTAACCTTTTCAGATACATTTATAATAGAATTATTTAAAGAAAGACTAAATAGCATAGCTTCGTTGTCTGATTTAATTTTTTGCAATGAGACAGAAGGAATGGCTTTTACAGAAACAACAAATCCTGAAAGTGCTTTAGAATCATTAGTAAAGAGATTTAAGAATATTGCATTTACAAAAAGTGCAAAAGGATCAATTATATCATGGAACGGAAATAAAATTAATATTCCTGCCTACGAAGCTAAACCTGTTGATAGTACTGGTGCTGGTGATATGTATGCTGGTGGATTTTTTTATGGATTGATTTATAGTAATTCCATTGAAAAAGCTGGTCATCTAGCTTCTTTATCTGCAAGTAAGATTGTAAGTCAACATGGTGCAAGATTAAAATCAAGTCACACGAAATTGTATTCTAAAATTTATTCATAATCAATCTTAAAATAAAAACATGAAAAGAATCATTTTGTTTTTAATATTCCTTACTCCTTTAGTAACTTTTGGACAAGGCATGACATTTGGTCAATTTGCTAATAAAATACAAAAATATTTTGATAATAAACTAATTGAAGATTTAGAAAACGTACTACCATCGGAAGGAGGTTATCAAATATGGGGTTGGGATGTTGGTGATTTTACAGGAGATGGTTACTATGATGTAGCCTTCTCTGTAAGATACAAAAGTGATAAAGGTAAAATTATTAGAGCATATATGTTTGCTGACATAGAAGGATATTTGAAAGAAATAGCTAGTTTCAAATACGAGTTTTATGAAATACCATTAGAAATAGGTGTCGTAATTCGAGATAATGTTTGTTACATTACCCAAAAACATAAACAATTTAATTGGACAATTTGGGGATATACCTTCCAAAATGGAAACCTTATCAAAGTAGATGAGTTTAATACCGAAAGAGATGGAAAATTCACAAAGGAAAGTTATAGGAATTATGTTACACTGAGAAATAACGAAAAGTATTTGAAAACAACTTCTGGTGATATAGACTATAAAATTGATTTTGTAACACTACCCTCTTATCCAAGAGGAAAAATAATTTATGATGGATATTCTAATACAATATTCAATAATGAAGTAAAATATGTGAGTAAAGGTGCATTTGATTGGGAGGGAGCAAAAGACGCTTCTTTTAAAATGAGTTCATCTTATGATAGTGAGTTTATTTATTTTTCCATAGATATTATTGATGATAAAGTTATATCACCTGATTGCAAAGAATGTGTTGGTGACTATGTTGATATTTGGATAGATAGAAAGCCATTGGAAACTGACAAAGTATATTATTTTCTAAATAGAAAAATTGATTTAACGGAAAATAATTTAGATAGCTATTATAATATTGCTATTTATCCTGGTGATTTTTACGAAAAAATGCCTTTTGTACAGTTAAGAACATCTGATAAAGAAAATCAAATAGTAAAAGAAGCTAGTCAAACAATCAAGGCAAGTTCGACTCTTACTGAAAATGGATATAATATTAGAGTAAAAATTCCAATTTCATTAATTGGTTTAAAATCAATTGATATTAATAGGTTTTATGAAGTCCCATGTATTTTTATAGTACACGATATTGATAATTCATTAAGACCAGAGGAAGAATCTCAAATTGCTTCAACTAACTTAAATATTGATGATGCACCATCCTATGGTACTTTATTGATTGTTCCATCAAATCAATGGTATGGAACTGTTAAAAACATTTATTCTGATAAGATTCTGAATTATCTTAAGAAATACGGATTATAAATATTAGTTAATGTTCATAAATTATTTATTAATAAATTTTGAACTTGAAATAAAAGTCACTAATTTTGAAGCTGTTTAAAATGCATATATAAGTTCTTAATATGGATAAAGATAAACAAAATAGAGCGAATATAATCAAAGAACTATCTCCTTATATGACTTTAGGTCTTGATTTTGCAATTACTGTTGGCCTATTCTCTTTATTAGGTTATTGGTTAGATAATAAATTTGAAACGAACCATTTATGGGTCTTAAGCTTATCTTTATTTGGAATTATTGTAGCATTTTATAAGTTCTTTAAGGTAGTATTGAAAAAGAAAAATGATTCTCCGAAAATTAAATGATAAATTCTATAATTATTGGGATATCGTTAAGTCTAATTGGATTTATTTTTTCTCTTGTTACAACAAAGATTAGTCTTAAGAAAAAAGAATGGTCGGATTTTACTTTTTATTACTGGACTTCAGTTGTAGTAAAGTTTGGATTATTATTGTTTGGACTATTATTTTTTTTATTTGTATTAGAATTAGAAAGAACTCCACTTTTACTAAGTTTTATACTATCATATTTATTTTTTTTGATAATTGAGTTGAATTATCTCAATAAAACGAAAAAGTTTTAGTAATTTTGCAACTAAAAATAATAACAAGGCAAAATAAATGTCAGCAACAGAGCAAGTAGATAATTTGAAACAAGAATTAACTTCAGAAGTTGATTCTTTAAAGCATGATTTAGAAAATACGATACATGAAGAAGAAAGTCCGGTTACCCAAATCCTAAACGATCTAGGAGATCATGAAGAGTTTAGTTTTGGACCTTTACATGCAGACATATTACCTGTAATTCTATATGACCAAGGACAATTTCATTTTTATAGTAATCGTTCTAATATGGTTGAATCTGGCGATTATATTATGGAACACCACCATATTGTAAGATCTATTGATAAACAAGCCCCTGATTTGAATTTATCAATTACAAATATGGTCGCATTTCAATGGATGGCAATGTTACTATTAGTAATATTATTTTTCACAGTTTCTAAAAAAGCTAAAAAAGCTGGTGATAAAGCACCAAGTGGAATTCATAATTTCTTTGAGTCAATAATAGTATTTATTAGAGATGATATTGTTCAACCAAATATAGCAGGTAATGCTTCGGCGAGATTGTTGCCATATTTTATAGCACTATTTATGTTTATATTAGTATTGAACTTAATTGGTTTACTACCTGGTGGTCACACGGCAACAGGTACAATTGGTGTTACCGCAGCATTAGCAATAACAGCATTTTTAGTTATTAACTATACAGCAATTAGAGAATCAGGAATTGGAGCTTGGTTTCATCATCTATTAGGAGGTGCTCCTATTTGGTTAGCTCCTTTAATGGTTCCGATAGAGATTGCTTCGATGTTTATTAAACCGTTTTCATTGACAATTCGATTATTTGCGAATATGGTTGCGGGACATACTGTATTATTCTCATTAATGGGGCTATTATTTTTATTCCAAGAAATATTTTTGGCTGTCCCTATAATTGGTTTTGCTACATTTATAAACCTTTTGGAATTATTAGTAGCATTCCTACAAGCTTATATTTTCACTATGTTAACAGCAATTTTTGTTGGGTTAGCAATCGGTGAACATAGTCACGAACATGAACATGCACATTAATTTTTATAATTAGAAACAATTATTATTTTTCATTCAAATATATATTAGAGGTCATTAAATGGAAGGATTAGGATTATTCGGTGCAGGAATAGGTGCAGGTATATCTGTACTTGGTGCTGGGTTAGGTATTGGTCGCTTAGCAGCATCTGCTTTAGAAGCTGCTGGTCGTCAGCCCGAAGCTGCAGGAGATCTTAGAACAACGATGATTATTGCTGCGGCACTTATCGAGGGTGTTGCATTTTTCGCATTGGTTATTTGCTTATTGATGGCACTATAACTATAATATTGGAACTCCCATACTAATGGGAGTTCTATTTTTTATAAAAATAACTTAAATCTAGGTATTTTAATGCAAGATATAATGAATGTCAACCCAGGATTAATATTCTGGTCAATTATTAACTTTATTATTTTACTTTTTATACTTTCAAAGTTCGCTTTTCCTGCTATGAAAAAATCACTTCAAAACAGAGAAGAAGGTATAAAAAATGCTATTGATGAAGCTAATATTTTGAATGAAAAAGCACAAAAATTATTAGCAGAAAGTCAAGAAAAACTTGACAATGCACAAAAAGAAGTTTCTCAAATTTTATCTTCTGCAAAAAATTTAGCTGAGCAAAACATACAAAAAGCTAATGAAGAGGCTGAAAAAAATAAACAACAAAAGCTTGAAGAAGCTAAAAGAGAAATAGAAAGAAGTAAAAACGACGCAATTAGCGAATTAAGAAATGAAGTAGCTGAACTTGTTGTAACTGCAACAGAAAAAATATTAGTTACTAAATTAGATAAAGATAGTCATTTAAAATTGGCTAAAGAACAAATAGAGAAATTACCTAAAAATTAATAAAGTAATTACTATGAATGAGAAAAAAGTATCTTCGAGATATGCAAAAGCGATCTATGATTTAGCAAAAGATGGCAACTTACAAGAAACTGTCCTTTCAGATTTCAATTTGATTTTAGATACAATTGAAAAATCAAACGAATTAGGCAATCTAGTAGAAAGTCCAATAATTTCAAGCAGTAAGAAATTTGCTATTTTCGAAGAAGTATTCCAAGAAAGCATTTCCCCTACTACTTTTAGTTTTATTAAATTATTAACAGAAAATTTTATTAACTGAAAAATCTAGAGAAAATTTATTAGATGATATTGCTATC
Organism: Ignavibacteriota bacterium; assembly: GCA_020437395.1. GTDB lineage: Bacteria > Bacteroidota > Ignavibacteria > Kapaibacteriales > UBA2268 > PGYR01. Next base: position 27,226 of record JAGQWJ010000013.1, on the reverse strand, counting down.
GAATATGAGATTATTTATAATAAAGATAATAATAGATTACCCGTTATAATATATTCTGCTGTTGAATTAGACGATGATGCAAAATCTGAAATTCAAACTAAATTAGTTGAATGGACTAAAAAAACTGTTCTTACAGAATATAAAATAGATACTACTCTTAAGGGTGGGTTGAAGATTAAAATAAGTGATTTGATATTTGATGCAAGTATCCAAAATCAGCTTAACAAGCTAAAAATGGCTTTAGCTGGATAAATTAGAAAATTTAAAATATTAATATTAAAGGTAATTAAATGGCAAACGTAAAACCAGAAGAAATATCAGCGATATTACGCCGCCAATTATCAGGGTTTGAAAACGAAGCAGATTTATACGAATCAGGCACAGTATTACAAGTCGGTGATGGTGTAGCACGTGTATATGGTCTGAATCAAGTTATGGCATCGGAACTAGTAGAGTTTCCAAATGGTGTAATGGGTATGGTTTTGAACCTAGAAGAAGATAATGTCGGTGTAGTATTATTTGGTGATGATAGACTTGTAAAAGAAGGCGACACCGTAAAAAGAACAAAACAAATTGCTTCGGTACCAGTTGGTAACGAGTTATTGGGAAGAGTAGTTAATCCACTAGGAGTAGCTATTGATGGGAAAGGAGAAATTAAAACTTCTCAAAACTTACCAATTGAAAGAAAAGCACCTGGTGTGATGAAAAGACAACCGGTAAGTGAGCCTTTACAAACTGGTATTAAACCAATTGATGCATTGATTCCTATTGGTAGAGGTCAAAGAGAGCTAATAATTGGCGATAGACAAACAGGAAAAACAGCTGTTGCTATCGACACAATTATAAACCAAAAGTTTACCCACACAGAAGAAGCAAAGGAATTAGGAATAGATCCAGTATTTTGTATTTATGTAGCGATAGGACAAAAAGGTTCAACTGTTGCAAACGTTGTTTCTATTCTCGAAAAACACGGTGCAATGGAATACACTATAATTGTAACTGCTAACGCATCTGACCCAGCCCCAATGCAATTTATTGCTCCTTATTGTGGTGCTTCAATGGGTGAATTTTTCAGAGATCAAGGTAAGCACGCTCTTATTATTTATGATGACTTATCAAAACAAGCTGCTGCTTATAGACAAGTTTCATTACTACTAAGAAGACCTCCGGGGCGTGAAGCTTATCCTGGTGACGTATTCTATCTTCACTCTAGACTATTGGAAAGAGCGGCCAAATTATCTGATGAAGAAGGTGGCGGGTCTTTAACGGCTCTACCTGTTATTGAAACTCAAGCTGGTGACGTATCTGCTTATATTCCAACTAACGTAATTTCGATTACAGATGGACAGATTTATCTTGAACCTAACTTATTTAACGCTGGTGTTAGACCTGCATTGAATATTGGTATCTCTGTATCACGTGTTGGTGGTGCTGCTCAAATTAAAGCAATGAAGAAAGTATCTGGCCCATTGAAATTAGAATTAGCTCAATTTAGAGCTTTGGAAGCTTTTGCAAAATTTGGTTCTGATTTGGACAAATCAACTCAACAACAACTCAGAAGAGGTGCTGTGCTTACGGAGATAATGAAACAAGGCCAGTACAAACCGTTGCCAATTGATAAACAAGTGGCATTGATTTACTCTGCTACTTCTGGTATGTTAGATGATATTTCGTTAGAGTACTTAAAAAGATATGAAAATGAGTTTTTGGAGTTGTTAGATACACAACACTCTGATTTCTTGTTTAAGCTTAGAAAAGAGAAGGCTTTAACCGATGAAATTAAAACTGAGTTAGACAGTATAATTGCTAAGTTTATTGAATCTTTCAAAAGAACAATAAGTTAAAATGATAGTTATTACGGGTGGTGCAGGATTCATAGGATCCTGCCTGCTCAAATACCTGAATGACCGTGGAAGAGATGATATTCTTATTGTTGATAATTTGAATACATCTGATAAATGGAAAAATTTACTTGGAAAGAATTTTATAGATTATATTCCTAAATTCGAATTTATAAATTTTATAAATGAAATTGAAGAATCTAATTTGATAGAAGCAATTTTTCATTTGGGTGCTTGCAGTTCGACTACTGAAAAAGATATGGATTATTTATATGATAATAATTACAACTTCAGTAAGGATTTAGCAAGTTTTGCAATTGAAAATGATATTAAATTCATTTATGCAAGTAGTGCTGCTACTTACGGAATGGGTGAAAATGGTTTTGATGACAATGAGTTCAATAACCTCTCCCCTATGAATGGATATGGATATTCTAAGTATCTTTTTGACAGATGGTTAGTGAAGATGGGACTTAATTCTATTTTCACGGGTTTTAAGTTTTTTAATGTGTTTGGACCAAATGAGTATCACAAAGATGGTATGACAAGTATGGTTTACAAATCATTTCAACAAATAACAGAATCAGGTAAAGTAAAACTATATAAATCAAATGAAGATAATTTGTTAGATGGTGAACAGAAACGCGATTTTATATACGTTAAAGATATTTGTGAAGTCATGTTAGAAGCTTTTGATAAAGAATTACCGGGAATATTTAATTTAGGAACTGGTGAAGCAAATAGTTGGAACAAGCTTGTGAATAATGTTTTTGATGCATTGGATTTAAACTCATCTATTGAATATATAGAAATGCCAGAATATCTATCCAAACAATACCAAAATTTTACTCAAGCGAATATGTCTAAATTTAGAAAAGCTGGTTTTAAAACAGAATTTACTTCCCTAAAAGATTCTGTCAATGATTACGTACAGAATTATTTAATGAACGGTGTGAAATATTTATAATTTGAATTTATTATGGCAAATTTAAGAGAACTAAAAAGAAGAATTAGTGGTGTAAAAAATACAGCTAAGATTACACAAGCAATGAAAATGGTTTCTGCTGCTAAATTGAAAAGAGCGCAGAAAGCTATTGAATCTGCTAGACCTTACGTTTTGAAAATGCAAGAAATATTAGGTAATGTTATTGCTGGAATAGGTGAAGACTACGAAAATCCACTATTAAAAGAAAGAGAAGTTAAAAACATTGCACTGGTAATTGTTGGTTCAGATAAAGGATTATGTGGTAGTTTTAATGCCAACATTTTCAAAACAGTGAATAGTTTTATTAAAGATGAAATTAAAGTTAATTATCCTGAAGCTAATATTCAATTGATTTCTGTAGGTAATAAAACAGTTTCAAAATTTAGTAAAACTAATCTTAATGTTACCGATAACTTCAAAGATGTCTTTGGGACTCTTGAGTTTTCAAGTGCTCAAAAAATTATTAAAACATTCGTCAACAAATTTGTTAGTGCAGAAGTTGACAAGGTATATGTAATATTTAATGAGTTTATAAACGTTATCAGACAAGAAGTTAAAGTAGAACAATTACTACCTATTGATCCAGCCAATCTTTCTAAAGGTGAAGCTGATTCTAATAACCGTGTTTCTTATATATTTGAACCAAATGAAAAAGAAATAATGGACGAGTTGCTTCCAAAATTGTTAAATATTTCTTTGTGGAGAACTTTATTAGAGTCTAATGCAGCTGAAAATGCATCTCGAATGATGGCGATGGATAATGCAACCACAAATGCTAACGATTTAGTAAGTGAGCTTAACTTAAAATATAATAAAGAAAGACAGGCAGCTATTACTACCGAGATGCTTGAAATTGTCGGTGGAGCCGAAGCATTAAATAAATAGAAAATATTTTAGAATTTATTCTATATAAAAGTAGTCCAATTGGACTACTTTTTTTATTTTATAAGTATTATTCGGACAAAACAAATAACAATAATGAAGTATTTACTTTTTTTAATTCTAGTTTCAAATAATATATTCTCTACTGAATTTTCTGAAAGACAAGAAAGAGGAATAATAGACTATCAAGAGCTTGATGAGAATTCTGGGATGGTCGTAGGAAGTAACAATCCTAACATAATTTGGGCTGTTAATGATGGTGCTTCAAATGAAATTTTTGGTTTTGATAAATTTGGGAAAAAGACTCTCATTATTAAATTTAAGAAAAATATCTTAGATGAAAATACAGATATTGAAGATTTAGCATTAATTAGATTGAATAACAACCCCTATTTAGTTTTGCCTGATATCGGTGATAATAATAGTAATAAACAAAAATGTTACATATACTTCGTACCTGAACCTAAAATTGGAAATCAAACAGGAGTACTTAACATAGATATAGATAATATATTGAAATTAGAATTTGAGTATGAAGATGGCCCGCGAGATGCTGAATGTTTCTTAGCTGATCCTATATCAAACAATTTTTATATAGTTACCAAAAGGGAAAAGAAAGCGCGTTTATATAGTATTCCAATAAATTTCAATAATGGCCATTTAATAGCAGAATATATTTTGGAGTTCCCATTTGGTAATAATGGTGAATTAGGTTTTACTGGAGTTACGGCTGGAGACATTTCTAAAGAAGGAAATCTAATATTAATTAAAGATTATAATAATGTTTGGCTTTACAGCAGAACTGGCAATGAAGATTTGAAATATACATTTTCAAAGCCGCCAATAAGAATTGATTCTTACAACTACTCTTTAAGTAAAGAACCTCAAGGTGAATCGATTTGTTGGGAAAATTATAATACTGGATTTTTTACAGCAAGTGAAGAAAAGTCAATTCCAAACTTTGATGCATCTTTATATTATTTTGAAGAAATACAAACATCAGTGATTATTGAAAATGAACAGTTTAATATTCAAGATAATATTTTATATAGTAAGTCATTGATAACTCTTAATTTATATTTTTATAACTATATTGGTCAATTAATAAAAAATGAAAAATTATCACCTTCAAATTCAATAGATTTAAATAAATATATAAATCAGGCACATTATTTGATATTAGACAATATCAATTCAATAATAAAACTGAGATAAATTGTTAAAAAATAGACATATTTCAGAGAAAGTAGCTGTTCTCTTTATGATAATAGGTGTATTAATTATACTATTATCTTTAGGAGTTTCATTCGTCAATAATCAACAATATTTTACTGTTGAACTCTCTTTAGGAGAATTTGGTGAATTTATAGGTGGGTTTGTTGGATCGCTTTGGTCATTAGCCGGTATTCTCTTGTTTTATAGCGCACTTGTTTATCAAAGAGAAGAATTAACAGAGCAGAAAGACATATTAGTTAAGCAAACCGATGCTATGATTTCTCAAAGTAAAGAACTAGAAAGACAAAATGATACATTACAAAAACAAAAACAAGAAGAAACCTTTTTCCATTTACTAAGGTTTCACATTGATTTAGTTGAAACATTAACATTTGAATCGAATGATATAGATATACAATCTGGAAAAATGCAAAAGCAACAAGTTAAAGGTCGGAATACATTTGGTGAATTCAATAATGTATTTAAAAGATTCTATTCTAAATATTTAGAACACTTAAGTGATGCAGGAGTAGATGAGGACAGTTTGAAAGGAGTTATAGAAACTTCTTACACAAGTTTTTTTGCAGAATTTAGATATGAACTTGGGCATTATTTCAGAAATATAGTAAATCTATTACTATTTATAGATAGAGCTAATGAAAAAGATAAACATTTTTTCTTAAGTATTTTGTTTTCTCAAATAAGTGTATATGAAATGTCTCTTATCTTTTTCCATGGTTTAACTTCGGAAAATAAAGAACTAAAAATATTTATTGAAAAATATGCATTAATGCAAGATTTATATCAAGATGATTTGATTAAACTAAACATAAACTTATATAATGATAGTGCTTATAAAAATGAAAAATATGATTTTACATACGATATTGATTAAGTGGAGAAACAATGAAAATATTTGATAAATTTATGCAGAAAGATAATTTTATTTCATTACCAGATATTGCTTCTAGATTATTGGAAATATTGCAAGAAGATGATGTTGATGTAAATGAAATTGTGAGATTAGTTGAATCGGATCCGGTTATTTCAATGAAAGTATTGAAAATGGCAAACTCCCCTATCTTTCAAGTTCGAACCCAAATTGTTGATTTAAACCAAGCTACTCAAATATTAGGTACAAAACGTGTTAGTGACATTGTATTTAGTGTGTCGTTGCATTCTAAATTATTCATTGGTAGAAATCTTAATATATATCCACTTTTAGAAAAGTATTTCTATAATTCTTTTTTAGTAGGTAATCTATCCAAAGTATTTATTGACTACTATGATAGTAGAACTAGAAATGGACTTTTTGTTTCGGGACTTTTGCATGACATAGGTCGAATGATAATGATACAAATGGAGCCATTAGATTATGTTAGAGTAATTGAATTAATGAAAATTGAAGAAATATCTGAAATAGAAGCTGAAAATCATATTTTCAAAGAAAATCACACTTTAGTGGGAAAAGATTTAGCTGAAGTATGGTCACTACCAGAGATGGTTAGAAGTGTAATATCACATTATAACGAACCCAGCTCAGCTAAGAACTTCCAAACTCTAAGTTACGGAGTTAATGTGAGTAAAGAATATGTTGATAGGATTTCAGCTAAAGATTTTAAAGACTTAGAGAATATATCCCTTTCAAACTTCAAAAATTTTAACACATTAGACAGTATGATACATATAAGTGATAAAAAGAAATTAATTGATGAAAAAATGAAAGAATTGATAGTCAACCTACCCGATTCTTATGTACTATTCAAGTAGTTTTAGATATTTGATACAATTACTTCATTTAAGCTTTCTTCATCAATTAACCCAAGTGTTTGCCAAACTTCTTTACCATTTTTGTAAAGTTTGAGTGTAGGTAAACCTTCTATTCTAAGTTGCTTTGCAATTGTAGGGTTTCTATCAACATCAATTTTCAATAGCTCCATTTTCGATCCATGTTTTTCTACTAATTTGTCTAATATAGGTGACAATTTTTTACATGGAGCACACCACTCAGCATTGAAGTCAACTAGAACTAATTTCTGATTATTTGAGATTTTTTTTAGATAATCATCACTGGTTAATTCGTTTACATTATCTTTATTAGAATAACTATTTGATAAACTTAGATTATTTGCATTCCATGCGGTGATTCCACCTTTCATATCATAAACTTCTTTAAACCCCATATCTATCATCTTTGTCGCAGCACTAGCACTTCTTCCACCTGAACGACAATATACAAAAACAGGTTTGTTTTTATCTAGTTTTTGAAGCTCTTTTTCAAATTCTGTATCATATATATTCAGATTTATCGAACCTTCTAAGTTTCCAGATTGATATTCTTCAGGTGTTCTAACATCAATTAAATGAAAATCAGGTGTTTCAGTCATTTTGTCATGGAATGATTTAGCATCTAATTTTTCAGAAATTACACTATTACCAAATTCCTCCGTTTTCTCTTTATTGCCACAGGCCATAAAAACAATTGGTAAAAGAGAAATTAATATTATCAATCTTGTATTTTTAAACATTTTAATACCGAAATATTTATTATAAATTAGTTATATTTGACTGTCGTCTAAAGAGCAATTTTGTTTTAGACATCCATGGTTAAAATAAGCAAAAACGAAATAAGCTATTGAGATTACTATCATTAATAAATTGAGATTAATTAAACCAGAAATAAAGAAAAACAGGCTTAATATATAAGCAACATATTTTGTTGACTTTCTCATTTGTCTAATTGTTGAAGTTCAACATTTTTCCAACTTCCTCCATTATAAACTTCCTCTATTCCAGCTCTTGAAAGAAATTCAGCGGCCATACCACTTCTTGCACCCGAAGCACAACAAAGTACTATGGGTTTGGGCATTGACTTAAATTCGTCCAATAAATTTGGAACTTTATCCACAGGTATATTTTTGGAATTTTTTACATGTCCACTTTGAAATTCAGATTCAGTTCTGACATCGATTATTTGGGTTGTTCCATTTTTTAATAATTCAAATAAATCCATTATTATCTTCTGTTTTTGTAAAAAGAGATTGACGATATATAATAATTCTAATTGTGTTTAAATAATAAGCAGATATTATTTTATAAATATCTGCCTATTAATTTGTTATTCGTTAGCTGTTAGTTATAAAGTGTCTTGAAATTACTAATCTTTGAATTTCACTTGTACCTTCATAAAGTTCAGTTATTTTAGCATCACGGTAATAACGTTCCACATTGAAGTCTTCAGTATAACCATAACCACCATGTACCTGGATTGCTTTATTTGCACAAAACATAGCCGTCTCAGAAGCATCAAGCTTTGCCATAGCCGCAAAAGTTGAATAGTTTTCACCTGCATCTTTCATTTTACTAGCTCTCCAAGTAAGAAGCCATGATGCTTCATATCTTACTCTCATATCAGCAATCATCCATTGAATAGCTTGGAAACTATTTATAGGTTTTCCAAATTGTTCTCTTTCTTTAGAATATTTCAAAGCATCTTCAAAAGAGGCTCTAGCAATTCCTAATGCTTGGGAAGCTATACCTAGACGTCCACCGTCCAAAGTTATCATAGCCATTTTAAATCCTTCATTTAGATTACCTAGCATTGCTTCTTTGGGTAATTCTACATTGTCGAGTATTATCTCTGTTGTTGAAGATGATCTAATACCAAGCTTCTTTTCAACTTTTCCAATACTATAACCAGGTGTATTTGCATCAACAATAAAACCTGTAACTCCTCTTGTCTTTTTTTCTAAATCAGTTGAAGCGAGCAATACAAAAACATCTGCCTCTGCCCCATTAGTTGCAAATATTTTTGAACCATTTAATATCCATTTATCACCTACTAATTTTGCAGTAGTTTTAGTCGCACCAGCATCAGAACCTGCTCCAGATTCTGTTAATGAAAAAGCTCCAATTTTTTTTCCAGATAACATATCAGGTAAATACTTTTGTTTTTGCTCTTCTGTACCAAATCTGAATATTGGGTCACAAGCTAAAGATGAATGTGCTGATATAATTACTCCTGTAGAAGCACAATAACGTGAAATTTCTTCAATTGCTATCATATATGAAATATAGTCCATGCCAGAACCACCATATTCTACTGGATATGCTATACCCATAAGACCCAATTCACCAGCTTTTTCAATGATTTCTTTAGGGAATTTGTGGTTTCTCTCGTTTTCTGCAGCTACTGGTTCAATCTCATTAACCGCAAAATCATGTACCATTTGCTGAAGCATTTTTTGTTCATCTGTTAAAAGTAAATCAAACATTCTAAATCCTAATCTTTATTTATAATATATTTATATTCATTTTTTATAGCATTCTCGAGTTTTTTTATCGGTATCTTCACAAATATTTGACCTTCGGCGTATGAAGATATTTCATAAGGATTAAATACAAATGTTACAAACTCAGAATCTATTGAGAAATTGTTATTTAATTGAAAAATATGATCTTCAAACCAATATTCTTCTACTATCATTTCCTCATTTTTTTTGGTTAATCCTCTATCTTGTAAGAAATATTCATAACCTATTCTATTTAACTTGTTTACGTTAAATATATCTGAAGTTTCAAGTAATTTATTTTTATTCAAATTAAATACATAAAAGTCAGTGGAATATATACCGTGAGCTCCACCAGTATATGTTTCATGATTTAAACTAAGAACAAATAATTCATTTAATTTATATGTTAAGTCAATACTCAATTTCTTATATAAATCTAAGTAACTAGTTTCTACTTCACTATAATCACTTTCAATCTGCATGTCGTTTTGATTGACGAAATACTGTAGCAAATCACTATCTAATTTTGAATAATTTTCATCTAACTCAGGAACTTCCAAATATTTTGCTGTAGATTCTAGTATAAATTGATTTAATATTTCGGAATTCTTATCAAGAAACACTGGCACATTTAAATCGTATTCTACTGTGATTTTATCATCGAGAATACTCTTTTTATTAAAGTTTAAATATTCAATATTTTTTGATTTTTCATTTAATTTTACACTTTTGTTACTAACACAAGAAGATAGAATAAGTAACAATAAAATTGACAAACAGTAGTTTATTTGGGACATTGAATTTATTTTTTAATAATTAAAATTCTTATATTGTAAAATTACACAATGTTTTTCAGTAAAAAAATAATTGATTAGAATATGCCACTCAATCGAAATTTAACAGATGACCAAATATTAATTAGAGATACAATACGCAGTTTTGCAGAGCTTAATATCAGAAAACAATCGAAAATTCTTGATGAAAAAGAAGAATTTTCATACGATATAACATCTCAAATGTCAAAATTGGGTTTGTTAGGAGCATTTTTACCTTCGGAATATGGAGGTGCTGAATTAGATTATGTTTCTTATATTATAGCAGTTGAGGAATTAGCTCGTGTGGATAGTTCTCAAGCAGCAACAATTGCAGCACATAATTCACTTGGAACAGGGCCAATTTACTATTTTGGTAACGATGAACAAAAACAAAAGTATTTGCCACAATTGTCTGGTGGAAAACTATGGGGTTTCGGATTAACTGAACCAGAAGCTGGTTCTGATGCTGGTAATACTCAAACTACTGCAGTTCAAGATGGTGATTATTGGATTATCAATGGTTCAAAAATATTTATAACTAATTCTGCTACTGATATTACTATAGGTTCAACTATATTGGCCGTAACTGGAGAACGTCCGGGTGGTAAAAAAGAACTTTCTTGCTTTCTTGTAGAGAATGATACAGAGGGTTTTTCGCAATTAGTTATGAAAGACAAAATGATGTGGCGAGGCTCTAATACAGGAGAACTAGTATTAGAAAATGTGAGAGTTCATAAATCTGCGATGCTTGGTAAACAAGGAGAAGGTTTCAAGCAAATGTTGTCAACTCTTGATAGAGGAAGATTGTCAATAGCAGCCATGGGGCTTGGATTAGCTCAGGGTGCTTATGAACTTGCATTAAAGTATTCTAAAGAAAGAATTACTTTTGGTAAACCAATATCTCGGTATCAGGCAAATGCATTCAAATTGGCTGACTTGGAGATGGGTCTTGAAATGTCACGAAATTATTTGTACGACGTTTGTAGGATGCAAAATGAAGGTCTCAATATTACTAAAGAAGGAGCAATAGCAAAACTATATTGCTCTGAATTAGCTCACACCTCTGCAAATCATTGTGTACAGATACATGGCGGATATGGTTTAATGAAAGAGTATGATGCTGAAAAATATTATAGGGATCAAAAATTATTAGAAATTGGTGAAGGAACTAGTGAAATACAAAGACTAGTTATAGCTCGTTCAATAGGTTGTTTCGATTAATTATTGGCACTAATTATATAAAATTAACTTTAATAGATTATAATGAAAATTTTAATAGTACTATTTTTAATTCCACTTTTTATATTCTCACAGAGTTCGAATAAAATTACACCCGAAATAAACTCATTGAAAATACTTGAGATCGATATGGACAATAAATTGTCACTATTAGATACTGCAATTGTTTTTGATAGAGCTTTCAATGACAAATATAAGTTTAATCTAGGTCAGATTATGGAAGAGCTTATAGAAGTAGGTTATCCAAAGATAGAATTGTATCATTTTCTTATGGCTTCTAAATATCAAATATTAGACTCAACAATTGACGATGGCGTAAGGACTTATGAATTCTCAAGTTGGTGCAAAAGAGATACTGTAGATTGGGAAACAGATGAAAATGGCAAAATTATTTACGAGATTGAATATAGTAACTGTAAAATAAAAGATATAGTAAAACTCGATGAAAAGAATAGATTAGTCCATTATACATTCAGTAGTATGGGTAAAGTTGGCTCTGAAGATTACAAGTTTGACGAAAATGATAGACTAGTTGAGATTACCTCTCCGAAAGGTCATTTTATGTTGTATTATGACGAATTTAATAGAGTTGATCGAATTGTTGAGGATTATGAAAATATTGGTAACTTGATTGAAACAATGGGGAAATCACTCAAAAGAGAAATTACTTATAAATTTGTTTATGATTAGCTATCTTGTAATTGTTCTGAACATAATTTGTCCAATTTCTGAATTTTGAATAAAATAACCCCTTAAAGAATCTAGCTCATCCGCATAGTCATCAAAAAGTTCAGAACCAATACCTTTAGCATATAAAGGAATTAGTACATTTGTGTGATTGTCACTGTTCCAAACCATATTAGGAATATTCCCTTTACCATTTGAAGTAATTTTACTGTTGAATCCATTAATACCAGTTAAATAACCAGTTTCATGATCAGATGTTACTATCAATAGCGTCTCATTCCAATTTGAATTTCTCTCAATCCATTTTACAACACTTTCAACAGTCTTATTAAAAGAACTTAATTCTTCTATCATACGTCCTGAATAATTTGAATGCGCTGCCCAATCAACTGCACCACCTTCAACCATAAGAAAAAAACCTTTTGAGTTTTGATTGAGAGAATTGAGTGCTGCTTTTGTCATTAATTCTAATGAAGGGACATTTTCGTTAAAAGCAGTTTTAAATGGTATAGCATTTTTTTCACCGCTCCTTCCTGCTTGTAATGTAGAGTGAACCATTGGCAACCCTAATAACTTATGTTCAGTAGGATTCAAAAATAATTTCTCAAAATCAGATTTTGTAGTTATTAATTTTCTTTTGTGACTGCCTTGTGATTTATATTTTTCCCAAAATTTTAAACCTCCTACATATTTATAATTTGGTTCTGCTAATTTCTTACCGTCATCATCAAAATACGGATTTCCGCAACCAAATATAATATCTATACTGCTATGAATCATTTCCTTTGCAATTTCTTCATAATTTTTTCTATTGACATTATGAGAAGCAAAAGACGCAGGAGTTGCGTGAGCAAATGGGACAGAAGTAACTAAACCAGCGGATTTACCTAATTCTTTAGCTTTTTCAGCGATTGACTTTAAAGGTTTAAAATAAATATCCATTCCAATAGACGAATTGTATGTCTTTCTACCAGATGCAATTGCAGTTGCTGCTGCACCTGATCCAGTGGGACTAATCGTTCTCCATAGCGAATCCGAATATGTTAATCCTGAGTTATATCCATTTTGCCAACTTAATCCTTTCTTAGATGTGAATTTACCAGAAATTGCAGGAGAAGTGCTTACTGGAAAATGTACGGGGAAAGACTCGTATATTTGCGAATTCAATTCCCCATTTACATAGTAATTTGTTGCTTCTATATGATTATAGCCACAACCATCTGCAATCATTATAATTATGTTCTTTGCACGAGTGTTTTTTTGTTCAACATCTAAAGATAATTTCGGTTTTTCTATTTCACAACCAAATAAAATAATTGAAATAATTAAAACTGAAATTATCCTAGACATTATCTACCACCGTTCATAGGGATTTTTTTCTCTTCATAACCTGAAGGAACTATAAAATCTGAATCTTTAGGAGTGTAGTCTTTAACGCTTACTAACTCGCTAACAGAATTAGAAGTCTTATTCAAAGTCTTAATTGGAACTCCTTTGAATTCATCATAAACAGCAGAAAATGGATCTTTCTGAGCCATAGGAACTGATTTTACCATATCCTTCATAAAGTTACTAAAAGATTTCATTACGTTCATATCAGATTCACTAATTCCTACAGAAGAATATGGTGCTGCCCATATTTCACTCATTAACTTTTCATCTGCTTTTAAATTGTACTTTACAGTATTCCAGTCATTTATCTTCTTTTTAATGCCTGTGTTGACTAATTTATATTCAACATCAATTCCTCCCATCTGAGCTCCCATCATTTTTTCCATTTGTTTCCTTTGTGCTTCGGGTAAGTTTGCGAATTGTTGCTTCATCTGCTCCATAACTCCAGCCATTTGTTTACCTAAATTTTCAAGCATTTCTTTATCCATTACCATATAGGTTTTATCTTTTTCCATTATTATAATTATCTTTTCTTTTGGACCATTATAAATGATTGTTACAACATCGTCTTTACTTTTATTTTCTATTCTTAATTTATCTGGTGTAAATATTGCAGTGTTTATCTCACTATTACTTTCATCTCCCTCGTCATAGTTTTTAAATTCTAGTTTTACACCTGCAAAAGCAATATTTGCCGCAATTATAAATAATATTATTGTTGTTAATAAATTTTTCATTTATGTACCTTTTAGTTTAATTTGACTTTTATTAATTGCACTAATTTAAAAAAAATATGACTAAGTCTGCAGTAAATAAGTTTCTGAACATTAATTTATTTTCAATTTATAATGTTGATATAGAAATAAAAGACATAGCTGTTTTGATTATATTTATTATTGCTATAAATATAGTTATAAGAATTGCATATAGAATTATTTTTAAGTATTCTAAAAGAGATAAAGGTTCAACTTATTCTGTTTTTAAACTAATTAGCTATTTTATTTGGGTTATTGGAATTTCACTTTATCTTAATGCAATTGGAATAGATATAACTTTTTTAATAGCTAGTAGTGCTGCACTTCTTGTTGGTATTGGTATTGGATTACAACAAACATTTAATGATTTGATTTCTGGTATAATTCTATTATTTGAAGGTTCGGTCAAGGTTGGTGATATTGTAGTAATTAATGGTGAGTTTAAAAAGATTAAAAGTATCGGACTTAGAACTTCAAGAGCTGAGAGTTTTGATAACTCAACAATTATAATCCCAAATTCAAAGATTGTAACAGAAAATGTTATTAATTATGATAATGGAGCACATCCAGTTAGATTCAGTTTGTTGATCAATGTCGGATATGATTCTGATACTCAGCAGGTTAAAGATAGATTAATTGACTTAGCAAAGACTGAAGAACTAGTTTTAGAAGAACCAGAACCATTTGTTTTGTTCGATAATATTGACGAAAATTCATTTAGATTTAAACTTTGCTTCTTTACGCAATTTCCTTCTGATGGTTTCTCTATTCAATCTAACCTAAGATACAAAGTTATAGAAGAGTTCCGTAAACTTAATATTACAATGCCTTATCCACAAAGGGATATTAATATAAACCCAAAGTCATTGAATGAATTATTATCTAATGATAATTAATTTCTCGTAAGTTAAGACAGAACTTGTTTTTATTTCAATCAAATAAACGCCATTTGGGATTTCACTAATATCTTTAGAGATTAGATTTTTACCCACAGGTAAATCTTTTTTGAGAACTTCTGTTATTTTACGAGCATTGAAATCATAAACATTTATCTCCGTACTTCCTGTTTCAATAGTGTTTAATTCAATATCTAATTGATTCGTGATATTATTATTGACTTTCACTGAAATAGAGAGCTCTTTGGAAAGGTCTAACAACCTAACACCACCTTCATAACATAAGTCACTCACACAAAATACACCAATCTCTTGATCTAAATTAATTTCAGTAGTATTTCCTTTCGCCGTTAAACTATCTAAAGAAACTGTTGTACAAGAATCGTTACCCCATAAGGCTTCCATTTCAATACTATAAGTTGAACCTTGATCCAGATTGGAAATCTCAAAAGGTATAATTCTTTCCGTATCTATAATTCGACTATCGTTTTTGGTTGGTCTCATTAAACTGTGATTGAAGATAAGTTGCCCTGTAATTGAGGTTACTCCTGATTCCTTCAGTTTATTTGAACTAGTTAAAGTTATTGTGTAATTAAATATCTCCCCTATTTTCCTGCGTTCAATATTAGGTAAACTTAATTTTGCAAATCCATTTCCAGAAGAAATTACATTAAGTATAATACTATCTTGATTCATGCATGAATCGCTAACAAATAATAAATTTTCGCTTGAAATATCATTTGGACCATTATAATAAATCGTAACTGTAGAAGATTCATTTGGGTTTGCTATTTGTGGAATAATGGAGATAATTGAGAAATTGGAGATAGGATTAACTCTCCATCTAATAGGAATAGTACCATTATTTCTAATTCTAAATGTTTTATTTCCAGGGTTATTAAGACCACTATAAATAAATTGAATATCTTCTTCTATAATGTCGAAATCTGATTTTTCTAATCTAACTGTAATCGGTAGTGATAATTGACCAGAAATTGACTTTGAATCATTTGAAACAATAATAATATTTGTAGAGAAAACTCCTAATTTATCTTTATCAAGGGATATTATTAAAGTGTCTGATTCTCCCTCATTCAGATTTAATATTTTTCTATTTATTGTAAATAAACTGGCATCATCATTTTCAAATCTAATATTTGTAATATCTAATGGTTCTTCACCAATGTTTGTGATTGGGAATTTTATAATAGCACTATCTTCACATACAAATGTATAGTCTGTTTCTAGACTTGTAAACAAAGTCGGTTGTGTGTTTTTTATTTCTATTTTAATTTCGATGCTATCAGAACATATTGGCAGAGGTGCAAACTTAAATTTATAACTCTCACCTCTATTACCACCATTAAATCTATAACTAACTATAGCAGTGTCACCTTGTAAAGTTGGTTTTGGAACTACATCTATGACAGTTATTTTTCCGTCATCCGATGTGTAAGGAAGATTCCATAGTAAATCGGTTTTACCATTGTTTATTACTTTGAAAGTTTCATTTACAACAACATTATAATCGGCTCCAATCAAATTATTATTTCCTTCAACCAAAAAAGACGTAACGAGCTTCCTAGCATTTAGATATATTTTTTTAAAACTTGAATCTAATTCATTTGTAAAAATCAATATTGAGTCTTTTATTAAACCATTATCAATAGGGTTGAATCGAACATCAAATGACAAAGAATCATTTTGTTTTAGTAAAATATCAAATTTGAAATTATCTAGGATTGTAAAATTTGGACTATTCAATAGAATATCAGAAATAACAATGGTTCCTTTCCCTTTGTTATGTATTGTAATTGTTTGACTTGTAGTTTCATCGCATATAACATGGCC
This sequence comes from Ignavibacteriota bacterium, assembly GCA_020437395.1. Taxonomy (GTDB): domain Bacteria; phylum Bacteroidota; class Ignavibacteria; order Kapaibacteriales; family UBA2268; genus PGYR01. The sequence goes on along the minus strand of JAGQWJ010000013.1, from coordinate 10,376 downwards.
AAAATTAATACTGTTACTTAATTCTAATCTAGGATCAATACCTTCGCCATATAAATTAATATGAGTTATCTCTGTAACATTTGACTCATTAATATATTCAATTCTTAATCTTGCATTTTCAATTTTAGCCAATAGAGGTGAAAATTTAATAACAACATTAAATTCTTGATTTGGCTCAATCTCGATATTCTCAATAAGACTAACAATATTTTCAGAATCGTCCAATAAACTATAATATTTGTCCGAAGGACCAACTATATATATCTTATTAATCAACAGTTTATAGGTACCATTATTTTTTATTGATTTTTTCTTGATTGTAGAATCTTTTGTAATTAAAACTTCTCCGAAATTATAATTCTCTAATTGTAAATTTGGCTTAACACCTTTTGCAATAATATTTACTGATTTTGTACCAAACTGTGAGAAGATATTAAGAGTCGCAGTAAAAGTTGCTTCTTTATTAGGTGTAAAACTAAATTGGAATTTTGGTTGTTTCTTGTTGCTAACTCCATTAGGTAATGATGGATTATTTGATACTGAAAAAACATTCTTATCAATACTTGTTATACTTACTGAATCGACAATAAAAGGATAATCAAAGTTATATGTTATCAAATTTGAAATAGTTGTGTCCTTTGTCTGCCCTACATACTCAGTTCCTAAATTCAAATCGTTAATCGTTAATAGAGTTTTTCTAATTGCAAATACACTATCTGAAATGTCTTCGTATTCTGGATAAGCCCTGACTGAGTAAACTGAGATAAAGTTCTCTTCTGATAGTCCATCTGTACCTATTACGAACCTCGTATTATCAGGACTCCATTCTACTGTATTATTTATTAAACTATTAGAAATAAAATTATATTTTTCTTTTAGTTCTTTTTTACCATTATTATCAGCTATTTCCCATACATCAACTTTAGAACCATGATCAATTGTAACGAATAGATTTTCGATTGAAGATGATCTTAAGTCAGAAATTTTTGTGGGTGGCTTGAATAATTTTATTTCTTTCTTCTTATTATCCAAATTCCATAACTCAATAAACTTGATATCACTAACCGATGATGTAGAGAGTATATATTTATCATCGAAACTCCAATCAAGACTGTTATAAGAATGCTTTGCAGAGGTGTCTGTCATTATTGAAAGTGATGTTACTTTCCAGTTAGTGCTTTTCTTATGAATATAAATTGAATCAGATACTCCATTTGAATCTACACAAAATGCAATCATTTCAGAATTTTTTGATATTGCTGCATCAGATATTCTTCCTTTCGCTATTGGCCTTTTGAAAACATTTAATATTTCTCGTGTTCTAACATCCATTATTGAAACACTGTCAGCGTTCGTTACTGTAATTATAGTTTCATCACTACTTAACTCTATGTCACCAGTTAACTGATTTATCTGAACAAATTTTTTGTTTAGTAGATTAAAAAGAAATAGACCATTTGAATTTGTTATAAAAATTCTAGCTCCATCTGGTAAAAACTGGACATCAGTAAATGGAGATTCATCCGTCTCAAAGAAAAACTCATTTATCTTTTGACCAGTTATGCTATTATAAAGTCTAATAGAGTTAGTATCCGTAACAAAAGCGAATATGTTGCCTCTTTTATTCCAACTAATTTTATTTACATTATTTTTTTCAATACTAGCATCATAAACTTTTCTGCCGGCATTATCACTAATTTTCTTAACTCTTACTAAGCAATTATCACTATCAACATTAGGTAATAACCAATCAGTACTATTATACATTTTACCAAAATTCACTAAATTCCAACTTGCACCAGAATCTAATGAATAATCTATCATAATATTACTATTCTGTGGAGTTCCATCCCAAAAAATTTTCCCTTTACTATTTGCTTTCAGAACTTCACCGCCATTAGGAGTTCTAATACTTATAGGGACGCTTGAAGGAGGGGAATTAAGACAGTTACTAACCGCATTGATTTTATTATTCAAACAAGAGCTAGCATCAATTTCAAATTCACATATTTTATATTTGCTATCTGAAGGATTATATGAAATTAATATATCTATAATTGAATCTTTTTCTAAAACAAATGGCACTTTTCTATTCATAAAAGTTGCCGTAAAGTCAGAACAAATCGATGGTCCACTGTTTTTGTTTATTCCATATACATTTATATCACCATTAACAGCTCGCATACTAATAACATTTGTTGCTTGTTTTCCACATTCAAATGTAGCAAAACCATCGTCTATTATATATTCAAATTCCGGGAATTTCTCTCCAGGTGAATCATAAGAGACCTGTTTTTTAAGTTTTAGAGGTAGAAATTCAATATCTGCAATTCTACCTGTCAAGCAACCTTCTGTAAACCAAGTTATTTCGCAAGGTCTTGTACTTACGGCTATTTTTCGTATAATATTGTAAGCCTCTAGTAACTTTTCTTCAGAGTTTATGTTCTCAAAATATTGTCCTCCAGTTGCATCAGATACTTCCTTCATTTCTTTTGGTAAAGATATATCAATTGATATAGAATAAACAACGGCTTTCAATTCTTCAGCTTTTTTTACAATATCTTTGGGGTTAAAGTCTGAAAGACCAACTCCATCGGTAAGGAATATTATTATTGGTTTATACTCAGCTCTTCTTGCAACATCTAAAGCTCCTGCATAAGGATCTAAGAACGCATTTTTATAATTTGTACCGTTTCTTATTTCTAAAGAAGCAATCGATTCCTTTAATGATTGTTTATTAAACTGGAAATCCGAGTAAAGTAAAGCCTCGTCATCAAACGTAGTGATAGCTGTTTCTTCATTCAAACTATCTATTTGTTCAATCCATTGATTTGCCGCATTTTTAACCCAATCTAATCTTTGCCCCTTCATAGATCCTGATACGTCTATGGTTAAGACTGTGGATATTTTATTGAATACAGGTTCAGATTCACACTCAATACTTCTAATATCTCTCTGAATTAAATTTTCTTTTATTACAAATTCTTCCGGTACAAATTGATTGATTTGATTTTCTTGTGTGTCAGTAACATAGAATTTTGCTTTAATAACCGGATAATCCTCCGAATTAACATCATAGACATGAAAACTTTGTCCCCATAACAAGCTAAATGGTGATAAGATTAAAATAAAGGTAAAAATAATTTTCATAAAAATCTGTTTTTGTAAAGTCATATATTTAAATAATAATAATATACTAAAAATGTTACATAAACTGTTATATTTATATTTTAATGATAATCAAAAAAGATTAATTCTATGAAATATCTACTATTAGTTTTAACACTATTCATCTATGCTTGTACAGAAAATCCGAAAATTACAAATGACAATCAAAATTTAGAGCTTAACGAATGGCTAGATTCTGTCTGGCTTGCTAAAGTTAATAGATATCCTGCTCTACAAACAGAATATGGCTATAGAAATAATGATGATAAATGGGACGATATATCTGATAGTGCAAAGCTGATGGAATTAGATATTCTGACCAAGAATATAGATGTTCTTAATAAAAGATTTGATGTAAATAAATTAAGTGGCCAATCACTTCTAAGCTATAAAATTTACTTGTATAACTTAGAAGCCGAGTTGGCTATTTCAGAATATCTATATCACGACTACCCCGTCTCTCAAATGGATGGTTGGCACACAAAAATACCTTCCACATTGATTAACCAACATAGTATAAGAAATAGAGAAGACGCTATAAATTACATAAAAAGAGTAAAATTAGTACCTGAAGTAATAGATCAGCTTAAATCGAACTTAGAAAGGAGACGAGTTAAAGGTATAGTTGCACCATCCCTCATTCTCGATTATGTTATAAATAGTTCAAAAAACCTAATTGTGGATAGTCAAAACAAAATTGAGAATCATCCCATCTATTTAGATTTCAAAATGAAAACTGAAAAGCTCAATATAGACTTAGATAGTGAAATCAAAAAAGTTATTGGAAATTACTTTTCAAAGGCATACTCTGATTTAGTTGAATATTTAATTGACTTGAAAAAAGATTCAAACCAAGAGATTGGGGTTTGGTCTTTACCAAATGGTAAAGATTATTATGATTATCAGCTAAAAATTAATAATACTATTGAAATTAGTGCTGACGAGATTTTTAATTATGGTTTAACCGAAGTGAATAGAATTCATACAGAAATGATTGAAATTAAAAATTCTGTTGGATTCGATGGTTCATTACAAGAATTTTTCAAATTTATGAGAGATAGTCAGCAATTTTATTTTCCAAATAATACAAAAGGAAAAGAAGAGTATCTTGATAGTGCTGTTGCAATAATAAATACAATGAAGTATGAATTACCAAAATTATTCAACGTGCTTCCAAAATCAGAAATAGAAGTAAAGGCAGTAGAAAAATTTAGAGAACAATCTGCTGGAAAAGCATTTTATGAACCACCTTCAGTCGATGGTAAAAGACCAGGTATTTATTATGCTAATCTTTTTGATATGTCATCAATGCCTATCTATCAGATGGAAGCACTTGCTTATCATGAAGGAATTCCAGGTCATCACATGCAAATAGCCATTTCTCAAGAGTTAGAAGGAATTCCTAATTTTAGAAAAATTGGGAATTTGTATGTGGCCTATGTTGAAGGATGGGGTCTATATTCTGAATTATTACCAAAAGAAATTGGTTATTATTCAAATCCTTATTCAGATTTTGGTAGATTAGCTATGGAGCTTTGGAGAGCATGCAGATTAGTAGTTGATATTGGAATTCATACGAAAAAATGGAATAGACAAAAAGCGATAGATTACTACAATAGTAACACTCCCGCAAGTAACTCCGAATCTATTAGCATGGTTGATAGACATATTGTAATGCCAGGTCAGGCAACTGGATACAAAATTGGAATGAGGCATATATTAAATTTGAGAGAGAAGGCTAAAAAAGAACTGAAAAATAATTTTGACATTAAACGATTTCATGATTTGATATTAAAAAATGGACCTGTTCCTCTGTTCGTTTTAACAGAGAAAATTGAAAATTGGATTTTGAAGAATAAAAATAAAAAAGATGATGACCTTGAATTAAATGAAACGGACGCTATTATAATAACAGATCCAATTAAAGGTTTATAGATTTAATCAAAAAGTTATTTAATAATACTAATTTTTTCTACCAATACTTTATTAGAATAAAATAGAGTTAAATAATATATGCCAGATGATAAATCACTGATGTTGACATTTATATTATGCTCACCCCTACTTTGATTACCATCAAGAATTGGAATCAGTGATTGGCCAGTATTGTCAATTAAATCTATTCTATAAGAATCATCTGTAGGTTGATTGAAAACGACTTGAAGATTATTATTTTCAATTTCATAAGACAAATCTAATAGTTTTACAAAAACAAAGTCTGTATTATTTACGCAATTTTCATCTATTTTTACAATAGTACTGTCATCAGTAGTTATTGTCATTTTAGGAAATGAAAAAACCTCACCACTTTTTAAATTGAACTTATAGTCATCAGAAACAACATCAAGCACATAAAACTCTAAATTGAGTAAATCATCGCTTAAGAGTTTAAAAATATCATTGTTTGCCTTTTTAATAGCTAATTTTAGTTTCCCTTTTGAATCAAATTTTTCAACTCGTAAATCAGATTGTAGAGCACTTATATTACCTAATACAAACGCGTTAAAGGGGTATTCCAATTCTAATAAAATGGTTTCAACATCTACCGAATCAAATTTATATATATCTTCTTTTATTATAATTGGAATATTTATAATATTCTTTGGAGGTGTAATCTGACTATCAATATCAAATTCTGCTATGAAATTACCTGGCGGAATAGTAGTATCTAATACTTTACCATTTAATAATGTCGTGTAGTCCATAGTACAAGGTGATGAAGTAATTATTTTTAACGAATCTTTAAAATCTCCAACATTCAACGTTTTTAATTCTAAATCGATAATTATTGTGCTATCTTTTGGTAAAATTATAGGGAAATTGAGCGAGTTAATTACAAAAACATAATTGGGTAAATCAATTCTTTCAATAATTAAATCATCTTTATTAGTGTTAGTTATTTTAAGTGAGTTAGTTGCACTATTTCCTTGAGAATAAGTGTTAAATAAAATATTCTTATTATATGTCAAAAGCTGTTCTTCTATTTCAGCAATTAAAACAATTTCCTTTTTTGTATCGCAGGGTTCAAAGGTTAGAATAATTTTAGATTCATAATGGCCTTTAATTTTTTTATTAAAATTAACTGGAATTTTAATATTATTATCTATTTCTAATTGCTTGAAAGCTATATCAAAATTATCATCAGGATTTTGTATGTTTTTAAGAAATATAGTTTCACTAAGTTGTTTTTCTAAAACCTTAATTTCTATATCTTTAGTACTATTTATTTCATCACAAGAATAAAATCTCCCAAAATTTATCGTGTCTCTAATACTTAAATTATATCCACCATCTTCCATTTCAGCAATTAGATAAAATGATGGAACGGCTACAACACAGCCTGGTCTAATTTTAAATTGATTTTGTTTACTTATCTTTTTGGGACTGGTTTTAGAATATTTTAATAATATTACCGAAGTATCGCCGGGGGCAATAAACACTGGACCATTTATTATTTCTATTCCTAATGTAATATCATCTTCCTTTATTTCAATCTCTACTTCACCATCATTATAGATGTGTACCGAATCTATAAGATAATCTTCGCAAGCAGAAAGAACTCCAAAATCTAAAGTATCTTCAACAATTCTATAGCTAGGAATAGTAATATATGCTTTTAAATAAACTTCCAATGTGTCAATCACACCACTTTCTGATATCCATGGGATGTAGGAATTATAAAATCTAGGACCTGTATTTAATTCGGATGTTGACACACGGTAAGACAACGATTCTCCAGGGAATATTGTGTCATTATTAATTTCAGGATTTATTGCAAAACTTCCGGTTACAGATTTTTTCATTAATATCCATTCGTCACCTGTATTTGTTATCTTTAGTGATTTATCAGGAAATTCTAAACATTGAATTAAAATACCAAAATCTATAGTATCCTTATCTGCTATAAGAATAGGATTAGAATTAGGGTTATTACCAAATAGTGCTACTGAAAATTCTTCACATTCAATATTCACTTTTAATGTATCATAAAATTCACCTTTTTTACTTGGCGAAAATTCAATATAAAGCACTTCACTGCTATTACTTTTTATAGTGATTGGAAAGCTATTTTTTATTTTAAAAGGAGGATTAATTAAGAAATCAGATTGAGAATACGTAAAATCTGTATCAGAATTATTATTTATTACTAAAGAATCTATTTTATTGTTTTTCGAATTTGGAAGTATAAAATCTAAACTTGTAACATTGACACTAGTTTTTGCAATATATTTCTTAAACTCTACTGTATAAGAAGTGTCTTTGCAGTCTTCATTAGTAAAAATGTAATAGTATTTACCTTCTGTTTCGATGTCGAATACTTCACCAAAATTACTGATTTTGATTCCATCTTTATAAAGATAAATTAATTCCTTAGGGTCTTTATCTTTAATATTCGCTCTTAGTTTATATCCAATATCCTCACAATAATATATAATAGTATCACTTGTTATCAACTTACCACTTTCGTCCGCAATATAAGCCTCAGGTTGTTCTATAATCTCAATATGAACTGTGTTTGATTGTGTTATACATCCATCACCTCCTTTGATTTCTAATCTATAGTAACCTGGTCGATATACAATTATTGAATCTGAAATACCAGGTTCTTTAAAGTCAATTACAATTGATTCGCTACCTTCCAAATCTCTTTTGAAGTACCATGCAAAGCTATAGTCATTCTTTAATTCATTTGGTATATTATTAAATAATACTGTAGTATCGATTGAACAAAACTTTGTGCCAAGCCTCGAATCAATTCTTATATCAAAAGGATTTTCTAAGGAAATAATTTTCGAGTTTGATTCATTTATATTATCCGAATATGCTATACCTCTACCATCTTCCTTTCGCCAAGATGAATATTTACCATCGTAAAAATTAAATGCAAAAATAGTGTAGCGAGTAGTCGCGTTGCAATTTGGATTCTTATCGATGAATTCAGTTACATTTGAACCCTCTATAAATGCAACTACTTCATTATTCACACATACTTTTTGTCCTACTGAATAAACTCTACCGTCTTCAGGTTTACAATAGGATTCCAAATCAGTGGTTTTTAAAATTAGATATCCCCCATAATCTTTAGTACCATTTGGAAGATTAATCTTATTCCAATTTAATTTTATTGAAGAATCTTTCTTTGTTACTTTTAGAAAAGCAGAATTAAAATCCGGCTCTCTTAAAGATTGCCAAAATTGATAATTAATTGGTGAACCTTTTGGATTATTATTCGCTTTGCCTTTCGTCCCACCTCTTGAATGATGAGTAATTGACTTTCCCGTATCGTATCCACTTTGATTTGTTGTGTTTAAATTGTAATCATCTAATTTATTTGCATTTCCTACAGAAATAGAATAACCTAAACTACAATCCCCCACATAAGCTATTTTTTTACCTGCAATTTTATAAAAGTCACCTTGTGATGAATATTTAACATGAGCTAATGCGTGAACATTTAAACCACTTGCATTTCTGAGCTGAATTACATCACCAAACTGTTGTAAGGACAAAGAAGCTATCCCGTTCCAACTTGGTCTATCAAAATACAATAGATTCTCAGCATCAACTTCAATGTAGCCATCCCGCGGATCAATGTCAGTTGCACCATTACCTCTGTGATTAATAACTATAACAGTTCCAATCCGAAGGTTTTTCCAGATTGGATTACTAGTAAACTTTATTCCATTTTGCCATGAATTACCATCGTTATATTTTTCTGTATTATCTCGAATTTCATAACCAGTGAGATTTATATTATCTTTAGTAATTAAAATTTCTGTCCATTCATTTTTAAAATCAGAATCGTTATAATACTCGGAAATAACAGCTTCTTGTCCTATTAATGAATTTAATGAAGTTAAAATTATAATTATGTATATTGCAATTCTCATTTATTTAAGTAAGTCATTTTTAACTTTAAATAATACGGTTTGTAAAAATAATGAATTATAAATCCATAGACAAATTTCCATCAAACTCTGTTATAATTTTATTAATTATTGGTATAACATTAGGATTCAATGTCTTCGGATCTGTAATTACAATTATTTCTATAAACCTCGGGATTGGTATTGAACCAAAACTTATACAAGCCGTTTCTCAGATAATTTTTCTATTTGGTTTGACTATTATAATCTCGCATATAATTCCTCTTAGGTTCAAACAAATTTTTAGATTAGAAGAGAACATAAGATTCAAGTATATTTTTTACGGTATTATTGGATTATTTTTTCTTAATCTATTTAATACAGGATTTGTCTCATTACAAGAACATTTAATACCTGAGTCTTTGATGGGGATTTATCATGAATATATTGAATTAATGGATTCAATATATGATAAAATGCTAAAAGGTACTGATGTTTATGACTTTTTTCTTGCGATTATTATTGGAGCTATAATCCCCTCCATTTCAGAAGAATTTCTCTTTAGGGGGTTCGGACAAAGGTCTTTGGAGGAAAATAACTCAATTTATTTCTCAGTATTTACCACAGGTACTATTTTTGGGCTAATACACTTTAACTTAATTAATTTATTCCCTCTTATTTTAATAGGAATTTTTTTAGGATTTCTTGCACATTATTCTAAAAACATTCTGGTTCCAGTTTTTATTCATTTTCTAAACAATGCAGTATCTATTTTATTCTTTTATATAGGAGAACCTGAGATTTTAAATGATGATAATACTTTACCATTAACTTTATCCATAATATTATCTATTGTAGGACTATTAGGGGTATTAAGTATAATTATAATTCTGATTCGATCTGAAAATTAAAAAATCTTATTGGTGCCATATTACCAACCATCTCGAGATAGTAATAATTTAAAGCATTTTTTATGTTTAATGTAAATTTAGTTTTTGATTCAAATATTTCTGAGTACAAAGAAAAACTTACATCTAAGATATGTGCATCTATAACTAAGTCATGATCTTTTATAGTATTTCCTAGTCTTATATCAATTTCATTATATTTACTTTTGAATCTATAATCGAGTTGAACTTCAAATGGCAATAATCTATAGTTTATTGAACTATACCATAGGTAGTTAGACCTATATTTCAAATCCTTATTTTCGATAATATTTCTAGGATTCAAATATGTTAAAGATGATTTTAAAGTTAAATTCTCTTGATTTTTATATGTTATATCAAATTCTAATCCAGATATTTCAGCTTCAATGACATTCATAAATTTTATAACAGC
>JAGQWJ010000136.1 GCA_020437395.1 Ignavibacteriota bacterium | reverse complement strand
CATATTGCCAAGCTTTGACTTTTTCAGGTTTAGTCAGAGCATCCCAAACATTTTCCCTTGAAGCATTTATTCTCAATCTTGAAATATTTTTTGCCATTCTTTAAATATTAATTTTCGTTTTTTGCTTACACACAACGTTTTGGCTAAACGCAGTAGCCCCGCATAGGGGTTATTGCCGTTTTAGCCTTTGTTCTCTGCTGGCTTTCTTTCTTCGTACTTGATTTTAGTTACAAACATTACTTCAAGAGGATTAAGTGAGAATTAGAATGCCCCTTTAACCAATGTTTTATATTAGGCTGAATATTCACATAATCTCCATCTCCCAATTCGACAGTTTTTTTAGTCTCATCTTCATAGATTACTTTTCCCATAATGCACAACAAAAGTGCAGGGGTTTTAGTGATATGTTCTTTTAAAACTCCATTTTCTTGTAATTGGATGGCAGTTGCACTACCAATGTCACCTTTGAAAAGGGCTTTGGCAGAAACCTCTTTATCACTTGTATGAA
>JAGQWJ010000135.1 GCA_020437395.1 Ignavibacteriota bacterium | reverse complement strand
ACCCTTCAAAAAAATAAAACTTCACTACCGCACAACCCACGACAGACAAGCATTTTGACAGTTTACGACATTATTCAAATGAAAGCTTTAACTGGACAAGGACGAAGAAGGGCATCCGCTAACATCGGTTTTGCGTCAGGCGGGGTGACGTGCTTCTATTGACAATTTTGTGTATAATTGAAGTGCGGTTCTTCGTATCAAGTGCAGTGCTAAAAAGCCCGCCCGAACGCAAAGCCGAAAAACGTTAGCGTTCATTGTAAAAAGACAAAACAGGCGACAGAATTACAAAGGATTTTTTGCTGCATAAAGACAAAGATTAAGGAAGCCCAACGCACATTCAGGCACATTTGGCTTTGCCCGACACAAAAGCCAACGCTTCGCAAAGCCAAAAGAGCCTTCATTTTGCCGACGCACCTGCTACAATGACAATTTGTTGAAAAATTTTTGATTTTTTTAAATTATTATCAAAGACTTTTTTTAATTTTGACAATTATGTCAAGACAATAAATTCAAGA
>JAGQWJ010000134.1 GCA_020437395.1 Ignavibacteriota bacterium | reverse complement strand
TAACGTGAGCGAGCAGCAGGCAGCGCTGTTGCGTCGTGGTGATACACGCACGCTCAGTGAAGTGGTTGAACACTTCGAAGATTCTCTTGAGGGAGAGTCGCGTGCCGTGTATGGATTTGAAGGGATAGGCCGACCGTTGGGTCTGGTTGTCCGCGAGAATAGTTTGTGGAAGTTCGGCGTTAATAATCTATAGGAGGCAACGGATGCCATCGTTGGTGGTCGTCGGAGCTCAATGGGGCGACGAAGGAAAAGGAAAACTAGTTGATTATCTGACTTCAAGTGCGGATTGTGTTGCGCGATTCCAAGGGGGAAACAATGCCGGCCACACGCTCGTTGTCGATGGAGTAACGACCAAGCTGAGCCTTGTTCCTTCGGGAATCTTGCGTGAAAACTCGCTGTGTGTGATCGGTGCTGGAGTTGTGGTTGATCCGAACGTGGTCATGAGTGAGATTGCTCAGCTTCGGGAAGCCGGTGTTTCGGTGACGCCCGAGCGACTTGTTATCGATCGTGACGCACACC
>JAGQWJ010000133.1 GCA_020437395.1 Ignavibacteriota bacterium | reverse complement strand
AATTTAAAATTTGTTTCTGCGCCTAATAAATTTGAAGCATTAGCGGCTCATGATGCAATAGTTGAAGCAAGTGGTGTAATGAAAACATTAGCAGCATCTTTAATGAAAATTGCTAATGATATTAGGTGGCTTGGTTCAGGACCAAGATGCGGTATTGGTGAATTAAATCTTCCTGCTAATGAACCAGGAAGTTCTATCATGCCCGGAAAAGTAAATCCAACTCAATCTGAAGCAATGACAATGGTTTGTGCCCAAGTTATGGGTAACGATGCTACAATAAATTTTAGCGGTGCAAGCGGCAATTTTGAACTTAATGTTTTTAAACCAGTTATGATTTTTAATCTTTTGCAATCAATAAGATTAATTTCAGATGCGTGCGAAAGCTTTACAGATAATTGTGTTATTGGTATTGAAGCTAATGAAGTAAATATTAAAAAACATCTTACTAATTCTTTAATGCTTGTAACTGCTTTAAATCCTCATGTTGGTTATGATAACGCTGCAAAAATTGCTAAAAAAGCTCACGCA
>JAGQWJ010000132.1 GCA_020437395.1 Ignavibacteriota bacterium | reverse complement strand
AGGTGACATTGGTACTGCAACTGCCATTCAATTACAAGAAAATGGAGTTTTAAAAGAACATATCACTAAAACCCCTGCACTTTTGTTGTGCATTGTGGGAGAAGTAATCTATGAAGATGAGACTAAAAAAATTGTCGAATTGGGAGAGGGAGATTATGTGAATATTCAGCCTAATATAAAACATTGGTTAAAGGGGCATTCTAATTCTCACTTAATCCTCTTGAAGTAATATTTGAAACTAAAATCAAGTACGAAGAAAGAAAGCCAGCAGAGAACAAAGGCTAAAACGGCAATAGCCCCTATGCGGGGCTACTGCGTTTAGCCAGACCGTTGAACTAAACCGCAAGCGGTAGAGTGCCTCGGGTAAGAAAATCAATCTGTTGGTAATCAATAAATAAGTCGGAATAAATAATAGATTTAGGTTGATTAGTTAACCAAAATCCGATTATTTATGACACCCTTACGTCGACGCATGTATGACTACATGCAGCTGAAGCATTTCAGCCACAGCACGATTAAATCTTACCTTTCGCATGTTGG
>JAGQWJ010000131.1 GCA_020437395.1 Ignavibacteriota bacterium | reverse complement strand
GTTTGCTTGTAGGTTCAATATTAAGTTTGCCGGACGCACTAATTACAAAAGCATATAAACCAATAATGGGATTTGGGATTGTAGGTGGAATTATTTGCGGACTATTTACTTGACCGAAAGAAAAAACGCAACCTAACAATGTATATAAAAAATAGGCGAAACAGTAGCAAAATTAGAGCTTTGGGTTCGTATAGAAGTTTGTTCTTAACCGAATATTACGTGCTTCGAAATCGCCTACTTTTCATATACAAGGCCGTTCAGTGAGATTCGCTCTGCTCATCTCACTGAACAGATGGGAGCTAAGCGAGGTTCGCAGAGCGAACCAACACAGAACTTTGTCAGACAAAATAAACATTATGGAAAAGCAAATAAAAACATCGATTACGATAAACGCAAGTAAAGAAAAAATATGGAAAATACTTACCGACTTTGAGAATTATCCCGAATGGAATTCATTTATTAAGTCGGTTACTGGAGAAGTAAAAGTCGGCAACCAAATTCAAATAAAATTGCAAGGAATGACTTTTAAACCTGTTGTATTG
>JAGQWJ010000130.1 GCA_020437395.1 Ignavibacteriota bacterium | reverse complement strand
CCTACTCCGAGAACCCACGCCCCACATAGTATAGCCGGCGGCAGAGTACAAGAAAAATCCTGCGAAAATACCCGATACTAATAACAAAATAATAGCAAATCTTTTAGTGCGGAATAGCGGTTTTAATCCACCCGCGTTTCTCTTCAACTTTATAATAAAATAGATAATAGTAGGAACAAATACGGCCAAAGCTAATAATTCAAAAACCCCAAAGCTCGCTATTAGCACATAAGGGAAAGATACTATGTTGACTACAAGAGTTTGCAAGAAATATGGGTTAATGACTTTATTGATAACTGCGTCGAATATAGTTGGGGCTAATCTGTTCCATACAACTGTCATCGCTACTATTACGGAGAGTATAGTGCTATGTTTAATGAGCACTTTTTTGTCAATTTTCTTCTCTTTTATATAGAGCCAAGCTATTGCTAAGAAGATGAAATACTGGAAGAAAAAGCTCTCATAAGTCAGCACAGAAAGCAAATAGAATAACCCCACCTTCGCAAAGGTATGCTTACCTAATCGGAGCCCACGAAAAAGATAGTAAAGTGATA
>JAGQWJ010000012.1 GCA_020437395.1 Ignavibacteriota bacterium | reverse complement strand
TAAATTTAATTTCTCTTATACACCTGAGATAGGATTGGGACTAGACAAAGGATTTGCCATGTTTGGATATAGAATGTGGGCTGTTAACCCTAACGAAATTAGGAATGAAATTCAGTTTCATCTTAGCTTCAGAATACCATTCGGATGGTATTATTAGAACTGAGTAATTAGCTACCTCCTCGGACTAGACTGCCCTTCCTTACCATCTGAAATAGTCACACCAACAAAACCCCATCCCCTTCCGCTAAGGCCTATTAAGGTGATAGAAGAAACATCTTTACTAAGTATTGTTACATCTTGGTATGAATAGTTACCTATGTCATTGCTAATAGCTCCAACAAGTAAACCTGAAACAAACTTAACGCCCTCGGGGCCTGGGTCTTGGGCTACTTTTTTACATATTTCTTTCTTATTGTAAGATGCTGTTTTGGAATGAAGTGGATACGGCTCTTCGTTCACATATACTGCAACCGAATCATCATCATTGAGCCCCCACACTCGGAACGAAGGATTAGTCTGAGGTTCGGTAAAATTCACAGTGATAGTTTTTTTACCGTTACCCATAACAAAGTATGTAGGGTCTTGACCAGAACAGCCATAACTCACAAACGACCCACCTGTAAAAGTATAAGTAAGTATTTCTGGTTTGTTAACATCGCAGCGTATATACGTATCTTTTGCATTGACTATGTTGATTACCAAAAAAATGATGATTGTAGTTAAGTTAAAGTATTTTGTTTTCATAATTATAGTTTGATTTAAGTTTAAATTTGAGTCAAATTATGCTTATTCTAAGAAAATTCATTAAATAAGCACTTTTAAAAGTGCTTATTTAATATAAATAGTCGAAATAAGCAAAAACAGCGATTATTTATTTCTTATTTTGATATTTTTTCTTTCTTCTAATGTATTTCTTCCTATTGTGTAGGCATAAGCCGCAGCAGGTAAATACTGTATATTTAAACCATTTGATTGTTTAATACCTTCGATATCTATTGTTGTAACTATCGGATAATCCAATTTACTTTGGATGCAAAACTTATGAAGACTTTTCAATTCTTTTGGTTTATTATAAAAGCGGTTACTCCACTTTATTTCTAGCGCCCAAGTGGGTTTCAAGTT
This sequence comes from Ignavibacteriota bacterium, assembly GCA_020437395.1. Taxonomy (GTDB): domain Bacteria; phylum Bacteroidota; class Ignavibacteria; order Kapaibacteriales; family UBA2268; genus PGYR01. The sequence goes on along the minus strand of JAGQWJ010000012.1, from coordinate 65,459 downwards.
ATTATCGTTTAGACCAACCATATCTACCTCACCCGTGGACCATCTTGCGTACCAAGGAGTGAATTTGTCCGTATGCATCCATTGAGAATAGATTGCAGTTTCAATCATATTGCCTATCATTTCATCAGTGCTTGTGATAGGTGAAAACAATGCACTTCTCAGCGATGGATTTGTTAAGTATATTTTAAAGAAATTATCTCTTTTGAACTTTTTCCCACTTTGGTCTATTCTACGTACCTGCTTTATGAGGTAAGCCGCTTCTAAATATTCTATATACTTTTTTAAAGTAGTTTTAGGTACTTGAGATTGTTGGCTCAATGATTCCAAAGAAAATTCTCCACCACTATTGAATGCAATAGTAGTAAATAGTGAGTTCAACTCTCTAGTGTCACTTATTCCGTATATACTTGGCAAATCTCGTAACAGTACTTTATCAACTATATCGTGTCTTATGTATCTGCCAGGGTTTGATTGAATCTGTTTTGAAAATATAACTTCCGGATAACCTCCAAAATTGATATAATCTATAAAGTGACGATTCAATTCATCAAGGTGTGAGGAGGTATAGAAAATTGATTTTTTTCCTTTCCAAAATAATTCCGTATTAATAATCAGTCCGTCCAAGCCCTTGAGCGATATATACTCGTTGAAAGTCAATGGTGGCAAAAGGAAATCGGTAAACCTGCCTGCACCGCTTTCATTACTTGCAAATTTGAGAGCTGCTGCTGCCGATCCAGATACTATAAACTTATCTTTTCTATAACTATCAACAAGCGTTTTTAAGTGTAATTCCCAATTTTTGCAATACTGAATATCGTCATATATTACATACCAATCAGTTTTATCTTTTTGACCAGTAGCTTCTTTTGCATATTCAAACAAAGTTTCTAATGGTATATTATTATAGATTGGGTTTTCGATTGTTATAAATATTATCTTTTTGGGGTTTATTCCATTTCGTATCATATCTTCTATGAGGTGGAAAAGCATGACAGTTTTACCAACTCTACGAGGGCCCATAAGCACTACCGCTCTTCGGATTTCCTTTTCATAGACTAATGGTTTGAATAAGTCGAAATACAATCTTCTAGACATTTCGTTATAATCTTGCTCTATATGTCCGTCTATCCACCAAGGATTTTCAAACTTTATTCTGTCTAAAACTTGCTTTTTAGAGATATTTTTTAACATATATAATCTTATTTTCTACAAATATACAAAATAAGCACAAATAAAAGTGCTTAAAATGCAATTTTTTGTAAAATAAGGTATAATTAGTATATTTTATACCTTATTTAGCTGAAAAATATTGTTTGTCTTTTTCAGGCAATTAAGCTGGCTTGTAATAAGTATTTAGATAATTATTTTCACTCATTTGGCTCCGGCACATCACTTTCGTTCACGTTTTTCATTATCATTACTTCTTGTGCAGTTATGTAGTCTTCATCTTCTATTTCTAATCCAGTTTGGTTAATAGCTTCAGCAGGCGAAAACACTAATGAAGTGAAAAGAGGAAAGTGGTCAGAGTCAATACTTGGTAATCGCTTAATAGTATTTAAAGTAAAATGACTGCTATGAAATATATGGTCCAACGGCCAACGCAATAATGGATTTTTAGCATTAAAAGTATTGTACATACCTCGTCCAATTCGAGGGTCTAACAGCCTACTGATTTTACGGAAAAGTCGTGTAGTTGATGACCAAGCTACATCATTGAGGTCACCTGTAACTATAATGGGTTGACTGCTATTCTTAACGCTCTTAGCTACTATTATCAGCTCTGCATCGCGTTCGGTGGACTCCTCATTCTCAGTTGGGCTTGGTGGAGCTGGATGCAGAAAATGAGCACGCACTCTTACACCAGATTTCAACTCAATACAAGTATGTATGGATGGTACATTTTCTTCTACTAAAAACGAAATTTCGGAATCAAACAGTGGTAATTTGGAATAAACATGCATTCCATAAAGATTTTCCAAAGGGCATTTGACTGAATAAGGCATATCGGATTCTAATACACTTAGTTGGTTTTCCCACCACTTATCAGATTCTAAAGTAACCAAAATGTCGGGTCTAAAATCATTTACCAATTTAATAAGTGCTTCAGAATTTCTGTTAGTGGCCAAGACATTAGAAGTCATTATACTTAGCTGACTATTAGAATTAAAATTCTTAACAAATTTTACTTCTTTGCTCCAAAGTGTTGTGTAGGGAAGTATCCACCACAGTTGCCAGCACACACAAAATAAGTTTGCAGTAGCAAGAACCAAAGTTATAGGTCTTTCTAAATCAAGGAAAGCATAAGTAGCTAATAACAACGTAAAAGCAATGAACATAATCTGTAAGCGTGGGAAGTCCATACCTCTGAAAAACCAGTGTTTTAAATTAATTAGAGGTAGCAACGTAGCTATTACAGTCAAGACTGTTAAGATAAATATTACTATTTGCATAGAAGTCATTATTAGTAAAATTGTACTAGTTATGTTTACCAAAAATACGATTTAGTGGGAATTAAGCAAGGGGTTAAATCTACACCACACTTATCCTAACTTTCTTTTTCTTGAGCTTGGTGTTATTGGTTTTATCTATTGCTTTTTTTGCTATGCTAGCGTGTACGCTCACGTAAGAGCAATTCTCTTGAAGTTCTATCACTCCTAGTTGGTCATTTTCAATCTTACCTTGTTTCATAAATAGACCGGCGATGTCACCTTTGGATATTTTCTCGCGTCTGCCACCAGTTATATATAGAGTCACCCACCTTATTGGAGCTGGCTCATGAGACGGTTGAAGGTCTCCCACTATTACTTCTTCTGGTGCTATGTCTTGTATGTATTCCGGCAGTTCTTCGTCTTTCCAATGTAGTATGTAAGCTACTCCGTAGCTATTCATACGTGCTGTACGTCCGTTCCTGTGTAGGAATTCGTTGTAGCGCAGTGGCAATCGATAGTGGAGTATAAATGCTAGTTCGGGAATGTCCAACCCACGAGCCGCCAAATCGGTTGCTAGTAAAAGCTGAGTCGTTCCATTTCTAAATTTGATTAATGCCTGCTCTCTATCTAGCTGTTCCATATCCCCGTGGAAGCACTCGTGATAAATGTCATTATCGTCCAAATATTCACTCACTCCGATTAGCTCATCTTTGAAACTACAGAATATAATTCCAGGTTTCGGACCTATGTGAGCAAGTGTTTTGACAAGCGATTTCAACTTATCTTTGTCAGGGACAAGTACGGTTTTGATTGTTAGTTGAGGAACACCCTCATCGGCATAGTTGATGAATACTGGCTTTTGTAAACCAACGAACTTCGGTATTTTATTATCCCTAGTAGCCGAGGTTAGAACCCTCTGCTTTACATTCGGCAGCGATTCGATGATATCTAACATATCATCTTCGTAGCCCATTTCTAGCGATTTATCGAACTCATCGAGTACTAGAGTTTTGATAAAATCGAACGAGTAAGTATCCTTGAAAAATCTATCTGCTATTCTCCCAGGAGTACCTATTAGTATAGCTGGTAAGTGCTTCAAATCGAGCTTATCTTGCGAACCTGCACGTCCACCATACACAGCATTTACCTTGAATCCCGAGCCCAAATCACGCGCAACTTGCAAAAGCTGTTGAGCCAACTCGCGCGAAGGTACTATAATCAGAATCTGAATTTCATCTATATTCGGGTCTAGAGTCTCTATGAGCGGTAATAGAAATGCCAGAGTTTTACCCGTACCAGTAGGCGAGAGTAAAACTACATCTGACTTACGCCTTATGTTCCTGCCTGCCTCCAACTGCATTGGATTCAGCTCTTCTATCTCAAATTTTTCGAGTATTGATTTCGTTAGCGGATTGTCCGTTATTTCGTTGTTTTCTTTGTTTGACATTTTGTGTTTGTGTTGTTCATTTTCTCAATATTTCTACAATTCGGTTGAGTACAATTTCGGATAAATTCCATTCATAACCATCAAAGTTAGTAGTGTTTATGAATTGAACTACTACTGCGTCTATATCTTCGTGATATTTTGCAAGGCACTGATAACCTGGTATTAGCCCACCGTGTTCATATTTGTAGATCGAAGAATAGATTTCTTGTTCACCTTCATCGAACGCCGATTCATCGACTAGTGCTCGTAAAAATTTACCTACATCCTCTGCTGTTGCTATCATCATACCATAATCGTTTGTCTTTATATCTTCATCATAACCAACATAGTAACCGCTCATAAGATCATCGATATTCACTTCACTAAGTGAGCTGTAAGTATTATTTAGCTCCAACCGATTCAATATTTCCTCTTTGATATACTGGTGATAGCTATAGCCAACAGTCTTGTTTATTAGTCTGGAGAGCAGCAAATAGTTAGTGTTAGAATACTCGTAGTCCTCATCTGGTTCGAAGTTAGCGGGTAAATCTAGCACAAATTGGAGCTTATCTTTTCTAGAATTTTCGGGGTCATTCCAAAAGTCAGGATAATCAGTATAATTAGGAATACCGCTCCTATGTTGCACCATTAACCTGAGAGTAATTCTGTCTGCATTTTCTATTCGCCCAACTAGCTCAGGGAAATAATCAGCTAGAGTTTTATCCAACGATAATCGATTAGCACTTACCAATTTGGTAATAGCCACAGCTACATAAAGCTTCCTGATACTACCAATCTTGAACAATGAATGTGGGTTAGCCGGAATTTTCTCTTCGCGATTCTTCCACCCACCTGCATAGAACGCTGGGTCTTTGCCTGCCTCATCTACATAAACTATCATCCCATCGAAACCATGACCAATCGCTTCATCTACTTGTTCTTGTACAGTCTTCGGCAGCGGTAATACCCATGCCCAAACCAGTATCCAAGGTACAAAAAATAATGACACAGCAGTACCGACAAACAATGCTATTTTGATTATTAGCTTTGTTTTTATCTTATTCATTTTATCGAAAGACTATTGAATTATTATCTGCAAATTATCAAAACTTGTAAATTTTGCAAGTTTTGATAATTTGATTGCCTAGTTTCAAGAACAATTTCACTTATTTATCAGTCTAATTTTTTCATTTACTTTATCGATGAAGCTGTGTAGATATTCTGGAATCACATCTTTATCTTTATCGATTCTCCAACTTTTTACGATTCCATTTTCAGAATATTGAATAAAAACACCACCTTGATCTCTACAATCGGGGCAACCAAACCTAGTATCTTTTTCATTTAGTAATTTGTTTGGGAAATAGTCTATTATGTCTTTCACTTGCACGAACTTCTCACTGCTTAGCTCAATAAATTCAAAGTTTTCGGCATTGTATTGGTCTAGTGTATCTTCGTATAATTTCTTATCAGTCAACTTGAAAGTTTCTATACAACCCTCGCCCTCACATTCTCCATGAAAATGCCCGAAGATTAGGTAATCCATTTTATTGGGTTATAGGTTATTATCACTTTTCTTGCAGCTAGTGAATAATAAGCCGATGAATATTAAAGTTAAAAATCCTATTTTCATAATGTTTTATCAATTTTGTGATTATCGAATATAGAGAATCTTTCTTTGATTATGGAAAAAATATATCGTTGTTGGTTATGCTATTTGTCTGATTTATTCTGATTATCAAGTTCATCGAACTTCGCTTTCATAGTTGGGTTTCCTAGGGTCAATTTCTTTATAGTCAAATCTTCAGCTTTATTATTAGCCAATCGTAGCTGATTCTCAGATGAAAGTAAGGCCGCTTTTGTTTTCTCAAGGTGCGATATCGTCTTGTCAATTTCATCAATTGCGGTGTTGAATTTACGACTAGCTAGCTCATAATTTTTTGCAAAGCCTTCTTTGAACGTTTCTATCTTTTCTTCAAAATTAGTTATGTCAACATTCTGATTTCTCATCATATTTAGTTCAGCTTTATACTGCATAGAATTCATAGCAGCATTGCGGAGTAGCGTGATAATAGGAATGAAGAACTGAGGTCGGACTACGTACATTTTGTTGTACCGGTGTGACACATCAACTATACCCGAGTTATATAGCTCACTATCAGCTTCTAGTAGTGAAACTAGTACAGCGTATTCACATTTCTTTTCATTACGGTCTTTGTCTAGCTCTTTGAAGAAGTCTTCATTCTTCTTCTTTGTTGCAGTTTCGTCGCCTTCGTTTTTCATCTCGAACATAATGGAAATAATCTCATTGCCAGCGTCATCATTCTCTCGGTATATATAATCACCCTTACTACCAGATTTAGCATCATTATCCTTCTCAAAATACGCTTTCTGGAATGCCGTAGGGCGAAGTTTGTTGAATTCGATTTCGCAGTGCTGCTCGAGCGATTCCCCCACCATTTTTGTGCTTAACTTGAGCTTCATATCTTTGTAGCGTTCTATCATTTCGTCTTTGGCTCTTAACTCTATAGAATACTTTTCCTTCAGAGACTTTTCGAGTAATTGCGATTCCGTTTCTTTGTTCTGAAGTTTGTTTTTATATTCGTTCAGTTCCTTTTCGACTAGGTTCACTGCCTCGGTTACGGAGAGCTTTTTCTGCGTTTCAGCATTCTCTATTTTTGATTTTAGCTCGGCAATTTCTGTCTCTTTTTTGGATAGCTGGTTTGCAATAGCCAGTTCATTCGATGACTTTAGTTCGGCTATTTCTCTGTCCTTTTTGGCTAGGTGTTCTTGCAATGAGTTTTTTAGGTTGGCTTCTGCTAGCTTAACAGCGTTTTCCTGTTCTTTTTCGGCTATAGCTAGTCTATCGTGCAATTCGCTATTGAACTGGTCATCACGGACTTGCTTAAGTATATCGGCGTAGCCAGATTCATCGATTTTGAAGGCTTTATTGCAATGCGGGCATATAATTTCATTCATAATAGGTTGTGTATTTTGGTTTTAGTTTAGCCAAAAATTACGCTATTATTATATATATTGCAACTTTAGGGAACTTCTTTTTATTCGTCATTAAGCGAATTTATTCCTTGCTCTTTTAGTCTTTCTAAAGCTTCTTTCATTGCTTTAACTTGTTCCAAATTGTGACCCTGCCAGATTGTTACTTCCCCAACTACTCTAAATGGATGTATAGAGCGAAAGGATTGACTTGGATTACCAGTGAACTTTTTATCAGTTAAATCTGGGTCATTTTCAATTGCGCCTAAGGGCTCTACCAAGTATACTCGTTCCTTTGCATCACCTAATGCTAATTCCGCTCCCCAGACGGCAGCATCCAGTGTTCCGGTAAGAAATATGTATTTCGCATTTTTATTCTGACCATAATTGGAATTAAATCCAACTTCAATCAAATCTCCAACTTTCAAATCTGCTTTTGATCCGTGGAAGTATGTTTGGGCGAAAGGTGTAGGCCCATTTTGGTTTTCACTTAATTTCATTTTATTGATGCATTATATTAGAATTGATAAAATTAATTAAGATCTATTTGGCTTTCATCTTCCAAATACTACCATTTTTCGTAGTCATTTTATCCAATGAACCAGCAGCAGTAAGCTCATCTAATATAGTCTCGCTTTCGTTTCTTGGAGTGCCAGAAAGTATAGAAAACTCTTTCGCCGTTAGCGTATTATATTTCGAGAATAGTGTTTCCCAATTCTTTCTATACTCACTTTTTGTAATATCTGGATTAACTTTCAGAATCGCCATTTCATAGAAAACATAGGGCTTCGAGCCATAGACTATTTCTTTATTTCCATTACCATCAACTACGAATATAGTAGGGAAACCCCTAACGCCGTATTCTCTTGCTACGTTCAAATCTTCTTCGAAAAGTGCTTTTGCCTTTCCATCAAAGTCAGTTTTCAATTGCTCTACGTTGAGCCTCACATTGCTTGCAGCTATTGCCAAATTCTCCCATTTAGCTATGTTCTTTTTCTTCAAGAAAACCATTTCTCGAATCTCTCGCATAAATAAATCGGCCTTCTTTGCATCTTGCAGTTGCGCTGCCTTATACGCTATAGAAGGTGGGTATGACGAGTCTAATGGGTCTTCTAACCACACATCACCGTCTATGGGCATATCGTAATGTTCGCTTACTTCATCCCAATGATGAGCTACATCCGATGGTTTGCTTATACCGCCACTATTATAACTCCAATCGGGCAGCAAACCACCCATTCGGTATTCTATTTCTATACTATTTCCGTATTCGAGCTTTAGCTTTCTCAGCTGCGGTTCTATCCCCCAGCAAGATGAACAAATCGGATCAGTAAAGTACACTAGCTTTATTTTCTTATCTGATGATTGGCTAATGCTTGCGGTTGATGCATTCGTTGAGTCACCGGGTTCGCAGACACCAGTTTCGATGTCGCAAATAAGTGGGTTGTTTGTTGCAGTATCTTTATTCATATTATTCACTTTTGTTTGTGCCTGATAGATAGTAATGCTAAGCAATGATATTAGCATAATTAAAAAGTTGATTCTATTTTTCATATTCGATTTTCTAATTTCTATTCAAGACGTAGGTATGCGGTTGTTCGTATATTTAGTAGTCACACTATAATCTACTTTATTATCATATCAGTTACGACACCAGTCAGGACTGCCAATAGTGTAAATGTTATCATTCCTAACATATATGCAAAAAATGCTTTTACATAACTGACAAATTTTCCTTTTTCGAAGAATTGGCCGATTGCCCAACTAGTATAAATAAACCCTACAATGCCTGCTATTTGCATAAGTTCAATATGAAATAAACCTTGAAGAATAGCGAAAATTGCAAAAATCAACATACCTATTCCCATAGCAAAACAGAGGAGTATCAGAATCTCAAAGAAGTTGTATTTGTACTTTTTGAAGAAGAGTTTACACCATAGTGCAATGAATATCCCCATCATAATATTCGCGTATCCATAGTGAGCTTGTATCCACTGGAAGATATAGGCAGTGGAAGTCATTTCAGCGCCACTGAACTTTATATAACTATCTTCAAAGTGAAAAAAGTTATTGACTATGGAATAAAATAGCGAGGTAAGAATAATGAAAAGAATCGGTTTGATTAATCGGCTTCTATTAGTTGTTAAATAGTTCTTTACACTTTCACCAGGTCTAGTAATCAATTCACGAATTGTAAACAGAAAACCTTTTTCAAGATGTAATACGTGCTGTATTTCGTGCATTATGTAATGCCCGTCTATTCTTTCTAGTTCTTTCGCTTCACCACAATTGGGGCAATAGTTCTCTGTTACTTCTGTGTTGCAGTTATTACAATTCATTCGGGTTGCTCGGGGTTGATTAAGTCTTTTTTTAATAAATCACAAAAATCTGTTATTTATTTAAATGAAAAATAGACTTATTTGGGATATTCTACAACTAAAACTTAGTTAGCCTTATATTTTATTTTGGGAGACACTGTCCGGATTTCCTTACTATAAGCCGCTTTGTTCATTTGTTTTTACATTAAATATTTGTAAATTTATGATTACTTAAAATCATTGAGAAAATAATAAGCTTATGACATATTTAAAAACCATACTAATTGCTACTTTATTAATGATAGTTAGCAGTACAGCACTAACTTATGATAAAGTTGCTTTGGAGTTGAATTCGAAAATTAATTTTACAACTGAAGATATTGCAGGGATAGACGTAGAGACCGGATATGGTGTCGAATTTGCCTTAAGTTATAACTTTATGGAACAACTAGGGGTTTATGTAGGATGGGGTTGGGATCAGTATGTTCATGAAGCCTCAAGAGTTAATACTGGATTCGTATTTGATGAAATGGGTTATACATTTGGATTACAATTTGTACGTCCTTTTGGCTCATCTGAAGAACTATCTTATTTATTAAAAGTGGGAGGAATCTACAACAAAGTTAGTATTGAGCCTGAAACTAGTGGAGCAAGAGTATTCGGTCCAGAATTAGGCTGGGAAATAGCTGCAGGAGTTCAATACGATCTAGGCAAGACTTGGTATTTGCGTCCACAAATAGGATACAGATCCCTCACTGGTGATGATAGCTTTTCAGGATATACATATGATTTTAAACTAAATAATATCGCTTTTGGTCTTGGAATTGCGAAAAGCTTTTAAGCTCACAACATCACATTAAACAAATAACCAGATATGATGATACATAGAGTAACGACACTAAAGAATATGACAATTAGTTTCACTGTCATAACTTTTTTTAGTAGCATTGCTTCTGGTAATGATAGCCCCACAACGCCCATCATGAAAGCGATTGCAGTTCCTAGTGGTATTCCTTTCGCAACTAAAACTTGAATTATGGGTAGTATTCCCGATGCGTTTGAGTACATAGGTACTGCTAATATAGTAGCGATTGGTACAGCAAAAAGATTGTCTTTATCCATATATTGTTCGAAGAATCCTTCGGGTATATAACCGTGCATTAGTCCGCCTATGGCGATACCAACGATAACATAAGGAACTATACCTTTGATTATGGTAAGTACTTCTTTCCATATTACGGGCAATCTTTGTGTTAGTGTTTGTTTATCTGCAACGAAAGCATCTTGTTCTCTTTGTGCGTTTGCCAACACTTCCTTGACCCATGGTGTTAGGTGATTTTCTAGATTCAATTTCTGAAGAATTGCTCCTGAGATAGTACCTAATATCACACCACTTATGACATAGATAACGGTCGTTTTTAGTCCAAATAAACCGATGAAAAGCCCTATGGCTACTTCATTAACTAATGGCGATGTTATCAGAAATGAGAAGGTAACTCCTAAAGGAATTCCTCCGCGAACAAACCCTATGAACAGTGGTACAGAAGAGCAAGAACAGAACGGAGTTACTACTCCAAATAGACTTGCCATTAGGTATTCCAAACCATATAGTTTATGTCTAGAAAGATAGTTTTTGACCTTGTCAATTGGGAAATAACTGTTGACTATTCCCATAAAGAATATGACCACAAATAGTAGTAATAGAATCTTTGCTGAGTCATAGATAAAGAAATTGAGCGCCTCAGCCAAATGCTGACCACGACTCAAATCAAAAATATCATAGACTAGCCAATCCGCTATATTTTGTATCCAATCAAACATTGTCAACTGTCTCTATAGTACCCGTAATAGAGCAAGACAATTTTACAGTATTGTATATAGTACCGAACTTCTCAATGTTCCTTTTTAGCAGGTCTTTGTTTAGCTTCGGATCATTACTATAGATAGTCAACTTATAATCTATTTGATCCATTCTTGGTGGGTTTTCTAGACGAGTTGCTTTAACATCTACGGAAGCTTTTGTATATGTGAAATGCATCATACCTGAAAAGCGTTCTACATTTTTAAGCATACAAGCAGAGAAAGCACCCAAGTATAAATCAGCTGGACTAGGCAAAGTATCAGTAGTTTCTGGAGTTGTACCAAAGTCTATTTCTGATTGTTTTATATGAATCGTAGCATCATTATTAGAAATAGATGAAGCAGCGATTTGGTATTTCAATAGCTCTTTTTCTTTCATTTTATTAGTTCCAATACTTCTGATTTCGAGGGTACTCTACCCTTTATAGTAATCACATTGTCTATGACTAATGCTGGAGTAGTCATTACATTGTACTTTATAATTTCTGTAATATCTTCTACTTTTTCGACTGTTGCATCGATATCGTTTTCAGCAACTACATCCTTTACAATGCTTGTCATTGTTATACATTTGGGACATCCTGTCCCCAATATTTTTATCACTTTTGACATTTAATTCACCTAATTTAGTTTATTATATACTTATATCTTAAATATGATTGTGTTATTACAAGCTAGAAATGAACTCTCTCGCATACTCATCTATCTCATCTCTTACTGAAGCGAAAGCATCTGCAATCTCCTCATCAGTTCCTTTTACCTTCGATGGATCTGCAAACCAATTGTGGATTGATTTGTGATTGCCTGGAATAACTGGGCATCTCTCTTTGGCACTATTGCAAACAGTGATAACATAATCGAACTCTACATTCGGAAGTTCATCGACAGTTTTCGAAGTGTGGCTGCTAATATCTATTCCTATTTCAGCCATAGTTTTGATTGCATTGGGGTTAACTTCTTCTGGTTCCAATCCAGCAGAAAATACATTGTGTTTATCTCCAAGGTGCTTTCTGAACAACCCCTCTGCCAATTGGCTACGGCAGGCGTTTGCTCTGCATAGTATTATAATATTCATAATTCGTTTTTGTTATCTGAATGATTAGAATCTTACCCCAAACCTTCTACAAATTTATTTACATAAGCCTCTATCTCATCTCGGACAGATGCAAATATCGCAGCGACTTCTTCCTCAGTTCCTTTAGCAGATGCAGGGTCTGGGAAACTATGGTGAAGTTTCTTATGATTGCCAGGCAATATAGGACATCGTTCTTTCGCATTGTCACATACGGTTAATACATAATCGTATTCTATTGGAGGTAGATTATCAATTATATCTGATGTGTGATTAGTAATATCAATTCCAATAGCTGCCATAGTTTTGATTGCGTTCGGATTAACTCCGTGTGCCTCTATACCTGCTGAATATACGTTATGACCTTCACCTAAATGCTTACGGAATAATCCTTCGGCTATTTGGCTACGGCATGAATTCCCTGTGCATAATATTAATAGATTCATTTTTTCTCCACTTTATAATATTTATCTTTTAACCAAAATGATACTCTTACTAGCAAAATCAAAGCTGGAACTTCAACTAATGGACCAACTACACCAGCAAATGCTTGACCCGAATTCAATCCGAATACAGCTATTGCCACTGCGATTGCTAACTCAAAATTATTGCCTGCTGCTGTGAATGATATAGCAGCATTTTTGTCATACTCAGTCCCCATATACTTACTCAAGAAAAATCCTATTAGGAACATCAGAGCAAAGTATATCAGTAAAGGAACTGCAATTATTAATACATCTGTCGGTATTTCTACTATCAGCTCTCCTTTGAGTGAGAACATAACCACTATAGTAAATAGCAATGCAATTAACGTAAGAGGCGATATAGTTGGTATAAACTTGTTTTCATACCAATGTGTTCCTTTTAGCTTTACAAGTACTGAACGGCTCAATATACCCAGTAAAAAGGGTATGCCCAGATAGATTGCTACACTTTCTGCTATTAGCGAGATAGGAATATCTATTATTGCACTTTCGAATCCGAAATAAGGAGGCAATATTGTAATAAAAAACCATGCGTAGAAACTGTAGGTGAATACTTGAAATATACTGTTCAGAGCAACTAATCCAGCGCCATACTCACTATTTCCCTCTGCCAAATCATTCCAGACTAGTACCATAGCAATACAGCGAGCCAATCCTATGAGTATAAGTCCTACCATATACTCTGGGTAATCGTGTAGGAAAGTAATAGCTAATATAAACATTAGCACTGGACCTATTATCCAGTTAAGGACTAATGATATCGAAAGTACTTTCGTATTCTTGAATATCTTCGGCAATAGTCGATAATTAACTTTAGCAAGAGGTGGATACATCATTATAATCAAGCCAATAGCTATAGGAATATTAGTAGTTCCTTCACTCATCGAATCGATTAAAACGGGCATAGAGGGTATGAAGTAACCAAGAGCAACACCCAACGCCATAGCAATAAATATCCATAGCGTTAGGTAGTTGTCTAAAAAGCTTAAGCGTTTTTTTGTCATCATCTAGCTTAGATTAATCTGCACTTGTGGAGTACAACAAGCGGTTGCATCTTGCGATGCATACTTAGGGTCGTTGAACTCTACGTCGCTGTTGAAAGTATAAATCTCCCATTGGTGCCCATCTGGGTCAGTTACCCAAAACTTGTCCTGATTAGCATAGCAGCAGTTAGTACCCATTTCTTCTAGTACATCTAAGTTTTTGCTCTTCGCTTGTTCTAATCGATTTATGACTACGTCAAGCGAGTCAGCAACAAAACCTAAGTGCCCGAAATTGGATTGAACTCTGTCTTTGTTCTGTACAAAGCTGATAACCAAAGCAGGGTTCTCAAGCTCAAATTTTACATAATCGTCTTTTACTTTCGTGGCTTTTTGATTGAAAAAAAGCTCATAAAATTCTTTTGTACGAGCGATGTCGGCTACATACAAGCTAACGTGCATTTTCATAATACTACCTCTTAGCAGCAATTATTAATTGGGTTTATATTTTCAAAAAGTTCGTCAAAAAGTTGTTTCATCTCATTGTATCGTTCGGAGTTTATGCAATAGCATACTCTTTTACCGTCAATATCACCTCGAATAAGCTCGCTGTCTTTTAGCACTTGCAAATGCTGAAGAACAGTGGTACGTCCTAGTGGTATAGCGTCAGTGATATCACCCGTTATGCATACTTTGGTTTCGGCCAAGTACCGAAGTATAGCAATGCGCGCTGGGTGCGAAAGTGCCTTAGCGTAGGCGGCAGCAAGCTGCTGCTCGGCTGGAAATATTTCCGATTTATTGGATATCATGATAACTCAAATATTTGTTTTTATCTATATGTCGTAAACATACGACACGAAAATAAGAAATATATTTTAACTTGCAAATAAAAAATAAATACAGAAACGAAAATAAAAAGATTAAACTATACAAGAACATGAGTGTATATTTGTGCCTTGTTTCACTTGTACTAAAAACATCAGAGTCCTTAAGCATATCTCAAAACAACTATTATCTCAAGGTATAGCTCTATTGCGATTCGACTTCCCTTGTTTGGGTGATTCGCAAGGGGACTTCGCAGAGACTAAGTACTCTACAAATCTGAAAAACATACGACTTGCTGCGAAGCTCCGAAGCTGGGTATTGGAAACTTATTTATAAGAGACTTCTCGTAAAATTGCCAACTATGCTCCTTTGGAGGAGCTGGTCAGGCAAAAGGTGTGAATTGAGGAGGATAGTTTTGTCACAGTAAGGAAAACAAAAACGTACCAACCACATATTAGGCATGGGCTGTATTTTTGTTAAACTACAAGAAGTAAATATATGCAACAAGGGAGCTTGCTCACTTGCAGAACAAGAGAGAATGAAAAGTCAAGGGGACAAGTTCCCTTGTTAAATTATGAGAAGAAAAGGAGCAGAGACGTATTGTCTATGTCTCTAATCCCACAACATTCTTATGCGTGTTATATATAGATTTTAGGGGGACTAAATGAAAATAGTATTAGTCTTGATAATCGCTAAATATCTTATATCGGTCTGAAGCTACTCTTGTCTATCCATCCAACTTCGCCGTTGTCTAATCGGATTTTGTTCCAATCGCCAACTCTGTCGAGCACTTCCATTTTTACTCCTTCGTGTAGTATGAATAAGTCTTGGCTTTGAGAATCAGGCGAGCTTTTTACGTAAGCACTTGGTGTCGTCAGTATTGCAAATTCTTTTACGTACTCTCTCTCATTTGTACTGTAAGCAAAGTAGAATGAAATTGAGAATAAGAATAGAGAAGCGACTATTCCTAAGAACGAGATTTTCTTTATACTTGTTCGGCGGTTGAATATTAATAGTGCAAAAAAAGTAAAGGTTAACCATACAAATAGTATAGACCAATATGACCAACCAATAGAATTGTGGTTGCTTCTTATTGCATCAATCCAATCGACTATGAATATTTGCTCCACTGGCGTGATTTTGTCGATAGTTTTTAGTCTTGCTATCGACAAATTGTGATCTATGTCACTGTCGTCGCTTAGCTTATCTGCCCTTTCATAATTGAGTATTGCAAATGAGATATTATCCGTCTTGTAATAAGCATTACCAAGATTATAATAGAGCTCTGCTGATACATAGCCAGAGTCAATTACTTGCTCATAAATATTGATTGCATCTGCATATTTCTTATTAGAATATGCTTCGTTTGCCGAATTGAATAGTTGTTCAACGGAGTTTCCGAGCATTGTAAAAGGTACCGCTAAAATTAAGAATACTATTATTTTTCTCATCTTATTCCCCTCTCAATGTTAGTTATTACCATACCTGACTTTTCATATATTTCATTCATTTTGCTTGTCGCGTTTGCCGAATTAGAATATCTGGCAAACTCACTTTCTTCCAATGTTCTTAGGAAACTATCTATTTGTGTTTCATCAATATTTAATTGTGTCAACTTTGTTTTTACTACGTCTTTATTCAAATCCGAAACGGGTATATTTAACTTATCAGATATATAGCCCCACAGAGCTTTGGTTATTTCTTCGTAAAATTTATTGCTATCGTTGGCTTTGAGTGCTGCACCAGCCGCAGATAATCTTTTCTTGGCCAGTTTGCTGGCTCGTTTGTTCTTGAGTAATTCTGTGTCCTCTTCTTCTTTTCTTCTTTTGCTCAATAGCAAGAATAGAATCAGAAATAAGAAAAATGGTATTGTCAGCAAAATGAAGAACATTTGCGAGCCAAAAAATCCATTTTTTGATTTAGTAACTAATTCGGTTTCAGTTTTGATATACCGAATATCTTTACCTAATAGTTGCAATTCGGCTCTGCTAACTCCAGAAATATTAGAGCCACCTTCGCCATTCCCTTTGCCAACATCTATTACGAACTCATCGCTTGTAATTGTTTTATAACTATTTGTAGTTAAGTCAAAATAAGAAAATGTGATGGGTTCAATTTTGTACTTCCCTTCTCTACGAGGAATTATCAGGAATTCGAATATTTTATCGCCTGACATTCCTGCTAAAGAGACTTTTGTGTTATCCGCAGTTTTTGGATCGAAAGACTCCATGTCGGGTGGTAGCTTGATAGTAGGAGCATCGAATAATTTCAAATTACCCTTTCCAGATACTTTTACTTTCAGTGTTATTGGCTCATTTGCAACAGTTTTCGTATTGTCCACCCAAGCGTTCATCTCATAATTACCAACTGCACCATTGTACCCATCTGGAGCGTTCTCGGGCAATGGTTTTACGTTAACTGTTATTGGGTTGGAACTTAAGTTATACTCAAAATCCTTGTAAGATCCGCGATTGAAAAAGTCATCGAATATACTGCGTCTTCTGTTTGATTGACTATTTGTTTGAAGTCTAGTAACAGTTTTGAACTCATAAGGATCAATCGTTAATTTGCCACTTTGTTGCGGGAACAATACAACTTGTTTAAGGGTTGCGACTCTGAACCATACACCATTAACTTGCTCTCTTTGCCATTGCACTTCTCCCAAATCTATTTCCTGACTCCAAAAGCCATTCAATATAGGCGAACTTTCCATCTCCAAACCCACAACATTCAGCTCACCATTAACATAGAGCTTGAAGCTAGCAGTTATCTGCTCGCCAACATAAGCACTTGCTTTTGATACATTTGTTTTTAGGTATAGATTGTTTTTGATTATATCAATCGCTTGACCACGCAGTGATTTTTCCTGTTCAGCTGCCTGTTTTCTTCGTTCTTTCTCTGCTTCAGATGGTTCAACAATTCTTAAATCTATAGTATTAGAACGTAATCTTTTGCCATCTACTTGAATAGAAGCGGATTGTATAGTAGTAGTCCCAACTTTGTTAGCTTTTAGCACATAGGTGAAAGAAAGCGAACGGCTATATTGTCCATTTATAATTTGCATACTGCTCGATTGTGATGGTCCATTTAATACTTCGAATCCATCGAAGCTTGGCGGTCTGAAATTAGACGCATCAGTATTTACACTAAACTGCACTCTAAATGGCTCACCTTGTACCACTGGATTGCTGCTCACAGCTGCCGTGAACTGAGGTTCTTGGCCCAGAGCAATAGAGCTTATAAAAATGCTCAAATATAAATATAACAATATTCTTTGTTTCATTACCAGTTCTTCTCTGTCTTGTTAGACTTAGATTTCAATTTTCTTAATTTCTTCTGAAGCTCTTTTTCATCATTCATCATAGCTTGTAATATTCTTTCAGCATCTTGTTTTGAGATTTTAGGTTTCTGACCGTTTTCTGCTTTGTCTTTGTCGTCAGTTCTGTTCTCATCTTGTTGACCATCTTTACTATCTTTTTTGTCGTTTTGCTTATCTTTATCTTTGTCGCCTTTCTGATTATCCTTGTCTTGTTGATCTTGGTTTTGCTGATCTTTATTCTTATTATCTTTATCGCCCTTATTGTCTTTGTTGTCCTTGTTGTCCTTATTCTGGTCTTGTTTATCTTTGTTTTTATCGTTTTTATCGTTCTTGTCTTTGTCTTTATTTTTGTCTTGTTGTTGTTGCTTTCTCAGCATTTCTCTGGCATAAGCAAGATTATATTTAGTGTCTTCATCTTTCGGATTGTTCTTCAAAGCATTTATATATGCATCTACACTCTCTTGATATTTTTTATCTTCCATAAGCGAATTACCTAAGTTGTGGAAGACTTTCGATAGCTCTCTTTTGGAGAAATTCTCCGAAGATAGTTCTTTGTATTTCTCCATAGCTTCTTGGTAATTACCTTGTTTGTAGAGTGAATTTGCCAAATTGTACTTTGCTATACTCGAATTGGGATTTTTTTCCAATGATTTGCGATAATCTATTTCTGCATCTTTGTAATTGTTGCTTTTATAGCTGTTGTTTCCTTGATAAATAAATTTACTAGCATCTTCCTGTGCATGGCTATCTAAAGCTATAATTAAAAATAGTGTTATGATTAAGCTTATTTTATTCATTTTTTTCTTCTCCGACTATTTTCTTCAAAGTAAAAGTTTTATTTTTTCTCTCACTAATCAAGAGTTCCAAAATTAATATTAGAACTGCAAACATAAACACGTATTGGAACCTATCTTCAAAATCCGTAAATATTTTTGCTTCAAATTCTGTTTTATCCATATTGGAAATATCTTCTATCAAATCTCCTAAGTTAAAATCGCCACCAGAAGCACGTACAAAATTTCCTCCGCCAATTGTAGCTAATTCTTTAAGCATATTAGCGTTTAATTTAGAAATAACGGTCGTACCACTATTGTCTTTTATATAGCCTCTAACAGTGCCATTTACTATATTAGGAATTGGTCCACCATTAACGGATCCCATTCCAATAGTGTGGATTATAACACCTTTTTCCTTAGCTTCTTTTGCAGCACTCAAAGCATCGTCTTCGTGGTTTTCGCCATCAGTTATTATTATCATTACTTTATTGACTTTCTCGTCTTCAGAAAATGATTTCAATCCTAATTCTATAGCACTACCTATTGCTGTTCCTTGCTTATCTATTAAATTAGTACTCATTGTAGAGACCATTAGTTTTGCTGCTGAATAGTCTGTTGTCAACGGTAATTGAAGAAATGAATCACCGGCGAATAGCACTATGCTTATTTTGTCTTGTTTCAAATCGTCTATCAATCTTTTAATAGCAGACTTTGCTCGCTCTAAGCGGTTTGGTCGAATGTCTTCGGCCAACATACTATTAGAAACATCAACCGCAATCACAACTTCTACACCTTCTCTTTTTACTTCTTTCATTTTGGTACCTATCTGCGGGTTAGCTAAACCAACTACCATTACCGAAAATGCTATTAGCAAAAGTATAAATTTGAAACTATTTTTTGTCGTTGATACATTTGGAGCGAGCCTTTCAATTGCCTTTCTACTAGCGAATTGAGTGAGTAATTTTTTTCGCCTCGCTCTATAAAGCAAATAAAAAAGCACCAAAAGTGGTACAGCAAATAAAATATATAGATATATTTCGTGTTCTAGTTTTAACAATGTCTTAACTATTGATTAAATTGTTTACAAAATTATTAATTAAAGTTATTTTAGTCAATATTTGCAACATTATGTAACGAAAAACACTGCTGATTTGTTATAACAAAGTATGAAAAAATTTATTTATATTTTAGTATTATTTGTTTCGACTGTTTTAGTCTATGGTCAAAATGTCTATAACAGCAACTCTATATATGTGAAGTATAGGAATATTAAGGCTGCTAATACTCAATCAAGCTCTTCACATTACAAGATTGAACCAGCTTTTAGATTAGGAATCAATGCAAATAGACATTTCTCAAAAAAAGCAGATTCTCTTTTGTCTGAATTGAGCAACGTTTGGAAATTAACTTATAATAAGGCTATTGACCCAGTAAAAATGTCTCAGCTCTTGAATAATATGCCAGAAGTTGAATATGCCGAACCAATACCTAAGAGCAATATTTTCGCTGGTGAAACAAATGACCCAGATTTGAATCAACTCTACCATTTGTATCTTACAGAAGCGTTTGAGGCGTGGAATATGATGAATGGCGACACTGTACTAATTGGTATTGTCGATACAGGAATTGATTTTGAACATGAGGATTTGGTAAACCAAATTTGGTACAATCCCGGTGAGAATGGGTTAGATGAGTTTGGAATAGATAAGTCAACTAATGGTATTGATGATGATGGCAATGGATATATTGATGATTGGCGAGGTTGGGATTTTGGTTCGGAGAGCGGCTATGACAATGACCCGAGCTATGGCGGTGACCACGGTGTACATGTTTCGGGTATTGCCGCAGCTCAAGTGAATAATAAGAAAGGTGTGGCAGGTGTATCGCCAAGAGCGAAAATATTATCTGTCAAAATTGGTCCAGATTTTGGATTAGATAATTCGGTCTATAATGAATACGAAGGACTGCTTTATGCTGCAATTATGGGAGCTGATGTAATCAACTGCTCTTGGGGTGGGACAGGTTATTCGCAAACCAATGCAGCAATAGTAGAAACAGCGATTGAATTAGGTGCATTGATAGTAGCTGCCGCCGGCAACAATAATAGGAACCAGGCGTTCTATCCCGCTTCGTATGATGGTGTTCTCTCCGTTGCTTCTTCTGCTGAGGATGATTTGCGTTCTGGTTTTTCTAATTTTAACACAAGAGTTGATATTTCTGCCCCCGGGACGTTTATCTATTCTACAGTTCCAGATAATAAATATGATTTTAAGAGTGGGACATCTATGGCATCGCCAGTTGCAGCTGGGGCTGCCGCAGTGCTGAGGTCGCAATTTCCACTTCTATCACCTCAGCAAATTAAATCACTTCTGATAGTGAATAGTGATAATATAGACAATTTGAATCCCAAATATGAAGGGCTAATTGGCAGCGGAAGATTAAATTTGTTCAAAGCTATTAAGAGGGAAAATTCGATAGCTGTTAACCTTAAAGATGATATTATTAAATCTGAAGATAAGTCAGGTGTTATAAAATCTGGTTCAAAAATTAAGCTTGATCTTGTTTTTGAGAATGTGTTAGATAATATTGACAATCTTGATATTATAATTGGGAATGATAAATTCATTGAATTGGAAATAGATAATACCGTTTTTAGCTTCCAAGATTTGGCTATGGGTGAAGTATTCTCTATCGAGGACGAAATAAATTTAGAAATTCCAAAAGAAACACCAGAAAACTATAATTTTAATTTAAAAATCTCTGCTTTCAGCAAGGGAAATAGGATACAGGATTTCTATGTAAACTTCATAGCGAATCCTTCATATTTGAACATTGAGAATGAAAAAATAATAATGACTGTTACTAGCGATGGTAACCATGGGTTCAACGATTTTTCAGAAAATATTCAGGGTGATGGTTTCCGTTATGAAAGTCCGAAAAATCTGATGTTCGAAGGTGGATTTATGATGACGCAAAAAGGCAAGCCCTATGTTGCAGATGGTGTGAGGAATCGCTCAGGAATACGGGATAATGACCTTTTCTCATTGAAGAAAATTGAAATTGATAAAAAAGATGCTTTTACTTTTATTAGCGCAAGTTTTACTGATAAAGTAGAGGGGGGATTTGGCAATTATGATTCGCTGGCTCTTGGGATTGAAGTTAAACATGAGGCCTATTTGTTTGATTCGGAAGGTATGGACAATAGTATATTGTTGAGATATATACTACGTAATAATAATACTTTTAATATGGATTCAATTTATGCAGGATTGTTTTATGATTGGGACATAAGCGAGGGTGGTAGTAACGACATAGTATCATTTGATACAACAGGATTTACTGGATTCGCCGAAGAAGTTGATGGAGACAATACACCTATTGTGGGGGTTCATCTCCATTCCAAATTGCCATTTAATTGCTATGCCATAGATAACGCTGCATTTAAAGAAGAAATGGGCATTTATGATGGTTACACAGAGGAGGAGAAACAAATGACTTTGAGCTCTGGAATTGCTCGAGTAAGCAGTCGCCCAAATAAGGACGGATCTATGGTGATTTCAGCAGGGCCATTATTCATTCCTTCACAAGAAAAAATAGAGATTTTATTCAGTATTAACGCAGCTTACAGCAAGGAAGAGATAGGAGCTAGGATTGAGTTGCTAGATGAAAAACTTAAATCTATTGATTTGCAATCCAAAGTAGATGATGATAAACAAATAAAAATAGTAAAATTATTTCCTAACCCTGTTACTAACAGCAAACAAGTGGAGGCATTTATACAATCAGATACTTTCGCAGATGTTACGTTAAAAATATTCGATTATAGAGGGAGAGTAATAATTGATTTAGGAGCTAAAAGATTAATAGAAGGATACAACCATATTATTTTCTCAACAGAAAGTTTGTCGCAAGGTTCCTACTATTTGGGAGTGGTCAAAGAGGATAAAATCTTCCCTTATTCATTTGTTATCGTCAATGAGTAAAACCTTGTTAGTTAAGCTCTTTATTAGTTTCTCGAAATCGTCTTTATAATCATCTTCTAATCTGGCAACTTCGCTTCTTACAACAATTAAGTTGCCGTCTTTTAATTCTGTTAATACTATTTTGACTTCTGCGTGGCTTTTCACTCTCTTTATAGAACCAAAAATAAAATTATCAACGGCGAATGTATTGAGAATTTTCAACTCAGTTTTGCTCGGTGGAGTGGAATTTTCCATCAGAAATAAATTGAAAGTAGCATACATTGAGTCGCGTGTGTTTAGATCATAAACAGCGTAATTGTCAGATTTTTTTGCAGCTTGGTAGATTGATTCTGAAGCAAAGTATGACATAACGGATTTATTATTGAATATTTTCCATATTAATTTAGCATCATTATCATCGAACATAAAGCCACCAACAACTAATGATTTTGCAGGTTTCGATTGGTATTCTTTGGGTTGATGATTGTATAGAGTACTGTCTTTTAGAACGTTCATCATTGCTCTTTGGAGTGCTGTCAACATTGCAACATCGTATATCTTATTACCATCTTTAATATAGTGCAAAGGAGCGTAGCCGTAGCCAGTATTTTCTTCTTCTGTCTTGCTATTAACTATAGTAATATTTGCTCTTAGCATCCCATGGAAAACATCAATAGATGTAAATAAGAAATAATCGATTCCTAACTCTTCCACTTTTCTATTCTTTTCATCTTCACCAGCGAGAGCAGCAATCGCATTTCTAGTAGAATCGGCAACGGAAATATATTTACTGGTCATCTCTATTGCTAATTTTGTGGCAGTATAAATTTTGTGGGTGCTAATGGAGTCAGCCCCCGAACCTTGTGCCACATTAGTTACTAATATCTTTTGAGTATTAGCTTGTAATGAAATTGCCATTAGAATAAAAATAAAAATCAGTTTTTTCATTTGCTTAAACATGTCATTTTGAATTTTGTATAACTGTATGTGTTCACAACATCGCTATGAGTGAGCCATCCTTTTCGTGCCATTCGAACACCATACATTACGTGTTGTAGCCCACGTAAGTTATGTGCATCGGGGTTTATTGCTATTTTTACTCCTTTTTGTTTTGCATAGCCCAACAATCTCCAATCTAAGTCTAATCTATGTGGATTAGCATTAATCTCTATTATAGTTTTGTATTCCGCCGCAGCATCAATAACTGCGTGCTGATCTATCTCATACCCTTTTCTTTTGAGTAGTAATCTACCTGTTGGATGTCCTAATATTGTAGTGTAGGGACTCATAACCGCTCTGATTACTCTGTCTGTCATCTCAGATTTACTCATAGTAAAATTGGAGTGAACTGATGCAACAACTAAATCAAACTTCTCCAATATTTCTTCATCATAATCTAAGCTACCATCGTTCAATATGTCCGACTCTATACCTTTTAATATTTTTATACCCAAATCACGACTATTCAACTCATCTATTTCTTTGTGCTGAGCAAGAACTCTTTCCACTGAAAGCCCGTTAGCATAGACTGCTGTCTTGCTATGGTCACATATTGCAAAATAAGAATATCCCAATCTTTTCGATTCTAAGGCCATTTCTTCAATGCTGTTTAGCCCATCGCTCCATGTGCTGTGGCAATGGAGCATTCCTTTCATGTCTTTCTCATGGATAAGTTCCGGTAAACCACTGATTGTTGCATACTGCACTGCCTGACCTTCTTCTCTGTTTTCTGGCTCCACATATTGCATTGTCATTAACTTATACAACATTTGTTCAGAATCTACTTTTAATTTTTTCTCTCCGTCATATAGATAGTCTTCTTTCTTTTGGAAGCTGTTTTTAGTTATCTCGTGGAATGCGTCTAAGTAATTTTCAGAAGCACTTAGATTGTGCGAAATTAATCCAAAATTGTGCTCGTCTGCAATATGAATTGTAACTGGTATTTTATTAAAAATAAAGTTGAGTTTGGCGTTATTTTCTGTTACTACGAACTGATTGCTTAAGGTTAATTTTAATTTCTCCAAATCATCAGGAATTACGACAAAGTCAATAGTATCAATTACTTCTAACCATCTACGAAGCTGTCCAGCAGAGCTCGCTTTTTTTATCGAACCCGATTCCTTCATATACTCAAGAAGCTTTTTACCAGCTTCGTAAGCTTTGTCCAATCTGAATTTGTCTTCGTATTGTTTGTTTTCTTCTATTGATTCAATAACTTGTAGAGCAGATTTAGCACCGAACCCTTTGATTTCTTCTAATTTTCCCGATTTCGCCATCTCTTCGAGCTCATCTACTGAACTGACTCCATACTTCTCTACTAATACTTTTGCTTTTTTTGCACCGACGCCTTTTATTTTGCTTATATCTATCAGCTCCTGTGGTATCTCCGCTTTGAGCTTTTCGTAATAATCCATTCTACCCGTTTCAACAAACTGCGTCAGTTTCTCTTGCAATACAGGACCGATGCCGCTAATCTCTCGTAACGTTCCATCTTTTACGTGTCTTTCTATGTCTATATTTCCATCTGAAATTAAAGCTGCAGCATTAGAATAGGCACGAGTTTTAAATTGATTCTCACCTTTTAACTCTAATAGTTGAGCAATTTCTTTTAGTATAAGTGTAATTTCGTTTCTCATTTTGATTCTTTCGGTTTTGGTAATTTGACTCTACAATTTCTTATGTTCTTCAAGTGAGTTACAATAAGTATAACTGAGCCAATATGAAGTAAATAAAGGAGATATGGGTTGTCGTGCAGCAAGACACCAATTATAAACAATGCCCAACCAATACCAAATGCTATTTTTATTTTTGTATCTGTTGTCTTTCTGCCCGAGAAATAAGCTGCTATTAGTGCCACTACGGCAAAAATATAATCTATTATTGGCATCTGATGATTAACAAGATGTAGCGTGTCAGCAGAAACTGTAAACAGTATTGGTATAGCCAAACAATGAATTAAGCAAAGTACGGAAGCAGTTATACCAATTTTATCGCTTGTAGTTTTTTCCAAAATTCTCTTTTATTAGTTTAAATTTACTTCTTACAATCTAAGCAAGACGCAATAGAATAAAAAATGTGATAGGAACCCCCAAAAAAATTAGATTAAATTGTAACTTTAATTTGAAATCTTTGTTATTGTTGTCAAGGTGGAGTTTATCAATTTACCATTTAGTTAAATAACTACCTCAAACGTAACATTTTCAGAGTATTTTTTATTTTGAAATCTGAAAATTTCGATTTATATTTACAAAATAGAAACGGAAAATTTATAAAAGGAGTGCCTACGAGTTTCATTTGCTACGCTTTTGAATGTATTAAGATAATTTGGATACAACGAATTTCTAAAACGCTCTGTTTAAGAAGTTCTTTCTTTTCTTATAACTGTCTATAAGGGTGTAAAATGAAAGAATCGACGCACAAAAAGTTGCTTGACGCAACGAGAAAAATTATTTGGAAAAATGGGATAAACAATACTTCTGTAGATCAAATTTGTGAAGAAGCTGGGCTTAGTAAAATGACATTTTACCGAGCTTACGAAAATAATTTTGATATCATCAAAGAAATCCTAGACGAGAATTATGAAAAGGTTGGGAAAATCTACGATGAAATATTTAATAAGAACATACCTTTCATAGAAAAAATAATGGAAATCATATATTACAATACGGAATCCGTCAAAGAAATCAGTCCAGATTTAATAAGAGATATAGTCAAACAAGATAATCCACAGATGAAAGAGTATTTGGATGGTAAAAATCAATATTATAGAGATTTGATTCTTAAATATGTGGCGATTGAGCAGAAAAAAGGAAACTTCAGAGATGATGTAAAATAGAATTTATTTCATTTTTTTTAGAACATATTAACGAATTATCTTTGAATCAAAGACTGCAACAAATATATGAATCAACTGATGAATTAGTAAATCAATTAACCAAAATGTTCTATTTTGGAATATTAAGGAGAAACTAATTAATTTGACCTAACTCTACTCTCTTAGATTTTGTAAGTGAATTGAAAACCAAATCGTAGGAATGCCGAATTAATTCTTCGATTAATCCTGAATCAAGGTTTTCCGTATAAAGTGTATTCCAATGTTTTTTACTCATGTGATATCCCGGTACAATAGCATCAGGATATTTTTCACGAAGTTCTATCGCTCGTTCCGGATTACATTTCAAATTAATTCTTGTCGGAATAGAATCTATATTAGTTAAACCATAAATCTTATTGCCAATTCTGAACGCTAGAGTCGTCTCGTCAAATGGAGTGTCTTCTGTTGTGTACGGCATTGATAAACAAAAATCTCTTAATTCTTCAATATTCATCACATATCAATATTATATTTACGATATAGTTTCATCTCTTCTATTTCCAACGCAACCAAATTGCCTTGTTTTTCTTTAATTTTCGAATATACACAACCTCCGTCAAGCTTTATAATGTCTTCATCTAATGAACGTTTTATTTTCTTAAATTTTACGGGCGTGTGTCCTACTATTAATCTTTTGCCGCCAATTTTTCTTTTGTCAATGTTGATATTACGGCTCCAAAGCATAGAGTTTTTGTCGAGTAAAGGGTTCTCAATGTTAAAATTAAGCCCTCCATGCACTAATATAAAATCATCGAGTTCAATGAAGTATTCCAATTCAGCAAAGAATTTTAAGTATTTTTTCTTTATTTCCTTTGCTCTATAGACATCAAAACTGCGCAAACATTCGGAACCACCATTCCAAAGCCACTTGTAGTGGAGTTTATCAGATTTCATTGAGTCAATTAGCATTTTCTCATGATTACCCATAAGACAGCGAATCTGATATCCAGATTTTTTTTTGGATAAGATATATTTAACTACATTCTTAGAATCGGGTCCCTTGCCAATGTAGTCTCCGAGAAAGTAAAGCGTGTCTGTTTCACAGAGTTTTATTTCTTCTTCAACAAGTGCGACAAGTGTTTTGTAGCACCCGTGTATATCGCCAATGATAAACTTCCTTGACATGAATTTATTTTTTTAGATTTATTCTTAACTCAATTAACTGAATTTAATACTTTTTCTTATTAATTCTATCAACTTCTTTGTTAAATAGTTAAAATTCTATGATAAATGCAGTTTAAAAATATTTGTTTCTACTTTATATTTCTTAAATTTGTAGAATTATATAAATCAGAAATTTGGCAAATGAACGAAGAGATATACGAAAAATATGAACCAGTGATAGGTTTAGAGATACACGCACAGCTATTGACTGAATCAAAAGCATTTAGCTCAAGCTCTACGAAGTTTGGTGCATCTCCTAACACAAACACTGATCCAATCACATTAGCTCATCCTGGCACCTTACCTGTACTTAATAGGAAAGTAGTTGACTATGCTATAATGATGGGATTAGCTACTAATTGTAAGATTAGAGAAAAAAATCTATTTGCTCGTAAAAATTACTTCTACCAAGATTTGCCAAAAGGTTACCAAATATCTCAAGACAAAACGCCCATTTGCTACGAAGGTTATTTAGAAATAGAATTGGACGAGACGAACACAAAGCGTATTGGGATAACTCGAATTCACATGGAAGAAGACTCAGGTAAGTCCATACACGATTTGGATATTGATACTTTGGTCGATTTTAACCGTGCTGGAGTTGCTCTTATCGAGATAGTGAGTGAACCAGATATACGCAGCTCTAACGAAGCTTATTTATATTTGACACAGCTAAAACAAATATTAGTTTATCTGGGGATCAACACTGGCAATATGGAAGAAGGTGCACTTCGAGTGGATGCGAATGTTTCAGTTAGACCTATTGGCAGAGAAAAATTTGGTACAAGAACTGAAATCAAAAACCTAAATAGCTTTAGAAATGTTGAAAAAGCAATTGATTATGAAGTTAAGCGTCAAATCGAATTAATAGAAAACGGTGGTGAAGTTAGGCAAGTAACAATGCAATGGGATGGGAATGCAAACAAGACTAAAGAAATGCGAACAAAAGAAATGTCGCACGATTATAGATATTTCCCAGAGCCAGATTTACCGCCATTGCTTGTAGGAGTGGATTGGGTAGAAAAAGTAAAATCGGCTATGCCTGAGTTGCCACTAACAAGAAAGAATCGTTTTGTAGATCAGTATGAAATACCTAGCTACGATGCAGGAGTGCTAATAGCTGACAAGGAAATAGCTGATTTTTATGAAGAAACAATAAAAAAATTGGAAGATAAGAGCACCGCTAATAATAAGCTAGTGAGCAATTGGGTTATGACGGAAGTGATGAGATTGATACAGGACAGAGACACTACCGTAACTGACCTGAAAGTATCACCAGAGCATATTGCTGAGATAGTAGATCTTATATCTTCTGGAGCTATCTCTAATAAGATAGCAAAAGATATATTTAGTGAAGTTGAACTAGGGAAATCGCCTAAGAGTATAGTAGAAGAGAGAGGTTTGGAACAAGTTTCAGACACATCACTTATAGATGATTTGGTTAAAGAAGTTATTAGTGCTAATCCGGATTCTGTTGAGAAATTCAAATCTGGTAACGCTAAAGTTAAAGGGTTTTTCGTTGGCCAGATAATGAAAAAATCGAAAGGTAAAGCCAATCCGCAATTAGTGTCAGACATAGTAGATAAATATTTGAACTAAGATTAAACTGAAAATAATAAACATATAATTTGAAATTTGGAGTTAGTTATGGCTAAAACAGCAGCTAAAAGCAAAGCAAAATCAACAAGTAAAGTCAAGAAGACTACAAGTGTAGCAAAGACTAATGGTAAGTCGAATAGTACTTCGGCTAAGAAAACTGTTGCAAAAAAAGCAGTTTCAACTGCAAAAAAATCAACAGCAAAAAACACGACTAAAAAAGCTGTTTCTAGTAAATCCACAGCTCCTAAGAAGTTCAAAATGAAGTTCGGTGGAAAAAATGTAAATGTAGTTCAATATTCAAAATTTGATTTCACGGGCTATGACAAACAACAAGTAATTGACTGGTATAAACTTCAATTGCTCGGCAGAAAATTGGATGAAAAAGCGGCACTTTATTTGAAAATGGCAAAAGGTTGGTCTTACCACGCACCATTTGCAGGTCATGATGGTATTCAACTTGCGCTGGGTCAGACTTTCAGAGCAAGTAAGGACTATATGTTCCCTTATTACCGTGACTTTATGACTTCTTTGTCAGCTGGAATGACCCCAGTGGAAATTATTCTAAATGGGTTATCAAAGGATACGGACGTTGCCGGCGGTGGAAGACACATGTCTAATCACTTTGCTAAACC
The DNA here is from genome assembly GCA_020437395.1 of Ignavibacteriota bacterium. Taxonomy (GTDB): domain Bacteria; phylum Bacteroidota; class Ignavibacteria; order Kapaibacteriales; family UBA2268; genus PGYR01. The sequence goes on along the minus strand of JAGQWJ010000012.1, from coordinate 35,744 downwards.
TGAGATAAATATCCAAAATGTTTCGTCTTGTACTGGTAACCATTCTCAGCACGCAGCTGGTTTGGGTAGAGCAATTAGAAAATACAATGGTGATGAAGTTGTATTCTATTCTGGTGGTGAATCTGCTTGTGCAGAAGGTTACTTCTATGAAGCAATTGCTAGTGCAGATTTTGACAAAGCACCAGTTGTATTCGTAATTCAAAACAATAAATTTGGGATTTCTGTACCATTGCAAGACGTTTCGTCAAATTTAGTAGTTTCTGATAATTTCAAAGGGTTTCCAAATACAAAAATCATCGAATGTGATGGTAGAGATGCTTTCGACTCACATAGAGCTTTACAAGAAGCAGTTAAGTACGTAAAAAGTGGCAAAGGGCCTGCAATAGTCCATGCAGATTGTGATAGAATTGGTTCTCATTCTAATTCGGATAAGCAAGATAATTACCGTCCAAGTAAAGAAATACAGGACGTAATCGACCGTGACCCACTAATGCAGTTTAGATATAGACTTCTGGAAGAAAAATATCTGACTCAAGAAGAATTAGAAGAAATAGAAGATGGTATAAAACAAAAAATATTTGATGCAGCGGATGAAGCCGAGGCAGCACCAAATGCTGATGGAAAAAGCTGGCCAAACTTCATATTCCCTGAAGCATTCGCTGGACCTGACGCAGAAACGGAATATCCTTTAGATAAAAATAGCGAAGAAGTAAATTACATTGAAGGTATAAATAGAGTTCTGAAAGAAGAATTTAGAGCTAACCCTAATACTTTTATGTGGGGACAAGATATTGGAAAAGGCGGTGTTTTCAACGTGGTAAAAGGAATGCCTGAAGAGTTCGGCCGAGAAAGAGTATTCAATGCTCCAATTGCTGAAAACAATATTGTAGGATCTGCGAATGGTTTTTCAAGATACAGAGAAGATATAAGATTAGTTATTGAAGGAGCAGAATTTGCGGATTATTTCTGGCCGGCAATGGAACAATTAATTGAATTATCGCACGAGTATTGGAGAACAAGAGGTCAATTTTCACCGAATGTTACATTAAGATTGGCAAGTGGTGGCTATATTCAAGGTGGTCTTTATCACTCACAAAACTTAGAAGCAGTGTTTACCTCTATTCCAGGTATAAGAGTAGTCCAACCAGCTTTTGCAGATGATGCACAAGGTTTATTGAGAAATTGTATTCGTTCGAAAGGACCAACAATGTTCTTAGAGCCAAAGTTTTTGTACAATTTCAAACCAGCTGCAGGACCAGTAAGTGATGAAGATTGGGTAGTGCCATTCGGTAAAGGTAAAATACGTAGAGAAGGTACAGATATAACTGTAGCATCTTATGGAACTGGAGTTCACATGAGCCTATTCGCGGCTGAAAAATTAGCAGAGCAAGGAGTATCGGTAGAAGTTATAGATTTGAGATCTTTAATCCCTTGGGATAAGGAAATAATTATTGAGTCAGTTAAAAAGACTAATAGATTAGTTGTAGTACACGAAGATACGCTGACAGGAGGTTTTGGCGGTGAGATTGCATCTACTATAAGCCAAGAAGCGTTTAGTTATCTAGATGCACCCGTGATGAGATTAGGATCTGAGGATTGCCCAGTAGGTTTTGCTAAGGCTTATGAAGATGAAGTACTAATTAATATTGATAAAGTCAAATCAAAAATAGAAGAGTGCTTAAACTTTTAAAATTAATTGTGCAAAACAAAACATAGTATTTGTGTGGAATTAATCTGACACTGTAACAGCAAAATTACACACAGGTAAAATAAAATGTAAAAAATAGAGAGCCCGAATATTCAATAATTGGATATTCGGGTTTGTTGTTATATATTTGTATGCTAGGTACAATAGAAAGTGTGCATAATTATTTTATTGTGCGGATTGTATTTTTATTTTAATTAAGTAATTGAATATAACAGGGTTATAAAATGTCCCATTCGGAAGAACAAGAAGAGTTAAAAATTGGTACAAAGCTTACTGACAAATTAGTAGATGATGAATCAGCAGAAAAATTAAAAAAGAACGGTACTATATTCGGTATCGTGATTGTAATTGTATTAGCTGCAATCGGTTACTACTATTATTCAACTAGTCAAGCTGAGAAAGCAACACAAGAAGCGGCAATGGCATTGTCAAAGATTTTACCAGAATATGAGTCTGGCAACTATGCAGTAGCGTTAGATGGTGGAACTACTTCACTTGGCATTGATGCCATTGGCTTAGTTGACATAGCGAATAAGTATAGTGGTACAAACGAAGGTCATTTGGCTGCGTTATATGCTGCGAACGCTTACTTGAATTCAAACCAATACTCAGAGGCCAAAACATATTTTGACAAGGCGACTGATAGTGAGTCAAGTATAGTAGAATCAGGTGCTTATGCAGGATTGGCATTCGTAGCAGAAGAGGAAGGAAATTTAGAAAGTGCTGCTGATAACTATAAAAAAGCTGCAGAAAAGTTGACGGAAGATTTATTGAAGTCAAAATATTTGTATTTCGCGGCTTTGAATTATGAGCAAGCAGGTAAAAAAGATAATGCAAAAAATATATATCAATCAATAATAGAGTTAAGTGAGAATTCGGAATTTGGCAACAAATCAAAAGTCAGATTATCAATGCTTGGCACAAAAATTGATTAACATTCAGATGCGTAATAGTATTTGATTAAAAAAACACAAAATAATGAAACTAAAAGTTAATTTTTTAATAATAATTTGTTTATTGGAGGTATTATGCAACGATTAATTCGTCTTTGCGTACTCATGGCCTTCGCATTTATCCTGTCTTCTAGTTCAGGATATGCGCAGAAGACCGTTAAAATATCCGGAAGGATAGCTCCAGGTGATGTAAGAATCTTTGTAAAGGATTCCATTTATACTATCGAAAGAGAGTATGTGGTTGGCGGTACATTGATAATTGAACCTGGTACAGTAGTCTATTTTCACCCTAACGGGAGATTGATAGACTCAACCGGCGGTAGAATCATCGCTGATGGTTTTGCAGAAGCAACTTATACAGGCAATCCTCATGGTATCGACCCATTAGGTATTGCTGGAACTCCTCAAAATCCATATAGCTGGACAGGCTATGCGGATATTGACTATTTCTTGTTTGATGGTAACAATCCACCGGACACTACAGTAGATCGTACAATCGACGTTAATACTGTAAGAGATAGATCGGTTCACCCTAACAAGTATAATTACTTGTTTAATGTTGTTTTAAACAGAACAACTCGTCAGATTACGGAGTTAAATCCACTTAATGCTGCTGCAATAATTGCTAATCCGAATTTAGAGATTATCACTTTCGAAGAAGCTATTATGTTTGTTGCTGGTAGATTAAACCAAGATCCTAATAATGATGTAAACTTGAATGTAAAACCTTGGTCAAGACTAGGTGGTCATTCAGTAAATGTTGTTAAAGAAAAAATTAGATTTGTTGGTCAACCAATAAATAATGTATCTGTTGAATGGGGACACATTATTGTACTTCCAGGTGCAAGATCTGCATTCTTCAGAAACGCTTCTTTCGAGAATTTCAAAAAAGACACTACAGTAGATGGCGACCCTATCTATTTTGAAAGTGGACCAAACTCACCATGGGTTGCAGTTAATAAGAAATTAAACTTATTGACAAACGGTAGCGGTGGTGCTATTACTACTTTCTCTTCTAGAACATGGTTATTAGATGTAGAGTTTACTGGTAATACTGCAAGATTCAGAGGTGGTGCATTACAATTACTACAAGCACCTGCTGAAATTCCTGCTACAATCGATAGAACACAAATCAATTCTGTAGTTGGTACTTATGCTGCTAACAAGAATCCGAATATTACTGATAGAGATGGTTCAACATCTTTAATTATAGAAGACAATCCAATTCCAGCTATTGACTTGATAGATGAAGCTGGAGCTGAGCCATTGAATGATTATGCAAGAATGGCACATGATGACGGTCGTTTAGCTCTTTACTTAGGTAGAATGAGAAACTTGACTTTCAGAAACAACAAAGTTCAATTAGCAAACTACGGACAAACTACTGTTGGTAATCCTCCAGTAAAAATCGTTTCTGACTTATTGAATGAGCCAGCAATGTATCCACAAGTTTACGGTAACACTGCATTTGGTGGTGCTGTTTATATGTCTGGTGCTGAAGGACAAGAATACAGAAAAATTGACGTAGGTTTCGGTATAAACAATAGTATAATGATTGGTGGAACGGAAGTTGATTTCCATAACCCAGATACATTTACTGCTAATGGTAACGAAGCAAACAACTATCAAGCAAATGGAAGTTCATTCGGTGCACGTGGTGGTGCTATCTACGCTGGTAGATATACTTCACTACAAGTTGCTGGACATTTCGAAGGTAATAAGACAGCTGCTAAGTATTTAACTGATGAAACAGTAGGTTCAGTTGCTGGTCTTTACTCTATGGGTGGTGCAATATTCGTTGAGAACTCTTTGAACAGACTATTCGTAAAAGGTGGTCCAGCAAGAGAAAGCGATGGCAACCCAACTAGATTTGCAGGTAACTCATCAGGAGCTGGTGGAGCGATTTACGTTGATGGTAATTCAAACCCAGTTTTAACTACTATTATTGGTGGTTCTGATGCTTTATTAGAAACAAGAGATTATGGTTTTGATATTCAGTTTAACGAAAACTCAGCAATTTCTTGGGGTGGTGCGATCTACTCTAAGAGACAAGGTTCAATAACTGGTGCTGGTGGTATCAACGCTAACGAATTAATTGGTTATGGTGGAAAATTCCCAATAAGATTTGAAGGTAACTCTGCTGGCTATGCTGGTGGTGCTGTTCACTTCCAAATTCCAATTAGTAGCAATCCTCCATACTACCAAAGAGCGGTACAATTGTCAAGAGCATTATTTGCTAACAACACTGTTGGTATGAATATAGCAGACAAAAACCTTGGTCAATTAAGAGGTGGTGGAGCTGTTTACTCTAATGGTGGTGATCTTAACTTAGTTAAAGGTGTTCATTTTGTTGACAACACTGTATACAATGGTAACGGTGGTGCGGTTTCAATGGTTGAGCCATTTAACTTGAACAGAAGATATTTTGTGTCAGACGCTGATTACATTTCTTATGATTCGAGAGATGTTGCTGTTGGCATGAGTTCAAGAGACGACGTATTCACTTATAGTGATGCGTTAACTTTCCCTCCTGATTCAAGAATGTTGACTCAGTTCAAAGGAAACCAAGCAATCTATGAAAATAGAGCTTCTGGTGAAATGGGTAGCGGTGCTACACAATTTGCTGAAGGTGTATTTAGAACAAGAAATCAATTGTTATCTACTAAATTTACTTCTAACCTAACTGGTTATGCAGTAGGTTTATTTGGTACTATTGTTAAATTTAAAAATGGTGGCGAAGTATGGGAATACCCAACTTCAAACACTAACCACAGATTAACAGACGTTGAGTTTGTAAACTCTAACACTGGTTATATCGTTGGTGCTCAAGGTATCATGAAGAAAACAACTGATGCTGGTAGCACTTGGTTTGATATCAACACAAACACTTTGAATCAATTCAATGATTTCTATTCAATTGGTCAAAATGATTTATATGCTGTTACTAACAATGGTTTAATTTACGAATCTCATGATGCTGGTGCAACATGGACTACAATGCAACCACAACAACAGAACCTTAATGGGGTTTATTATGGTAGCTTGAATTCTGGATTCGTAGTAGGAGATGACAAATTAATCCTACGTACTACAGATGGTGGTACAACATGGGAAGAAGTTGTTCCTCCAATACCTAACTATGATTTAACGAAAATATTCTTTACTAGCGTAAGTAAAGGTTTCATCATTGGTGAGAAAGGTACATTATTATCTACTACTGATGGTGGTGACTCATGGCACACTGTTGCATCTGGAACAGCTGCTAACTTAACTGAAATCGAATTTACTTCTTCAAACAATGGATTCATTACTACAGTTTACGGTGATATCATCACTACAACTGACGGTGGTGCTACTTGGAATTTGATGGAAGATGTAACTAGATTCGGTTTACACGGCATTCACTTTGCATCAAACTCTGTAGGATATGCAGTAGGAGACTACGGTACATTATTGAAAACGGAAGATGGTGGTGCAACATGGAATGAAGTTAACCCTACTAATGCTGGTCACTATGACGTAGCTAGAATGCACCCAGGTACAAACTTACCAGAAAATGGTGTTGGTCTTGGTGGTGCACTTTATATTTTAGACAACGCAGACGTTAACCAAATTAACAGAACTGATTCAGTATCTTTCAACCGTGTAAGAATTTTGAACAACACTGCTTATACAGGTGCTGCTATTTATTCTGATAACTTTGATTTGAAATTAATTTTTGGAAAATCTTTAATTTCTGCAAACACTGCTTTATCTGATGTTGGAGTTGAACAAAACACAATTACTGGTCCAATAGTTATGGATGGTAATGGTGGAATTACTTCAAACGAAGCATCTTCTGATTTAGCAAGTGCGGTTATCTATGGTGAGATGCAAGGTCCATTGCCAGTAGGTACTGGTCCAGTTGCAGGTAACTCTGTTTATGGAAACAATGCAAGATTTATCGTGCGTTTACCAGATGCTCCGAACACTAAAGGTGTTTTAGCTGGTAATATTGGTCTTGGTCTAGGTGGTACTAACCCACTTAATGGTAACTTCTGGGGTAGAACTCAAGCAAACGTTACAGTTGATGTAAATAATGATTTAGGTTATCCATTGGCATTGAATGAAACATTCTTTATTGCAGGTGATAGCACTTCTCCATTACCGTTTGTTAGAAACTCAGCTAACTTACTTGAGCAAGGTCCATTTGAATCAATATTTGATGAATATACTTACACTCCAATATTATTGGAAAATGCTTCTGGCGATGAGAATACACCGTCAGCTACTAGTATTAACGAAAAAATGTTAATGTCTGGTAAAGTATATGATTTATATGATAAAGGTACTGACATTAAAACTGCTGATTACTCTAAGAGAATTATGTCTCCAATCGAGGATTTTGCAGTTGGTATTCCTTACACAACAAGAAGATTTGTAGCTCCTGCTAAACCTTCTGATGGTAAATATGTAAGAAGAACAACAAGAGACCCTTACTGTGTTGGATTGCTTGATGATAATGGTAATTTGAAATTCCCTTATATCACTGCTTTACAATCAGAGTTTATGCCTGATAATGATGGTAATTTCTACCACCCAATTGGGTATCCTCTATACTTAGAGTCTCATGCAGATTATGATGGTTTTGCTGAAAGAAGCAACCATATACCTGAAACTACTAATGAAACAGTATTCTTTATAATTAACGAAACTACTGGTGATTTCATCAGAACTAACTTACAACAAGTTTCTGAGACTGCTCCTTACAGAGAAGTATTCAGATCTAGAGTAGAGTTTGTTCCTGACTCAACTAATAGAAATCCGAATACACTTTATAGAAGAACTTCTGAAGGTTTATTCAACTTTGGTGCTGGATTTAGCTTATTAGCTAAATTGGAAGACAATGCTTACAATGAAGTAGGTGCTGCTGTACCAGGTAGAAAATATGAAGCTGACTTTAGACAATTAGGTAAAGTATCAGATTTATATAGCAATAGACCTCCAATCAACGATCCGAACAATATAACTGAAGATATCGTTACTTACTTCGCAGGTGAGAGATATGAAGCTCTTCCAGTTGATACTGGTGACGTAATCAGAGTTGTATCAAGACAAGTACTTTGGAAAGAAGGTGTAATCGCAGCTTATGACGATGGTTTAGAGTTCAAAATAGTTAGAGCTACTTTACCTCCTGAATTTACTGGTAACATCGTTGATTTACAAAATGACACTATTATGAAATTAGTTCCATCATTAGATCCTATTAAGAGAGCTAATAACCAAATGGATACTATTTATATCGATGACTTTACAAATAGAATCTTTGTAACTGAAGATAGAACTTACCCAGGTAACTATGCTGATGGTAGAGACAGTATCTTAGCTATTACAGCTGTAGATTCAAATAACTTCTACGATCCACGTGCGCTTGCTGATGGTGACAACTATACTTATTTAACTTATACTTGGGATGTTCCAAGCAACTCTGGTTTAGCTAACTGGTTACAAGCTGATACTATTTACTCTAGCAATCCTAATAACATGAAAGATGAAGCAAATGGTTATGTTGTGTTGAAAGGACATCCAGTAAACCCTTACGTGGTTCCTGGTGGTGAAAAAGTTGCAGTTTCTGCTGCTAACTATCCTCCTCACTACAGAACATTAGATTCTATGGTTGCTTCTGGGTTATTTACTCAAGAACAAATCGATAAGTTTATCGAAACTTACGGACCATATTTCAATGCTGGTTCTTACGATGTTGATAGAGCTAGATATTTACAACAAGATACAATAGACGTAGCTGGTGCTAATGGTTGGAAAACTGAATATGAATTCGAACTATTTGTTGTAGATCAACCGCCAGTTTACTTAGATGAAAACTATACTGCGAAAACATTATTTAGATATGAGTCTGATAATGTAACTGTAAAAGATACAATTGCAGTTTACGAGCCAACAGTATTGACTTGTGGTAAAACAAACGAAGATAATCCTAGATTAAGAGCTAACGTAACTGATAAATTAAGATTCCAAATCGACATCAATACTGATGATGAAATAGAAGATGCTTATGCTGCTTCTGAACACGGATGGGACTTCAGATACGGTAGAACAGCTTACGGATTCATGAATAAGATTATATCTGCTGGTGACACTGTAGTAATAGACATTGTAACTATTTCTAACGAAGATGGTGGAACAGATACTTTCATCGACCAAGAAAGACCAATCTGGATGGCTGATAAGTATTTATACAGATATGATGATGAAACTACTAAAGATAATTTAGCTGCTGACTTCACTACATTTGGTAAGTTGAACTTCAGAATCGATAGAGCAGAAGTTGAGACTTTATTAGAGCCATTGAATAGACAAAATGAAGAGTATAACACAGATACAGCTTTCGTATTTGTTGTGAACGATGGTCACGGTGGAAGAATAGAGCAAAAACTTGAAGTTTTTGTGAACTTTGCACCAACTATCACAACTCAATCATTAGACAACGCAGTTGAAGGTTTCGATTACAATTACCAGTTGTTAGATACAGCAAGAGGTATTAAAGTTAAAGACCCTAACTTCCATCAAGAACACACTTACGAGTTGATCTATAGTGGCAGAGGTGATATAGCTAAAGACCCTTGTTACGCAGAAGCAGGTTTTTGGGCAGAAACTTTCTATGGTGCTGATGGTTATACACCTGCATGGTTGAAGATAAATCCTGAAAGTGGAATACTTTATGGTACTCCAGAAGTAGGAGACGCACTAAAAGATGAGAAAGTGATTGTATTAGTAACTGATGAAGATGGTTTACCTGACTTGAAAATCTTTGATTTGAGAGTAGAAGCATCGAACAGAGGTCCTGTATTAGCACTTGCTCCAGATGTTGATTGTATCGATCCAAACAGTTCTTTGAATACTGATAACTTCATCTATGTAGTAGATAAAGATTTCGAAAGAGATCCAAGTGTTACTCCACAAGAGAAAGTTACTTTAGTAGTAGAGCAACCAGCATCAGGTGTTGAATTAGATCAATACATCTTAGATGGTGCTACAATTGACAATGATTCTGTAAAAGTTAACTTAATCTTCACAGCTGACATAGCAAATGTTCCAGTTGATGCAGATGGTAGAATTACTGTACAAATCAAAGCAACTGACGCTGAAGGCGAAACAACAATTATGAGATTTAGACTAAAACTATCAGATCCAACTTACTTCACTGCTCCTGTAACAGTTACAAACTCAATTGGTGCATTCCAAGTACTTGAGTTCGGTATCGCAGAATCTAGAGTAAGTACTGGTGATGGTAGAGATGGTGAAGATGTTGGTAAATTAGACCACAACTATTGTGAGTACGAATTACCACCATATCCACAACAAGACGTATTTGATGCGAGATGGACATTACCTACAATTAATGGTATATTAAGAAGTATTTACCCAGTAAGCGGTGACGATAGTGACTTAATCTATGTTGCTCAGATACAAGCTGGTGGTGAGAGCGGTCAAACTGCAATCAACTACCCTGTTACAATCTCTTGGGATATTACTACAGTTCCAGATGCAACTGATAAAGCTAGAAATCCTCAAGGTTCAACTTGGTACTTGAGAGATCCAGTATCTGATGGTTCTTACTTCCACATTAAGATGAGTGATCCATCAGTGAGATCAATATCTCCTACTTACGCTACGTTCAATATTCAAGGTAACATTGCTACTTTGACAATTACTGATGCGACTATCAAAGCATTCGTTATCTATAACGATGTTATGAGTGATGTAGAAGATACTCAAGCAATTACAACTAACTCTATAACAAATGTATCACCAAACCCAGTAAATGGCGAAAGTGTTATCACATTTAACTTGAACAAAGCTGCTAATGTTGAGTTCGAATTGATAGACGAAGTTGGAAAAGTTGTTGGAATCTTAGGAAGTGACTTCTTTACTGCTGGTGAGCATACATTGAATTGGAATTCTAGAACTGGATTTGGTTCTGAACTTTCAAGTGGTGCTTATAGCATAAGAATGAACGCTGATGGTAATACTGACTTCATCAAAGTGATGATTGTTAAATAAGACAAAACTTGCGGTACCCTTGCAAAAGGGTACCACATTTATTAAACGAAAATAATTTATAATATAATAGAGGTTTTATAATGAGACTTACAAAAAGCATAATAGCTGCGATGACAGTTGCTGTAATAGCACTATCAAGCAGTCTAACGCTAAAGTCTGATGTACCAGGTGAATTCAAATCTCTGCATTTAGTACAAAAGAATTTTGAGCCAATTGTTGGCGGTACTTTACTAGAAGCTGATGATTTTATTAAGCCACCTGCTATTCAAGATGCGGATGATGGATATGCTAAAATTAGCATCGGATTCCCTTTTGAATATAACGGTGAGGTATATACAGAATTATGGATTTGTGTAAATGGTTTTGTTACATTTGACAGTCCAAACTTTTTGAAACAAGCAAACCCGACTGGTTTGTTTAAAGACTTACCTTCAACATATCAAAAAAATGTTTTGGCTCCATTTTGGGGTGATCACGTTTACAGAACTGATATCGAAGCGTTACAACTTTACACACGTACAAGAATCATCTATAAGAGAGAGTCTGATAAGCTTACTATCGAGTGGAGAGATTTGAACATTATGGACAAAACTAAACCATCAAGTATTGCTGATTTCCAAGTAATTCTTTACAAATCAGATGACCCAGCAACTCCTCAAGGAGATATTGAATTTGCTTATGGTCAAATTGGTGGAAACACTTTAACTACTGAAACTGAAGTAATAACAAAAGGTGCTTCTGTTGGTATTAAGGGTGAATTTGATGATTTCTTAAATGGTCTATGGCCATGTACTGATGATCCTCAAGATAGCACTTACTGTGTTGTTCCTCAAGCTACTGATAGCACTAACTTATCTAATGCTTGGCAACCATCTGGTGCTTCTAACTATAGAATTCTTTTCACTGCTCAAAAAACTTTGAATATCGAAGAATTCTGGGGTGACGGAGACGTAGATTTCTCAAAAACTCCTTCAGAAAGACACTTTGGTTTACCACAAAATAGATATGTAACTTTCAACGATGTAAGATTAATTCTTAGATCAATGGCTACTCAAGTTCCTTTGGACAGTGTTAGAAGAAGAGCTGCATATCACGGTGATGTGAACCACAACGGTAGATATTACTATAGAACTGTATCTCCAGGTGTTCTTCAAAAAGTAGAAGTTACTACTCGTAGCGAAAACTATTTTGATGATTTACCATCTGAAGTTACTTCTTTGAAAAAAGTGTTCTATCAAGTTAACGAACACGATGCAGCTTGGATAATGAGCTATTTAGCAGCTCAAGTTCCTTATTTACCATGGGTACACGACATTAATGTTACAAAAGGTAAGAGAGTAGAAATGTTAGCAGATAATATCGTTCTTGGTGAAAAAGTTATAAATAATGGTGTTACTAGTATCCCAGTTTATATCAACAATGATCACCAAGGTCCATTATCTTTCTCTTTCACTATCAACGGTACAGTTGAGAATGTAGCATTGAACATAGATAATGAAATTAAGTTAGCTAATAATTCAGCTAATAGCGTTTACTTTGCAAGTACTGGTGAATTTAATTCTAATGAACCAGTGTTGTATGTAGATGTTACTAACTTATCAGGTAACTTAGAATTGAATAATATTAGAGTTAATGACAAAAATGTTGGTTCTATTGTTGAACAAACTGACGTTGTTAACGCATCACTTTCTATTTCAACAAACCCTTATGTAAGTGGCAACACTACATATAGCATTGCAGTAGAAAATGCGGGTACTTATGCACTATCAGTATATGATGCTGTTGGTAATAAAGTAGCTAATTTATTCAATGAAAACTTAAAAGCTGGTGAATCAATTCAAAGACCTTGGGTAGCGAATGATTTCAATGGCAATGAACTAAGTTCAGGTGTTTACTTCTTGAAATTAGAAGGAAACAATGTAAATAAAGTTCAAAAAGTTATCATCAATAGATAATAATGATTCGTTCTTTTAAATATTTGATTTTCGCTTTGGGGTTACTAATCTTTAGTAACTCCTTAGCTGAATCAAAATCTTACAACTTAGAACTATTGGATATGAACACAATAGATTTATGTGGTAAGGTGTTTCAGAAAGATGTGATTATTGCCCCATCTTTGGGTAATATTGCAAAATCTGATTCATTAATTGGGTTCGAAATAGTAATAGAGTACAATCCAGACATAGTGCAGATGAATCAACAATTTTATACTAGTACTATGTCACAGTTCTTTCAATTTAAGAATACAACTTTTGACAAAGAGCGTGGCGAAATTATTATGGAAGGATTTGTAAGTTTAGATGCTTATCCAAATCCTGTGAGTGGTAACTATCCTTTAGTAGCGTTCGGCGGTACTTTTATTGGTGATTGTGAACAAGATGCTGACTTTAAAATAAAGTATTTTTACCCAATTGATGGGTTCAAAGGAAGCATAGATACAATAAAAGATATAAGTATCAAAGGTGTTATTGCTGATAAACCAGAAAGAAAACTTGCGTTTATACCAACAAAAGATAATCTTTCAATAAAAGCTGATAGTTCTATAGTAGTGAATATTGGGTTAGATTTAGGGATAATGAACACACTTAACTACTGGAGAACTAGAATAACAATAGAAAACGATAGTTTGAGTTTGTTAGAAGTAAACGGTAACAATTCAATTGTAGTTAAGAATGTGACAAAAGAGGATCAAAACAGTTATTTAGTAGATCTGGAAGTTCTTGATAAAGAAGATTTGAATTTAGAATTAATAATAAATTCAATTAAAAAACAAGCTTCAAATGTTAATATAAACTTGGAAACGGTAGAAAGTACAGAGTGTATATGTGCTACTAATTTTCCAGAGAGTTCTTTTGTAATTGAAAATAAAGAAACTAAAGATTCGGTTGTTTCTTCAGTAAGAAGTGTAAAAGATTTAGTTTATAGCAATGGTGTAATCCGAAGTATAGACAAAACGTTGATTATAGAAGTTTATAATTATACTGGTGCAATGATTGAATCTGAAATATGTAATTTTAATAAAGTATATGACACAAATCTATTAGATAAAGGTATATATTTCATTAAAGTTACTGATGGTAGCAATACCGAAATAATAAAGAAAATAAATAATTAATTTTTTATAAATAATTTAAGGTGTCCTTATGTATAGAAATAATACAAAAGTGAAGGGCGTAAACAAACTAACTAGTCTAGCAATAGCAGCCCTGCTGTTTATTGTCGGATTCGGTAGTACGTTTGCACAATATCCAAAAGTACCAGTTTTATCTTTGACTGGACAAGACAATGGATATAACGATTTATGGTTTCCGAATGGAAGAATCTTAATGCCAAGAAATACAGAATACGAACGTGAGTTTGTAGTACCTGTATTTATTGACAACAGATGGGCTGTAAATCAAGGAAAATATACTGTTGATTTACCAATAAATCCTATAAAAAGCTTCCAATTTAAGCTTTTCTACGATTCTGCGTCTGTAACTCCAGTAGGTATCGAAACAACACATCCAAAGTTTGCACCTAACTCTGCAAAACTTAAAGAACCTTTAGCTAAAGGATTCCAAATAAATTGGAGTGATGTAGTAGATAAAACATACTATACGCATATTAATAACTCACCAACTACTTCTAATAGAGGTCATGCGGTAGTTATTACAGCAAGTACTAATAAATCTTTACCAAACACTAGTTTGCAGTTCCAAGATTTTGACGTGTTACTTTATGTAAGATTTAGAGCAGTTTTAAATCAAAGTGAACCTGCTTCAAACTTAAACTCTACATACTTCCACATTGGACGTGATTCTATTGTTTACAACGATATGAACATATTGCAAACTGCTCCTTTTGTAGAATATAGAGACTATGATCCACAAGTAGCACAAGATTTCCCAAATCCACAAAGACCTAACTACAACTCTAACTTAGGTGCTGTATTCACTGGTCTTGCTGGTATGGACAACAGAACTAAAAATGAGCCACCAAACTTAATTTTACCTGGTGGTATTTGGTTCCAATATATGACAAAACAACCATTACTTGGTTTCCAAGTTAACAGACAAATAGGTCAACAACCTCCTATTAAATTAGTTGATGGTAGAAATGATTTATATGAATTAGTTGATCCAATGACTGTTGATTTGAATCCAAACAGAAACCCTAATCCATTCCCAAATACTGCAACTAGAACAGTTGAAGTGTTAAACGTTGAAGCTGGTACATTATTAAAAGATATTGAAGTAGTATCAGACCAACCTTGGTTAGAGTTCAAAACTTTACCTGGTCAAGGTTTCCAAAACCCAATACCTTCATTATCTACTGAAGGTTATATTCCTTACATAGACAATGGACTATTAGGTGAAGCTTCTGAAAGAGATGATTTAAACGATATACCAAACGATGAGGGTGGCATTTCATTACAAATTTCTTGTGATCCTTCTAAAATTCAAGCTGGTGACGACGCAACGGATAATCCTGAAATTGAGAAAACTGGTATTTACACTGGCTATATTACTTTCAAATCTGAATATGCTGATATCTCACCTGTAAGAATTAAAGTAACATTTATTTATTTCAGACCACCATTAGAAGGACAAAATCCTCAAGGTAGAAAGCTTAATGGTATTACTCTCACTGTTGCTAACAGGGATGGTGAAGTTGATACATTAATTTTCGGTACTGGTGATAGAGCTACTATCGGTGTTGATTCATTATTCGGTGAAACAGCTTATAATGTTCCATTACTAACTGATGAGCTAGATGCTAGATTCTACCCTATTGATGGTAATGGTAAAGAAATACCTGGATTAGCTCCATTCGGAATGAGTGATTTTGCTACGAACGATGAGCAAGTGAAAGCTAACTCAAGAGATATTAGAAGCTCTGATGATACTACAAGATCTTTACTATTTAAAGTTAAATTTAACCCTGGTAAAGATAATAAAGATCAAAGATATCCAATAATTATTACTTGGAATAGAAAAGACTTTATTGAAGGCTCTTCATTATTCATTAGAGATACTGACAATGGTAAATCATTCGAACCACTTGATATGTGGTTAGAAGGTACTCCAGTACCTGGTGAACCATTTGCTTATTCAATGAAAATTGATGACCCTAGAATCAGAGAATTCATAATAGAATATACTCCTGCTAAGATTGTTGAGTATGTTGATGATGAAGGTAACCCAATTATCAATGTTGGGTGGAACTTACTATCTTTACCAGTACAACCATTGGGTAATTTAAATCCGTGGAAACCAGGTGCATTAAATGACCCTTATTATTTCTTCTTGAACTCGTATCAACAAGAAACTGATGGTACTGTAAGACCAGGTGTGGGTTATTTCTTAAAATATAATGACACTGCAGAAATTACAAGAACTTTCAGAGGTACTAATATCTTTGAAGTAAGTCCTGAAGTAAACCCTGTAAGAGTTTATACTGCTGACGAAAATAGAGGTGGTTGGAACGCTGTTGGTGCTCCTTCTGTTCCTATCAATGTTGAAGCATTAGACTTCAGAGCTGTAGGTAGCGGAAACAGACCAGACAAAAACTATATGCTTGAGCATGGTGTTTGGAAGTATGTGACTAAAGAAGGTTACAAAGAAGTAAATGAATTACGTCCTGGTTTAGGTTATTGGATTAAAGTTGATGAAAATGGTTATTACTATTTCAACACAGCTAATCCGAAATTATCTAACGAAGTATCTTCTTCTTTAGCATATAGAAACAACTTGAAAGCAATGTCAACTGAAATTGTTGTTTCTGACAATAATCAAAGTGCTAAGTCATTGTTCGTTTCTAACAGTGCAAAAGTTAACTCTATTGAATTACCACCACTTCCTCCATCTTTCGATGTTAGATTTGAAGGTAACACTGAATTAACTAACAATAATGAAGCAATTATACAACTTACAAACGTAGTTTACCCTGTATCAATCTCTGCAAAAGGATTGAACGGTACATTTGAATTAACAGATGCTGCTACTGGTGAATATTTCGGAACTATTAGTTCTGATGATTACTCTTCAGTAGAAATCAGTGCTTCTTCTAACTCTATCAGATTGAATAAAGTTGAAGTTGCTGAAGAAGCTACATTAAATTCTGTTTACCCTAACCCAGTATTAAGCGATGCTATTATTAACTTCAACTTACCAGAATCTGGTAATGTTAATGTAACATTGATCGACGCTGTTGGTAATACAGTTGCTAATATCTTCAATGGCAATATGAACGCTGGTTCACGCCAAGTTGATTTCCAAGCAAATGGTGTTGCTTCTGGAAACTATTTTGTTAAGATAGAAGGTAATTCATTCAATAAAGTTATGAGACTACAAGTAGTTAAATAACCTTAATTAATTGAACTAGAATATAATAGGGATAGATACAGTTATGTACTATCCCTATTTTTATTAAAGAGAGGTAAATATGAAAAAATTAGTACTACTTTTAATTGTAGGTATAACCTATACTACGTTTACTTTAGACTTCACTCAATTTACTTTGAATGTGAACTATGACGGCGACTCTTTTATACTGAAAGCCGGTTATTCGGATTCAACTACAATTTACTATGACGAAGGTTATGAGAAAGACATACCTTCATTTCCTCCTCCCGGTGGTATAATCCCTGGATTTAGAATAATAAGGCAGTATGATGACTTACCTGATGAGTTGATATATTCTGATAGCGATTACCGTGAAGTACCAGAAAACGAAATAGACACAGTAGAATATAGATTAGAAATATTAGGCAATAGAGAAGAAGGAAAGGATTTTTATTTTGTTGTACCGCAAGGCTCAAAGTCGAAGGAAGTTGTAGAGATAAGAGTAGTAGATATTGCATCGAAAGGTAATCAAATTGATTCGAATATAGTTGATGGGAATCGACTTTATGTCAAAAACAGATTTTTAGAAGACTTTTTTATTCGTGCTGTTTATAGAAAGAATCCAACCAGTATTGTAAGAAATGTAGAGCCAAATACTATTTATTACTCAAATGGAATAATCAAATTAGATGATAAAAAGTATGAGAAATTTGAGTTATACAACTTAGCAGGAAACAAAATAAGAGAAAATAGGTATATAGAAAATACAATTAATATAAATGATATACAAAATGGAGTATATTTTGCTTATATTTATGAATCTGATTTTGTGATTAGAATGATAAAGATTGTTAAATTGTGAAATTGATGTGACTAATCTAAGAATTAATTGTTATTAGAACATAGTCAGATTATATTTAGGGAAAAGATATAGAAACGAATAAGAATATGAATCAAGACACTAACCCATCTGAAAAGTTAAATGAATCAACTAAACTAGTTGATGAACTTAGTATAAAGGATAATGGTCCCAGAAGGAACCGTGCGAATAGAACTGTCGTTAATAAAGATTCAAGTAATGTAGATAAGACAACTGATAACAAAGTTAGCCATGATAATAGAAAAACTGACGAAAAAAACAGTGTAAAGCGAGAATATGCTCAAGAGAGAAAGAAGAGAAACAAGATAAGAAGAGATAATAACCCTAAGTCTGAACCCAAAACGAATAGCAGCAAAGAGCAAGCAAATTCTTCTAAACCGGAAAACAGAAAAGTAAAGAAAAAACAGTCAAATAGACCACTAATATCAGTAGTTATACCTACTTACAATGAGGAAGATTCGCTCATAGAACTGAGCAAGCAATTAGAAAGAGTATTAGAAAGAGAATCAAAGAATAATTACGAAGTTCTATTTATAGATGATGGTTCAACAGATAGCACATTTTCGGTTATGAAAGAGATAAACAAGAAAAATCCGAAATTCAAAGCTATTAGATTCAGACGAAATTATGGTAAATCAGCAGCATTATCAGTTGGTTTTAAGGCAGCAAAAGGTGCCGTGATAATTACAATGGATGCAGATTTGCAAGACGACCCTATGGAAATACCTAATCTAATGTCAAAAATCAGAGAAGGCTATGATTTGGTTTCCGGATGGAAGAAGAAAAGAAATGACCCAATAAATAAAACTTTACCGTCTAAGTTTTTCAATTACGTAACTGCAAAAGCAAGCGGATTAAAATTGCATGATTTCAATTGTGGATTGAAAGCATATAGATCGGAAGCGGCGAAGTCTTTGGACATCTATGGTGAAATGCACCGATACTTGCCAGTTTTAGCTCATTGGAATGGATTTAGAATAACAGAGATTCCAGTACTCCATCATCCAAGAAAGCATGGTAAAACAAAATTTGGAGCTTCGAGATACGTTAAAGGATTTCTTGATTTAATTACTCTATTGTTTACATCAAGATATTTAAAAAGACCATTGCATTTCTTCGGAACTGTAGGTACAATAATGGGACTCGTTGGTTTTGGTATAGATGCATGGCTTACAGTAGAGTGGATTATGGGGGATACTTTTTTGAGTAATCGTCCTGCTGCACTTTTGGGAATTGCATTGATAATAGTAGGTGTTCAGTTAGTTTCGCTTGGATTATTGGGCGAAATGATAGTTAAAAACTTTAAAAGAGATGAAGAATATCAAATCAGAGAAAAATTATAATAGTTTATCGTTGTTTGCGGCATTGTTGTTAGTTTTACTAATGCCTTCGCAAACAAAAGCCGATGTATATGACTATGAGTATAGTCTGGGTGTTGCATTTACTACTACTAAAATATTAGGAGATAACCCAGCTATCAATACATTGCGTCCAATTAATTCATCCATACCTGGTGGCAGTTTCAACGGTGCAATGCCTGGTATAGAGATTGTTGGTCAATACAAATTAGACGAAGTTGGTGATTGGAGATTAGTTGGTGGCGTTAACTATACAATCTATAGTGCTAGAGAGAAATTCCCTGGCGATATAAGTATTTTTAAATTTTCGCACTCTTTGAACGTACTTTCTCCGTTAGTAGGTATAAATTATACGTTATTTCGTTTTCCTACTGCTATGTCATCATTCTATGCTGGCGTAGAGATGCGATATAACTATATTCATGGCTCTGAGTTAATTTTGAATGAGAACTCAAGGGCTAATGACGAATTACTTTCTCAAAGAAGTATCAGCAAAGAAAGCGCTGGTAGAATGGGTGGATTAGTAAAGTTAGGAATAGAAGGTGAAGTTCACGAAAACTATATGATAAATGTTAGTTGGGGTTTAGATGTGCTCAATGCCGTTGGAAGAGATAATAATCGAGGTCAACTTTTGACTCCCTATTCTAAAGAAGTTTTAATTTCTGGATTTGGTTACGAATTGGAAGAAGAATTAACCTACAATTTCTATTTTTCTTTGATGATTCAATATCGATTTGACTAAATGACAAAAAAACAAATTTACCATAGTGATTGCAAGCATTTTCTGGGGCATATACCTTGCAAACCACATAAGAAATATGGAGTACATTGTGATAATTGTCAATTCTATGATAAAAAAACAGGCAAAATACTTATAATAAAATTGGGCGCAATTGGAGATGTTATTCGTACAACTCCTTTGCTACATAAGCTATGGGAAGTTCATAGAGATAAGGAAATATGGTGGGTTACAGAATATCCAAATATCTTACCTTCGGCCATAGACAAAATATTAAAACTAGACCATAAGTCCATACTGCAGCTCCAAAACACAGAATTTGACGTAGTCATTAATCTTGATAAAGACTACGAAGCATGTGCGTTGACAAAATCAATTGTCGCAAAAAATAAAGTTGGTTTCACTCTTGAAAAAGGCAAACCGGCACCGATTGATCAAAGGGCTGAACCCAAATTTATGACTGGTCTATTCGACGATATTAATAAGAAAAATACAAAGTCATACCCACAGGAAATTTTTGAGATTTGCGGTTGGAAATTCGAGAAACAAGAATATTTAATAGATGTAGAAGACCATTATTGGTCTATTGACAATGGAAAAAAGAAGATCATAGGTCTCAACACAGGATGTGGAGACAGATGGACAAGTAGGTTAATACCAGATAGCACTTGGATTGAATTGATAAAAGCAATCCAAAAAAAGGGCTATTATCCTTTGCTTTTGGGTGGGTCACAAGAACACCACAAAAATGAGTATTTGGCTGATGTAACAAAAGCAACTTATCTTGGTCATTTTTCGCTTGAAAAGTTCATCTCATTGATAAATAAATGCGATTTGGTAGTCAGTGTTGTTACTATGGCATCGCATCTTGCTATAGGGCTTAAAAAGCCAATTGTACTAATAAACAATATATTCAACTCAAATGAGTTTGAACTATATGGAAGGGGGCAAATAGTTGAGCCAGTGAAAAAGTGCCAATGTTATTTTAGCCCAAAATGTACTAACGAAGATTACAGCTGTATAGAACACGTTACTGCTGAAGCAATTTTTAAGGCAATAAAAAGAAATTTAAAAGCATAGGTATTATTTTATGGATGCGAAGAATTTTAATATATTGAAGCATTTTATGATTGAAATAAAAATGCCGGACAACCCTCCGACAGAATTCTATACATTAGTTGCGGCACAGCGTGATTTTGTAGTGGAATTGATGGACAAGGGTATTATTTTGAGCTATGGACTTTCTGATGATAGAACTAGCTTATGGGTTGTAGTAGTTGCGGGGTCTAAGGAAGAAGTTAGGGTTATAACAGAGCAATTCCCTATGTTTAAGTTTATGACTTTTAATACAGTAGGGCTTATGTTTTATAATAACTCTAAGCATAAGTTACCTGAGCTATCGCTGAATTAATAGAAAAATATATAAATTTTGTAAACCCTAAGCATTAATCTAAATTTTGATTAGTGCTTGTTTTATTTAAAACGATAATGACAAAGAAACAAAAGCGAAATATAGAGCTTACTATAGAGTCTATTGGCTTTGAAGGTAAAGCAATTGCTCGACACAATGACAAAGTACATTTTATAAAAAAAGTTGTACCTGGCGATATTGTGGAAGCTTATGTGAAGAAGAAGCGTAAAAGTTACAACGAAGCAGGATTAGTTAAAGTTCTTGAGAAAGGCCACGAGAGGATAGAACCTCGTTGCGAGTACTTCGATGATTGTGGAGGGTGTAGTTGGCAAAATATGGATTATCGAAACCAATTAAAATGGAAGAAGCAACACGTTATAGACGCTTTCCAAAGAATTGGAAAAATAAAAACGAATATATTAGATGTTGTTCCAAGTTCCGAAGAGTTCAATTATCGAAATAAAATGGATTTTACTTTCAGTGCGAAACGGTGGGTAACTAGGAAAGAAATAGAGACCTATGATGAAATCGAAAACAAAGAGTTCGCTCTAGGACTCCACACCCCTGGTGCCTTCGAGAAAGTTCTTGATATTAAAAAATGTCACATTCATCCGGAAAATGGTAACGCAATACTAAGTATTGTAAGAAATTTTGCACTGGAAAATGGAATTTCTGCATTTGATAAAAAAGAAAAAATCGGTTATTTGAGGGAGCTGATAATCCGCCATAGTAGTTCGAACGATGGTATTATGATAGTGTTGACAACGAATGCAACTAACGAAGAATATGACAACAAAATCAACGAATTGGCACTTTTACTTTCCGAAAGTATAGAAGGAGAAATTAATTTCATACACGCTATTAATGCAGGTCCTTCACCAGTGGCAATTGATTCGTCGAGACTTGTTTTAGGTAATGAGTATTTGATGGATAATATTCTCGGAGTTGACTTCAGAATTTCACCTTTTTCATTTTTCCAAACTAATAGAATTCAGCTCAATAATTTTATTGAGAAAATATTAGATTCCGTTGAATTGGACAATAATATGGTGGCTTGGGATTTGTACTGCGGCACTGGTTCTATTGCTCTACCAGCTGCTAATCGAGTAAGGGAGATACATGGGGTTGAGTTGGTCGAATCATCAATATCAGACGCAAAAGTAAATGCAAAGTTAAATGGAATCGAGAATGCCTCTTTCCAAGTTGCAGATTTACACTCGAAAGATACACCGGATTTACTTGACAAATTGCCTTCGCCAGATGTTATATTTATAGATCCCCCTCGTGCTGGTATGCACACTAATTTGGTGGAACATATATTAAAAATTGGCGCTCCTAAAATAGTATATGTAAGCTGCAATCCATCAACACAGGCGAGAGATTGCCAATTGTTAGGAGCAAATTATAAAGTAGTGAGCGTATTACCAGTTGATATGTTCCCACAAACATATCACATCGAATCAATTGCAGTTTTAGAGAAAATTTAGTAACTTTATAATAGTTAATGTGTTATTAAAATGAACAAAGACGAAATAAAATACAACGTAAACGAAATATTTTACTCTATTCAAGGTGAAGGTAGCCGTAGTGGTAAGCCATGTGTTTTTGTTCGTATGCAAGGCTGTTTGCTCCGATGTACTTGGTGCGATACTCCATACGCATTAGAGAGAAAGCAAACGGAAAAGCTAATGAGTATAGAAGATATATTCGGAGAAGTCGAGAAATATAATTGCAAATTCCTTATGTTAACTGGCGGTGAGCCATTAGAACAAAAAGAAATTGGAGTATTAGTAGAAGAGGCACTTAATCGTGGATATGATGTAGTAATAGAGACGAATGGACAACAAGACATAGGAAAAGTACCTAAAGAAGCGGTGAAGATTCTCGATTTAAAATGTCCTGGTTCGGGAATGCACAAAAAGAATGACTATAATAATATAGCTAAGCTAGATGAAAAAGACGAAGTTAAGTTCGTAATCAAAGACAGAGTTGACTACGATTGGGCAGTTGATAAATGCCGTGAGTATTATTTATTCAACAGGGTAAGTGAAGTTTTGTTCTCGCCAGTATTCGGAGAGATAGAGCCAGTAGAATTAGCGAACTGGATATTAGAAGATAAGCTACCAGTTAGAATGCAAATGCAAATGCACAAATTTATATGGGAACCAAATACTCGAGGAGTGTAATGAAAGCTACGATATACTTATTAGCCTTTTTAGCAGCGCTCTCGGCTGTTTTTCCTCAGATTCCAGTTAATCACTCAGTAACATCCACAAAAGGCAATATAGAGCTTACTATAACCAATAACGGCATAGTAGGCCACAACCCAGTAACTAAGAAATCGGGTTTTATTTGGCCTCGCGGCTCAAACGCACAGTACTTATATGGCGGTGGGTTTATATTACTTCGTGAGCAATTTGCGGCGGGGGAAACATCTCATCTCCCCGAATATTCATACAATTTTATGGACGCAAATAGTTGGTTCGTACCTGGTGCTGTTTCTGATGGTAAATTATTAGATACCAGCAATGCAAGTAAAAACAGAGTATATAGTTCTAATAGCTATGACAAATATTCGGGTCAGGATTTGTCTAATAAAGATTCCCCTAGATGGCCTATATGGACTGACGGTGATTACCTCGGTTCATACTATGGCGATTACAAAGTATATGAATCTGAAAGAACGCGCTCACTAAGTAAACCACTATTCAAGTCTGATGAGGACTTAGTTGCAATTTACAAAGACACAGATACGAATGTGAATCCGATTTCTGAGATATATAACAATCGAATATTACCTGTCGGTATTGAAGCGGAAACACGAGTATACAGTTATGATAATGTAGTACAAAAAAATGTAGTTTTTATCAATTGGGTGATTACCAATAATACTGCAAATGATTTCAAAAAGCTTTCTTTTGCACCTGTCTTTGATATAGATATAACAAAAATAACAAATGCATTCACTGGAATTGATAATGATATAATTCTCTTTCCAGAAGATAGTTCGTATGTCTCTTTTGCAACAGAGATGGAAGAATATGAAGAGGGCGAAGAGTTTGGTTACATCAGTTTCAAATGGCTACAAACGCCTCTTGCACAAGGGGGCTTGATAGACTTTAATTATGAATTCAGCCGAGAATTACAAGTTCTTGGGTATAGACAATTGCCAAATGAATATGATTACATAGAATATTGGAGTTCTTTTTTATCATGGAGCGAAAATCTAACCCAAAAAACAGATCAAAGATTCTTTATGCCTACTATACCATTTGTATTACCCGCTAATCAATCAGCTAGTTTCGTTATTCAGATAAATATGACGCCTCCGAATGAGGATTATCCAAATATGGACGAGGATACTAGAAAAAAAATAGAAGCTGAATTAATTGAAAACGAAACTTTTTTTAAAGATAGATTGACTAGCGTAGAAGTAGCCGAAGAAGAAAGCCCAATCTCTGTATATCCGAACCCAACTAAAGATGGCAAAATTAATTTAGAGCTTTATTCACCAATAGGTGAGCAGTTGTCAATCGAACTATTCGACCTATCAGGAAATTCATTAACGACACTACACAAAGGGCTACATAACTCGCAAAAATATGAATTGAGCATCGGAAAAAGACCTTTCGGAACATATCTACTGAATATTAATGTTGGCGATAAGAAATATTCGAAGAAATTCGTAGTTGGCGAGTAATAGTTAATACCGATGCACAAAAAAATTAGAGTCGTATTGCATACGTCTCAAAAGTCTAACAAAATCAATAAACGAATAAAATAATCACTACTGAAATCAATATTCGGAACAGTTTTTGTATATTAGTTACAAGAATAAAAAATAATTAGAAATTGTAATGGAAAACAACTATTTCCCAATTGGGATAGATTCCGAAATCGAGCTATTTCAACAAAAACTAAAAGATCTTAAAAATGGTCGTGGTAGTGTAATCGCAATAGAAGGCGAGGGCGGTTCAGGTAAATCATTTTTAATGACTGAGATGATGAAGCTTGCGAGGAAAGACGATGGAGTGATTTCGTTGATGATAGAAAACGAATCACCAATTGGTAATTTCAATGTTGGAAATTTGCAGCAATTAAAGCCATTTTCTACCGCTATGGACAATTTGCTAGAGGGTAATTATAAATCTGCGAAGGAGAGGTTCAAAAAGAGATTAGGGATTTCTATACTTGCATCGCTTCCATTAACTGGTGAAATTTTCTACGCTGTTAAGGAAATAAGCAAAGATTGGAAGGACTACAAAAAAGAATCGAGCCAAGAAAAGACAGATGATAAAGTGAGTGCTATAGATGAGTTTTATAACGCATTTTGTAGCTTTGCTCACAAATCACCTCTGGTGCTTATGGTTGACGATATGCAGTGGGCTGATGCATCATCTGTAGAGATGATACGAAGGTTTGCAGATGGCAACCAAGCAATTTTGTTTGTTTTTTCATATAGAAGATCGGATTTTTCTGACCCTTCAATACCACTGTTTCCATTGATAGTCACCGAAAATCATGATATCAAAAGAATAAGATTGAAAAATCTGGAAAGTAAAGAGACTGAGAGTTACTTTCGAGCAAACCTAAGCAACTACAAAGATAACGAGGAATTTATTAGTTGGGTTATGGAAAAAAGCTTTGGTAATCCTGGCATACTCAACGAATATTTGCACTATTTTGAGAAACATCCACCGTTCAACGAAGCAGGTGAGCTGACTCTGAATCTTAATGACGTGCACATGCCTGTTACCGCTAGTGCCGCTTTGGCAGAAAACATCAATGATCTTAGTGATATCGACAAGAACTTACTGGCTATTTGTAGTGCAGAGGGTCGTGAGTTTTCTGCATATATGATGAGTAAACTGCTCAATACTGACGTAGTAGATGTGATACAAAGACTACGTACGATAACACAGAAATCAACGGTTATTAGAAGTATAGGTGCTAATTTACGCTATGGAGTCAAGACAACCATTTATCAATTCACACAAGCTTTTTACTACGAATATTTTCATAGTGGGCTTGAATATGAGGAGAAAATAGCTCTTCACGGCATAGTCTCCAAAGAGCTCAAAGAGCTTTATGACAACGCAGATGATGACGAAAGGGAACAAATAGCACCTTATTTGGCTGCACACAGCAAGGAAGCCGAGAATGATGAATTGTCTGAGCAAATGATAAGAATCAGTAGTGAATATGCTAATCAATATAACCCAGAAGTAGGGACTAACGGTGAAGAAAACGACAAAAACGGGTCAGGAGGAAACAATGGTAACGGTAACAGCGAAGATGAAAATATTAGCGGAACTATTGTAGTAGGAAATCTGAGCGAAGAATTTGATTTTGTGCTAGCCAGAAACGAGGTTCTTGATGATATGTTTGCTTCAAGATATGAGAATGCTATCAGCAAGGCGGAAAACCTATATCATAGCAATATTAATAGGTTGAGGTTGATTGAAAAAGTACAGTTGCTATCTATGATTGCAAAAAGCTATATTAGTCTAAATGATTACACGACTGCGGAGAATATGATTAATGAGGCGTCACAATTAGTGAAAGAGAAACCGAACGCCCAGGCAGAGTGTTTCATCTTGAATACGACTGCATTGCTCGATGCGGAACAAGGAAGAACAGTTCAGGCTATAGAAAAATTGCGATTGGCAGCTCGAATGTCGATGAAATTGCCCGTAGAATTAAAACTGCTAACAATTACTAATATATCAAAAGTGGTCGAAGTAAATGACCCGGAAATGTCTGCAAGCTATAAGAAAGCTGCAATCGGCTTAGCAGATAAGTTGAATTTCGCAGATTTCAAAAATATCATTGGTTAGCACCACTAATAAAAATCCCTGCACAAAGTGCAGGGATTGTAAATAGATTCTAACTAGGATAATTGACTACCCTTTTTGAGTTTTCTTTCTTTGGTTGGGGTCTAATACAGCTTTTCTAATTCGTATAGACTCTGGAGTAATCTCCAATAGCTCATCTTCTGAAAGGAATTCAATCGATGCGTCTAGTGATAATTGTTTGTGAGGTCTGATAGAGACAGTATTATCCGAGCCAGAAGCACGCATATTAGTTAACTGTTTCTCACGTACAATATTGATATTCAGATCGCCAGGTTTGTTTCTTTCCCCTACAACCATTCCCATATATACTTTTACACCTATGCCAACTATTAATATACCTCGGTCTTCCATTCCTATACAAGCGTATTCAGTAGTCTTACCTGCTCTGTCCGAGACTAATACTCCCGTAGAGCGTTGCGATATATCGCCAGCCCACTCTTTGTAGGAATGGAATAGGTTATTGATAATGCCAGAACCTTTCGTATCAGTCATAAATTGGCTTCTATATCCTATGAGTCCACGAGATGGTACCAAAAACTCGATGTCAGTTCTGCCGTGTCCGTGAGACATCATATTTACTAGCTGACCTTTTCTATTCTGAAGCTTTTCAGTTACTACTCCAACGTACTCATCTGGTACATCTATGAACACTTCTTCATAAGGTTCACAAGTTTTGCCATCTATCTCTTTGGTGATTACTGTTGGCTTTGATACCATTAACTCGAAACCTTCACGTCTCATAGTTTCTATTAGTACACCAAGCTGAAGTTCTCCCCTACCACTCACTTTGAACGCATCTGTTCTGTCGGTTTCGCTGACTCTAAGAGACACATTGAGCTTCACTTCCTTGTCCAATCTTGCCTTCAAGTGACGTGAAGTTACGAATTTACCTTCAGTTCCGGCAAATGGACTATTGTTAACGTAGAAAATCATACTTACTGTTGGTTCATCTATTTTGATTCTATCCATAGGTTTCGGGTTCTCATTGTCAGTTACCGTATCGCCAATTTTGATATCTTCTATCCCAGCTATTGCAACAATGTCTCCAGACTCCACCGAATCGACTTGTGTTTTACTCAATCCCGTAAAGGAGTAAAGAGCATTCAATTTCTGATTTCTCTTTATTCCGTCTTCAGCGGAAAGTGCATATTGCTTATTCATTTCCAATAGACCATTCCAAACACGGCCTATGGCTATTTGTCCAACGTAATTGTCATAGTCCAAAGAAGCCGCTAAGAACTGTGTCTCGTGCGAATCATCAGCCGTTGGACCAGGTATTTTCTCGATGATAGTGTCAAAGAGTGGTTTCAAATCTGTCGATTCATCTTCCAAATTATACTTGGCTATGCCTTCTTTTCCTATCGTGTATAGTATCGGGAAATCAATCTGCTCATCTGTAGCATCTACGTCTATGAATAAATCATAAACTTCTTCGATTACTTCTGCAATACGACCATCGGGTCTATCTATCTTGTTGATAACTAGGATTATGGGTAAACCCAAATTCAATGCCTTCTTAACTACAAATCTTGTTTGTGGTAATGGTCCTTCCGACGAATCCACTAATAAAATAGCTCCATCTACAATAGACAAACTTCGCTCTACTTCGCCACCAAAATCAGCGTGGCCAGGTGTATCCATAATATTGATTTTTCTTCCTTCGTAGTAAACCGCGGTGTTTTTTGCTGATATAGTGATTCCTCGCTCTTTTTCCTGATCCATGGAATCCATCACTCGTTCTTCAACGTGCTCATTGTCTCTATATGTACCTGATTGTTTGAGCATGGCATCTACTAATGTCGTCTTACCATGGTCAACGTGTGCTATTATAGCAATATTTCTGAATTTGTCTTTAATCATTTTCGTATTTTGTAATTTTAAAAGAACGCAAGTTAAGGAATAAATAAAGACTAGGTATTTATTTGATAAAAAAAAATTGAAATTTCTATGGGTCAGGCTATTTATTATTTTCTACTTTATGCTATATTTGTGAAGTGGATAAGTTGGCATTGCAGCTGAAATTCAATAATTTGCTATTCTAATTGTCAATAAAATTAAGCTATGATTAAGAATTCAATCAATAATATAGATCTGAAATTGAACGAACGAGAGAGGGCAATTCTTCGCTCCATCGTCAATCTATACATAGCAAATGCTTCTCCAGTAGGTTCACGTAAATTATCAAAGTTTATAAAGCACAATCTAAGTATTAGTCCTGCTACTATTCGCAACGTTATGGTCGATTTGGAGGAAATGGAGCTAGTAACCCACCCCCATACGTCCGCTGGGCGAATACCCACTGACAAAGGTTATAGGTTCTATGTTGATTACCTTATGCAAATGGAAAAAATTTCGGAACAAGAGCAACAAGTTATTAATTCTATTGCAGACGATGGCAAAGATTCAGATTCTATTCTAAAAGAAACATCAAAATTATTAGGTATATTATCGAAATATTTGGCAGTAGTTAGAATTCCTACCGTCAAAGAGATAAAAGTAAGAAAGTTAGAGCTTATCAAACTTTCTTCAACTCACATATTGGTAGTTCTCGCTTTGGAGTCAAACATCGTAAATACGGTTACTTTGGAAGCTCGATTTGAGGTAGAGGATGGGCATTTGGAGCAAATAGCAAGAGCCATTAATGAGCGAATAGTTGGCAGAAATATCAATGACCTAAAGACTTCCTTCCCAGAGATAATGACAGATATAGAATTGTCAGAAAAGCCGCTCATACGCCTCTTCGTAGATTCAGTAGATAAGATTTTTAACTTAAAATCAGTGAACAATAAGCTCTTTACTTCTGGGACACAAAATTTGTTGGAACTGCCCGAATTCGAAGACATTGCACGTGTTAAAAGCATTATAGAATTAGTTGAAAATGAAGATATAATTATCCATTTGCTTGACAATATGCCAGAGCAAAATGATATGCAAGTTTATATTGGTTCTGAAATTGGTGATAAGCAGCTTAGTGACTACAGTATGATAGTCTCTAATTATAACTTAGCTGACAGTGGTTCCGGGGCAATAGGTCTGATTGGCCCAAAGCGAATGCAGTACAATAAGATGCTACCGTTAGTAAAAATAGTCTCTGAGCTTCTCTCTGGGAAAAAGAACTAATCCCTTCTAATAACCCAATGAGCGGAGCATATTTGGTTTTTCGCGCCAATTATCTCTGACTTTCACAAATAGCTCGAGGAATACAGGCATCTGTAGATGAGCTTCTATGTCTTTTCTTGCCATAGCTCCTATGCGTTTCAGCATAGTACCGCCTTTACCTATCATTATACCCTTTTGGCTGTCTTTCTCAACTATTATATCAGCTGAAATGAACCATTTGCCGGCTTCTCTCTCTTTGAATTGAGTAATAGTCACTTCTGTGGAATAGGGCAGCTCTTCTTTTAGCTGTTCGAAGATTTTCTCGCGAATTAGCTCACTTACGAAAAATCGCTCGTTGAGTGTACTTATAATATCAGTTGGGTAGTAGAAATCTGATTCTGGTAGATGACTTTCGAATATTCTAATCAGTGCATCGGTGTTTGCTGCTTTGAGTGCCGAAATTGGGATTATATCAGCAAATATCTCCAACTCCTGAAACTTTGCTATTACTGGTAGCACCCCTTTAGCATCCTTATAAGTGTCTATTTTATTCAGAATAAGCACTTTTGGGGCTTTGTAATTTTTTAAAAACTCAAACTTCGTTGACAGTAAGTCCGTATTGTCACCGTCTTTTTCTAAGTTCCAAATTACGCTGATTACATCTGCAGCATCGAGCGATTCATTCAAAAACCTCATCATAGAGCGTTGCATTTCGTACCTAGGACGCAATATGCCCGGAGTATCAAGGAAGATAATCTGCGAGTTTTCGCTCGAGAGAATTGCAGAAACATTTTTCCTAGTAGTTTGCGGCTTCGCTGTTACTATTGATAATTTCTCACCCATCAACGCGTTCATTAGCGTAGATTTGCCCGAATTGGGCATCCCAACGATAGCCACGAAACCCGCTTTCTGAGTTTGATCACTCATTGTTTTTATCGCTGTGAGGGAAATATTTCAAGATAGCAAAAGGAATAATAGCACAATAGCCGATGACTAACAATAGTGGCGCAATAGTGATAGCCATTGGATTGTTCCAAGTGCCATCTACCGCCGCATAGTCCCCACCCAATCCAGTTGCCATTAGTAAATAGCCAACTACTATAGTAGCTACTCCTATTCCTGCTATCAGGTAATTTTTCTTAGTGAACGGGAATTCCCAAACTGCTTTATTTTGTCTCTTTGTTGCTCGTTTCTTAGCCATAATTCTCACTTTTTTTTATTCTTTGACACAAATTTAAGAAATATAATACAATTACGGTTGAATTTAATAATTAGTTCGGATTAAATTGTTAAATTTACCCGAAGGTTACTAAAATGCGCTTGAAAAAATCTTTACCCCTACCACCTAAAAAATACCCACTTTGTAGTATAGGATAGTTCGGCGAATTGCATTATATTAGCGTTACAGGATACTAATAAAATGAAATTCAATCTGCTATGACTTTACAACAATACATCGACTCTGTTGCGAGGAGATTCGCTTCTGGTATTTCTCGTGAACATACATATCGTTCTGATTTAGAAGTTCTACTACGTGCTATGGTAACTACCGTAGAGATTACTAACGAGCCAGCTAACGTAACCGATTGCGGTAACCCAGACTATGTTATAACCAAAGGTAAAATACCGATAGGGTACATAGAGGCGAAAGATATTGCTAAAGATCTTAACTCCAAATCATACAAAGAGCAGTTCGGTAGATACAGAAACGCACTCGATAATCTAATCATCACAGATTACTTGTGGTTCCAGTTCTTCCAGAATGGAGAGATGGTACACGAAATACGAATCGGCGAAATAGTAGATGGTAAAGTAAAACCTTTGCCAGAGAACTTTGATAAGTTTGTAAATCTGATTCAGGACTTCTGTACGTTCGTTAGTCAGACTATAAAATCATCGAAGAAGTTAGCTGTTATGATGGCGGCAAAAGCTCGGCTACTACAAGACATATTAGAACAAGCCGTAGAGTCCGATGAGCAAACACAAGCGAATACATCGCTCAAAGCACAGTACGAAACATTCAAAGATATACTAATACATGACCTAAAGCCAAAGGGATTCGCTGATATATACGCTCAAACCCTTGCATACGGCATGTTTGCTGCACGTTTGAATGATGATACTATAGACACTTTCAGCAGACAAGAAGCTGCAGAGCTAATTCCAAAATCTAATCCGTTCTTGCGTAAGCTATTCGGATATGTGGCTGGTCCTGATATAGACGAGCGTATAAAGCCGACAGTAGAGAACCTGGCTGAAGTGTTCCGCCACACGAACGTAGAGGAGCTACTCAAAAACTTTGGTAATAGCACCCAGACGAATGACCCGATTATCCACTTCTACGAAACCTTCCTTGCGGAATATGACCCCAAGCTACGCAAATCACGTGGTGTTTGGTACACTCCCGAGCCAGTGGTTAGCTTCATAGTACGTGCAGTAGATGATATACTAAAAACGGAATTTGGGTTAACGCAAGGACTAGCAGACACTACGAAGACCAAAATCAAAGTAGATGTACAAGGAAAAACAATAGAGCAAGAAGTACATAAAGTACAAATACTAGATCCCGCCACAGGTACGGGAACTTTCCTTGCGGAAGTGGTGAAGTACATATACAACACCAACTTCAAGCAGATGCAAGGAATGTGGAGTAGCTACGTTGATGAGCACCTAATACCTCGGCTTAATGGATTTGAGCTTCTGATGGCGTCTTATGCTATGGCTCACCTAAAACTATCTATGCTGCTGGCGGAAACTGGCTACAAAAATTCCCCTACTAAAGGAGGGGTGTCCGCAGGACGGGGTGGTAGCGACCAACGGCTGAACGTGTACCTAACAAACTCGCTGGAAGAACACCACAAAGACACTGGGACTATATTCTCGTCATGGCTGAGTGCCGAATCCAACGAAGCGAACAGAATAAAGCGAGACGTACCAGTCATGTGCGTAATAGGTAATCCGCCGTATAGTGTGAGCAGTAGCAACAAAGGCGAATGGATTCAGAATTTGATAAAAGATTACAAGAAAGATTTGAATGAGAAAAAATTAAATCTAGATGATGATTACATAAAATTCATACGCTATGGGCAACACTATATAGAAAAGAATGGCGAAGGAATATTAGCTTATATCTCGAACAATAGCTTCATAGACGGCATCACTCATAGACAAATGCGAAAGAACCTATTAGAAACATTCGATAAAATCTATATACTTGACCTGCACGGGAACTCAAAGAAAAAAGAAACCACCCCCGATGGTGGCAAAGATGAAAATGTATTCGATATAATGCAAGGTGTATCTATTAATATATTTGTGAAGAAGAGGGGGTAGGATAATGGGAAAGAGTAATATTAATTATATAAATAACTATACACCTGATAAGTTGTATATAAGTGACTTTAAGGAAGATAAAGGTAAGTTTATATCTATCGCTTTTGACAATTATAAAGAGATTGCAATCAGCGAAAGAATTTCAATAAGATTAACATATTTGAACGAAAAAGATGATTTAAATGGAATAAAAATAACTAAACTAAACAATGGTTCTTTCGATAGTGAGTTGTTATTAAGCAATTTTGATTTAGTGCATTTAGAAATGTTTTTGGAGTTAATTAAATCATTAAAATTATCAGAATTAACAACTTCTAAAATAGCACTTATAGATGGTTTTGAAATAAATCAGAAATCAAAAACAGCATTAAATTCTGTATTAAAAAGTGAACAGGGTATTACTTTTTTAAAAGAGTTTATTGAAGAAGGTGTTCTAAGTGAAAAAGACTTAGTTAATTTAAAATATAGAAAAGAAAAGTTGTCTGAGTTTAAGAGTATGCTTGACAATAGTTCATCACTTATAGAAAAAAATTGGCAAGATTTTTTTGAAGATAATAAATGGATTTTAGGTTATGGATTGGATTATATTACAACTGATTCTTTAGATAATAAAAAATTAGAACAAGTTGTTTCTGGTTTTGATGTAAATAGTAGAGGAAAACGTGTTGATGGATTACTTAAAACAAAGGGAATTAT
This sequence comes from Ignavibacteriota bacterium, assembly GCA_020437395.1. Lineage (GTDB taxonomy): Bacteria > Bacteroidota > Ignavibacteria > Kapaibacteriales > UBA2268 > PGYR01. The sequence continues at coordinate 1,325 of JAGQWJ010000012.1, read as the reverse complement.
AAGTTCACTTTGTCTATGTGAATTCAAAACACCAGACACAAAATTAATGGGTAAAGAACCAAGACCTGACTCATGGTCAATATCTTCTCAACTCTCTGATGCCATTGCCCAAATTCAAAAAACATCTCGTAAGTTAGTTGAAAACCTTAAATCTGAAACACAAATGAAAGATTCCGAAGGTTATTCAACAGATGAATTTCTATATTTGAATGAGCCAAAGTCATTTATAATTATTGGCTCCCTTACTGAGTTCTTAAAGAATGAGAAGATTAATCAGGAAAAATATAGTTCATTCGAAATTTTCAGAAAAAACATTAATAATCCAGAAATTATAACTTTTGATGAACTATTTGAAAGAGCTAAATATATTGTTGAGCACACAAAATAATCTAACATTAAAACTATGAAACAAAAAAATAAAAAACTAGCCCAAATATATCACTATGACCTATACGGTAAGCGTGATGAAAAATATAAATTTCTGGATGAGAAGTCAGTTAATAATATCGAATGGAATGAGCTGGAATACAAAGAACCTTACTATTTCTTTGTTCCAAAGGATTTTGAAGCCGAGAAGACTTATAGCAAAGGATTTAAAATTGAGAATCTTATGAAAGTTAATATAGCTGGTATTGAAACAATTAGAGATAGTATTACAATTCATTTCAAAAAAGAAGAACTAGAAAGTGTTCTTTTTGATTTTAACACATTAAGTGAAATTGAAATAGCAAAAAAATATAAGACTAAAGATTCTAGAGACTGGAAAATTGGAAGAGCAAAAAATGATGTGATTGCATTCTATAAAGAGGTTAAGTATCAAAGGAATATCAATTACAGACCATTTGATTTAAGGTTAACATATTATACTGGTAAGCAAAACGGTTTCGTTTGTAATGGTAGATACAATGTAATGAGACATATGCTAAATCAGAATATAGGATTAATAGCAAAAAGAGGTTTTGATGAAGATAATTCTATGCCTACTTTTATTTCAAATAAGATGATTGATAGAAGATTTTGGTCTAGACCAGGTATGCAAGGTGCTGAAAGTATCTTCCCCCTCTACCTTTACCCAGAAGCAGGCGAGCAAGCCACATTAGACCAGAGCAGCGAGCTAACCACCCCCGCCCAACGCGGGACAGGCCCGTCCTTTGGACACCCCTCCAGAGGAGAGGAATTGGGTAGGAAACCGAACTTCGATATCAAGCTAGTCGGCGAGATAGCAAAGGGACTTGGTCTGGAGTTTCGGGATGTGGCACCGTGGGATTCGACCACCCCGTCCTTCGGACACCCCTCCAAGGGAGGGGAATGTCGAGAGAAAGAAA
>JAGQWJ010000129.1 GCA_020437395.1 Ignavibacteriota bacterium | reverse complement strand
GCAGTTGCAGGAGAAGCGGGAGTTCCATTCTTTAGTATAAGTGGATCAGATTTCGTTGAAATGTTTGTTGGGGTAGGAGCTTCAAGGGTTAGATCTTTATTTGAAGACGCAAAGAAAAATGCTCCAGCTATAATATTTATAGATGAGATCGATGCGGTTGGTAGAAAAAGGGGTGCAGGTCTTGGTGGAGGCCATGATGAAAGAGAGCAAACTCTTAACCAATTACTAGTTGAAATGGATGGATTTGGTGTTAACCAAGGTATAATAATAATGGCTGCAACAAATAGACCTGATATATTAGACCCAGCACTTTTAAGACCTGGTAGATTTGATAGACAAGTGGTTGTAGGAGCACCGGATGTAAAAGGTAGAGAAGCTATATTTAAGGTTCATTCTAAGAACAAACCTTTAGCTGAGGATGTTAAGATTGAAGTTCTTGCAAGAAGAACTCCAGGATTCACACCTGCGGATATAGAAAACTTAATGAATGAGGCTGCTATACTTACAGCTAGAAAAAGAGAAAAGAAAATCCATATGGAAACTATAGAGGAAGCTATAACTAA
>JAGQWJ010000128.1 GCA_020437395.1 Ignavibacteriota bacterium | reverse complement strand
AGCCATTCCTGCTGTTTTATCTGCACCGCTTGGAAGCTTTGACTATTATGGCCAACCTGGAGTAGGTGGGGTTGAAATTGAAGTAACCGAAAAAATCAAAGACCATTTCATCAAGATCTTGAACCAATAAAACCCAAAAGTTGCCTCTTGATTCACTCCCAATCTTTGGGTTACATTAGGGTTATGCCCAATCTCGCAATTACCCTTCGTCCAGATTCACTTGATACATATATTGGCCAATCTCATCTCGTTGATGAAGGCAAACCGCTCCGTATAGCCATTGAGAAGGGTCACATTTTTTCCATGATCTTTTGGGGACCACCAGGAGTTGGCAAAACCACTTTAGCTCGCATTATTGCCCACACTCATAACCGAGATATTTATGAACTCAGTGCTGTGTCTGCCAAGAAAGATGATATTCGCAAGATTGTGCAGCAAAGTGAAAGTCAAAAACAGTTGGGACAATCATATGAGGCTCCAATTCTTTTCTTGGATGAAATCCATCGTTTCAACAAAGCTCAGCAAGATTACTTACTACCATTTGTTGAAAGTGGAGACCTCATTCTAAT
>JAGQWJ010000127.1 GCA_020437395.1 Ignavibacteriota bacterium | reverse complement strand
CAATAAATCTTAATGATTGTTCTGGCCAAGTAAGCTGCGATAGTCTATTAAGGTCGAATGTAATAGGTCCAATCGATTCAATTACTTTTTACAACCAATTCAGAGATATGGATATTAAATTAAAAGATAACTGCAAATGAAGGCTTCCCGGAAAGCAGAGTCAAAAAAGCTCCTAAATCCGATTTATAAACCCACATATGCCAATCCATTCCAAACCCCATTCCTCTCACCCATCGCACCCTTATCCCTTTGGGATGATGATGTTGGGGCGCACCTGGGACTCCGGAAGTAGCCACAGGTATGGGTTTAATGGGCAGGAGAATACCAACGAAGTATATAGTGATGGTAATGCAGTTGATTTTGGTGCGAGGGCGTATAATGCGAGGTTGGGGAAATGGTTTTCTATTGACCCTATTTCCAATAAATACCCAGGACTTTCCAACTACGAATATGCATTAGGTAACCCAATATTTAATATTGATATTGGGGGCTCAGAGGTTTATGGATGGATTGAAGCTACATTTACCACATGGGGAAGATTAAATGCAGTTGCGGTTCTAAGTACTTCAGAAATTTTTAAAAGTATTGCTATA
>JAGQWJ010000126.1 GCA_020437395.1 Ignavibacteriota bacterium | reverse complement strand
CTTTAGTAGACGAATATGATAAGAAGTTAAAATCTAAGGTATATATTCTTACAAATCAAAATGTAAAGACATTATCGGAAATGAAGAAGATAGTGAGTTTTGAAGATAATCTAGATATCTTTTAAACTTATCACTTCGTTTACTTACACGCACCATGAACGTTCTAGAAACGTTCATGGTGTTTTTATATGTTGACAGTTTATTTAGTTTCTTATCACCAGCTACTAATGGCGGAGACATATGTCCCTTGCTACAATCTTTAATACTCAATAGCAATCATAAGGTCATTTACCATAGTCTCTAATTCTGTTATGTATGACTCAAGATCAGATATTTGATTAGCCTTTTCTTTTCCATCCTTATTTGAAGCTATACAAATCCTCTTTAAATCATTCATTCTTCTTTTTAATGTTCTTACATGCTGCTGTACGATTGAAGAGAATTCTAATATCTCATCGTAAAGTAATTGGCTAGTGAATTCTAATTGTGAATTCTTAATTGCATCCGTAATAAGTAATTCGTATTCTTCTTTCACTATAATTTTGTACCCATCTTCAATTATTGTAATATTATCAAACATAGAAATATTTTTATTTTATCCACTATAC
>JAGQWJ010000125.1 GCA_020437395.1 Ignavibacteriota bacterium | reverse complement strand
CAGATGATGACATAGAACAAAACTCGGGTTACGGATGTAAACACTCGCCTCTATGGTCCAAGGGAAACGACATCTTCCTCCTAAGAAGATAATCTAGGTTCGAGTCCTAGTAGGGGCACTGGGTAACTGGCGCTTCTCAGCGGTTCGAGTCCGTGAGGCTACAGGGTGTCAGAAACCTTGGCGATGGTTGGAATGCGAAAGCATTACGGCGTATGTCTCCGGTTGCCCAGCTTTTTATAAAAGCTTGACCAATACAGCACGATGCTGTATGCTTGCAGAAAGCAGCACATGGGGCGATAGCTCAGATGGTTAGAGCAACGGACTCATAATCCGTGGGTCGTGGGTTCAAGCCCCACTCGCCTTACAAAGCAGGAGGGAGTTTCGTCGTGAAGAACTTAACGATTCGCGCACGTCTGCTTATTCGTGAAGCGATTAAGAGTCTCCCTCCAGAGTCCATTCCGGTGATCGCCCTTTCGGGCGGAGCCGATTCAATGGCGCTTGCCAAGATTGCTCATATGGAAAATGTGTCCCATTGCCATATTGTCGATCACGGTATCCAGCAAGTTACCGCTCAGGTGGCCGACGAAACCGCTGAAATTGTTTCCGGCTGGG
>JAGQWJ010000124.1 GCA_020437395.1 Ignavibacteriota bacterium | reverse complement strand
GAAGAACTCAATGAGATCACCATCGGCACCGGACTGGAATACTGGTACAACAACCAGTTCGCTGTTCGTGGCGGTTTCTTCTTTGAAGACCCCACCAAAGGTGGCCGCCAGTTCTTTACCCTGGGACTTGGTTTGAAATACAACGTGTTCGGACTGGACTTCAGCTACCTGATTCCCAGCAGCAACCAGCAGAACCCGCTTGACAACACCCTGAGATTTACCCTGAGCTTCGACTTTGAAGCACTGGCCAGCGATGCAGAGCCGGCAGAATAAAAAAGATCAAACTATTCTTTTGGAAAGGCAGCCTGTTGGCTGCCTTTTTTTTGCTTGTAATCATAAGGCTTTTCTGCTCCATTCATACAGCAGCCAACCAAAAGAAAGAACAAAAAGCGATCGTTGCCAGATACCTGCCAGTTGCGGAAAACGAAATATCAGTATAGAGAATAAACAAGCCAGAATGGCAATGGACAACGCAAGGATCATATGCATTCTTCCTGTCTGAAGAAAAGCAGTTGATACTGCCAGTAAAATGAAACTGATACCTGTGGTTGTGGCGAACAGACTGTGCAGGTCATCCTGATGTTTATTGAACGGTGTCAAAGCATCTATAGGTGCATGATGAAAGT
>JAGQWJ010000123.1 GCA_020437395.1 Ignavibacteriota bacterium | reverse complement strand
CTTGCCGGAAAAGGTTGGAATCCGGCTTATTATTCTTGTAGTTGGACTTGGGGAGAAATAATAAATAATGAATTCCCTCCTGACAGTTTGGTGACGGACTTTAGAATTCACTTGGTTGACATAGACAGACTAGATAAAAACATTGACTCAACTTTTTTACAGTCAAAAAAATTCAATGACAACCTCATTGCGACTTACTCAAAGACAGGAAATAATGAATTTATGACTTGTAAGTTTGACCCAAATAAGACAGGGAAATATCCCAAACCAAAACAATGGACAGAAGAATAACTGGGCATAACAGCACCTACCCAAAAGTGGCGGTTCAGTGGTTAAATCAAGCTTTGTGCTTCTATAAAAATTTGTGCTGGGCTGACACTGAATCGCTTCGAAATCGCCACCTTCGGGTAGCTGCAAACCGTTACCTGCAAGCTAAAAAACGACAATGAGACAAATAATCATAACTTTAATAATTCTTTCAGTTCTATGGAGTTGCGACAACCAGACAAAAAAGGAAGTATCGACTAAAGACCATAACGGAATTGAAAATGAAATGAAAAGTCATAATTTAGATAGCACCTCCACTGAAACGGGATGGAATTATAAAGAAGTAAAACGAAAGAATATTGA
>JAGQWJ010000122.1 GCA_020437395.1 Ignavibacteriota bacterium | reverse complement strand
GAGCATCAGATTTCGGCTCTGAGGGTTAGGGGTTCGAATCCCTTCGGGGGTGCTTCTTTTTTCTCAAAACCGCCACCAAGAATGTCATTGCGAGGACTGTAAGGACGCGGTAATCTATTTAGAATAAGAAAACCTCCCACTCGAGAAGTATTTCCGCCTTATAGTTGATTGCTTTCGATTCTTAGTTAATGTTTTTGTTATAATTCCTTCTCATCCAACCTTTTATAAATTCCTGGAAAATAATTTCGTCTTTCAGTTTCGTCTTCTTTTAGTATCAACTCTAACATTTCACCATTTATTTTGAAACTATAAATACCATTTTCAGATTCAAATTTACTATCTACTACTGTTATTTTATCTCCTGTCTTAATATATGAACCTTCTATCCTTTCAATTTCCTGTCCCCCTATCTTAGATGTTAAGTAAATTATTTTATCTACTTTGAACTCTAAATATATAAATATAGTATCTCTTTTATCTGTAATTTCTTTTAATTTACCCCATGTTCCAACAATCGTATATTCACTTTCACTCGGTTCAGTTACATTTTCCTCACACCCGAAAGCAAAAACCAACATTATTATCACTAATATCTTTTTCAAACTCTTCTCTCTGTTATTATTATTGTCAAAATTACAAA
>JAGQWJ010000121.1 GCA_020437395.1 Ignavibacteriota bacterium | reverse complement strand
AATTTTGGGAATTGTCTCAATAATTCCAATGCTTTTTATGGAATTTGAAGATAAGAGAAAAGCGATAATAGCCTCTTTCGTCAACAGATTTTCAATTGGGTTTATAATTTTCAACATTGACCTGCCAATACATGGTTGGCTAAAAGGACTAATTATTGGTGGAGTATTGAGTTTCCCTGATGCTCTGATAACAAAGGCCTTTAAACCAATAATGGCATTGGGATTAATTGGTGGCCTGGTTTGTGGATTATTGACCTAAAAAAAAGAGTTAAATAGAGAAGAAAACGCTACCTAACAAAATGCAAAACGGCAATAGCCCCTATGCGGGGCTACTGCGTTTGCACCGGCCGTTGTGCGGAAAAATAGAAAATGGCGATTAAATCTAATTAACAAACATTTGATTAATAACAAATCCAAAACATGGGAGTAATCAAACCCACTTTAGAAGGCAGAACGTATTCGATTTGGGGAATGCTTATGAATTATGCATTGTTTTCCATAAACCAAAAGTTAAATATTCATTATGATCCTGGATTTAGAATTGCAATTATCAATTCATGTTGGATATCAATTGAATCCTTTACTAAAGAATGTCTGTATTGGCATATAATGACAAATTATGACAATATGTTATTGCCGAATGA
>JAGQWJ010000120.1 GCA_020437395.1 Ignavibacteriota bacterium | reverse complement strand
GAAATTATTAACTGAATTAACTCAGCTTTTTTGTGACTTGGTTTCTTCTATTAGAATGATGAGATCAACGATAGCAAAACTACTGTTCATAAGAATTCCTGAGATAATAAATGGATGGAATTCTGCGCACTTCAAAACCATTGCCGAGCGTGAGAAAAATGCGGAATTCTCAAAATAAACTAGACAAAGGGACCGATAATTTATGCAGCAAATTGGAGACTATTTGAAATTGTAAATTAGCATTATCTTGATGAAATTTCAACATTAGTAGGTACTGTAAGTGCTTGAGGAAGTGCGCTATATCAGCAGAGATCATTATCCGTATGGGATGATGATGCCGGACATGGATTGGAGCTCTGAAAATCCCTATAGGCTTGGTTTTCAAGGCCAAGAAAGGGATGATGAGTTGAAAGGAGAAGGAAATAGTTGGACATTTAGATATCGAATGCATGACCCTCGAATAGGTCGATTCTTTTCTGTAGATCCTTTAACACGAAAGTACCCATATTATTCCCCGTATCAGTTTAGCGGAAATAAATTGATTCATAAAATTGAATATGAAGGCCTCGAAGAACAGGACCCTGAGATGCTTAAAATAGGTTATGGAAGTGAAGGTCTATCTGGCTTTGAATACGGTACAGTTTCG
>JAGQWJ010000011.1 GCA_020437395.1 Ignavibacteriota bacterium | reverse complement strand
TCGAATCTATCTCACTCTTCTATTATTTCAAGAAGCTTAAATATACCAGCAGTATTTGGTTTAAAGTCATTATTAAATAAAATTAAAGATAATGATGAACTGATTATTGATGGATACATTGGAGAAGTAATAGTGAATCCGGATGCAATCACAAAAAAATATTACGAAAACAAGTTGCTTTTAACAAATTCTGAGTATAAATCATTTCAGAACTATAAAGAAACTAGGGTTAAGAATAAAAATGGAAAATCTCTAAGGTTCTATACAAATATTAATAATTTAATAGATTTAGAGAATACTTTAGTTAACAACGCAGATGGTATTGGACTTGTAAGAACCGAGAATCTAGTTCACAATATTGAGGAAATTTTCGAAGAAGACATACAACACAGCACTTATGAGAAGATTGCTGAAAGTATCTACCCTAGATCTGTGACTTTTCGACTTTTTGATTTTGGCTATGATAAACTTAATTTAAATGATGAAAAAGAAGATAATCCCGCATTAGGACTAAGAGGTATTAGATATTTGCATAGTAATAAACATATTTTAGAAACACAGTTATATGCACTAATTAGAACTTCAGTTAATGGTAATGTTCGTCTTTTAATCCCAATGGTGACTAGAATTGAAGAAGTGATAGAAATTAAGAAATTAGTTCATGAAATTTCTATGAATCTGAATTTGCATCCCCCGAAAATAGGAGTTATGGTGGAAACACCTGCTGCTGCGATGATGATTAGTAAACTAATCAAGGAATCAGATTTCATAAGTATTGGTACTAATGATTTAATGCAATATTACTTCGCTGCTGATAGAAATAATGAACTTGTTAAAAATTATCTTAACTACAAGGACGAAAGTTTTATAACACTGCTAAATGAAATCAGAAAGACTTGTGAAGAAAATGAAAAAGAACTTGTCATTTGTGGTCAAATTGCAAGTGAAGAAGAATCATTGCAATTGTTAGTTGACGAAGGATTTAAAAGTTTTTCAGTTATTCCTTCTAGGATTCTCTACTTGAAAAAGACACTAATTAAGTAGAAGTTTAATAAATTCTTCCTTGTTTTTAAATTGCAAATGCAAAAAGTATATTCCTCTTTCCAAGTCCTCTAAATCAATATATATATAGTTTTTATTGGGGTGACTAATTACAAGGTCTTTCATATTCTTACCTGTGATATTGTAAATGCTATAGTTTATAATTTCGTAGTTTGGAGCTATTGTAATGTTTCTTCCACTTTGAAACAAATTATAACTTCTTCTTTCAACATTTTTATTTACACCTGTCTTGAGAGAATCATAATTAGAGTTAATTTCACCAGCAGTCCCAAGTTCATATTTACTTATTTTCCAATTTGAACCTAAATTATTATCTAAGATTGGATTTATAAGCTCAATTGTATATCCTGTTCCATCGGCACCTTCTGGCCAAGGTTCATTATTATCGTAGTTTACTGAATCGTGTGTTGCTCCTTTGTTATCTATTAACCTAACAATGTCATTACCACCTAACCCAAAATCAAAATCTCCGAATAATTTATTTGTTATGTTTATATATTTCTCGAATTCTGTTCTCTCTCTATTTACTATAATATACTCCTCAGGATTTATTTCATAATCTTCGTCTATTACAAATTTAATGTGTGATGTATCCTCATCTATTATTGACCAACCTTTTAGGTTTACTGATTTGGTTCCAACATTATAAAGTTCTATCCAATCTTTCGTATCTTTATTTTTATCAGCATTATACATTATCTCGTTTATTACAATTGATTTGTCTAATTCATTTATGTTTTTATTCTCATAAATTGCTTCTAATATTATAGCTTCAGGCAAAGTCGTCGTGATTGTTGGCTCTGTACCAAGTGAATCGTGATTCCACTTTACAAACCTCATACCATGTTTTGGTACTGCTGTTATTGTTATTGGCAAAGTTTGGAAATACCTGCCATTCCATTCGGATGTATCTATATTGATTGTATTTACTTTGAACGTACCACTATTGTTTGGGTATGTTTTAAGACTAAACTCTGAAACACCTTGATTATTATTAATATGGTTATTCATATTATTCATAAAATAGAAAGGTCTCTCATCGAGAAATATCTTCATTTCATCAATTTTTTCTTCCCAATTCAAACAGGACCCTTCCCATCTTTGCTGTTGTAGTGGAATATAGTCTCTAATCTGATTTGCTAAACTATCTAAAATGAACTTCATATTATCAGGTTTAAAAACAGAATTCATTAGATCTGCAGCTCTAATTAAAAATTGTTTTTTAAATTCATTATTCTGTAAGAATTTCATTAAAATTAGAGAAACATGACTAAATGTATCTGCAACTATAAGTCCCATTTTATCTTGGTTGGGTTTGAAATCAAAAAGACTATAAGTCCAATCCATATCATGGATTAAATATCTGAATTTACTGTCTAAATCATCAGACTGATATAGTTTTATGTTCTTCCATGGCCAATCGTAATTCGCAGCATAAATGCCAAAGAGTGTATAGTTAATAAAGTTATTGACATCAATCAATGAATCTATAATTTTGTAATTATTTTCGAAATCATTTTCCATTACAAATTTATAATACTCTCTATATTTGAAATAATTCCCATTTATAAATGTTCCATTATCTTCAAAAAAGTTAATGCCAGTATCATCAATACTATAATATTCGGAAAGGAAATCCTCATTCAATCTTTCTCTAAGATTTATCAAACCATAAAAATCTGAATTCAAATAAGATAATACGGGTGTGTAATCCGCAGAAATAAGATTTCCAATTTGTTTCGCAATAACTGCGTTATAAGCATCTTTCAGAAATGTTTCTGTCCAATCAGTACCACTATTTCTGAAAATTAGCTGGCGATAATTTTTGATACTTGAATTAAAGAATTTATTTACAAAGGAGTTATTCTCCATTTTTTCATCAGCAAATAATCTGAACGACTTCTGCGGATTATATCTAGAATTATTACCATGTAATTTGATTTTAATGTTTTGGGAAATATTTTCATTTTTTGAATAAAAATTAAAGCTGGAATTAATCTTTGGTGAAATCCGTAGGTTTCTTTCGTGTAAAATTCCATATTCACCCCACAATTCTAAAGAATCTGAAGAAATTGAAACAATTGGAAGTTTAGTGTCAGGTTCATCAACCCTAAATAGCTCAGACTTACAAAAGCTTGGAATATATCCATCCTTATACGCAATAGCTTTAATAACAGTGGTTTTGTCAATATTTATTGGCTCTGTAGTACTATATATCTTTGATTTCAAATCAGGAAATTTGTTGTTAGTAGTGTATCTAATTACTGCATTATTAGTATCAAAAATTACAACCCTCCCCTTCTCAAAAGAAATTTTTGGTTGTGGTAATCTTCCTATATATCCATCTCCGTTCTTACTACCTGGAGTAGGTTTATTAGTGATTTTCCAATTATTTCCATCTACCAAAATATTACTTACATCACCAGTTAGATTAATAATCTTTAAACTATCCTTGATAACATTTTTATTAAATAAATAGATTGTTTCATCTTTTTTCATTTTGAAATCAGAATGAATCTCTTTGTAATATGAGTCGATTCCTTCCTCTTCCGTATTAACTTCATAAACATCAAGTTTCATAATATCATTATAGACATTATTTATTTGGAAAGAGTCAATAATAAATTCAGAAAATTGGTTGATATTAAATCCAGAAACACTAACGCCAATCAATATCTCATTAGGTAAAAAATTATGATAACTCTCTTTGTATCCTTCTTTACCCTCTCTATCAATGTAGGAACAGAATAAAGAATCATTCTTTCTTGTCAATGTTAATTTTGCATAGGGAAGATTGATACTTCCATATAGTGCTTTGTATTTAGGAATATGTAGTATAGTGTCTCGCCAAAAATTGAAAAAACCATCTTTTTCTTTTGATCCCAAAAACATACCAAAAAAGTTGGTTGTATCAGTTAAATCGGACCTAATATGAATACCACAAAGTGACCATGCCCCCTCATTCCTAATCGATAGAACATTCAACTCGGCATGAAAATCTCCTGAAATTTGTCTATATCTATAGCGATATGCATCTCTATTATTGAAAGGAACAATAGAACCATAACTTCTCATTCTCATCGAATATTTTGTATCCGTTAATTTACTTTTTCCTGAAGCATATACTAATAAGTACTCATCAGGTTGAAGTATAGTATCTGGGAGTTGCCATGCGTTTTCAGAATCGGGTTTGTCTGATATTTTCCATGTAGATAAGTTCTGTGGCTCATCACTATAATTGTATAGTTCTATCCAATCAGGCGTATCCGAGTCTTCATCGTATAAAGACTCGGAATTAGAAGCACATACTTCATTTATTCTAATTTGAGCTGTCGATTGGGATACTAATAATAATACTGTTGAAGCTAATAATGTTAAAAATCTCAAAACAATTTCCGTTTTTGTAATCTGTAATACTTATAAAGACACATTAACAACAAAAACGTCTCAATTTATACTAACTTTTTTTTATGATATATTCATAAGTGACATCTGCACCTGCTAATTTAATTGTGGCAGAAACACTGCAATACTTTTCTTGAGAAAGACTTATGGCTCTTTCTAATTCACTTTCTTCAACATCAGGGCTGATTAGTGTATAAATCATGTGAACTTTAGTATAGATATTTGGATGTTCTTCTCGTTTTTCACCATTAACTTCAATATTAAAATCAGTAATTGTTCTTTTTCTCTTTTTCAGCATTGCAACTACATCAATAGCAGAACAAGCAGCAGCCGCTTCTAATAATATTTGCATTGGTGTAGCTGCCTCATAATCGCCTCCCACAGCAGAAGTATCAAACATTGTTTTATGTCCGGCTTCGTTTTCTCCTATGAAACTCATATTTTTGTTATATTTAACATTTACTTTCATTCTTTTCTCCAATTAATAAAATATAAAAAATTATGTCAACCAAGATAAGTATAATAATGGGCAGCGATTCGGACCTTCCAACAATGAAACAGGCTGCAGAAATTTGCAAAGAGTTCGGAGTTGAATATGAGATGCGAGTCGTTTCTGCACATAGAACACCACACGAAATGATCGACTATGGTACTAATGCCAGTGGACGAAATATAAAAGTAATAATTGCAGGAGCTGGAGGTGCCGCTCATTTACCTGGTATGATTGCTTCAACAACTCATTTACCAGTAATAGGAGTACCTATACAAACTAAGACTTTAAGCGGTGTTGATTCACTTTATTCTATAGTTCAAATGCCGCCAGGTGTACCAGTGGCTACTGTTGCTATTGGAGCAGGTAAAAATGCTGGTCTGCTTGCTATAAGTATATTAGCTACATCGAATGAATTATTAGCTGAAAAATTGATTGAATATAAGAAAGAAATGGCTGAGATATCAAGAAAGAAAAATAATAATGATGAATTTACTCCTTTGTAAAATCCTCAGGATACTCTATTGTTAAAACATATTCGGCTTCTTTTACTTCTTGTTGATCGATGAAATCACGTAGTACTGGTTTTACGAATTTATTATCTATTTCTGCTCTTTTTAGTTCAGTAGCAATAACAGACGCTAATTTGTCTTTGGGGATTTTTGTATCTAATACTAATATGGTTTCTTCATCAACAAGACAAATTCCTGAGGTTTTTGCCGTTTTATCACGTTTGATTTTTACACCTAGACTTATTGCTAAATCACATAATTCTTTATAAAGTTCTTCTGGTTTCATTTCTTTTCTAGGGGCTTTAAAATCATAAAGAATGCTATTGCAAGATGAGATAGGAATGACATTGGTTGAATTATTTTAAATGTATCAAGTATAAATCGTTGTTTGAACAAATGCAAACTTCCATTAGAGATTGTATTATTAATTGATTTAAGATTATAATAATACAAATCTACATCATTCAATATCAAATATAATTCTGGAATTGAAAAGATATAAAACAAAACTATTGATATAAATAACCATCCGTATTTTTTCAGGTATTTGAAATTAAATATTAAAAGTAATGTTATAAATAGTAAGGAAAGTAAATAGAATAAATCAACATAGAATGTAATATTGATATAAGTGTTTATAGTATAGTATAATTCAGACATATCAATATTGTTTCGCATTGTAAACTGATCTTTAACTTTGAATAGTGAAAAACCAATTGAACTTCTTATTACAGAAGAGCCAATCCACAATAAAATACTTACTATTGCAAATGAATTAAGATATTTAGAAATTCGATTCATAAAATTCAGATTTAGAAAAGCAAATATATTATTTTATACCTTATATTTGAAAAATAATTATAAACAGATTTAGAAAAATGATAGAAAACAAGGCACAATTTAGTGGATATGAATTGAAATTAATATTCAACTCAAAAAATGCAATAAATATTGAAGATGATGTAATAGTTACTGGTGTCAGTATAGATACTAGAAAAATAAACGATGGCAATCTATTTGTTCCATTGAAGGGTGAAAATTTAAACGGAAACACATTAATTATAGAAGCTTTTGATAAAGGTGCAATTTTATCTCTTGTGGATAATGAATATTATAATGAGAATAAAACAAAATTAGAAGGACTACCTTTATTAATTGTTGACGATACACTCAAAGGAATTGGTTTGCTAGCTAATTTTCATAGGAAAAGATTTGAATTACCTATTGTAGCTATAGGTGGCTCTAACGGAAAAACTACTACCAAAGAAATACTTTCTCATATTTTATCCGTAGATAATAAAGTATTAAGGACTTATAAAAATTACAACAATCAACTTGGCGTTCCTTTGATGCTTTTTTGCTTAGACAAAAGCTATGACGTTGCGGTGCTAGAGATTGGGACAAATGAACCTGGAGAAATTGCTTATTTATCCGAATTAATAGAGCCAACACATGGACTTATTACTAATATTGGAAAAGAACACCTTGAAAAGTTAGTCGATCTATTCGGAGTTGAGATGGAAGAGACTTTCTTATTCGGACATCTTAGAAAATTCAACAAGAAATCATTTATTAACTATGACGATAAAATTTTAAGTAAGTACGCTAACTTGTTGGAGAATAAATATGTGTATGGGCAACAAGAAGGTATGCACTTGACATATAGCATAGATTTAGATGAAGAATTACACCCAACTATTAATGTGAAAACATATAACGAAATCAATTTCAAAGTAAAATTAAAAGGTATAGTCGGTAAAATACAGGCAATTAATGCGGCGGCGGCAATTGCAGTTGCGATTGATTTAGGTGAAGATAAAGAAAATATAATTAAAGCTTTGGATTCATACGAGCCAGATTCTACTAATAGTTATGGTAGAATGTTAATTGAAAAAATTGATAATAAAACAATTATAAATGATTGTTATAATGCAAATCCTGATTCTGTATTAGTAGCACTTAACACTTTAAAATTATTTGACAATAAGAAAATTGCAGTATTGGGTGATATGCTGGAATTAGGCGAAAATAGTATATTAGAACACAGAGAAATACTCAATTATGCTTCGAATATAGCCGATGAAGTTTATTTATTTGGTAATATCTACAAGAACTTAGATATGACAGTTAACAGTGAACATTTTAACAATAAAGAAGATATTACGGATAAACTAAAAGGAATTTCAGATAAATGTACAATTCTTATAAAAGGTTCCAGAGGTATGAGATTGGAAGTTGTAATTGATAGTTTGAAATCTAGATAGCTTTATTTCTTATTAAATTAGTAGTTTTTAAAAATTTATTATTATATTTGTTATCATTTCAATTAAGCAGCATATTACATAGATGTTATATTTCCTTGCAGAATGGATACATAATACTTTTGACCCACCTGGGTTTGGAGTTTTCCAATTTATTACTTTCAGAGCAGCAGCAGCAGCAATTACGGCAATGGTCATCAGTTTTTTTATTGGTCCGAAGATAATTTCTAAGCTAAAAAAAATGCAAATCGGTGAACAAGCAAAGTCTGAATTGATGGACAAAGGGCTGCATTTGAATAAGGCAGGTACTCCTACAATGGGCGGTCTGATAGTCCTTTCCTCATTATTAATACCGAGTATATTATGGGCAGATATGACAAATATGTTTGTTGCTATGGCCGTATTAGTAACAGCTTGGTTAGGTGGAGTAGGCTTTCTCGACGATTATCTAAAAGTTATAAAAAAATTGCCCAAAGGATTGGTTGGAAGGTACAAAATATTGGGTCAAGTAACAATTGGTCTAATTCTTGGCTCCACTATATATTTTTTCCCAGAAATTTATTCTTCAGGATTTGAAAAAATAAATACATTGACAACTGTTCCCTTTTCGAAGGATTTGAATTTTAATTTTGGAATACTCTACATTCCTATGGTCGTTTTTATAATAACTGCTACATCAAACGCAGTAAATCTTACTGATGGTTTAGACGGTTTAGCAATAGGAACAGTAAGCATAGTAGGTTTAACATTGGCACTTCTATCCTATTTTTCAGGAAATACTTTTTTTGCAAATTATCTTAATATAATGTTCATTCAAGGTTCTGGTGAATTGACTATATTTACAGCAGCACTCATCGGAGCAGGAATAGGATTTCTTTGGTATAACTCATATCCTGCACAAGTTTTTATGGGAGATACGGGTTCTTTAGCTTTAGGTGGAGCTATAGGAGCATTGATTATATTAATTAAGAAAGAGTTCTTATTACCTATATTAGGTGGACTTTTTTTTGCTGAGGCATTATCAGTTATTATACAAGTAACTTACTTTAGATATACAAAAAAGAAGACTGGGGTTGGCAAAAGAATTTTCAGAATAGCACCACTTCATCATCATTTTGAGAAAACTGGAATACATGAATCTAAAATTGTTACACGTTTCTACATTGTTGGTATTATTTTGGCTATCATAACTATGGCTACGTTTAAGGTAAGATAATCAAAAATGAAATATATTTACATTATATTCTTTTTAATATTTGTTGCTTGCTCACCTGTAAGAAACCGCTATATGACTAGAAGTGCAGATAATGAATCTAATAGAAGCACAGCAACTAACAATCAGACAGAAGTAGGGACAAATGAATCTGCATCTGCAGGTCAATCTTATGCCGATGATACACTTATCATCAAATTACCTCCTATCTATATTGAAGAAAGCAAAAACAATAGAAGAATTTCGCTTAGTGTAGAATTGGATTCAGCTATATATCTATTTAATTCAGGAAAATATGATGAAGCGTGTAGCAAATTTGCTATTCTTCAAGAAACTTTAAAAGAAAAGGATTCTCTCTATTTTGAATCTGTTTTCTATAGTGCTGAGTGTCTTATTGTGAATAATGAATACAAGTTAGCAAACAATTTGCTTAATGATATTATGAACAATAATTTGAGTGATAACTTAAAACAGAGAATCCTATTGAGACAAGGACATTTATTATGTGCATTGAATGATGAAAATACTGCTCAGTGGTATTTTGATAAATTGAAAAAGGATTTTCCAAAGTCAATCTATATTAAATTAGCAAATTGTAATACATTAAAATGAATTCTCGGATAAAGTTTCATTATGCTTTGGATAATTTTTTCTCAAATTATTAAATTTCCCTGAATCAAAATTCTCTAAAATCCTTTTAAATTGATTATTAGTTTCAGACAATTGAAGATTATTTTTTAATCTATCATACAATTCAAAGAAACTTAGTTTACTTAATTCCTTTTTTGTAGATTTATTCATTTCCTTCATAATTTCCGACTTATCGATATTTACACCTAAGTAATTTTCTAATTGTTCAATCATCATTAATGTACCACGTAATTTCCCTTCAAATGAATGACCGGCTATATGAGGAGTGGATAGAAATAATTTGGAAGCAAATTCTGTGTCAATATTCGGTTCATTTTCCCATACATCAAAAATCAAATTTTTAGAACTAATATTCTGTAATAGAGAATTTTCATCGATTACCCCTCCTCTTGATGTATTAACAATTAACGTAGTTTTTTTTACCAAATCAATATTATGTGAGCCCAAGATATTGAATGTGGGATGATTCCCATTCTTTATCAATGGTACATGGAAAGTTATTATATCTGATTCACTTAATACTTCTTCAAGATTTCTTATTTGAGTATTTTTTATGCTTACATCCTTAACAAATGGATCTGAAACTAGAATACTCTTAGAATATTTTTCGAATATTTTTCCTACTTTCTTCCCAATATTACCAAATCCTATAATTCCGATTTTCATATTAGTAATATCAAATAAGTTCACTATTAACCATGATTGAATAGATAGAGTGACAAATTCCGCAACAGAAATAGAGTTGGAACCAGCAGCGTTTGTCCATTTGATATTATTACTTTCTAGGTAGTCTAAATCGAGGTTATCAATTCCAGCAGTTGCTGTCCCAACGAATTTAACTTTCGTGTTATTTAATAGGGTTTCGTTACAATCAGTAGTTGATCGCACAAAAAGTATTTCAATTTTATTCTCAATCAAGAAATCTGAATTTAATTCTCCCCCATCAAAACTTATTACGTTAAAGTCAAATTCCAAAGTTTTCTTAAGGAAAACAATGTTAGAATCAACTGCAATATTCATTTTAAATCCATATCTTTTGGAGCTTCTACAAATTGTTTTACTTAACCGGGAAATATATGTTTGTCAGTAGTTTATCTTCAGGTGTATTTGAAGGATCACTAATATAAACTTCCCAAGGATTACCTACAATCTCAAGTCCTAACTGCGAAATATATGCTAAAATAACATCATAAGAATTATTCATATTTGCATAAGAACCAACGTGTTCAACCTTAATGGCAGTTCCTGAATATGTTTCTGTTTTGAATACACCAGCTGATAAATCTCCTTTCAAATTTTCTATAGGGATACAATTATCAAATTCATATTCATTTTCTTCCCATTTAGTAGTAATAGTTATCGGCGGACCAGACATTTCCATACCATTTACTTGTATATTAGTTACTAATTGACCGTAAGCTTTTGCCATTTTTTCTGATAGATTATTATCTGTTGGAACAGTTTTAGTAGAAATACAAATAACATTACTAGACTCCACTTCTTCGATAGAGAATTTCTTATCCGAAACATCTAATTTATTTTCAATTGATTCAGATAATTTTTTTAAACTTTCTAACCCTTTGACATATTCTTTCTCTACCATTGGTCCCATCATCATAGCCAAGTAACCACCAAATATTGGTATTTCTATATCACTATTAAAGCCCCAAGTAACTTTTGTTTTCCCAGGTTCTATTTCCTCGAATTTATAATAAGAATTTGCTAACCCTTGATCACCAAAATCGAGTTCTGCTTCTACGAAAGTGAAAGGATCATCTTTGGTAATAGTCATTGAACCAGTACCTACTTGGTCACTAGTACTTTTCCATGATCTTTTAGCTCCAAGACCAGCTATTGGACCATCATAAGTAGTTTCCATAGTACTATCAATATTTGACCATGGATCCCATTTAGGCATATTCCTCAGATTAGTCACTTGGCTATATGGAACATTGGGTGGAGTATCGATAACAATTGATTTCTCAATTGACATAGAGCTTGGTAAGAATAATCCTACAAGAATAAAAAGTCCTAATATAATAGCGATTGCAATCACTACTATTTTTAATACTTTCATGGTTTAACCTCAATTTAGTTTTTAGCACACTAGAATAAGATTGTAAAATTAAGAAGAATTTTTGATAAATTATAAATGTAGATGTAAATAATTAATAAAAACAGATAGGTTTATAATGATTTCTGACTTATTTTTCATTTTTCTTGGAGGTGGATTTGGGTCACTAATGCGTTATTTGGTTATAATTCTCGGCGAAAAAGCAATGAATCATTTCCTTGATAGCTCCCATCCAATAGGTACATTTGTTGTTAATTTAGTTGGTAGTTTTGCAATTGGTATTCTATATGGTTTATTCAGAAATAATTTGAACGTTAGTAACAGTTTATATTTATTTCTTACGATTGGCTTTTTAGGCGGATTTACAACATTTTCGTCTTTTTCCTTAGACGCTTATAAACTGATACAGTCTGGAGAATTGATTTTTGGTTTAATATATATTGTGTTAAGTGTATTATTATCCTTAATTTTTACATTCCTAGGTATATTTATATCAAACTATTTTTAATATGAAATTATTTTTCACTTTCATTCTTTTATTGGTAATAAATAATCCCTATCTATCGAATTCTGAAGAATTACCGTATTATGTAGGATTTGAAGGTACTTATGGATTATTGCTTTTTGATGCTAACTTCACTGAATTTAAGGGCATAGAAAGCTGTGGATGTTATGAATCTGGAAATGGTACAAACCTTAGAGGTAGAATATTTGCTGAATATGCAGTACTCGATTTTCTAAATATAGGATTACATGCTGGTTATCAGACTAAAAGTGGATTACTCAATAATATTGATACTGCATTTGCAAGAAATTTAAAAACGGAAAAAGTTGAATTAGTAAATACAAACAAACAATTAGATATTGTTTTTAATTCACTTGATTTGGGTCTTGATATAAGTGTACTCATTAAAAGAGATTTATTCAATGGTCCACTCTATTTCAGTTTATCACCAAGTATAAATTTTCAACAAAACGGAAAATTTACTCAAACGGAAGTAATTAATAAACCAAGTGAAGCTACTTTTAAGATAGATGATAAGATTTTTTTTGAGCGGATTAATGCAGAAGGGGAATTAACTACATTAAGTTCTAATATATTTAGTTTTAATGCTTCGTTATATAATAATATGAAAATAGCACATAATCTTTATTTTACCCAAAAAATTGGATTAACAAGCGATATAAACTCACTTTTGACTGATGCAGAAATTAGATCCTACAGTTTGTTCGGAACACTTGGGATTAAATTTGCATTTGAATCACCAAAAGAAATAATTCCTAAACTACCACCAAAACCTCCAATTCAGCCATTACCTATTGAAACTATACCATTACCACTATTATCTTTGGACAGTAAGTTTGACTATGGAAATAGTTATATAGAAATCGGAGAAAAGCTTATTGCATCTCCCCCACTTGTATTAGCAATTTTCTTCGATAAAAATTCTAGTGAAATAAGAAAATCATATAAAAATGGTCCAAATGAAACAAACTTAATTGAAGATTACTATAATATTTTTGATAGGATAGTGGAGATTCTAAATAAATACCCAGAATCCGAAATAATACTTCAAGGTAGTACTTCTGGTCCAGATGAGAAAAATGATATTAATCTTGCAAAAGAGAGAGTAAAGAACACTAAAGCTATATTTATCGAAAAAGGAATCACCGAAAACAGAATAAAAACAAGATATAATATATACCCTAAAGTTATTACCAACATTCAATATGAAGAAGGATTAGAAGAGAACAGAAGAGTTGAGATAGAATTGATGAATGCTAATTCTGTAGAATTTGTTAAGAAAATAGACTTTGAATTATTACATGGATATATTGATAATAATATAGAACTTGAGAATACAACTGGTAATGTCTATTTCGAAAATAATTTAAACGAGCATGAAAAGTTAATCAAATCTGAAGTAATAAATACAAAATTTATAAAAGATTTGAAAAATGAAAAATTTAACTTTACAATTGACTCCAAATTGAATTATGAAGAATTAACTGTAAATGTTAGTGAAAAGGTAAAATTAGAGAGGATTACCAAAAAACAAGTTGAGCTAAAGACAGATGAATTTGAAGCATTGTTAATGTTCGATTTTGCTAGTTCTAATCTTTCAGATGAGACTAAAAGCTTGTTAAAACAATTGGTTGAGTATTTACCAGAGGGTAAAACAATTGAAATTATTGGTAATAGTGACAATATTGGCTTAGAAGATGCGAATAAAAAAATAGCGAAAGAAAGAGCTACAAACGCTATTGAATTTATTAAGAATAATACATCAAAAGTCTTTTACTTTGAAGAATTGACTAATACTGATAAATATGACGAAAAAACCCCACAAGGAAGATACTTAAACAGAAGTATTAAGATTAGAATTAAATAAAAAAAAGCGATAATTGTTTATCGCTTTAATCATTTTCAGTTTGCTTCGTCGTTCAAATCTTCAAGGGCTCTTTTACCACCAGATTTTTCTACAATAATATCATCATAATAGTCCGAAACACTAGCAACTGCATTTATTGAACTTTTCAAATCAATTTCTGAAAATTCATTTGCTAGAATTGAGTGCTGGAAAGTAATTGTATCATCAAATAGTAATCCAAATGCACCAAACTTCAATTCGGAATTTGCTCTTAGTAAGAAATTCTTTAGGTTATCATCTACATTCGCACCTTTTACAACGTGAGAAATTATATCTATTACAATATGGTCTTCAGTGATATTCTCAGCTTTTACTAAAACTTGAGTTGAACCTTTAGAGACAATAAATGATTCTTCATCAAAAAAAGTAGTTTCATTAAAATTATTCTCAAAAAAGGATTTTAATTTTTGATTAGTGTCTGCAAGTTTACTATTCATTATTGCCTCTACTATTAATTTGTGCTTTTAGCTTTTCTAATTCATCATCAACATCTGGATTTGATAAATTAGCAAATTCCTCTTCTAATGATCTATCTGAACTGTTTAACTCTCCGAATGCTTCAGCTTCTGATTCCATTTGCTCGACTTTACTTTCCATTTTTTCGAACTTACTGAATGCGTCCGTTCCAGTTCCATTCATAGCTTGGTTAAGTTGTTTTTCTGCTTTTGCGGCATTAGAACGGGCTATCAAAGTATTTTGTCTTGATCTTGCTTCATCTAATTTCTTTTTAAGTTGATCTAATTGCGATTTCAATCTTTCAGCAGTGTTTTTTGCTGATTCAAACGTAGGTTGTAAATCGTTTACATTTTTCTGAGCTATTAACTTTTTTTCCAAAGCTGCTTTTGCCAAATCATCTCTACCAGCAACTATAGCTTGTTCAGCTTTTGATTGCCAATCTGCTACTGAAGCTTGTTCTTTTTCTAACCTTCTTTGAAGTTGCTTCTCATTCGCAATAGATTGTGCAACAGATAAAGTTGCTTTGTTAACAGATTCTTCCATCTCAAGAACCATCTGTTTGATCATTTTCTCCGGATCTTCGGCCTTGTCAAGTAAATCATTGATATTTGCCTTAATCACATCGGTCATTCTAGTGAATATACCCATATTTCCATCTCTCTTTTTTAATAAGTAGTAAAAAAATTTATTAGTTTGTATTAACTTACATAGTTAAACGTATAATATTTGAATTAGTTTTAAATTTTTAAGGAGAATAAATATGAGTTTTGATCTTGGTGGCATGATGGAGAAAATCAGAAACATGCAAACAGAAATGGAAGAAACCAAAAGAAGATTAAAGGAAATAAAGGTGTCTGCTGAGTCTGGTGGAGGGATGGTAAAGGTAACTATGTCTTGCGATACGAGAGTAAAATCTATCGATATTGACGATGCTATTCTTAAATCGGAAGATATGACTATGATTACAGATTTAATTGTGGCAGCTACTAATAAGGCAATTGAAGAAGTAGAAAAAACAGTGGAACAAGAAATGGGTAAACTCAAAGATGGTATTCCAAACATACCGGGTTTAAACTTAGGTTTGTAATGAAGAATGGTGTAGATAATATTGAAAGAATGGTAGATATTCTTTCTTCATTACCAACAATTGGGAAAAAAACTGCAAGAAGGTTGACATATTTTATTCTCAAACAGGATATTGAATATGCTAATAAATTTTCTTCCACCTTATTAGATTTGGTACAAAATGTTAACCTCTGCAAGGTTTGTTATAATTTTACTGAATTAGAAGTTTGTAAAATTTGTCAATCTGAGAAAAGGGATAAATCTAAGATATGTGTTGTAGAGGACCCATCTGATGTAAGTTATATTGATAATACAAATGAGTTTTCAGGTTTGTTTCACGTATTACACGGTGTAATAAATCCATTAAACAACATAAATGCTGAAGATTTGAAAATCAGAGAGTTAATAAATAGACTACAAGGAGTCGATGAAGTGATTATAGCTTTAAACCCTAATGTGGAGAGCGATATAACAGCTCAATATTTAGCAAATCTTATCAAGCCATTAAACATAAAAGTAACAAAGTTGGCAAGTGGAATACCGCTGGGAACTAGTATAGAATATTCGGACAATGCTACTATAAGTCGTGCGTTGGAAGGGCGAGTATTGGTTAGATGAGAATGTTATTGTACATATTTATTTCTATTTCATTCTATTCTTGTGACTTATTCCAAACAAGAACACCTGAAGAACCAGATATATCTGGAACTGGATATATTCCACCTACTTCATACGATATTGTAATAGAAAACCTAAAGAACTCAATTAAAGAGAAGAATTTGAACAACTATCTATTGTGTTTATCTGATTCAAGCACTTCTGGTTTAACAGATTTTATTTATATTGCGGACCCCCAATCAATGGCTCAGTTCCAAGTATTATTTTCAGAATGGTACAGAAGGAACGAAGAAAAATATTTTACTTCGATGGTTGCTTCTATTTTAGATGAAACTAATCCTAATGTAAATTTTACAGATGTTGAATATCAGAATTTTAATGACTCAATTATATTTACTGCAAATTACTATCTAAATATTGAATTTACTAATGATCTTTCTGATAGAAATTATTCTGGAAACACCAGAATAGTATTAAAAAATAGCTCAAGTGGATTTTGGTATATTACTAGTTGGTATGACTTTCAATCCGATAATAAATCTCTCTATTCATGGTCTTATTTAAAATCAAAATATTATTATTAGTAGTATTATTGGTTCTTTCTTCCTGTAACCCTTTTGCACCAAGCAAATACACGGGCGAGGAAGGCAACCTAGTACTAAGTGACCAGATGACAGTTGAAGGTGTATTCCAAAACTGGCGTTATGCTTACATATTTGCAGACACTTCGGTTTATAGCAATCTGTTAGATGATAAATTCACCTTTATTTATAGGAATTATGAATTAGGAATTGATAATTCGTGGGGTAAAGATATTGACTTAAGAACAACAAGAACTTTGTTTGACTCAACGGAAAGCATTGACTTAATTTGGAATGAAATTATTTTTGAAATAGGTGATTCTCTATCAAAAAATATACTTCGTAGCTTTAATCTCCAATTGTCATTTAAAGCAGATGATATAACGAGGATAAACGGTAGAGCAAACATACAGTTAGTAAGAAATAATTCGAATGAGATATGGAAAATTCAACAATGGAGAGATGAATCTAATTACTAGTTATCACAGGTATTTCTATACCAAAAGTGGTACCCTTACCTGGGAATGTATCTTCAACCCAAATTCTACCCTTGTGATAATCTTCAATTATTCTTTTTGATAAACTAAGTCCTAGTCCCCATCCACGTTTTTTTGTTGTGAATCCAGGTATAAATATCTGTTTTTTCAAACTATTTGTCATCCCCTTTCCATTATCTTTAACAAAAATGATAACTTTCTTACCCGTTACTCTCATAGATACTCTTATTCTTCCGTTGTCTTCTTCTATAGATTCAGCAGCATTTTTTATGAGATTTTCCATAACCCAAGTAAAAAGATCTACATTCATCTCAACAACAACTTTTTCCTTTGGAAAATCTCTGATTATTTCGACTTTTCTTCCTAGATGAGGTAATCTTTTTTCAACATAATTACAGGCAGAATCAATAACATAAAAAATATGTTCATTGTCCAATTCAGGTTTGGAACCTATTTTTGAAAATCGATTTGCAATAGTTTTCATTCTATTTACATCATTATCCATTTCAGATAGAGTCTCACTAATTGCTCTCGGTTCGTCTATATTAAGTCTAAGAATCTCCATCCACGCAAGTAGAGATGATAGAGGTGTACCTAATTGATGTGCTGCCTCTTTTGACATACCAACCCAGACTTTCGATTCTTCATTTCTCCTAACGCTACTAAATATTATATAGCCAATTGTAAGAAGGACAATAACACCAATGACTGCTAATATTGGGTAAAGTTGTAGTGCAGTAACTAAATCTGAGTTATTATAATATATTTTAGAAAGTACTTTTCCATTGTGGTCTTTGATTACTATAGGGTCATAAGTCTGAGCCATATCAATAATCTGCTTTTTTAACATTTCTCTTTGAACTGATAGCGATTTAGTCGAGTCAATCTCTATGTTTCTGATATTATTTTCAAAAGGAAATAATGGTTCATTCTTATCATCTGTTAATATCATTGGGAATGATATATTAGGTAAAATCTGGTCATTGAGTAAAAGTGAAAACTCAATATTCTCAAAATTGGGGTCTTCTAGACTTTCAAGAATCTTAGAGTATGATTTTATAAGGTTTCTCTCTTTCTCTATAATATCTTGAACTACTATCTGAGTTTGGAAGATAATTACAATAACAGTTAAAAGAGCAATAAATATTAGTGCAAGTTTGAATTGCCAACGGAAAGCAGGCATTATTGCAATTTTGTGGAAATCTATTTTTTCAAGAAATTTCATTTTATAAAATTCTTAATAGTATCTATCTTGTCCGTTGCTATTGTTTGTTGCTCACCGTTCAACATATTCTTAAGTACAACGGCATTATCGTTCATTTCTCTTTCTGCTAATATAATAACATAGTTTGCATTATTCTTATTTGCGTCTTTCATTTGTGATTTAAATGATTTTCTTTGAATATCAATTAATACGTTAAGACCTTGCTTTCGTAATACATTTGAAATATTAAATCCAGAATTTATATATCTTTCATCGCCAATAATAATCTGAATATCTATTTTATTTTCTTTTTCACTTTTATTTAGTGAGTCTAATATCAATAATACTCTTTCTACACCCAGTGCAAAACCAACAGCTGGTGTGAATTTGCCTCCAAGCTGTTCGAATAAGCCGTCGTATCTACCACCTCCACCGAATGAATCTTGAGAACCAAGAGCCGAACTTTGGAACTCAAAAACTGTGTGGGAGTAATAATCAAGCCCCCTTACAAGTTTAGAACTTACATTGTAAGCCACATTTACAGATTCCAACAAATTAATTACGTAATCAAAGTGTTTCTTACTCTCATCATCTAAAGAATCTATAATTTGAGGTGCGTCTTCTATTATTTTGTTATCTTTTATATCTTTTGAATCTAATATTCTTAATGGGTTAGTGGTCAGTCTTCTTAATGAATCTTCTGATAAATCGTTTTTATATTTGCTGAAGTATTCAACTAATGAATCTCTATATCTATCTCTGGATGCATTATTGCCAAGAGAATTGATATTAAGTAAATAATCATTTATTCCTAAATCTGAAATTAGCGAATGAGCTAAAAGAATAACTTCAGCATCTGCTTCAGGATTAGGAGAGGAAAGACATTCTGCTCCGAATTGATGAAATTGTCTAAATCTTCCTTTCTGTGGTCTTTCATAACGGAAAAACGGTCCGTAGTACCATAATCGTTCTAACTCACCCCTATTTGCCAAACTATTCTGAATACATGCTCTAACAAGAGCTGCTGTCATTTCTGGTCTTAAAGTTATTGAATTTTCCCCTCTGTCGAAGAAAGTGTACATTTCCTTATTTACTATATCTGAACTATCACCTATGCTCCTTGCAAAAACTTCGGTTGACTCAAATATAGGAGTTCTAATTTCGGAATATCCAAACTGAGTAGTTACCTTTCTAATTGCTGATTCCAAATAATGCCATTTGCTTATTTCAGCAGGTAGTATATCATTAGTTCCTCTTGGTGATCTTATCATAATTATCTTTCAATTTGAATTTTTTTAACTATACTTTGGTTCGGGGTTTTTAATCTTATAAAATAAAAACCTGTTGGAATATTATTAATATTAAATGGAACTGAATAAATTCCTTTAGATTTGAATCCAGAATCTATACTTAAAATTCCTATTCCTCTGTAATCAATAATGTCTAAATCCACCTGACTATCTTCTAATAATTCATAATTTACAAATGTATTGGCACTAAGTGGATTCGGACTAGGATTTTCTAATTTGAAACTTCCTGATCCGTCAAATAGTCTAGTACCACCTTCTGTACATAGATCCAACAATCTAAAATTTCCATCTGATTCAAAAATCTTCAATTTTGCTTTACCTAAGACTTTCGAGCTACTTATGTCCAATATCGACGTTGAGTCGTTACCTAGAGCAGTTCTGAATGGAAATTCAGCAACTTCTACTTCGTTTGATTGTATCCTATTCACTTTGCTATCATTAGCAAACCAATCTTCTTTTACTTCAATATCAACTCTAACTGTCCTAATACCATTCTTTATTTCGTCAGATTTAATCGAAAAATCGGGATATAACAAAGTAGGATTAAATGACAAATCTAAAGTTATGCCTTTAAACTCCTCATTCTTAAGTTCTTGTTTCAATTCTGTGATATTAATCTTCGCAATTACTCTGTTGTTCGATGCTGCTTCAATATTCGATATACTTACTGTGGTTGTGTCGAATACTGGGATGGATCCGCTTCCAAACAAAGATATTCTCGTTGGCGAATTATTTCCGTTATGAATAAACACAATATCGGCATTTGACCTATCTATATATTGCGGAGCAAACCTAGCGATTATACCTAGTTCACGGCCTTTTTTAAGTTCATTTATTGGTTTATCAATTACTAATGAATAGTCGTTATTTCTTGGTATATCAATATAAACTGAATCAATAGTAAGATCATTTTCTGAGTTGTTTCTTACAACAATATCAACTATCTTATCTCTGAAATCACCTATGTCAACTTTTTCATAAATAATTGCACCTTCTACAATCTCTAAATCCCTTTTAGTACAGTTTCCTTCTAGCTGCACGACTACTTGATTTCCAGGTATATCCAAGACTAATTCTGCAGTTCTAATTCCCAAATCAGTAGGTTTAAATCTTACATTAAGACTAATAAAATTATTTGTTTCAAGTGTATCAATAACTTTATTAATCAAATCATTAGTAATTTCGAAATCTGATACATTAGCTCCTCGGAGAAATGCATTTCTAATAGAAAATTGAAAATTATTTAAGTTGGTTAGTGCATCATTAAACAATGTATCCTTGTAATCACCAAGATAAGTGTCGCCAAAATACAAACCTTTTGAGTCATATTTTAATTTTGTAATTGTAAATTGACAATCGGAAGTATCCATTTGTAAATCTCTTTCATCAAGATTCCAAATCTTTGCCGTTTCATCCCAACTTGATGTAATTACTCGTTGTCCATCAAAATTAAAATTCGCTGTTCTTACAGAATTAGTGTGCTCTTTATAGACATTGATACTATCACCATTTGAGTCCCATAAAATAGCAGTATAATCATCTCCTGAAGTCAAGATATATTCTTTGCCACCAAAATCATTAAATGACCCAGAATTCAATGGTCGGTTCTCTTGAGTATTATGCTTAAGTGTAAATAGTTTAGTATTGTTAATATAATCCCAAACAGTAATTTCTTTAGTTAATATATCCACTATAAGCAATCTACTACCATCTCTATTCAAAGCAAATTGACTTACCCAACCTACAATTTTAAATTCTTTTACAAATTCATTCGTATTTACATCCCACACTTTTACACTACCGCCATTACCACCTGTCAAATAAAAATCACCTGAAGGATGATATGTACCAAACCATAGCGGCTTAATTCCATCAGGTGAGAAAGAGTGTAATTGGGTACCACTATTGACATCAAATATTTTACAAACACCCGATTTATCAACAGATATAATTTCAGTACCATTTGGACTAAAGTTTACTGATCTAACTACATCATTATGATTATTGAATATATTCAAAGGTGCATTGTCATCATTCGAATCCCACAATATTACACTTGTATCATTGCTGGCAGATGCTATTTTTGAGTCATCAGGACTAAACACAGCAAAGTTGACGTTATCTGTATGTCCTTTGAAATGTTTTACCAATTTTCCTGTATTTGTGTTCCATATTCTAACACCACCATCATCACATGATGTAACACATTTGGAACCATCAACATGATCAAAAAAGGCAGTATTCACAGCATCAGGATGAACTAAATCTAATGTTCTACCAATATTATTAGGCCAAAGTTGAATTCCTCTCACTAAACATTCATCACTTTCAATGTCTGGTACAGTCCAGTTATAGTTCAAATCAGTAACATTACTTGCAAGTGTATCCCAATTTACTCCGTTGTCAGTTGAGTATTCAAGCTGAATAACATCGCTTGGCAGTAGTCCCGTCCATTCAACTTTGTATCTATCCCCAACTATTAACTTTTCATCGCATTTATTCGGTGCCACAATCTCGATATTTTTAACCACTGGTGGTGTATTTGGAAAACCGCCAGTTATTAAAACTTCCTCATTGAAACATGCATCGGAAGTGATCATCAATTTGGTAAAAACAATATTAGAATCTTTTGGTGCATATTCTATTCTCACAGTCCAATTATTTCCATTAGTTATAGTTTGAGGAGAGGTTATTTGACCAGAAAGGAATCTGAATACTCCATTCTTATCATCTGAAAAATAGATACTATCTATGTTAATATCAGTATTAACAGCAGTTATAACAATATCTGCTTCTTTTTTTAGACCTGGTAAAACAGAACTAAACCCATAGAAAGATGGTGCTAACTCTAATCGTGGAACTAAATTTGAATTAATCTCAAATTTAATATCTTTTGTTGCAGAGATAGATGGAACAGAAATATTCGATACAATTGTTGTGTCACAATCTAAATTGCCTTTGTAAACCAACGCACAAGGCAAATTACCATTTATAAGCTCTTTAATAGCAAGCGTAACAAGTTTTAGATTATTTTTTGAAATATTCTCAAATAAGTAAGTGCTATTGTTTGATTCAAAATAAGTTTTCACCTCTTTGTCTGCTTTCTCATCTAAAACTACTAGATAAAGTTTTATTCCATCTGCCTTTAATTTATCAAGATTTTCCTTTTTAATTGAATTTCTTTTATCAGTAAAGATTACTATATGTTTGCCATTTTGAGTATTCGCAGTCTGAAAAATTGTGTTGGCTCCAGCAGGATTGGAATAGAAAACAGAATCTATTCGTGACTTATTGCTATTTTTTAATTTTTCTAACTCAATTTTAAAACTTGAGTAAGATTGTCCGAAATCGTAGTTTAAGTGGTTAACAGTATTGAAAGAAGACAATGCAAACTCTGAGTTTGGAGTGTTCAGTTGTAGATAATTTGCAGCACTAAGTACCGAATCAAAATTATAATTTTTATTATCTATTGCCAGGTCTATTGAAACAATAACAGAATTGT
This sequence comes from Ignavibacteriota bacterium, assembly GCA_020437395.1. GTDB lineage: Bacteria > Bacteroidota > Ignavibacteria > Kapaibacteriales > UBA2268 > PGYR01. Next base: position 45,867 of record JAGQWJ010000011.1, on the reverse strand, counting down.
CGTTGAGATTTACATTATTCTTACATTCTATTTTTTTATCTGTGATGCTAATATCATTATTCAAAATAACAATATCGTTTGAGTTCAGAAGTGAGTTTTGATTTATTGAATTCTTGAATACATAATACTTAATTGTAACTTCCGGATAACTCGAATAGTCATAGTCAGTAACTAATAAACCCGACTGCGAAAACAAAGAAGTGTTAAGTATTAGTACTGCTGCAAATACTAATGTTATTAACTTTTTCATAATACTATAATTTTTAAAGGCTTTATCCGTAAAATTAAGACAATGTTTTAACAAAAACAATTAAATATATTAACTTTGGAAATTCACTTAAGAAAAAAATAAAAAAAGCTATGAAAATAAGATTAATTTGTGTATTTATATTAACAACATTTATAACCCTTAAGTCTCAAAATCAAAAATTAGATGAGAGTTTGATTACAGGAAATATTGAACAAACCAAAGACACACTTTGTCATTTTTATAGTTTCAATTTGGGCGACACCTTGATTTATAGTGTTGAGTCTGGTGACTCAATTGTGGTTGATTGGAATAGTTATCTGACAAAGAAAAGAAATGATAAGATCAGAATAGTTTGTGAAAAGATAGATAAGAAAACAGGGCATTTTTTTCTTTCTTACGAGAGTATAGATTTTAGTGGAAGTGAATTTAAACCGTTATACGAAGAAGTAAAGAGAGATAATCATCCTTGGTTGAACAAGAAAGTCATTATTGAGATTGATTCGCTAGGAAGAAGATATTCTAGTCAGTACACAGACACAACAAGTAAAGGTTTTACTTCGGGTGGACCATTTCAAGGATCCCTCATTCAACCATTAGGATTAAAATGTAGTACAAAAGGTAACAGTACCATAATTCAAAAAGATACATTAAACCTAGTTGAAAATGGATTTCAAACTCCTAAAGTAGTACAAACATATTTAATTGAGAATATGGGTTCCGTTGATACTTTAGACTATGAATGTACAAGAATTGATTTATCAACTACTGGAAATGGTGAAGTTTTTGTTGACAGTAAAGAAGCTTTGTTCTATATGACTTCAGTACTTAATGGACACATTGAAAATTATATAAGTAATAAACTTCATCTGCCTATTTGGCAATATTTCACACAAGAACAAAATTTTACGATAGAATTAGGTAAAGGTGAAAAAACAAAAGGATTTCATTACACATATTCAATTTTTAAACTCGAAGAATATATAAAAGGAAAAAGATAAAAAAAAAGCAGTTATAAAATATAACTGCTTTTTTGTTTTTCATTTTTCAATCTAATCTTTACCAATTAACTCTTTTTCTTTCTTTGCAAGTACTTCATCGACCATTGCAATATACTTATCTGTAAGAGTTTGAACGTCAGATTCACCGTCTTTTTGCTGATCTTCAGAAATTTCTTTTTCTTTTTCGGCAGACCTAATTGCTTCTATTGCTGATCTACGACTGTTTCTAATTGCTACTCTCCCTTCTTCAGCATAGTTTCTACAAACTTTGACATATTCCAACCTTCTTTCTTCCGTAAGAGGTGGTACTGGGATTCTTAAAACATTACCATCGTTTTGGGGATTAAACCCTAAATCAGCGGTCAAAATTGCTCTTTCAATATCACCCAATAAGCTAGTATCATAAGGTTGAATCACGATAGTACGAGCATCTGGAGTTGAAATACCCGCAACTTGATTTAGTGGCGTATTTGTACCATAGGCAAGCACTTCTATTCCATCTACTAACGTAGAGCTTGCTCCACCAGTTCTTATTTTTTCTATTTGAGCTTTAGAAAAATCAAAAGATTTTTTCATGTGCTCTTGTGCATTCTTTAATATTTCATTTAATTCCATAATTAACTCCTTAGTTAGATACAGTTGTACCTAATTTTTCACCCATAACTAGTTTATATAAATTTCCAGTCTTATTCATATTTATAACTTTAATCGGTAGCTTATTCTCATTACAAAGAGTAATAGCAGTATGATCCATAACTTTTAAATCTTTACTGATTACATCTTTGAAACTAATATTCTCAAACATAACTGCATTGCTATTCTTCTCAGGGTCAGAGTCATAGATTCCCTCGACTCTAGTCCCTTTGATTACAACTTCTGCTTTAACTTCAATTGCTCTCAATACTGCAGCAGTATCAGTAGTAAAGTAAGGATTACCTGTGCCTGCTCCAAACAACACCACTCTTCCTTTTTCTAAATGGCGTATTGCTCTTCTTTGAATATAAGGTTCGGCTATCTGTTCCATTTTAATTGCGGTTTGCAATCTTGTTGGAACACCATGCTTTTCTAATACATTTTGAAATGCCATACAGTTAATAACTGTTGCAAGCATACCCATATAATCACCAGAAACTTTATCTATACCATGAGCGGAAGCTTGTATTCCTCTGAAAATATTGCCACCACCTATAACTATACCAATTTCCACTCCAAGTTCATGTATTTGTACAATCTCTTGAACAAATTTAGTGAGAATCTCAGGGCTAATACCATAACCAGTATCGCCCATCAATGATTCTCCACTAACTTTTAAGAATATTCTTTTATAGATTGGTTTCAATTATTAACCACCAATAGCGTATCTTATGAACTGATTGATTTTTACTTCTTCCCCAACAATATTAGAGATTTGTTTCAACACATCATTGATAGTCATATTACCATCTTTAACATATTGCTGTTCAACCAAACAATTTTCCTTGTAGAACTTATTAATTCTTCCTTCAGCAATTCTTTCAGCTATGTCAGCTGGTTTACCTTCTTCTGTTGCTTGTTGTTTGTATAGTTCTTTCTCTTTGTCCAGTATTTCTTGAGTTACAGATGTTCTATCAAGGAAGCTAGGATTCATTGCAGCAACTTGCATAGCAATGTCTCTTACCAATAATCTAGCTTCATCGTTGATTTTAGGTGAACTTACTTCAACAACAACTCCCAACTTGCTACCACCGTGAATATAATCTACTAAGTAACCTGGAGTTTCTATTTTCTCAAATTTTCCAACTTCAATTTTTTCGCTGAACTTTGCTAATATTTCATTGTACTTATCTTCAACTTTGTTTCCATTCAAATCAGCAGCAAGTAAATCTTCTTTTGTATTAGGTGATTTATCAAAAACTACTGTTGCAATAGAATCAACAAAATTTACAAACTCTTCATTTCTAGCAACGAAATCTGTTTCGCATGTAACTTGAGCAATTGATGCTTTTTGACCATTATCAGATACTTTAGTTGCAACAACACCTTCGTTAGTGTCTCTGTCAGCTCTTTTTTCTGCAGATGCGGCACCTCTTTTACGAAGTTCATCGATAGCAACTCCCATATCACCATCAGCTTCTACTAATGCTTTTTTACAATCCGCCATTCCAGCGCCTGTTTTGTCTCTTAATTCTTTTACTTGTTGTGCTGTTATGTTTGCCATTTTTTATTTCTTTTAAATTTAGTTTGTAATATTCAATATTTATAAAAAGAGCATCCTTTTTTAAGATGCTCTTGGTTGAAATTCATTATTTAGCTGAGTCTTGCTTAACTTCAGCTTCACTTTCATTCTCTGAGCTTTCAGTTTTCTTTTTTGGCTTGTCCGAAGTGCCTTTTTTTCTTTCTCTGAGTTTTCTTTTAACTTTTGTTTGCTCATCACCCAAATCATCATTCTCTTTGCTAACTCTCTCTGATTCAGCAGCAAGTTCAGCACTTTTTGATCTAGCAACTGTATAACCTTCTACTAAAGCATCAGTTATAACACCAAGAATCAATTCGATAGTATTTCTCGAATCATCATTAGCAGGAATAGGGAAATCAACTTCATGAGGATTTGAATTTGTATCAACGATAGCAATTACAGGAATATTCAAATTCTGAGCTTCTTTTATAGCAAGGTGTTCCTTTTTTGTATCTACTATAAAGATTGCACCCGGCAATCGTGTCATATTTTCGATACCACCGAATATACGTCTTAACTTTTCTCTTTCTCTATCGAAAAGTAATCTCTCTTTCTTCGTGATTTTTTCGTAAGTACCATCTATTGACATTTTATCAATAGTAGAAAGTCTTTTAATTGATTTTCTGATAGTTGCAAAATTCGTCAACATACCACCTAACCATCTCTCAGAGACATAGTTTACGCCTGCTTTTTTAGCTGCATCTTGCAATAAATCTTTTGCCTGGCTCTTAGTCCCAACAAAAAGAATATTTCTACCGCCCAGTGCAATATCGTAAGCAGCATCTCTTGCAAGAGTTAATAAGACTTGAGTTTTACGAAGGTCTATAATATGGATCCCATTTCTTTCGTTGAAGATGAAATCTTCCATAGCTGGGTTCCAACGTCTAGTCAAGTGACCAAAATGAGCACCTGCTTTTAGTAGCTGCTCTATTTCTACATAGTGTTTCATGTATATCCTTTAATTTTGTGTGTTTTAACTACTGCAAGAAAGATCTTGGTACATATCTCTATATGCAACACACAGTACTTTCTTGCATGATTGATAAATAAATTTCTTTTAACGTTTCGAGAATTGGAATTTCTTTCTTGCTTTTTTGCGACCGTATTTCTTACGTTCGACCATTCTAGAATCTCTAGTTAGCAAGTCCGCATCTTTCAATTTTTGCTTCAATTCAGGATCCATATCAATAATGGCACGAGCCAATCCTAATTGGATAGCACCCGTTTGTCCAGTCAATCCGCCACCTTTAACGTTGGCTACAATATTATACTGCCCTTTTAGTTCAGTAACTACCAACGGTTTAAGTATTTTTTCTTTATTACTTTGGAGGTCAATAAACTGATCGACATCTTTGTCATTTATAATGAATTCACCCTTACCAGGTGTAATTCTTACAGACGCAACAGAAGTCTTTCTTCGACCTGTTCCCCAAAACTGTTTCATTCTTACTCCGATATTATCTTATATTTCTAACTTTTTAGGCATTTGTGCTTCGTGTGGATGCTCGCTACCAGCATAAACTTTTAACTTTTTAGACATTTTGCGTCCAAGTTTTGTTTTAGGTAACATCCCTTTAACTGCTCTTTCTAGTATTCTTTCCGGATGCTTTTCTCTTACTTCTTTAACTGGAGTAAAAGTTTCACTTCCATGGTAACCAGTATGTTTGAAGTAAGTTTTCTTATCTTCTCTTTTACCTGTAAATACTACTTTTTCAGCGTTAATTACTACTACGCAATCTCCATCATCAACGTGGGGAGTAAAGCTTGGTTTATGCTTCCCTCTTATTAATGTTGCAATTTTTGTAGCTACTCTGCCAACAGTTTGGCCCGATGCGTCAACTAACCACCATTCGGTGTTGACGTCTTCTTTTCTAAGCGATTTGGTAAATTGTCCAGTACTCAATTTACATCTCCAAAATATTTCGTTTTAATTATAGCTTACAAAATTAAAAGAATTAATAGAATATATCAAATATTTTGAGTTATAATCTGAATTTTTTTTCTAATTCGCTATAAGATATTGAAAATGTTGTCAATTTCCCTGTTGGACTGTGGTGAGGATTTTTACATTTGAACAAATCTGAATAGATTTTTTTTAATTCTTCAGAACTTTTATTTTCATTACTTCTTATATTTATACTTATTGCTATTACTTTTGCAATATACTCAAATATCTCTTCACTATCACTATGTTCAATTGATAGTAAATTATTTGATATCCTTTCTATTATTAATTTGATATTGTTGTTTATTATAATCTCTGGAACCGAAGTGATTGTAATACTTTCTTCATTATATTCCAAAATGAAACCAAAATCTTTTAAATTTTCAGTATTTGATTTTAATGAGGATATTTGCTTTTTTTCTAACTGCAATTCTTCAGGAAATAATAAATCTTGACTCTTAGTTTGATTTCTGTTGAATGAATCTACCAAATATTCGAAATAAATCCTTTGTAATGCTCTTCTTTTGTATATAACTATCAGATGTTCTAATTCTTTAACTATTATGAATCTATCATCTATCAATAAGTATTCAAATCTCTGATCTTGTCTTTCGTTGAAAATAGAATTAAGATTTGAGTTAATTTCTTCAGTAAAGTTTGTATTATTATATTCATCTTTTTGCCAGTTACTAAAGTTATTAGAAATTCTTCTAATGTTTTGCTCACTTCTCTCTATTATCTCACCAGTACTTCTGTTAATCATTACTGGTTTATCTTCATCATTTCTTTCGATTTGGAAAGGTGAGTAACTTAGTTCCGCATCTATTTTGAATTCTGGAATAAGATTTACTTCTCTTAATGTGCTCATCACAGCATTTTTTACTATATTATATACTAACCTATCATTTTCGAATTTAACTTCATGTTTTTGTGGATGCACATTAATATCAATAGTCTTATGATCAACTTCTAAAAAAAGAACATAGAAAGGATATCTTTTTTCTTCAAGTAGCTCCTCATAACAAGACATAATTGCATGGTTTAAATATCTATTCTTTATTGTTCTTTCATTTAAGAATAAATATTGGTTTGACGAATTTTGTCTAGCTAAGAATGGTTTTCCAATAAAACCATGTATTGAGATGCCTTCTTCTTTATATTCTAATGGAATTAATAAGTCTTTCACTGCAGTGCCAAGAGTAGCAATAACTCTTGTTTCTAAATCAGAGGCATTCAAATCAAATATAAGGTTTTCATCATCATAAAAAGTGAATCTCTTTGAGGGAAAAGCCAAAGCAAATTTAATCATAGTTTCAGAGATTGCTTTGAATTCGCTTAAATTACTTTTAAGAAATTTACGACGTGCAGGGACATTGTAGAAAAGATTTTTTACTAATATTTGAGTACCTTGATTACTATTGACTTCTTCCAATATTGCTGGCTTATTAGGTTCAGAAATAAGTTTATGACCGAATTGATCATTTTTATTTCGTGTTATTATTTCAACATGGGCAACTGAGGTTATCGAAGCTAAAGCTTCACCTCTGAACCCTAATGATTTTATAGATTCTAAATCAGTCTGCGTTAGAATTTTACTTGTTGCATGTCTTTTTATACTTAGTTCTAAATCTGATTTACTCATTCCAATACCATTATCAATAATGTGTATTAGACTTTTACCAGCATTTCTAACTATTACAGCAATTTCTGTAGCCCCAGAATCAAGAGAATTTTCAACAAGTTCTTTTACAACTGATTCGGGTCTTTGTACTACTTCACCAGCAGCTATTTGATTAGCTATGAAATCTGGAAGTATATTAATTGTATTTGATTTATTTAAAGTCATATTCCAAAATTAAAGGAATTATGACATAAAATGAAAACTGAGGCATTGAAGTTGAAAAGTAAAAAGCTCTAGATAGTATCTAGAGCTTTTTATATGTAATTTATTTTCGAGAGTTGAGTTTACTACTAAAAACTTCTATTGCTTTGAATAAAGCAGAAAATATTGATGTTGCCTTATCGATTGGTGGTGCAATTCTTTCATAGGAACGGTTGACCAATCTTTCGTAAGGTTCAATAGCTTCTATTACTTTTCCAGCACCATTGTTAACATTGTCGATAAGATTATTAGCTTTATCGCTTGTAACTTTCCAATGTCCCAAATGTTCTATTGATTTTATTTTTAATTCATTCAAATCCTTACGAGTTTCTGAGACTTCTTCCAATGTTATCATAAGTCTAGTTTTCAAAACTGTTATATTCTCTGTAATTTTGTCAAGATTCTTTGTTGCACTATTTACTACTTTCAAAGTCTTTGACAAAAAAATAAGAGCGTACACTACTAAGATTGTAACAGAAGAAAGTGCAATAATGGCAATAATTTTTAGTACTTCATCCATATAATAATAATATTATTTTGTTTTCTAATTAGTTTTGAGCTTCACTCATTTCTTTCTTGAAAGTCTCGACACCAGCTTTAGTAGCAGTTCGCACATCTTCTATTTTATGCTGCACAGATTCTTTCGCTGTACCTGCTTTTGATTTAGCTTCATTCAGAACACTTTCTGCAGCATAAAGTAATTCATTCGCTTGTTTCTTAGCTGAATCAATTATATTTTGAGCTTTTACTCTACCCTCATTGACTGTAGTTGAAACTTGATGTCCAATTTTTTTCTCAGTTTCAGCCCATTTACTATTTGCTTTGCCATAGATTTCAGTTGATTTTGTTGAAATATCTTGACGTAGCTCCTTTCCCGATTTAGGCGCAGTTAATAAAGCTACAGCAGCACCAACTGCTCCGCCAACTAAAGCACCCAAAAGAAAACCTTTTGTATAATCTTGTCCGTTTGACATAATGACTCCTACCAATTTTCGTTTAATATATTTGTTTTTTCGTGTGTTCTTAATAAAACTTCAGCAAATTCTCTTACCGCCCCGTGTCCTGCACTGCTCTGACAAACATAATCCGATATTTTTTTTATAGCATCAACTGCATCGGAAGGACAAGCAGAAAAACCTACTAAATTCATAGCGTGATAATCATTTACATCGTCTCCCATAAAAGCGATTTCTTTCATTTCGAATTCCATCTCTTTGGCTATTAATTTAACTGCATCTGATTTATTATGACATCCTAAAATTACAGAATCAGCTCCTAATTTCTTTGCTCTAGATGCCGCAATAGGAGAATCTTCGCTTGTCATAATAGCTATTTTGAAACCTGCTTTTTTTAATAATACTATTCCCATTCCATCTTTTACTTGGAATCTTTTCATTACCTCGCCTTCGGAAGAATAATACATTCCTCCATCGGTCATTGTACCATCAACATCGAATATTATTAATTTTACATGTTCCAAAATGAGACACTCTGTTTAAAATGATTTTCTATTTTCATAACTTTACAAAAAATTAAAAGGTAATTTTTTGAAAAAATATATTGTTATTAAACTATACGTTCCTGAAGAACACCAAGATACATTTATTGCATTAATTTCTGATTTAGAGTTCACAGGAATAGAACAAGTTAATGATGAATTAACTATCAATTTCCTTGCCAATAACTATAACGAAAATGTTGAGAATGAATTGTCAGATTCAGCTAATACACTTGGTTTCGAATATAAGCTTATTTCACAATCAACTATAGAAGAGAAAAATTGGAATGAGGACTGGGAAAAGTCTCTAGAACCTGTAGTTGTGAATCATAGATTGGTAATCTGTCTACAAGCAAAGTAAATTCTTTGGCGAACGATTACGAGTACATAATAAAAATAAATCCGCAAATGTCTTTTGGCACTGGATATCATGCAACAACTCGTTTGGCATCGGCACTATTACTTGACTCTGTTGCTAAAGGTGAAGACTGGGTTGATGCTGGTACTGGGACTGGAGTTTTAGCAATTTTAGCTTCAAAAATTGGAGCAAAATCAGTTTTTGCATTCGATATTGATGAATGGTCTGTTAATAATACTATAGAAAATATTGAATTAAATAGTGTCAAAAATGTTACAGTTGATCAAAGTGATTTAAATACCTTACAGTTTAGTTTGTACGACGGTATAGTGGCAAATATTTTTGCGAATATTCTTATCGAAAATATGAAAAAGTTCTCGGAAGCAATCAAAACTGATGGTGTATTTATATGCACAGGTATATTGAAATATGATAAAGAAAGAGTATTGGACGCTGCAATTGATAATGGCTTTGAGCTGTTTGAGGAGCTAAATGAAGATGAATGGGTTGCGTATAAATTCAGGAAGAAATTATGATATGTGCATCGGTTGACATCGGTACAAATACTTTACTATTATTAATTGCTGAAGTAATTGATGGTAAAATTATAAAGATTATAGCTGATGAGCATCAAATTGCACGACTTGGCGAAGGACTAAACGAATCAGGAATTATATCTGACAGAGCAATAATAAGGGCTAGCCGGATATTGCATGATTATAAATTATTAATGTCAAGATATAATGTTGTGGTAGTTAATGCTACTGCAACCAGTGCAATGCGAGATGCAAAAAACAATGTCAAAGTGAAAGAGCTTTTTGAATCTATTTTAGGAACGAAAATTAATATAATTAATGGATTAGAAGAAGCTAGATTAAGTTACATAGGTAGTATAGAAAAGTTAACCAATAATTTCGATGTAGTATTGGATATTGGTGGTGGAAGTACAGAAATAATTGCTGGTAGAAATAGTTCTATAGAGTTCTCTACCTCTCTTCAGATTGGAGCTGTCCGTATAACTGAAATATTCTTCAAAGATTTTGCTTCAAAAAGACAAAATTTGGATGAAGCAAGATTAATGATAAAAGACAGATATAAAGAAATAACTTTTGGTGAAAAAGTAAATGACTTAATCGCTGTGGCTGGTACACCAACAACAATTGCTGCTATAGATTTGAATTTACCACAATATAATGCTCATCTAATTCATAATCATAAACTAAAAAGAAATAATTTAGAATCCATAGTAGAAATATTTATAAACAAGAAGAGTGAAGAATTAGTAAAGGAATACAACGTTCATCCTAATAGAGCAGATGTTATTTTGGGTGGAGCTTTAATATTATTGGAATTCCTTATACATGCTGATAAATCGGAGTTAATTGTATCGTGTAGAGGTCTTCGCTATGGTTTAATATTGGATATATTCAAAAAATAATTGAATTTTTAAGTTTATAGCCTTAGTTTTGTGATTATTTTAATTACCAATATCGGAGATTTTTATGCGTTCACTACTTTTTGGCTTAATTGCTATAACTCTATTAGGATTGACTTCTTGCCAAGAAAGTGCAAAGAAGAGACCAGATTTCTATAAAGATACAATAACTTTTGATTTACTTTCTGATATGAAAAGTTTATTAGATGAAAATGCTGATAAAATAACAGTTGAAGATGTAAACTACTTGAACGGTGCTATCAGATATTATTCACCAATTAAGGATTCATTATTAGGTAAAACAATTGGTGAACTTATTGAAGGACAAAAACAAAGAACTTTAAGCACTAATATCAACTTAACTCAAGCAACTGCTTTTAGCACTTTGTTCACACAATCAATCAAGTTCAACATTAGTGAATTCCAAAGATTAGAACAAGAAAATGGACAATTGCTAAATGTACCAACATATCAGTTCCAAAATATCTCAGGTAAAAGTATTGTCAAGTTATCTGGAGTTGTTGATTATTACAACGGTGAACAACTTATAAAAAGATTCACAATCGAAATAAATAAAGAAATCCCAGCAGATAAAACTTTAAATCAACCTTATCCTTACAATCATGATTCTGCGAATCAAAGAGATGTTTTTGTTAGAGAAAATTTTGATAAGCTTAGAAAAGTATGGATTCCTACTATGATAGAGTTTGCTGATGGCAAAATCTACAAAAGAAATCCTGATAAAAAAGGTGAAAATCAGTTAGAAAAATAATTAAGTTTAACTTAGAAAAGTTAAAATTTAAAAAGGGCTATCATTATCTAATGACAGCCCTTTTTTTTAAAATTTAAAATCTAAATTTATTTATTAATCAATTCCTAGAGCTGCATTAACAACATAAGCTTGTTCATGAACATGTATTTTTGACGAACCCGTTGCAGTGGAAGCTGCAGTATGACGACCAGCATACTCTATTTTCTTATGATTATCAATTAATTGCAGCAATTCATTAAGCATATAATTCCAAGCACCTTGATTTTTTGGCTCTTCTTGTGCCCAAACAACTTTTTCAGCTTTATTATACTTTTTCAAAATCTCTTCGAGTTTTGAAATTTTCATTGGGTAAAGTTGCTCTATTCTAACTATTGCAACATCATCTATACCCTCTTCTTCACGTTTGCTCGCTAAATCATAATATAACTTACCAGTACAAAGAACTAGTCTTTTTACTTTGTTAGCTGTGATATTACTCTTGGTCTCGTCTATAATGTGTTGGAATTCATTGCTCACAAAATCTGAAGTTTTTGAAACAGCATCATGATGTCTTAGCATACTTTTAGGGCTGACAACAATCAAAGGTAATTTGTGTTGAAATTTAGCTTGTCTTCTGATTGCGTGGAAATAGTTAGCCGGAGTAGTAAAGTTACATACTATCATATTCTCTTCAGCACACAATTGCAAAAATCTCTCTAATCTAGCTGATGAATGTTCGGGGCCTTGCCCATCATGTCCATGAGGCAACAACATTATTAAATTACTTGTTTGTCCCCATTTCACATCTCCACAAGATATGAATTGATCAATAATAGGTTGTGCCATATTTACGAAGTCACCAAACTGTGCTTCCCAAAATGTGAGACTATTTTTTGCACTAACACTATATCCGTAATCATAGCCTACAACAGCAAGTTCTGACAATGGACTATCATATATTTGAATTTTTGCTTGTTCTTCAGCAATATTATTTAGAGGTATAAATGCTTCTTCAGTTTCCGAATCAATCAAAACGGCATGTCTTTGACTAAAAGTTCCTCTTCTAACATCTTCGCCCGAGAATCTAATTGCTTTATTTTCTATTAATACAGAACCGATTGCTAAAGTTTCAGCAGTAGCCCAATCGAAAGATGGTTTATCATCATCTACCATTGTTCTTCTTTTCTGTAAACCATAAATAACTTTTGGGTTTACATTGAAGCCATCTGGAACTTCCGTAGTTTTTTGAATTATTGTTTCAATTAATTCTTTACTAATTGTAGTTTCATAATTCTTAATAGATTGACCAAATTTTTCTTCAAAAATTATTTTCTGAGATTTTGGTTTCTCTTTCCTTTGCTCAAAAGCAGTTTCCAACTCGCTTGAATACGAATTCGAAAGTTCATCAACTTCCTCTTGGGTTAAAATACCAGTAGAGACTAATTCCTCTTCATAAATCTCTCTAGTAGATTTCATTGATCTAATTTTCTTATACATCAATGGCTGAGTATAACTCGGTTCATCACCTTCATTATGACCATATTTTCTGAAACAAAGCATATCAATTATTACATCTTCATTATATTTGTTTCTATAGTTTAATGCAAATATAGCTGCTTGTGCCACTGCCTCCGGATCGTCTCCATTCACATGAAGTATAGGGATTTGTAACATTTTAGCCACATCAGTTGCGTAGTATGTTGAACGAGCATCTTCTACTGAAGTAGTGAAGCCAATTTGATTATTAACAATAATATGGATTGTACCACCAGTAGTATAGCCCTCTAATCTAGCTAAATTAAGTACTTCTTGGCTTATTCCTTGTCCAGCAAATGCAGCATCACCATGAACTAATATTGGCAATACTTTCGAGAAATCACCATCATATTTTTCATCAACTAGTGACCTACAAAATCCTAAAACTACAGGATTGACAACTTCCAAATGGCTTGGGTTAGGCAATAAATGAACACTCATCTTATTATTTTTCAGAGATGTATATTCATTAGTTTGACCTAAGTGATATTTAACATCTCCGGATCCGTGGTAGTCTTGAGGTTTTATATCACCATCAAATTCGTTGAATATTTTTCTTACATTTTTACCAGCATTGTTAACTAATACATTGAGTCTCCCTCTATGAGCCATACCAAGTACTGCTTGCTCTGTATTGGAGTTAGCAGAATCTTGGAGTAATTGATCTATCATTACGATTAGAGATTCTCCCCCTTCTAAACTAAATCTTTTTTGACCAATAAATTTTTTGTGCAGGAAGTCTTCAAATGTTTCCGCTTGTATTAGTTTTCTTAAAATATTTTTTCGTTCTTCTTTTTCAAATTTTAAACTATTTCTCGAAGACTCTAATGTATTTTTTATCCAATTTTTCTTATTAATATCTTGAATATACATAAATTCGATACCAATAGTACCGCAATAAGTATCACGCATTAATTCAAGTATCTCTCTAAGAGTCATTTGATCTTTGTCCCAAGAGTCAACTGACGGAAAACTTCTTTCCAAATCCCAAATATTTAACCCATAATAGGACATATCTAATTCTGGATAGGAATAGCTAGACATTCCAAATGGATTTATATTAGCTAATAAGTGCCCCCTGACTCTGAATGAGTTTATCAGAGACATAACATGAGTACTCTTTTTTTGTCTGTGATTCATCTCTGATTTAGTTATATCAGAACTATCAATTTCCCATTTTACAGGATTAAAAGGTATGCGTAAACTTGCGAATATTTGATCGTAGAATCTCTTTTCACCAAGTAATAATTGGTGCATATATCTGAGAAATTCAGCCGATTCTGCTCCTTGTACTATTCTATGATCATAAGTATTTGTTATACTTACGACTTTTGAAATTGCAAGTTCAGTTAGTTTATCGGGTTTTACAGCAGAGAATTCTGCCGGATAGTCAATTGAACCAGAAGCAATAATCATTCCTTGACCATTCATTAACCTCGGTACAGACATAATTGTACCCATCATTCCCGGGTTAGTTAATGAAACCGTAGTACCTTCTAGTTCATCTAAAGTGATTTTACTATTTTTTGCTCTGTTGATTAAATCAGATAGTTTCTCGATGAATTCGGAGAAATTCAAACTGCCAGCATCTTTCAAATTTGGTACGAGAAGCAAACGTTCTCCGTTTCTTTTCTCAACATCAACAGCTACACCAATATTAATTTCTTTATTAACTTGTCTGTAATATTTACCATTCTTTTTTACAAAACTATCATTCAAAGAAGGATATTCTTTTAAAGTCTTTACTATAGCCCAAAGTAATAAGTGTGAAAAAGAGATTTTTGATCTTCTTTGTCTAAGTAAATATTTATTAATTATTCTTCGGTTTTCATCCAATGGTTTAACTGGAATTAATCTTACAGAAGTAGCCGTAGGAACAGATAAACTATCTTCCATATTTTCTGCAATTTTTGTTGGAATATTTGGTAATTCAGTTAACCTTTCCATAGCTATTTTATCAGCATTAGGAGTACTGTCAGAAACAATTGGCGAAACCTTAACTGATTCCTGACTACCATTAAATGGCAACGATACTATTGATTTCCCATTTGCTTTGGAAAAATATTCTCTCCATTCCGCACTAACAGAATTCGGATCTCTTAGGAAGTTAAAATATAACTCCTCTTCGAAGGCTTGGTTTAAGTCAATCACTTTATCAACTTTATGAATGTTAAACATTAATTTACAATTTAAAAAACGAAGACGCTTTACTTAATAGTTAATTGTCTTTTATTAATTCTCAAAATTATCGAAAAGTTCGATAACTTCTACGTTTTTGGAAACATTTAGCAAATTGTCGAAGAAACTACGATTATGCAATATTCTTGATATTTTACTCAATGCTTTAATATGCAATCCTAACTCCTCGTTATTACTTAGAATTAAGAATACAATCGAAACTTTTTTCCCATCTAAAGAGTCAAAATTAACTGGCTTACTCAAAGTCATCATAGAAGCAGTTAATACTTTAATGTCTTCAGACTTAGTATGAGGTATAGCAATATTGTTGCCAATTCCTGTGGACATCAACTTTTCTCTTGCAAAAACCTCTTCTAACACTTTATTTTTATTGATAATATTTCCGGATTTAGCTGCCAACTCAACTAAAGACTCGATAATTTCGTCTTTGTCGTTCAATTCAGAATTTAGTTTTATACTCTTGATGTCTAATATATCAGATATTTTTTTCATAGTGTCATTTTTTTTTTACAATTTATCCAATCTTATAGAGCAACTCAAATAATACTGTTAGTTTTGTATAAATAATTTAATTAATGGATAAAACATGAAAGTTTTAGTAACAGGTGCAACGGGATTCATTGGTAGTCATATAGCTGACCAGATGAAAGAGAAAGGTGCAGATGTAATATGTATAGTAAGAAAAACCAGCAATTTAAGATGGGTTGAAAACAAGGGCTATAGTCTTGTAGAGGCATCCTTATCGGATATTGAATCACTGAAGGAAGTAGTAAAAGATGTAGATATAATTTTTCATTCGGCTGGTTTAACTGCCGCAAACTCAATGGAAGATTTTGTTAGAGCAAATCTAACAGGAACAAAAAACCTATTCGAAGCAGCAAAATATACAGCTCCTAATTTACAGCGGTTTCTGCATGTTTCAAGTCAAACTGCTGTTGGACCATCTGTTTCCCTAGATGAAATTTCTACTGAAGAGCAGGCACAAAACCCGCTGACTTCTTACGGTAAAAGTAAAAAAATGGCGGAAGATTATTTGAAAGCCAGTCAGGATATTTTACCAATTACAATAGTTAGGCCACCTGCAGTCTATGGACCACGAGATACAGCTACATTACCTATGTTTCAAGCTGCGCAGAAAGGTATTGGGACTTTAATTGGATTCGATGATAAATATGTTAGTTTAGTTAGTTCTATGGATTTGACTAGAGGTATTGTTGAAGCTGCATTATCAGATAATACAATTGGAGAATCTTATTTTATAGCTTCTGAGAAATATTATAATTGGACAGAAATCATCGACACTATGGGAGCTTCAGCAGGTAGAGATAAAATCTTAAAATTACGTATCCCTCATTTATTGGTTAAAGTTATGGGGAATGCAAATGGATTAATAGGAAAATTCACTGGTAAACCACCCGTATTCGATTCGGAAAAAAGTATTGATTTTATCCAAAAGTATTGGACTTGCTCAGTTGAGAAAGCAAAAAGAGACTTTGGTTATGCTCAAAAGTATAGTTTAAAAGAGGGATTTGATATAACTTTCGAATGGTACAAAAGCAATGGATGGATAAAGTAAATGTTTTCCAAAAATTTTACTGCTTTTTTAATTTCATTGATTGTGCTTTCATTCTCAATAATAATCTTTTCAATTAATATTACAAGAATTGGGCTCGATGATAAATTTATTGAATTAGAGTCATCTATTTTGACAGATGAAGTTAAAGTGTATGAAAATTTTAACGGTATTCCACATATTACAGCTAACAACGAGAAAGATTTATTTTTTGCTATTGGATATTATCAAGCAAAAGATAGACTATGGCAGATGGACGTTATGAGAAGAGCTGCTGATGGCAAGCTTTCTGAAATTTTTGGAGAAAAGACTTTTTCTCAGGATTTATTTTTGAGAAGTTTAGAGATGGATAAATCGGCCGAAAAATCTCTTAGTAAATTATCTACTAAATCTAAGGAAATCCTTGAAAGTTATTCTGCTGGTGTAAATTTTTTCATTGCTGAAAACAAGAATCATTTGCAATTTGAATTTGGTGCCTTAGATTACGAGCCAGAATTATGGAAACCATATCATTCCATATTAATAGGAAAATTGATGGCTTTCGAGATGAGTTTTAGTTTTTGGTCTGATTTTACATTATCGGAAATCGCTGCGAAATTAGGACATAGTAGAGCAAAAGAATTTGTACCCAAAAACAATTATAATAGTAATAACCACAGTGATTCCATTTTGACAAAATTGCCAAAATTGGATAGTGATTTTTTAACAAATATTGTGAGTAATTTTGGATCTGGATATACTGGAAGCAATTCTTGGGCAATATCTTATAAAGAAGACGGTACAAGACACACAATTCTAGCAAATGATCCACACCTACCTATTAACTTACCTGCTCGTTGGTATCAAATGCATATTAGCTCACCCGAAATTAATGTTGTTGGCTACGCAATACCAGGTAATCCTTCTATAATTGTTGGAAGAAATGATAGTATTACATGGGGTATTACAAATGTAATGGCTGATATTTGTGATATTTATCTGGTAAAAAATGGTAAAAATGATGATTTCTACATAGATGAAAAAGGAAATGAAGTTGAATATGAGTTTATACGTGATACAATTTTAATCAAAGGTAAAGAATCATATCAATACTATCGTAAAAAAACTAAAATGTCTGCTTTGATTTCTGAATCTCATTTATGGTCGAACGATTCAACAAATAGTAATTTTTTCCGCAATTATAATATTTGTTTTGATTGGGTTGCTAAATCGGAATCAGATGAAGTCCTTTCTTTATATAATTTGAACAAAGCAACTAATTATAACGATTTTAGATCCTCTCTAGAGAATTGGACTGCACCTGCATTAGTTTTTAACTATTCTGATAAAACCGGAAAAGTTGCAAAATTCGCCGTTGGTAAAATACCGAAAAGAGGAAAAACTAATCCAAACTTTATTAATCCGTACAATGATACAGAGTATAGGTGGAGTGGTTACACAAGTTTAGCTGGAATAGGTGAGAGAATCATTGATAATGATGGATACGTTTTGGCAGCTAATAATAATTTCTATCCAGAAGATATATTTGTTTCTAATAATTGGGAACCCGACTCAAGAGCTAGAAGAATTGAGCAGTTGTTAAGTGAAAAGAATTTCACTACAATCAGAGATTTTGAGTTTATGCAAATGGATAACCATTCACCTTATGCATTCGATTTATTAAGATACACTTTACCAGTTATAGAGAAAGTAAGTGATAAATTGGATGATAATGAAAAAAAAGCATTCAAAAAACTTTCAACTTGGAATCATATTTTGTCAAAAGATTTGAACGAACCATTGATATATAATTATTTCAAAAGAATTCTGATTGAAGAAACAATTAAAGATGAATTAGGAAAGAGCATTTATGAGAGATATTGTTTTTTGACTAATTATCCTGATAGACTTATAATGCAACTCTTAGAAAAGGATAATCATGAATTATTTGACAATGTGAAAACGGAAAAAAAAGAGACAAAAGAAATAATTATATTTAGATCTTTTAGAAAAGCTGTAAAAAAATTAATATCAAAATATGGGATAGATGGTATAAGTAATTTAACTTATGGAGAAGTAAGAAAACTAAAACTAAATCACTTATTTGGGGATAACAAGTTCATCGGACCAGCAGTAAATCTGAAACCATTAGGACTCGGTGGTGATAACACCACTTTGTTCAATACAGAATCTAGGTACAGCGACCCGAATAATGTCATAGTCTCCGCATCAATGAGGTTTATAACAGATATGAACGATAGTCTTGTTTATATGATATTACCCGGAGGAACATCTGGTAACCCTATGAGTTCAAACTACGGTGACCAAGTTCAACTATGGCTGAATGGTGGCTATTTAAAACTTAATATAAATAAAGTTCCAACCAGTGAATTTGAACTAAAAGCTAGATTTACACCCCATTAATTTTTTAATAAAGTAAATAGCTTATCAATCGCTTGTTTTATATTTGCTCTGACCTCACTAATTGATGCCTCCATCATATAACAAGGAGCCGTAATGATTCTGTTTTCTTCGTCAAAACATATTTCATTAATAGCCTTCATAACAGACATTGCTCCAAGACTTTCCATTCCTTCACTTATTTCTTTAATTTCATAAGGTGATTTTTCCTTGTCTGATCCAACTGTTAATTTAGTACCAATTCCTGTACCTTGAAGTGCAGAAGCTATAACTGTCGGCCCCATACACAAACCCACAATTGGTTTTTTAGCTTCAACCATATCAAGAATTAAATGTTTTACAGCTGGGTCAATTTCACCATCTGGCCCATCGAACGCCCATCTGTTGAGATTTTTTGCAGCTCCAAATCCACCTGGTATTACTAAAGCGTCGAAATCGTCAATTGATGTTTTGTTTATTGACTTTATATTTCCTCTGGCTATTCTTGCTGATTCTTTTAAGGTATTCCTAATTTCTTCTTTTTCAACAGTTCCATCTAAGTGATTAATAACATGAGCTTGATTCTTATCAGGAGCAAAACATATAGCCTCTCCCTCATTTTCTTCAATCGCTAATAAAGTAAATACTGACTCATGGATTTCTGATCCATCATAAACGCCACAACCCGATAATAAAACTCCAATTTTCATTTCAATCCTTTTTTATTATTTTGTATTAAACATAACTAAGCAATAACAATTATACGTGATATGAGACAAATTGTTTTAATAACTGATTTTGGTACACAAGACCAATATATTGGTTTAATGAAAGGTGTTATAACAAGAATAACAAAAGAGAACAATATCATAGATTTGAATAATAATATTAGACCACAGAATATTTTGCAAGCGTCTTTTATTCTTTCAAAATCTGTAAAATATTTTTCAGAAGATTCTATTTTCTGCTGTGTTGTAGATCCTGGGGTTGGTACCGATAGAAAAATTCTTATCGTAAAGAATAAAAATCAATGTTTTGTGGCTCCTGATAATGGTTTGTTAACAGGTGTTATAACTGAAGAATCTAGTATTTTCTATGCTAATTCAAGCTACATAGATAAAATTCAAAACAGCAATACATTTCATGGCAGAGATATATTCGCTCCATTAGCTTCTGAAATGAGCATTGGAAATGATTCAATTATTTTAGGAGAAAGAGTAAGTTTTAATAATGTAAAAACAATTGACATTAACGAAAGTACGATTGGAGATAAAGTATTCGGAAAAATAATGAACATTGATGTTTACGGTAATATTGTGACAAATATTAATGGGGGAAATATTTCAAATTTTCATTCAATTGAATACAGAGATGAAGTAATCACAAATAAATCGAACAACTATTCTGACTCCGATGGAAATCTATTTTTCTATAATGGTAGTTGTGAAACAGTTGAAATAGGAATAAAAAACAAATCTGCTAACAAATATTTGAAATCAAATATCGGTGATGATGTTATTGCTATAAAAAAAGGGTTACTTAAAAGTAACCCCTTTGAATAAATATTATTAAGAAATTCAGAATTAATCTCTTCTTCTATCTCTTCTATCGCGATTTCCACCGCCTCGGTTTCCACCTTTGTTTCTATCGTCTTTGTCTCTTGGTGGTCTTGGTGGTCTTTCAACAAAACCTTCTGGTTTATCCAATAAAGCACGGATACTTAATCGGTACTTCCCATCTCGAGTTGCTTCCAATAATTTAACTTGTATCTCTTGTCCTTCTTCCAAATGGTCACCTACGGTTTCCGTTCGTTCCCATTGGATTTCGGAAATATGAACAAGACCTTTTTTCTTAGGCAAGAACTCAACTATAGCACCAAGTCCCTCGCGCACGCTATCTACTTTCCCTGTGTAAACTTTTCCTTCTTCTGGTTTTTCTAACAATCGTTTTATCATATTGAGTGCAATTTGTGCATCATCATCATTGTTAGTAGCTATAGTTACTACCCCATCATCATTGATATTTATTACAGCGTTACTTTGTTTAGTAATATCTCTGATAGTGTCACCACCAGATCCTATGACAGTTCCAATCTCATCTTTTTCAACTTGTAAAGTTGTAAAGCGTGGTGCAAATTTAGATAATTCTTCATTTTTAGTTTGGATTGTCTCATTCATTTTATCTAAAATATGAAGTCTTCCTTCTTTTGCTTGATTCAATGCTTTCTTCATTATTTCAACAGACAACCCACCAATTTTGATGTCCATTTGACACGCTGTTATACCATCTTTAGTACCAGCTACTTTGAAATCCATATCGCCTAAGAAATCTTCATCACCAAGTATATCAGTTAATATTGCAACATCGTCACCTTCCTTAATTAGTCCCATTGCAATACCAGCAACTGGTTTTTTTATTGGGACACCAGCGTGCATCAGTGCCATAGACCCAGCGCAAACAGTTGCCATTGAAGAAGAACCATTAGATTCTAATATATCCGAAATTATTCTTACAGTATAAGGGAATTCCTCTTTTGAAGGCATCAATTTCTTCAATGCTCTTTCAGCCAAATTACCGTGACCTATTTCTCTACGTCCTGCACCTGTATATCTACCAGTTTCTCCAACACTGAATGGTGGGAAATTGTAATGTAAATAGAAGTTTGTGTAGTAAGTAGGTAGCAGTCCATCAATCATTTGTTCATCTCTTTCAGTTCCCAATGTGACTGATGTTAAACTCTGAGTTTCTCCTCTTGTGAACAAAGATGATCCGTGTACACGTGGTAATAAACCTACTTCTGTTTCAATAGGTCTTACATCCGTAAGACTTCTTCCGTCCAATCTCTTTCCATCTTTGATAATCATCTCACGCATAAGATGTTTTTCTAACTTAGAGAATGAACTATTAGCATAAGCAATTAATTTATCAGCATATTCCTCATTGTCAGCAAATTTCTCTTCTACAACTGCAACAGCTTCATCTCTAAGTTGATTTCTTGTTTCTTGTCTTTCGGATTTTGTTGTGACTGTATTTACGTAAACTCTTGTTTTATCAGTAATTGCATTAACTACTGCATTGTAAATATCTGATGGGATTTCTTTTTCAGTAATTGCTCTTTTTTCTTTATTCACTTTCTTCAATAATTCTCTTTGAAGATTATTAAATTCTCTGATTTTTGTATGAGCAAAATCAAGAACTTCAAGAAAATCATCTTCGCTTATCTCGTTGCTCTCACCTTCAACCATAAGAATAGATTCGTCCGTTCCAGCAACGCTAAAATCAATCTCAGCAATTTCAAGTTCCTCTGGAGTTGGATTAACTTTAAAATTCCCATCAATTTTGGCTACTCTAACTTCTGACATTGGACCTTCGAATGGTATATCAGAAATTAAAAGTGCAGCAGATGCACCAGTTGCAGCTATATTTTCAGGGTCAATTTCTGGTTGTGCTGACATAACCCATGCAATCACTTGAGTATCGTAGTGCCAGCTTTTTGGAAATAAGGGACGAAGTGGTCTATCAATAAGACGAGCCACTAATATTTCTTTTGTAGAAGGACGGCTTTCTCTTTTCAAAAATCCACCTGGGATTTTTCCAGAAGCAGACATTCTCTCACGATAATCAACCATTAAAGGTAAAAAATCAACGTCCATTTCATCATTTGAAGCAATTGCATTGATAAGTATCATTGTGTCACCACAACTCATCATTACGTTGCCGTTAGCAAATTTAGCATATCTACCTGTTTCGAGTGTATATAGTTGCCCATCTATTTCGGCAGATACACTAATTGGATTGTTTAAAGACATTTAAACACCTCTTTTTTTGTTAATAAAAAAAGCAGGTTAAATATGTTATTCTGAACTTAATTAAAGATTTCATAACTGAAATACTTAACTAAATTCAGATAGAGTCATATTTGTAACCTGCTATGAAAAAAAATACAAAAAACGGCTCTTGAAAGCCGTTTTTCCTTTATTTTCTTAAATTCAATTCGCTAATGATATTACGATAACGATTAATATCATTTTTAGCTAAATAATTCAATAATGTTCTTCTTTTGTTTACTAAGCTAATAAGTCCTCTTCTTGAGTGTACATCTTTTTTATTAGCTGTTACATGACCAGTAAGGTCAATAATACGAGCAGTTAGTAAAGCAACTTGTACTTCTGGCTTTCCAGAATCTTTTGGTGAATCACCATATTTCTTTACTATCATTGCTTTTGTTTCTTGAGTAATCATACTCCAAACTCTCCGATTTCCGATTTTATAATAAACACAAAATTAAGAATATAATTTGATATTTAAAACTTTATTTTATTTCTCTTATATATTTTATTGCAAACTCCATATCCGAATTAATTTGGTTAACTAATTCAACTGGCCCATTGAACTTCATTTCATTTCTAATAAATTTATGAAAATTAATAAAAAGCTCTTTTCCATAAAGATTTTCGTCTAGTTCTAAAAAGTGTACTTCTATTGTACTAGAATCTTGATCATGGAAAGTAGGTCTAGTTCCTATATTTGCTAAACCATAATATTGTTTGCCATCAATTTCTGAAGAAACTATATAAACTCCATTTGCTGGAATTAGCTTATAGAGATTAGGAGGAATTATATTAGCTGTTGGAAAACCTAATGTCTTACCTCTGCCATCACCCTTTACTACCACTCCTTGTATCATATATTCATAGCCAAGCATTTCGTTTGCTTTTTCTATTTGATTAGACTTTAAAGCGTTTCTTATTTTTGTACTCGATATAATAACATCATTGTCTTCCATAGCTTCTATTCGTTCAATCTCAAAATCTAACTCATCACTTAATTTTTGAAGCAATGCCTCATCGCCATCCCTATTTTTACCGAACATGTGGTCATAGCCAATTAGTATTTTTTTAAGTCCTACTTTTTTTGAAAGATATTCGCGTATAAAAACTTCGGCAGGTATTTGAGAAAACTCATAAGAAAATGTCATTACTACACAGTTTTGAATACCGTGCTTTCTGAATTCATTAATTCTTTCATTTATATTGGTTAGTAAATATATTGGTAGTTTATCTCCTTTTTGTAGAACTATTCTTGGGTGTGGTTCCATAGTCAGAACAACAGTTCTGAGATTTTCAGCTTCTGAAATCTCATTTAATCTGTTGAGTATAGTCTTATGACCTCGATGCACACCATCGAATGTACCAACAGTCAGAACAGTGTTTTTATCATACTCTATTTCTTCAAAGTCTCTATATACTTTCATTTTCGTCAATTATTTGTTGTAGTTCCATTAAGGTAAGTGCATCTTCAATTCTATGATTTTCAATTGAAGTTCTTCTCAATTGAGTCAAATATCCGCCTACTCCTAATTCGTTACCTATATCCCTTGCTATAGCCCTAATATATGTACCTTTTGAGCATTTTACTTCAAAACTGATATAGGGAAGATTAATATTTGTAATTTTATTTTCAAATAAGAATACATTAGATGGTTCTAATTCAATCTCTATATTCTTACGAGCAAGATGATATAATTTTTGCCCTTTAACCTTCTTTGCAGAAAACATAGGGGGAATTTGTGCTATTTCTCCTTGCATATTCAAGAATACGTTTTTGATTTCTTTTTCATTTATATGAGAAATGTCTTTTAAGTTTTCTTCATTTGCTTCTGCATCATCAGTTTTTGTTGTGGCTCCAATTTTCATTGTAGCTGTATAAGACTTTGACATTGCTTGGAGTTCTGAAATTTGTTTAGTAGCACCTCTACCAATTGCAATGATCAAAAGTCCTGTTGCCATTGGGTCTAAAGTCCCAGAGTGCCCAATTTTTTTGATTTTTAACATAGTTCTAAGCTTAGCAACTACGTCATGTGAAGTCCAATCTTGTTGTTTATCTATATACAAGAAAAGCCCATTTTCTTGGGCTTCTCTTTGAATTTCACTTCTTGTTATACTTGTATTTCTCTTGATATAAAGCACTTTAATTACTTTTATTCTTATCCAATATATCTTGAATTTTATCCATTTGATCAAGAGTATCATCTAAATAAAACTTGATTTCTGGAATAAATCTTAGTCTCGCCTCTTTAGCAATAACATCTTTAATTAGATATTTATTCGAATCTAGAAATTTAATAAAGTCTTCAGGTTTAGTTTTTCCAGCAAAACAACTAATATTTACTTTAGCTAATTGCAAGTCTGGAGTAACTATAACAGAAGTAACCGTAGCCATTCCAGCTTTTGCTTGCATAGCTAAGTCAGAAATTGGTTTAGCTATTATTTCTTTTAGTAAACTTCCTACTTTTTCTGTTCTTAGTGACATCTTAGTTTTTAAATTTACGTTTAACTTCTACTTCTTTGTAAGATTCTAATATATCACCGATGATAAAGTCGTTAAATCCATCTAACATTATACCACATTCGAACTTAGATTTGACTTCTCGTACATCGTCTTTCTCTCTCTTGAGAGATGCTATTTTTCCATCATATACTGGTAAACCATTTCTCAAAACTCTAATACTGTCTGATTTAGAGACTTTGCCTTCAATAACATAACAACCAGCAATTGTTCCCATTCTACTAATTTTGAATGTCTGTCTTACTTCAATAGTAGAAGTAATTTCTTCCTTGAATTCAGGTTTTAGCATACCTTCTAATGCTTGCGAAATATCATTTATACAATCATAAATAATATCATAATTTCTAATTTCAACATCTTCGTCCTTAGCCATTAGCTCTATTGCAGGAGGCACATTTACTTGGAAACCAATTATTATTGCTCCAGAAGCAATAGCCAGGTTTACATCATTTTCTGTTACAGCACCTACACCTTTATGAAGTAGATTAATTCTAACTTCTTGCTTTGAGAGCTTTAACAATGAATCAGACAGGGCTTCTAATGAACCGGATACATCCGCTTTCAGTATAATATTTAGAATTTCAACACCACCAATTTTGATTTGGTTCGATATATCATCTAATGTTGTATGTCTAACTTGACGCATTTCTTGTTCACGTTTCAATGCATTTCTCTCAGAAGCTATATTACGAGCTTCAGTGTCAGAATCAACAATCATAAAAATATCACCAGCAGAAGGTAATTTATCGAAGCCAATTAGTTTAACTGGTTGCGAAGGACCAATATTATTAACTACATTGTTTCTTTCATCAAACATAGTTCTAACTCTTCCCCATACGGTTCCAGCTATAAACGAATCTCCTTGTTTAAGAGTTCCTTTCTGAACAACTACAGTCGCAACTGGACCTAAGCCTCTATCCAAATGTGCTTCTACTACAGTACCACGTGCAACTCTATTAGGGTTTGCTCTTAATTCTAGTAAATCTGCTTCCAATAATATTTTTTCTAATAAGACATCAATACCTTTTCCAGATTTAGCCGATATTTGTGCTGTTTGGAATTTTCCACCCCAATCCTCAACAAGTACTCCTTCTTCAGACAATTGTTGCATTATCCTATCAGGATTAGCTTCTGGTTTATCTATTTTATTGATTGCAACAACAATAGGCACTTCTGCTGCACGAGCATGAGAAATTGCTTCTTTTGTTTGAGGCATCACGTTGTCATCTGCCGCAACAACAAGTACAACAATATCAGTTATTTGCGCACCTCTGGCTCTCATGGCTGTGAATGCTTCGTGACCTGGAGTATCTAAGAAAGTAATCTTCTTACCTTCTTCATTTTGAACCATATAAGCACCAATATGCTGTGTAATCCCTCCAGATTCACCCGCAACAACATTGGCATTACGTACATAATCAAGAAGTGAAGTTTTACCATGATCCACATGTCCCATAATAGTTACTATTGGTGGTCTTGGCTCTAAGTCTTCTTCTTTATCTTCAATATCTTGAATAGCTTCTAAAGTTTGTTCATCGACAAAATCAACTTCAAAACCATAGTCATCTGCTATAATTGTTATCGTATCTTTGTCCAACCTCTGATTAATTGTAACCATTAGACCTAACTCCATACACTTAAGTATAATTTCGTTAATGTCTATTCCCATTTGCTCACTCATATCAGCAGTGGTTACATATTCTGTTAACTTTAGTACTTTTTCTTGGATTATTCTTTGTTCTTCAGCAATTTGTTCTTTCTCTTGTCTCTCGGCTTTTCTCTTCGAACGAGCTTTTGACCTATTACTAGAACCTGAATCTTCCATTCCTGCAAGAGTCTTTTTTATTGCTTTTTGAACATCTTCTTCGCTAATTTGTTCACGAATTGATTTTCTTCTTCGTTTATTAGTAGTTTTTTTGGAATCTCTTGCCTTACTCGATTCCTCTTTAATATCAATTTCCCGTGGCTTTCTTTTCTTCTTAGAAGTAGTAACATCGTCCGATGTCTCTTCTTTTTCTCTAGTTTTGACGGGTTTTCTACTTTTCTTTTTCCTTTTTTCGGAAACTATTTCTATTTTCCCTACTACTTTTAAACCTTTTATATCATCAGCTTGTTCTTCTTTTACTGGCTTTCCTTTGCGTCTTTCACTTTTGCTTTCAGTAATAGGTTCAGATAAATCATTATCCACTTCGTGTTCTAAATTTTCAACAGTCTTTTCTGTCTCAACTTCTTTAGATTCTACTTCTTCAACCACATCTGACGAAGATTCAGTTGGCTGCTCTTCTTTGATAGGAGCAATTTCTACTTCAGGTTCTGGCTCTATTTCAACTTTAACTTCAGGTTTTTCTACCGTTTTTTTAGGAGGTTGTTCAACTACTGGTTTAACTTCCTCTTTGACAGCAGCTTTTTCCTTATTTCGCTCTTCTATAAGATTCTTAGTTTCTTCTCTAATATCTTTATGAATTTTAATTTTCTTTCTTTGACTTTCGGCTGCTTGCATTTCCTTTTTAAATTTTTCGAAAACAGCATCCATCATCTCTTCAGTTAGAATTGACGTTGGTTTGTTTTGGATATCGAACCCTTTCGATTGCAAGTACTCAACAATGGTTTCTTTCCCAATGTTTATTTCGGAAGCAATCTTAAATAATCTTATTTTTTTGACAGCCATAAAACTCGTATTTTTAATTAAATTTTTACCTTATAAAGGAGTATAACCGATTTATTTATCAGTATTTTCATCTTCTTTTACTTCTGGTTCTACCGATGAAACTTCAGAAGTAGTTTCATTATTATCTTCTGCTTCATTTGTCGTATTTTTTATCAATGTCTCAGAACTCTTGCTATTATCATTATCAATTGTATCAATATATCCAATTTCAGCATTCATGATTCTATCTTTCATAGTCTGAGATTCTCTTTCATCAAATTCTATTAGTATAATCGAACGTAATTCTAACAATAGTTCCTTTGACATTCCTTCTATTTCTAGTAATTCTTCAGGAGGAGTCTCTAAAAACTCTCTTGCAGTTTCTATTCTCATTGAAACTAATTCTTCATATAACTCATCGCCAAACTCAACCTTGAATTCGTCTAAATCAATATCTTCGCCACCTTCTTTGATCAATGTCAAGTTATAACCCGTCAATTTAGAAGCTAATCGAACATTTTGCCCGCTTTTACCAATTGCAAAACTTACCTGGTCATCTGGAACTACAACATTTGCAGTTCTTGTTTCTGGATCCAACTGAACTTCTTTGATTTTGGCAGGAGACAATGCTCTTTTGATAAATTCTGCATCATTGTCCGACCATTCTACCAGATCAATATTCTCATTATTCAATTCTCTAACTATCGAATGTATTCTAATACCTTTCATACCAACACAAGCACCTACTGGATCAACTCTATCATCAAATGACATAACAGCTACTTTTGATCTTTCGCCAGCTTCTCTTTCAATTGCTTTTATTTGAATAATTCCATCATATATCTCAGGAATCTCAACTTCGAACAATCTTGATAAAAATTCCTTAGATGCTCTTGATATTATTATGTCAGGATGACCACCCTGACCAGAACGTCTAACATCTTTTACAACAGCTTTAATTGTCTGGTTCTTCTTATAACGATATGTTTCACCATGTATTTGTTCTTCACGTGGCAATCTTACTTCAACTTTGTCATGTAGTACTAATATATCATTACGGCGAACTTGATAAATTTCACCGATGATAATATCGCCAACTTTATTCACATATTCATTATAAATTTGGTCTTTCTCTATATCCCTAATTTTTTGATTAAGGTTTTGCGATGCTAAAGCGATTAGTCTTCTTCCAAAATTATCAGCAAGATTATCAAGTGTGATTTCTTCGATAAACTCTTCTCCAAGTTCAAACTCTTCACCATCAGGTGCGTGTAAGTTAGCTTGTTCTAAACTGATTTCTAATTCTGGGTTCTCAACTTCTTCTACAATATCGCGCATCATATAGATTTCGATATCACCTTGTTGCATATTAACAATAATATCGAAGTTTGATTCCATACCATATTTTTTTCTAACAATCATAGATAGTGTTTCTTCTAGTACACCTTGAAGCAAATCTCTATCAATATTCTTTGATTTTGCCATATCAGCAAATGCTTCTATGATCATTTTTTTGTCAATTGTATGTTTGGCTTTTTTTCGTGCCATTTTTTAATAACCATTAATAAATAAAAAATGGGCTCTTTGGCCCAACGATGTCTTACAAAAATAAGAAAAAATATATAATCAGCAATGTTATTCAATTATTATATTGAATTTCGTTTAATCATTTATTATTAAATTTGTAAAATTCAAATTAAAGGAATAAAAAAATATGACTTTTCAAGGTACAGATTTTTTCAGATTAGATGAACTATATACTGAAGAAGAATTGATGGTAAGAGACTCTGTGAGGGAGTTTGTAGATGAGCAAATAGTTCCAATAATAGAAGATCATTATATGAAAGGAACATTTCCTATGGAGCTAGTTGAGAAATTAGGCAACTTGGGAATGTTTGGAATAAAAACATCTGAAAAATACGGTGGTGCAGGTGCGAATTACACTACTTACGGTTTAGCTATGCAAGAATTGGAACGTGGCGATTCCGGTGTACGTTCATTTGCTTCTGTTCAAAATTCATTAGTAATGTATCCAATTGAAACTTATGCGAATGAAGAAAAGAAACAAGAATGGTTGCCCAAATTAGCTTCAGGAAAAGCTATTGGATGTTTCGGATTGACTGAACCTGACCATGGATCAAATCCAAGTGGAATGTTAACTACTGCTAAAAAAATTGATGGTGGTTACTTGCTCAATGGTGCAAAGATGTGGATAACTAATGGATCGTTAGCAGATGTTGCTGTTGTTTGGGCAAAGTTAGATGGAAGAATCACAGGATTTCTTGTAGAAAAAGGAATGAAAGGTTTTTCTGCACCAGAAATGAAAAATAAACATTCTCTTAGAGCATCTGTTACTTCTGAGTTGATTTTTCAAGATGTAGAAGTTCCAGAGATAAATAGACTAAATGTAGATGGACTAAAAGGTCCTCTAAGCTGTCTAACACAAGCTAGATATGGGATTGCTTATGGAGCAATCGGTGCTGCTATGCAAGTCTATGAATCGTCAATTAATTATGCAAAATCTAGAATACAATTCGATAAACCAATAGCGGGTTTTCAATTAGTACAAGACAAATTAGTTCATATATTCGATGAAATCTCTAAAGCCCAGTTAATAGCATACAGAGTTGGCAGACTAATGGAATCTGGTAATTTCAAACCTGAGCATATTTCTTTTGCAAAAAGAAACAATGTAAAAATGGCTCTAGAATCATGTAGAATAGCTAGAGAGGTGCATGGAGCCAACGGCATATTGAATGAATATCCGATTATGCGTCACGCAAATAATTTAGAGTCGGTATATACGTATGAAGGTACTCATGATATACATACTTTAATTTTAGGTCAACATATTACTGGAATACCGGCTTTCAAATGAAATCAAACGAAGAGATAAAAAAAGAGTTAAGATTAAGAGATAGAGTAATAAGAGTACTTGCTAAAGATAAGCAAATTCGGGCAATTGCTGTTAAAAATACGGTTGCTGTGAAAACAGCACAGAAGAATCACGAACTTGGGTTCGTACCTGCTACTTTGCTTGCAAAGATGTTATCTGCGGCCTCATTGATCGCATCAACTTTAAAAGGGGAAGAAAGAGTTGTATTAGAAACTAATAGTGATGGTCATATTACTAAACTTTTTGCTGAAGCTTTGAGAGTAGGTGAAGTAAGAGGATATGCAATACAATCGAAAGATATTAACTTAGAAGAAGTTAAGAATAGTGACTTTATTGGCTTGGGTTTATTAACAGTTAGTAAAGTCTTGTATAATAAATCGGAACCTACTAATGGGATTATAGAAATCGTAAAAGGAGATATAGCAACCGATGTAGCTTATTACTTCACTCAATCGGAGCAGATACCTACTTCTTTGATATTAGATGTAGCACTTGATGAGAATGGAACTATAAGTCATTCGGGTGGTATTATGATACAAGCATTACCTGGGGCATCGGAATCTGATTTAGCACTTGTCGTTGAAAATTTACAAAATATGAAACGGTTATCAGAGATACTTAAGCAAGATAAAACTCCTGAAGAAATAATTGCAGAAGTTCTACCATTCGAATATACAGTAATTGATTCAACACAAGTAGATTTCTTTTGCAGATGCTCGAAAGATAAGTTTATAAATAGTTTGGTGACTTTCCCTCACAAAATGATTGTGGAGATGGAAGAGAACAACGAAAATGAGCTAGTTTGCCAGTATTGCAATGCACATTATAAATTAGAAACGGAAGATTTTGACAAGTTAAAGGAAATAACTTTAGCAAAGAGTAACTGAATTTGATTAAGAATATGAATAGCAAATAAAAAGCTCCCGAGGGAGCTTTTTTTGTTTTATTTCGTAATAATGAGTTTTGAACTTCGATTGTAATCATCTATTGAGAGATTAATAAGGTAAGACCCAATCGAGAAATCAGAAATATCAAATGCTATTTCGCCATTCCAATTATTCGTAAAACTTATATCATAATCTTTTATTTCTACCTTTGTACCTGTAGCTATGTTTACTAGATGAACCTTGAGATTATCTATTTTCTCCATAGATTCAGTATAGAATTTCACCTTTATCTTTTCTTTTGCTGGGTTAGGGCTAGGTGCAAAAGGGTATATAGGCAGATTTTCTGTTCTTGATTCAGTTTGTTCTACACTAGTTAACCTGTCTGGTTCAATTTGCTTCCAATACTGATATTGACTACCAATTAATATAACTTTATCAGAATCCATAAATTTTAATGGTAAAAGATTTTTGTTATTATCACCAAGAGTGTCATATACAAATTCTGTTCCCTCTACTTTAACTTCTACGAATTTATTAATGGTTAAATTATCTTCAATTACAAATTCCTGTGCTGTAAAATATCCTTGGTCTTCTACGAATACATCATCGAGATAGTATCCACTTACAATACTAAATGGAGTTTCTACACTATATACTATATCAGTTTCTGTATCTAATCTGTAATAGTTGGAAGTGATTGCATTGTCTTTTAAAACTTGTACTACGAAATATATATTTCCATTTTTACTTTTTAGTTTTCTAACAGATGAGAAGGTAATTAGATTATCGTCATTAAAGGAGTATATTTCTTTAATAGTTTTCATACCATCTGATGAAGCAGCGATTTTAGCACTTAACTTACCTTGGTCATTTTCTATTTGAGAATAAAACATATAAACTTTATCATTGAAATGTATTGTCTGGAAAAAATTAGTATAAACACTGTCTATTGAGTTTAGTGAATCTAATTCTTTTCCTTCATCGTATTTATAAAATACATTTGTTGTAATACCGCCTGCTCCATAAAATTTCTCATTACTAAGTATAAGATGGGTTTGCATATCTGCAACAAAAGCGTAACTTCCAAAAGAGCTAAATGTGCCTTCTATTAAAGTATTGCCACCATCATTTGTTGTATATATATCTTTTAAATTAGAGTGATTGTCACCATGAGTTATTAAATAGACGGCCGAATCTTTAGTAAAATAATGAAAGCTTTTTATAGAAGCTACTGATCTTTTTGAATCAGACGTGTCAATTAGTACATCTTTCCCAGGTTTGAAAGTAACGCCACCGTCAGTTGATTTGAATACTAAACTTGAACCTACTATACTCCAATTTTTTTCATCGAAAACTTTTAACCTTCCACCATCAAAGATTGGAGTATAAGTAACTACTTCCCAAGTTTTACCATAATCAATCGACTTCATAATTGCTTTATTTTCTAATGTAATAAAGACTAAATTTTCATCTTCTTCTATACTATAAATTCTGAATGTAGTTCCATGAAAAAAATTATTTTTCTTGTTAAATACTAATTCTTCAGTCTCATTCTCTATATTATAATCGTAATATCTAATTTCCCTTGTTTCTGGGTTTGCATTAACAAAAGTATAACCGTCTTCATTAGCTTTATATTTATGTATAGACTCCGCATTAAAATCAAATTTAGTTATTGTTTGATCAATGTTTATCCTAAAAAATGAATTTCTATTTCGTATAGTTATTATATTTTCATCCCTTTGGGCAACATAAATCCCATCAAATAATTCTTCAGGGGTTTTTATATTAGTCCACGATTTTCCGAAATCATCTGTATAGTCAATTGAATTATTTTTATCTATAGTATATATTCTATCTTCAATTATAAATACATATCTAAAGTATTTGCCTTCTACTTTTATCCTATCCCAACTTTTTCCAACATTCGAGGAGATTAGAATATCCTCGAACAATGATGCCATTACAACAAAACTATCGCTTGCATCCATTGAAACTATACTTATCAGTAAGCTTACTAATAATCCAATGGCTTCCCTTATCTTGGGAAGCCATAAATTCGTAATTATCCGTAATACCTACTACATAGTCATTGTGATTTTCAAGATTCAGTATATTGCTATTTGTCCCAGAGTAATTCTGGACATAGCTATCTCCAGAATCATAAGTCCTAATTATTCCACCTCTATTACCATAGAATATAAATTCACCTTTATCAATCTTATGGACTTGTAAATATAAATCTATTGTATTATAAAACTCATTTTCATTAATCTGACTAAATAATGAAAATTGCGTTAGAATAAATATTACAAATAATTTTTTCATAGTTGCTCCTAATCGCAAGTACTTGTACATGCTCCGCTATTAGTGTCTAAATCAGGGTTTAGTTTAGGACAACTTCCGCTTCCAGTTTGTGTGGGACCTGCAATATGTGTTTTTATAAACTCTCCATTTAGCATACATACGGCATAAGTATTTTGACATTCACCAGGTTCCTCATCACATGCTTCAATAACATAATTTCCTGAAGTATAATCTAAATATGACCTTTGACATTTTGCTTTCGTTGTTTCAACTATTACATTCGATGGACCACCTCCCTCTTCATTACAAGGGACAAAGGGATTAATAGAATGTAAACCTCTAATAGTAACAGTATCAACTAATATCCAAAAATCTTCATCTAAAACAAAAATACTATAATCACAAGGCGGGTTAGGCTGACCTGTCGGGACTGAAATACTACAAATAAAAATATTCCTTACTCCACTTGGTTCAATATAATAGCAATAGTTAATTGTAAATGTACATCCACTAGTTGGATTTATCGAGGTAACAGAAGTCTGAGTGTAAGAGCCACTCGGACAACAAGATTGCGCCACTGCCTCACTTTTCATCCCGACAGTTAGTAAGAGCATCGTCACTCCTAGAGCAACCAAAATATTAGAAAATCTTTTCATAATAAATAACTCTTAAAATTTGTGTAAAACAAAATTGAGGTCTAATTTAATTTAATTTAATTTAATTTAATTTGCAAATAAGAAGTAAAAAACAAAGGGAAGTTTTCAACATTTGAACGTAAATAATACTAGTCTATCTAAGCCTCATTAATAAGTAACTTAATTTTATTGTTGCATCTTTAAAATCACAAAAAAAGGCTACCCTCAGGCAGCCTTTTCTGTTGAAATTCTTGTCTTAACTTTATTCTATTTCAAATCCATTGCTTCGTGCAATAGTTCATTAACTACTGTCATTGATTCAGCTTCAGCGTAGAACCTAAGCAGTGGCTCTGTACCAGATGCTCTTATTAATAGCCAAGCGTGATTGAAGTAGAACTTAATTCCATCTTTGGTATCGACTCTTTCAACTTCAAATCTACCGATTTTACTAGGTATTTTGTAAGCAGCGTTTAGAATAGTATCTTTTTCTTCTTGAGTCATTTTCTTATCTATTCTATGATATCTATGAGGACCGAATTCGTCATCAAGATCATCACATAGTTCTTTCAGAGATTTACCTGTAACTGCCATCGCTTCTAAAAGTAACAGACCGTTGAATATACCATCTCTTTCAGGTATATGTAATGATGTTCCTAATCCACCAGATTCTTCACCACCAACTAATACATTCTTTTCAGTCATAATCTCAGCTGTATATTTAAAGCCGACAGGAGTCTCGTGCAAAGTTATTCCCTTGTCTTCGCAATACATATCTACCATAGAAGTAAGTGATACAGTCTTTACAACATCGCCTCTTTTACCTTTATTTTCATACAGATAGCGAAGCAAAATCATAAATATTTTGTGAGAATCTACGAAGTTCCCTTCTTCATCTACAGCTCCCAATCTATCAGCGTCTCCGTCAGTAGCTAGACCAAAATCAAATTCGCCACTCTTTATAGTGCTTATCAAATCAACTAAACAGCTTTCTATTGGCTCTGGGTGATCTACGTTTCCGAATCCAGGATTCCATTCACTATGAAGTTCGAAAACTTTATCGATTAACCCTTCTAACATACGCATTCCTGCGCCGTGCATAGGGTCGAATATTACTTTAAAATCTGCTTTGCGAATGGCTTCCATATCCAAGCGTTTCTTTATGTGCCTGATATAAGTATCTTTCGCGTCGAAATATTTAATCAATCCTTTTTCTTCGTAGTAAGCAACGGACTCCAAATTAAAATCAAATCCCTCGGATATTCTTTGATGGAGAATTTCTTCTAACCTTGCTATCTGCGAGGGAGTGGCAGGTCCCCCAAAACTACTCTTTACTTTAAATCCATTGTATATAGCTGGATTATGAGAAGCCGTAATTACAAATCCCAATTCAGCTTTCTTCTGTCTTGTGTTAAATGATACTTGTGGAGTTGAAGATATACTGTCGCTTAGGTTTACCGTTATACCTTGAGATGCCATGACTTTTGCTGTTTCTTCAGCAAATTCTCTAGACATAAACCTACCATCATAGCCAATTACAGTACTTGGGTTTGATTGTCCATCTGATAATTCTTTCAGATAATCTGCACTTGCTAAAGCTACATAACGTAAATTAGCAAAAGTAAAATCCTCAGCTATTACACCTCTCCAACCGTCAGTTCCAAATTTAATCATATTGTCTTACTTATTGAATTTATTGAACGGGAAATTAGCAGAATAATAAGAATCTGTGTCTAATTCTTCTTCTATTCTTAATAATTGATTGTACTTAGCAGTTCTATCGCTTCTACTTGGCGCACCTGTCTTAATCTGACCTGAGTTTAAAGCTACTGACAAATCAGCTATAAAAGTATCTTCCGTTTCACCACTTCTGTGTGAAATAATACTTGTATATCCGTTTCGGTGAGCCATGTTTACTGCTTCTATAGTTTCAGTTAGTGTACCAATCTGGTTAACTTTTACTAATATGGAATTTGCAGTTTTTGTCTTTATTCCACGTGCTAAGAATTCAGGATTCGTTACGAATAAATCATCACCAACTAATTGTACTTTATTACCCAGTTTTTCAGTTAACTTTTTCCAATTTTCCCAATCATTCTCATCTAACCCATCTTCGATAGATATAAGAGGGTATTTTTCTGCTAAAGCTGCATACCACTCTATCATCTCATCACCAGTTTTGAGTTCACCGGTTGATTTGTACATTTTATATTTACCATTTTCGTACATTTCAGAAGCAGCTACGTCTATAGAAAGCAAGAAATCTTCACCAGCTTTGTAACCAGCTTTACTAATTGCTTCTAAAATAACATCAAAAGCTTCCTCATTCGATTTTAACGAAGGTGCAAAACCACCCTCATCACCAACAGAAGTATTATATCCCTTACTTTTCAAAACGGCTTTTAGATTGTGGAATACCTCAACACCCATTCTCATTGCATCAGAGAAAGTGCTTGCACCAACTGGTAAAATCATAAACTCTTGGATATCGACGTTATTATCAGCGTGTTTACCACCATTTATAATATTCATCATAGGAGTAGGAAGAGTGTTAGCTGATACACCACCAATATATCTATAAAGCGGAATCATCAAATGATTGGCTGCAGCTCTTGCTACCGCCAATGAAACACCTAGAATTGCATTCGCACCTAATTTCGATTTATTTACTGTCCCATCTAAATCAATAAGTATATTATCAATCTGAGCTTGTTCCAAACAGTCGAAACCCTCCAATGCCTCAGCTATTGTTGTATTAATATTATCTACAGCTTTATATACAGATTTACCTAAATAAGAGGTACTTTCTCCGTCTCTTAATTCATGTGCCTCGTTTTCTCCAGTGCTTGCACCAGAGGGCACAGCTGCTCGCCCATAAGTACCATCTTCGAGTATGACATCTACTTCTATAGTTGGATTGCCCCTCGAATCGATTATTTGACGTCCGATAATATCATAAATGAATGAACTCATGGTTTATTCCTCATTTGAGTTTAGTTTTATTGAATCTATTTTTTTGGCTAGTTTGAAATCTAATTCTGTTAGACCACCTGCGTCGTGAGTACTGACGCTTATTTTGATTTTGTTCCATCCATAAATTTTGATATTTGGATGATGGTCCATACTTTCTGCTATAATAGCAACTGAATTTACAAATCCGATTGCGGATGCAAAGTCAGCTGCTACTATTTCTCTTATTATTTCTTTTCCTTCTTTGTTCCAGTTGACCAAATCTTCTAATTCGTCATCTATTCTCTCATCATCTAATAGTTCTGGTCTTGACATGCTATATTATCCCATTAGGGCATTTAATTTGTTTTGTATTTGCTCTTTAGGTACTGCACCAACGATGGTTTCAACTTGCTCTCCACCTTTAAACATTAAAATAGTAGGGATTGATCTGATTCCATATTGCATAGCTACTTGTTGATTGTTGTCAACATCAACCTTTGCTATCTTGGCTTTACCATCATATTCAGCTGCTAATTCGTCAATTATAGGTGCTATCATTCTACATGGACCGCACCAAGCTGCCCAAAAATCAACTACTACTGGTACATCTGAATTTTTTATTTCATCTGTGAAATTTGCGTCTGTTAAATGAATTGGTTGAGACATTCTGTTCTCCGGTTATTTATTTTAATATAAAACTTAATAATGCTTGTGTTAAAGACGATTTCTTATCTTGATTTATTTTACTCTTTATTCTCTAATGACTTTATCAAAATTATTTATCAATTCTGTGAAATTTGAGAATACAAAAGTAGCTTTATTTTTCGTAAAATCACCAATTAGTATAGTTTTTATTCCTGCTCTTTGACCAGCCAAAGCATCTGACTCGCTATCTCCAATAAAATATGACTCGTTATTGTCAATATTCCATTTTTCTATTGCTTCTAAAAGCATACCTGGCTCAGGTTTTCTTGTCTTTGAACCACTGTCTGCCAAATCAGGGCAGTAGTAAATGTCATCGAAGCTAAAGCCCAATTTTTGATATAAATTGAACTGCATTAATTTATGAATTGTGTTTAACTCTTCTTCAGTCATCAAACCTTTACCAATACCTTGTTGGTTAGTGATAACTATTTTCAAAAATCCTAATTTCTCTGTTAATTTGAATATTTCAAGAAATTCAGGAATAAATTCAAATTCATCGTATGATTTTATGTATCCATCATATTTTCTAGTATTTACTATCCCATCTCTGTCGAAGAAAAAACATTTATTCATATAAGCCACATACCTCTTTAATTATATTATCACATTGGTCGTAAATTATTTGCCACGAATGTGTTCTTATGATGTAATCACGAGCGTTTTTGCTAATCTTTTCAGATAGTTGTTTGTCTTTAAGTATCTTTATTACTTTCATTGCGAATTCCTCAGAACTATCTGCAATCATTATTTCCTCTCCATCATTAGCGTATATTCCTTGATTACCTGTTGTTGTTGTAACAATAGGACATCCAGCACTCATTGCTTCAAGTAGCTTATTCTGTATTCCTGTTCCACCGAAATGGGGGTGTACATAGACTGCCGCTTTTTGAAGATATGAGACTATCTCAGGTACATTCGAATGAACTTCAATATCTTCTCCATCCAACTTCTGAACTGATTTAGAAGGGTTTGCACCAGCTAATATTAATTTTATTTTAGGAAATTCTTTTCTAACGAGCGGTAATATTTCATTTACTAATCTGTTTATCATTAGCTCATTTGCCCATACATCTAATTTACCAGTAAATAGCAAATTCTCTCGTTCTTGCTTTTCATCTGGAATAAACTTTTCAATATCAACACCATTCGTTAGTAAATGATAATTTGCATTTGGATTTAACTTCTTCATCAATTTGATATCATCTTCAGTAACGAATGTTACAGCATCAAAATAGTTTACAATATCAGGTTCATACCTTCCTAATTTCTTCCATTCCCAATATCTTATTAATTTCTGTTTTAAATTCTTTGTTCCTTTATATGAACGCTTTTGATACTCAGTTCTGCAGTCTTCTGCCATCAAAATACTTGGGATTTGTGCATTTTTTATATATTCAGCAGTTCTCATGAAAAAAGAAAAAGCAATGTCAAAGTTTCTTTCTTCAATTAATTTTTCGACTTCTTCGTGATATTGTTTCTGCTCATAATACAGTATTTCTAATGGTTTTCGTGATAATAATTTGGGCAAAGAACTTATACCCGCATTAAATGGCTTAAGTGGAATAACATGAAGATCAACACCTAATTTCTTTACTGAATTTTTTAAACTTTCAGTAAACTTCTTCCCTTGGAAAAAAGTGACTAAAGTGACATTATGTTCTCTCGCCAGATGTTTGATTATATAATATGGTTTAACCCTATCTCCGCCTATTAGTGGGAAGGGGTATCGTGGTAACAAAAATAAAATATTCAATTTTTTCATTGCAAACTCCTAATTGTCTATTCCTTCGTCTTCGTCATCATTGGTTAATATGAATTTTTCCAAAAATTCATCGCCAATTTCCCTTATGAAACGTGAGGGTTCACTCAAAACCATTCCACTTTCTCTGTCAAAAATACCAAAAGGATAAACAATATATAGATAATCTTTAGCACGAGTAACTGCAACATAAAACAATCTTCGCTCTTCTTCAACTGAATCTATTGTATGTGTTGATTTTGCTGAAGGAAACTTGCCCTCAGTTGTCCATATAAGAAATACTATTTTCCACTCTAATCCCTTTGCTGAGTGTATTGTCGAGATTGTTAAGTATTCTTCTTCTTTCGATTCTGGTTCTAATTCATCTAATGAATTTATTGGTGGATCTAATGCCATATCGTTAAGAAAAGTTGGTAGATCATAATATTGGTCAGTAATTTGCAAAAATGTCTCTATATCTCGCCATCGTTTATTAACATTGTCATACTTCTCATCCATGTAATCCTTATAATAGAATGCCATTTCTGAAGCAGCATAAGTTATATCATTAGGATCGAAATTTTCAGAAACTAATTTGAAAAGATTGGTAATTCCTTTATTTTTATTTAACGTAGGAAGTACGTCTTTATAGTTGTTAATATTTAATTTGTTATCTGAGATATTCTCAATTATTTTTCTGGTAGTCGCAGGGCCTACTCCTTCTATTAACATTAATACTCGTTGCCAAGCAACTACATCTTTGGGGTTAAACAGAAGTCGCATATAAGATATAAGATCTTTTATATGTGCTGTTTCTATAAATTTCATCCCACCAAATTTAACATAAGGAATATTTGATTTATTTAACTCAATTTCTAAGTCAAATGCGTGGTAGCTTGACCGAAACAATACAGCAATCTCTTCTAATTCAATGCCTTGTTCTCTTAATTCCAATATTTGCTGAACAATAAATTCTGATTGTTGCCTCTCACCATTTGCTGCAACTAAATATGGCTTTTCACCGATTCTATCTCTACTGAATAATTTTTTTTCATATTTAAAAGCAGCGGCATTTATAACTTCATTTGATAAATCCAATATCTGCTCAGTACTTCTGTAGTTTTGTTCTATTTTGAAAACCTCACAATTCTCGAAACTTTCAGGAAAAAAGAATATATTCTGATGATCAGCTCCTCGAAATGAATATATAGATTGAGCATCATCACCAACCGCCATAATATTGTTTTCTTTCCCACCCAATAAAAGAATAATCTCATGTTGTATTCGATTTGTGTCTTGATATTCATCTACCATTATATGACGATAGACATTAGTTATTTGACTTCTAGCTTCATAGTTTTCTTTCAATAGTTCTAATAGATAAATAAGCAAATCATCATAATCCATAATGTTTGCCGTTTTCTTATATTTGTGATAGTCGAGAAATATCGTATTTATCTTATCTTCAAACTCTACATATTTTGGGTAGTTCTCCTCGAGAATAGCAGATGTACTTTCTTGTTTATTAATTGACAAAGATAGAATCTTTTGTAGTGTATTTTTTTTTGGGAATCTTTTTTTTATACTTGGTGGTAAATACC
The DNA here is from genome assembly GCA_020437395.1 of Ignavibacteriota bacterium. Taxonomy (GTDB): domain Bacteria; phylum Bacteroidota; class Ignavibacteria; order Kapaibacteriales; family UBA2268; genus PGYR01. The sequence goes on along the minus strand of JAGQWJ010000011.1, from coordinate 4,135 downwards.
TACCTCTAATCAAGTCGATAGTGTCTGCGGCATCTTGCTGGTCTATAACACTAAATTCTTGAGCAAATCCAATTTGTTTATAATATTGTTTTAAAATTTTTAAAGCAAAAGAGTGAAAAGTACCTGTCGTAATTTTACCAGCTCTTGTGTCAAGCAAGGATGTAATTCTTGATAACATTTCTGTTGAAGCTTTTCTCGTAAATGTTAACAAAAGAATAGATCTTGGGTCAATTCCATCTTCAATTAACCTAGATACTCTATAAACTAATGTTCTTGTTTTTCCTGAACCTGCACCTGCTAAAACAAGTGCTGCACCTTTGCTGTGCATAACTGCTCTGTGCTGTTCTTCGTTAAGAATATTTTTGTAATCTACTGAATACGCATTCTCAACTAAGCTTGTTTTTTTCTTTAATCTAAGTTTCTTCATTTTGCTACAATCTCTCGCCGCAATTAAAACAAAAATTTGCGTTAATCTCTGAAGTTTTTTTATCGCAGTTCTTGCAGACAATCATATCATTTCTATTTCTTTCATTTTCCTTTAATGTCTTCATTTCAGTTGATACTATACCAGTTGGAACAGCTATAATTGCATAACCAAGTATCATAATAATAGATGCGATGAACTGTCCTAAATTTGTAGATGGTGCAATATCTCCATAACCTACGGTCGTTAGAGTGACTATTGCCCAATATATACTACGGGGAATACTTGTAAATCCGGAATCTACAGACTCTATCATATACATTAGAGTTCCCATTACTGTTACTAATGAAACAACCGCTAATAAAAATACTAATATTTTCCTCTTACTAGCTTTTAATGCTTTTTTCAATTCGCTTGCTTCACTTATGAACCCAATCAATTTTAATACCCTGAACACTCTCAACAAGCGTAGAGTTCTAATAGTGATTAGTGCGGTTGATTTTGTTCCAAAAATAAATCCAAAATACGTTGGAAAAATTGACAAGAAATCTACAATTCCGAAAAAACTAAATATATACTTTAATTTATGTTCAGAAATATAAATTCTTGCAAAGTACTCTAATGTAAATAAAATAGTAAAGCCAATTTCTAATAGAATAAACAATTGTCCATATTTTGCATTTAGCTCTGCTACACTGTCAAGCATTACTACTATCACACTTGCTATAATTGCGACTATTAGAACCACATCAAATAATTTTCCCGCTTTCGTATCTGCTTCAAATATTATATGGTAAAGCTTATTTTTAAAAGTATTCAATTCAACTATTCGATTAATCCAATAAAACTAATATGCAATGATAAAAATTATTCTTAACTTATGCTGATTATTTATTAAAATGATGGAAAAAATAATATGAAATTACTAAAACTATTTATTGTTTGTTTTGTTTTACTATTTTTTAGTACAAAATCTAATGCCCAATTATTAGTTGGCTATACTGCAAGTGAAGGTCTAGAAACTGCGATAAATTTTACTAAAAATGATTTAAGCTTCAAAAACCCTAAACTTACAGCAGTTGCTACAATGAATCAAGAATTAGATATGTCAGGTTTTACTTTAAAAGCTGGTATGAATGTAACAAATGGCAAATCTGAAGCTTGGGCTTATGCAATTATGGATGAAGGAACGGAAGAAACAGCTATAATAGGCGTTGTAAAGCTTTTATTTGCATTCCAAGCACTGAATTTATCTGGTCAAAGTGGCTTTGAGATTCCTGGTTTTGTTACTGAACCTATTAGTCTTAAGTGGAGAGATTCAAAAGTATTAGTTGACGATTTATCAGCAAATGCAACATACCAAAATTACATAAAGAATAATCCTGAAGCTGAACCACAAACTACTGCATTATCAATAAACACTTTCAATCCACTTTTCAAGATGGATTATCCTTATTGGGTTAATACATTTGGTATAGGTGAAAGTTTTGTATGTTATACTGATGCTGTTACTGGTGAAACTGATTGCTTAACACTTTCAAATGTAAAACCAGTTGAAACCGTTTCAAATACTTTTTCGCCAAATCCTGCTAATAATTATATTAATTTAAAATTTGACAATATTACTAACTTAGAATCAATTAGAATAGTAGATTCTTTTGGCAATATCGTTTTCGAAACTAGAAATTTAGAAAATAGCAGAATAAATACTGATAATCTTGCAAGTGGTTCATATACTATTATTTACGATTATAGAAATAGATTTGAAACTGAAAAATTATTAATACAAAAATAAAAACTGGTAAATTATGTACGATAATATTAAATCGAATGACCCTGAATTATTCCACGCCATTACTGAAGAAAGTGGAAGACAACGACAAAAATTAGAATTAATAGCAAGTGAGAACTTTGTATCGAATGCTGTATTAGAAGCTGCTGGCTCGGTACTTACAAATAAATACGCTGAAGGATATCCGAATGCCCGCTACTATGGAGGGTGTGAATTTGTTGATATAGCTGAAAATCTAGCAATAGAAAGAGCTAAGAAGCTATTCGGTGCTGAATATGCAAACGTACAACCTCACAGTGGCAGTACTGCTAATATGGCTGTTTACTTCTCTTTTATACAACATGGCGACAAGGTCATGGGGCTTAGTTTAGAGCATGGAGGGCATTTGACTCACGGTTCAACTGTTAATTTCTCAGGTATGTGGTTCAATTTTGTTCCTTATCACCTGGATGAAGAGGGGAGAATAGACTACAATCAAGTAGAAGAACTAGCTAAAAAAGAAAAACCAAAGTTAATAACTGTAGGTGCTTCTGCATATTCTAGAAATATCAATTATAAACGTTTTAGAGAAATTGCAGACTCTGTAGGAGCATTTCTATTTGCAGATATTGCTCACCCAGCTGGATTGATAGCAAAAGGGCATCTAGACTCACCAATACCTCACGCGCACATTGTAGCTACTACTACTCATAAGACTCTTCGTGGGCCTCGTGGTGGACTAATATTAATGGGTAAAGACTTTGAAAATCCATTCGGTATAGTAGCTCCTAAATCTGGAAGAGTGAAGAATATGAGTGAGATAGTTAACTCACGCGTTATGCCAGGTATGCAAGGCGGACCGCTAATGCACATAATAGCTGCCAAAGCTACTGCATTCAAAGAATCATTAACAGACGATTTCACGGATTATACTGCACAGATAATAAAAAATGCAAATGCTTTATCAAATGCACTTGCAGCTAAAGATTATAATATTATGTCTGGTGGTACTGATAATCACCTAATGCTAATAGACCTTCGTAACAAAGGTCTAACTGGTAAGAAAGCTGAGAATACACTTGACGAAGCTGGAATGACTTGCAACAAGAACTCTGTTCCGAATGATGACCAATCACCTTTGGTGACTTCAGGTATCCGTCTCGGTACACCAGCACTAACTACTCGTGGTATGAAAGAAGATGATATGCGAACTGTAGCTGATTTCATAGATAGAGCGATAACTAATGTAGATAACGAAAGTGTTATAGAAACTATAAAAAATGAAGTACACGAATTTACTAGTGGTTTCCCACTTCACGTACCTGTGAATAAGTAAAATTGATAATAAATAGGATTTTATATTAAAGGCTTCCTGAGGGTAGCCTTTTTATTTTGTGATGTCAATGCACCAATTTGTTAATTATCTAAACTCTTCTTCCTACTCTCGTAACTTTAATATATAACAATTGAGAAAAAAATGTACTTAATTTGCAATATATTTGGAATTGGACTGTCCCACTATAGTGGACACAGACTTAATTAACAATTTCGTTCTTCATACTCTACTGGGGAAAGATCATCGATAGATGAATGCATCCTTTGTCTATTGTAGAATATCTCAATATAATCAAATAACTTCATTTCTGCATCTTCTTTTGTCTTAAAATGTTCGTTATTTATCAGTTCCGTCTTCAATGTTTTAAAGAAACTCTCTGCTACAGCATTGTCCCAACAATTACCTCTTCTCGACATACTTTGAATGCCACCTATTGAATTTATTATATTCCTCAATTCAGTGCTTGCATATTGACTTCCCTGATCTGAATGGAATACTAATCCTTTCTTTGGCCTTCTGCTATTTATTGCTTCTTGCAAAGAGCTAATTACTAACTGCTTTGTCATCCTATCGCTCAAACTCCAACCAACTATTTTCCGCGAAT
>JAGQWJ010000119.1 GCA_020437395.1 Ignavibacteriota bacterium | reverse complement strand
GCGACAGATATTGAATATGAATTTCCGTTTGGCTGGGGAGAGATTGAAGGAATTCATAATAGAACCGATTTTGATCTTTCTCAGCACGAAAAATTTTCTGGTAAATCTCAAAAGTATTTTGATGAAGAAGCTAAGGAAAAATATATTCCATTTATAATTGAAACTTCAGCTGGAGCTTCTCGTTCATTTATGGCTTTTTTAGTTGATTCTTACAACGAAGAAGAAGTTAATGGTGATCAAAGAGTTGTTTTAAAATTTCATCCAAAATTAGCACCAATTAAAGTTGCAATTTTACCTTTAGTAAATAAAGATGGAATGCCGGAAGTTGCTAAAGAAATTGAGGCTGATCTAAGACCATTTATGAAAGTATTTTATGATAATAAAGGTGCAGTTGGAAGAAGATACAGAAGACAAGATGAAGCCGGAACACCATTCTGTGTAACTGTAGACACACAAACTTTTGAAGATAATACTGTTACAGTTAGAGATAGAGACAGTATGGAGCAGATCAGATTAGATAAAAAAGAACTGTTAAATTATTTTTTAGAAAAACTGAGATAGAAAATATTAAAGAATTTACAAAGGGGAAGATAAAATCTTCCCTTTTTTCTTTTTGGCAATTGAGTAAAATTTATGAAAATTATAACA
>JAGQWJ010000118.1 GCA_020437395.1 Ignavibacteriota bacterium | reverse complement strand
CCCCAACAAAGGCGGATGCCGGCATTTTCTGCAAGCTTTCCAGATCACCCGATCGCACGATGTCGAAGACCTTGTTCTGCGCAAAGCCTGTTTGAAAGCAGGATGTGATCAGGGTGATGGTCAGGACCAATGTCTTCATGAAGAGCCTGCCCGGAGCGTGTATGGTCATCATAGGTGTGTGTATGTATCACAAAGTTATATATGGACATTGCATAAGTAATACGGCAGTAAAAAAAATCTTCAGGTGGAATACTCTCCAACAGACCATTCCAGATCTGTACCAGACATCCCTCTGCCCCATTAGAAGGTAGACATGTTCCTCTGGTAGTTGGTCTTGGTTTTTTCTGCAGGAGCATTCGTTTCATGGCCGGAACCGCACCAACCCGCCCCGACGAAGCAGCCGCAACTTTCTTCATAGCCCCGGGCGCAGCGGCAGCCCGGAAGCGCAGCGACCGGCTCTACAGCGGAGCACGGGACCGAAGTGGCTGGGTGGCATAAGGAGCGAGCTCCTGATTTCAGTCTTCAGTCCACAATCTACTGTCAGGAGTCCGGGGCTTGCGTTGCCGGGCTGAAATGTTGCCATTGACATCAAATATCAGCCACAATTGGATAATCGGTACATCGGCTAATCGGCTAATCAATATTTCTCTGT
>JAGQWJ010000117.1 GCA_020437395.1 Ignavibacteriota bacterium | reverse complement strand
GTGTGACATCTGGTGCTCATGCACCCCATAATCAACAAGCTCCCGCTTTTCGTCAGGCTTTAAAGCTTTTTTTCAATAACATCTTTAAGGACTGTGTTTTGAAGCGTCAGTTCAGCTACAATGCGCTTGTATTGACTGATCTCTGCCTCCATTTCTTTCATACGCTTTAATTCTGACACCTGCATGCCTGAATACTTTCGTTGCCATTGATAAAAAGTAGGCTGGCTGATACCATGTTCCCGGCAGATATCGGACACTTTCATGCCCTGTTCCTGTTGCTTAAGGATCCCCACTATCTGGGCCTCACTAAATCTGCTTTTTTTCATTGTTTGACAATTTAAAGTTAGAAATACTCTACTTTTAAACTGTCCGAATTTTAGGGATACTTACATGTTCATTCAAGTAAATAGCGAAAACATTTTTGAAGCATATTCTTTTGAAATGTATTCCCTTACCGGTACACTTATACTAAGTGGCAACCTGCAACAACAGGAATTACATGCATTGAATTTAAACAGTATTCCTTCTGGGATTTATCTGATCAGGATACATACAAACGGGGTGACGAAGCAGATTGAAAAAATAGTCAAGGAATAATGTATGAGCGTAAAGAAAACAGGCAGGTACTTTTTCGCTAACCTGATGATGTTTTATTGTTTAATTGTAAACGGACAGGTGACGTTCAATAAAACCTA
>JAGQWJ010000116.1 GCA_020437395.1 Ignavibacteriota bacterium | reverse complement strand
CTCCAGATGGGACGAAATTTACTGGTATAGCAACAGCTCGTAATGGTGAAATGACAAATTTTGTAGTTATAGATATTGCCACAGAAAAAGTACTATATGAACAAAGGAGGATAATTTATGACCATTTTAATCCAGATGAACCTTATTATAAATGGCATTCGGCAGAATATTCTCCTGATGGGAACTATATTGTTTCTCAACTTGAGTTTAGAACTGGTTCTGATTCTGTTTATATTTATGATGCAAATACCTTTGAGGTTTATGATGTGGTTTTGAATAGTTTTGGTGAAATAGTATTAAATAAGTATGAGAATCTATTAGCAACTTCACGTGGAAAAGAACTTATATTATACAATTTAGATTCTAAAGAATCAAAAAATATATATTTTGAATCACAACTTAGAAATATTATTTTTCCAATGAATGAAAATAAAATAGTATTACGAATTGGTACAAGCACAGCAGTAATATATGATTACAATTTAGAAAAAATAGCAAACACTATTTCTTACAGAGGCTTGCCTAAATCTTCGGCAAAAGACAACAATTTAATATATTTCGGAATGGATTATAATTTAGCACTTATAAAGCCTGATTGGGATACAATTAATGCGATTAACAACTTGGAAAAAAGTAATAAGAGTATCTCCCCCAACCCAACCACAGGACTTCTCAATATTACTTTGACTAATGAAGTAGCCTCATTCTTTAGATATGAAATTATTTCGGATTCTGGTCAGATTATAAAAACAGAAGATATAGGTTTTTTAGATAATCGTAATAGTCAAATAACCATAAATATTTCTACTGTCGTAGTAGGTCATTATATACTGAAGGTTTTTAGCAATCAAGAAGAATTCATATTTAATGTTATTAAAGAGGGTTAATTATGAAAAAGCTCCTACTTTTATTAATTATATGTGCATCTGTACTAAATGCCCAAGACAAAGAACCCAATCCTTGGGAGTTTGTTTGGGGTTTTTCAACATCAAAAAGACCTTTTGTATTAGATTCTTTCCCCCAAACTTCTATTTTGACTGGCGGTCAGTGGTCGGGTA
>JAGQWJ010000115.1 GCA_020437395.1 Ignavibacteriota bacterium | reverse complement strand
TTGTTCCTATTATGTGTTACTAATTTAATAATATTATATCACATTAAGGCTGTGTCCACTTTTTTGGGTCAGTTCACTAATTGAATCTTCAATAAAGTTATATTGATTATTTATTACAAATAAGTCTTTATTAAAATAGTTAAATTTGATTAAATCAGGATTAGACGTGTTCAAACTTGGTAGTAAGAACACGTCATTAATTTTAAAGGCATCTTGTATGAATTCTGAAGAATATAAAATATCAACCTTATTAATTAATAGAGTTATGAAAAAAGTTAATATTAATATATTTTTATGCATTAATCAACACCTAAAGTGTATGTAATTACTCTAATACCATAAGTATCTTCAGTCCAAGATACAGATCTATAATACTTAACACCTGTTGTTGGGATAATGTTGCTAACATAAGTTCCAATTAATATATTTAAATCCATTTGAGCATGAGCATGATCAAACATATCTTGTGAGTTAGATGCATTAAAATCACAACCACATGCATCATCAGCTTCAGCCAAACTACATACGGCTGATCCACCTCCATAACAGTTAGTCCAACAACCCTCAGAATCACAAGTTATATATGCAACATTGTATCCAGCTGATGGGTTTGAAGTACCTCCTTTATCATCTGATGTTTCTCCAAAACTATAATAGCTAATCGAGTATGACATATTTACTAAAACAAACATCAATAAGACAACTAATCTTTTCATAATAATCTCCACAAATAATTGAATAAATATTTATTTATTGTTATTTTTGTAGCTGTCAAATGTGTTCGCCTAGAATTAGTTTGACAACTACAGGTCAGGGAAAACGACTTTCGTTTTTCTTGACTTTTTTTATAGCTTTTGTATTTGATTCACCACGTTTTCACCTCCCTTTGAGTGGTGCTTTAGTTGAAAATTCATTTATAATTCATTTAATATAACGCCTTACAAACTGTTTCACTTATTAGGTAAACGTAAATTAAATTAAATTAAATTAAATTAAATTTGAACTGACCCAAAAAAGTGGACACAGCCTTAATGTGATATAATATTATTAAATTAGTAACACATAATAGGAACAA
>JAGQWJ010000114.1 GCA_020437395.1 Ignavibacteriota bacterium | reverse complement strand
CAATTATAGAAATGATGATTTGTATAAACTATTACTAAATAATTTGAGAAATAATCCGCTTAAGTTGTCATGACCCTTATAGTTTATTCAATTTTAACCTCGAGCAATCTTATTTCTAGTGAATTAAAAAGATTTCCAATTCACCCTGAAGTAGATACAAGCCAGGTGAAGTTTGTGTTTGATAGAGGAGAATTTATAGACATTTATACTAAAATTTCAGGTTTAAGATTTGATAAGAACCTCAAACTTGTTAATAAGTTTTTACAAGTAGATACGTTAGCTAAACAAAAATCGTTTATTCATAGCGTAAATTATTTGAACGATAAAGTTTTTGTAGGTACTTTCTCCTCTGGCTTAATTGTTTTAGATACAAATTTGAATATTACGAATCAATATCTTAGTGATAATTCAGAATTATTATATAGCAAATCTTGCGGTACTATATATGACCCGATCGTAAAAAAATATTTTTCTATTAACTGTGCATTTGGACTTTTTGTCCAAGATGAACAAGGTAATGAAGAATATTTATGGGAAGGTAAACCATTCGAATCTGCATTTATAGGCAGTTTTAATCTAATTGATGATTTATATTACTCTGGTTTAGAAAGATTTGATTTTGATAAGAAGGAATTTTATTACACAATTGAGGTTTTCGATAGAAGTTTTAATCTAGTTAAAACTTATGACTTAATTGATAAATATGGTTTTTCGACTAATTATATTCGTGTTTTCAAAGATTTTGGTCAAGAAATTGGATTTGTAAATGGTAGAGGTGAATTTGTTCTAGTTGACAAAAAAAGTGAAGATTATAGAATTGTACGAAAAGCCGATGATGATAAGGATCTAAATTGGATAAACAATACTAAATTAATAGATGAAAAGATTTATTTTTTTGGAAGCTATGGCCTTTACAACTTTGACATGCAAACAGAAGAAGTTAATACTATACCATTTTCCAATGAAATAGATATACAAGAAAATAAGATTATATATGATATAGAGAGAATTGAAGAAAGTTACTTTGTAGCAAGTAACCGAGGTTTACTAATAATAGATAACAAGACTAATATAGAAACTGATACTTTATTAAATGAAGCTAATATTAAAAATGGTATTTTGACTGTACCAACAAATAATTTTTTAATGAGAATATTTAATAACGTTGGTCAAATAATATATGAATCAAATACTGAAAATAGAGTAGATCTAAATTATATTATTAGCTTTAGTGGTGTGTATGAACTGACCCAAAAAAGTGGACACAGCCTTAATGTGATATAATATTATTAAATTAGTAACACATAATAGGAACAA
>JAGQWJ010000113.1 GCA_020437395.1 Ignavibacteriota bacterium | reverse complement strand
ACAACTAAGTGTAGTTAGATAATCTAACCACAAACAGTAATTACAATTCAGAACCCCGAGCTACAAAGCTTGGGGTTTTTGTTTTTATAACCACCTAAGGTTATTAAAACAATAGAGATAATAAGAAAAGTAACATAATCTATGAATAGTCTATTTCACGAAAATAAAAGAGAAAATAATAGCTTAGTATCGTTTTAAAAGTAACAAAGCTAATTAAAGTCTAAGTGTCTGAAAAAAGGTAAGTAAAGAACAGATTTAATAAAATTATATAATAAATTGTTACAAAAAAAGTAAAAAAAGCAAAAAAAGTAACAAAGTATATAAAATAAAAGATGTTACAGAAGATAAATTATGATTAATTCCAGTAACAATTTGTTTGAATTGTTGTTATTGCTTGTGTAAGAAAGAAATAAAAAATTATTTATTAATTATACAAGGAGTTCAAAATGAGAACACTTAAACTAAATAAGATCTCGGTAGGTTTAATGACGATATTAATGTCATTAATATTTGTTGCAACAAGCAACAAAGCAGAAGCTCAATATTGCGGGTTTGAGAATGTAAGGTATTGGAATCAATACGCTATGATAAATAGTGTGACGGTAGAAGATATAACTGAGGGAAATATCATAATCCAAAGATTGAATACTGGATGGGAACAATGGGCAACCATAGACAGAACTGGTGGTCCTTATGACTTTAATATTGGAAATAATTTCGAAATCACAGTTCACTGGGGTGTCTATTACCAAGGTTATGTGAGAGCATATATTGATAGAAATGATGACCAAAGATGGGAACAAGGATTAGCAGGTCCAGATAAAGAATTTTTAGGTGCTATATATCAATATGCAGGTTTTATTTATCCTGCACAACCTGCATATTTCTCAAAATTCCAAATGTCAATTGGTGATGACGTTCCTGAAGGACCTTCTGTATTAAGAATCATTGCAAATTATGACTACTGGTCAGACAATGCATGTCAAGTTTATTACAGACCTGATTATATATACGCTTACGGTGAAGTAGAAGATTATGCAATAAACTTCCAAGCACCAGTACCAGAAACATATCCAACTGCTGGCAATATCTTGTTTAACAAGGAAAGATATGACGGAACTACAAGAATGTTCAATGGTGAAATGGTTGATTTCAGACTTCCTTCAGTGCAATCAAAAGGTCCTCAACCTACGGGTACTAGAATAGAATATTGGATTACTGGTCCATTACCATCTAACGAAGTAGTTTATAGAGCTTTAGACCCTAATACAGGTTCACAATCTATAAGATACAATTCACCTACACAATCTTACACAATGCAATCGGCAACAGGCCCTGCATCAGTAAGCACAAGCGAAGGTACTTTCAAAGCATCTAAAGGTGGTGAGTACAAAGTACACGT
>JAGQWJ010000112.1 GCA_020437395.1 Ignavibacteriota bacterium | reverse complement strand
AAACGGTAATCCCGCAAGATATTTAGCTAAAGTTGGACCAAATGTTGTAGTAAAATCAAAAGGTATCTTGGATTTAGATATTTTTGATCTTCGAGGAAACTCTTTCAAAGCTGAAAAAGGAGCAACGATAATTATTGGTTCTTCTGATGGTGTAAATAACACTTCTCCTGCTGCTGTTCGTGGATTAGGTAATTTAAAAAATTACGCAAGGGCAATTGAAGATAGTGTGAATCTTGTTTACACAGCCGAAGGTATTAATCCAGATAACCCGAATAGAAGTTTCCCTTATTATCATAATTATTGTACTATCAATATGGGTGATAATTCAAGGTATATACGTAGAGTAACTGTGAGTCAAGGTGCCACTACTATAATGAATAACAACACTGGTGACAGTTTAATCAATATATTGTCATTCCATGATTATGTTGCTGAGCTAACAGCAGGACAGACATATACTTTAGAAGTTGAACGTGAGTCAAACTCTGGAAATAGAGATTTAAAAGCTTACATTGACTGGAATCGTGACGGTGATTGGACTGATACTGGGGAGCAAATAGCTTCAACGAACTTTAATTCAAGTACTCAGTCAGTTAACTTTACTGTACCTGCTTCTACACCAGAGGGGTCTACTCAAATGAGAGTAATTTATAGATCGAATAGTTCAAATAATTCTCCATGTACTAGTAGTAATGGTGAAGCAGAAGATTATACGATAGTTGTGAGGAACCCTAATACTAATATTTCTCAAAATATGGGTAACTTAGTTCCTAGTACTATAAACTCGTTAACGATACATAGCCCTAGAGCTACTAGTCAAGTAAATGTTTCTCAAGCATTGAATATTGTAGACTCTTTGAAGTTTACTAGTGGTGTTCTAAACGCTAATGGTAATAACATAAGCTTAGCAGGTGATATAGTTGTTGACACATTGAATCCTTATAACCAAGGTGCTTCTACACTAACATTTTATAAAGGTAAAGATCAAAAAATTCGTGGGAATAATGCAGTAACATTAGGTGCTGTAACTATTAACAAAGATTCTAATGACATCTTTATTAATACTAATACAACTTTTGCAGGAAATACTGCTGTTACTTCAGAGACATTAATAAATGTAATGGATAGTGATACACTTACATTCGGTAATGCTTCTGCATTAACTTCTGGTACTGGCGGGTTTGGTTTAAATAGAATGATAAAAGTTTCTGGAACTCCTACTTTATCTGGAGTTGTTAAAAAGCAATTCAATAATGCTGCTGGAAATCAATCATTTACATATCCAATTGGTTCTGATACACTTTATAACCCAGGTTTTGTCACTATTAATGGTACTTTTTCAGGAGTACCTTCATTATCCGTTCAATTAAATAATGAAAAACACCCTGCACGATTGAATGATTTAGTTATCAATAAATATTGGACTGTAGCTCAAGAGAATATATCAAGTTTAAATTCTTCAG
>JAGQWJ010000111.1 GCA_020437395.1 Ignavibacteriota bacterium | reverse complement strand
CGATACTTAGATTCAGCTTGTAATTTATTTACAACATTTTCTAATGTTTCCCCCATCTCTAATGGATTTTCAATTGGACCTAAAGATTGATCCCTGAGTAATTTTGCACGTCCATCCCAGAAAAAGCCTTTAGTATGATAGAACATATTGAATATAGGCATAGAATTCCTATCACCTATTTTACCTTCTATTCCTTCAGAAAATTTCTTATCATTATCAGTAAATGCATTGCCTTGGTTATGGCATGAACCACAAGAAATAGTACCATCTTTAGACATCATTTTCTCGAAGAAAAGTGCCTTACCTAAAGCGATTCCCTCATAAGTTAGTGGGTTGTCAGCTGGTAAAATAGCAGGGGGCAGATTACTAGGCAATACAAGAGTATAAGGAGTTGTTTTGAAATCTTCCTTTGGACCTATTGTATTATCATCCTCATTACATGATGTAAGTGTGATAAATATAAGAACAAGTGCAGTTAATAATACTAATAAATGGTTTTTCATTTCAATTATCTCCTTTTATTGTGAAAGCATTAAGCAAATTCTTACTCAATTTACTACTCAAACCGAAGTCGGCTGCTTTATCAGAATGTGTGATAGGTGCATTTTCTGTTATATTAATAACGTATGGGTATTCAAAAAATGCTGCAAGATCAAAGTTGAGTTTAATAGTTGTACCTTTTTTCACATTGAATTTGTTTTCGATATTAATTCGCATCAGATTTTCATCTAAACCAATATGATATGCAAATGCCCCTTTGGGCTGTCCATCTTTAAAATGATAGCCCTCTAACGAGCAAAATATAAACCCATCTAACCAGTCCCAATAGAGATTATTTATTATTGGGTTTAATGGACTTGTAGCGGCAAAGAGGTTAGGATTTTGGTGATTACTAATCGAATCAACTCCTAACAAGAACTTAAGTCCAATATAATCATCCTCAGGAATGTTTGGCAACTGGAACGTTACTCTACCATCAGCCATATTTATATATGCAACAGCAGAATCCAATACTATTTCCTCTCCAATACTATTGACTAAAACAAAGTTTGTCAAGAGGTAATGTAGTTTAGAAAATCTTATCTCATTTCCTGATGTATTGGTATGTATGGATACTTCTGGATCAACAGTTTCTAGACCGAAAGCATGATCAATTGTAACAATTAACGTCACTTCTTCTTTAGTCGTATCGCTACTTGTGGAATTATTACTGCAACTAGTAAATAGTAATGCAGAAATAATTATGATAGCAGTAATATATTTGTACATTTAATTATTCTCGATTTAATTTATAATAATTACTTTTTTCGAATAAGTAGTTACCTAAATCAAATACGAGCAGTTAAAGGAGTGTATATCAATAACATAAGGCCTTCGCCGAGTATCGAGATTCATTGTTTTGTAGATTGGAGTCTCAATCCTTAAAGTTGAATAAGCTTCACTTACAATAAATGAGACTATTGATAAATCAATGTTCTGAACATAAGTTGTGATTGTCAAATAATTAAATTCGTTATATTCTAATATGTCTTGACAGCATCCTTTTTCACTATTATTATTGTCAACATTGGTCTTCTCATCTACAGCCTCTTTGTTACTGCAACAAGACTTAACAACAACTATTACATTGTGGCATTTATCACATTCCTTTGGACCAAGAACACCAGGAATAATCAATGATTTCGATACATC
>JAGQWJ010000110.1 GCA_020437395.1 Ignavibacteriota bacterium | reverse complement strand
GAATTTCTGCTGTAAAAGTCCAACTACTTATTGAAGAAGCTAGATTATGTGGGTTCTTGACATCGCTGATTACAGCTCTTACGTTGCCTAAGTGGTCTTTTATTTCATATTCTTTGTGACCCGTATAGCGTGCATTTGTCTGGTATGTACCTATATTATCAAAGCCATAATAAATAATAGTGTCCTTCATTGTCAGTGGTTCTGCTTGTAATTGTTATGGGATTTTTGCTTCACGATACAATCCTATATATTCCAACCCTTTTTCATTGTCACATTTAAATAAATAATATGTATTTATTGAATTGAACTTAGATATGTCGAATCCATTTTGTTTAAATTCATTTAAAACAGCATAAATTTTTGAATATAATGTAAACTCCTTTGTAACATCTCTATTATAGACTTCAACAAGAATGATATAATCTTGATATGTCACATAAAATAACATTGAATTTATTGTTGCAGAACTGTCTAATATCGATAACACTGCATTTAAAGAAGAGTAACCTTTAATTCCTTTTTCATTTCTATCAATGCCTATCTCACTTCTAATAAAATTGTTCGTATTTTCATTAATTCTTTCTAAAATTCTTGATTCTGATTCATTTATAAATATAAAGTTTTCATAAATTTCTACATCATATTTTTTTGCAATCAAGTCTTTTTTAAATGAGAGGTTCGATCTATAAATTGTAGTGTATTTTATTAACTCATGAATATCAAAACAAAGCTTTTCTTTAGAATTCTGCATTGATATTAAATTTAAATTGCTAAAGACAATTAAGATTATGATGGTCAATAATAGTTTCATTTTACTCCTTTGGATTCCATTTTTTCAAAATATTTTATTTGTATGTGTGGAGTAGGTTTTTTTGAATTATATTTAATATCTCGCATTAACCAAAAATATGAATTCATATCATATGGTATTTGTAAAGACATCTTTCCTCCATAATAATCATAACCAAGGGGGGTGATTCTTTCTCCCCAATTCTCTCTAGTGGCTTTTGTCATTTCTTTTCTAATTTGATTTGTAAAATTTATAACTGGATCATCAGTTATTGGATAAAAAAGAATCTTATTTTCAGTTGAACTAAAGAATATATAAGTATGATCTCCAAACCACTTATGTCCATACTCATGTAAAAATATCATACCAGGACCTTCAGTATCTCTACTAATGCCATAGAAATCTGCTCCAGCACCCTTCATATAAAAGTCCCCTGGATTTATATAAATCATGCCCTCTCCAATACTATTAGACATACTTTTTGATAAATGTACTTCTGTAACTTTAGGATTATCAATTTCAGCTTTCAATGCTTCTCTAGCTGTTATTGAGCCTAGTATATTTTTATCATCATCTTTGAGATAAGGATCTTTTTTATCATAAACCATTTTACCTTCATTATTATAAGATAAATTTAAACCCGTAATTGTTCTCGTTTGTTCCAATATCTGATTAGATGGCTTATCATCTTCTTCTAACTTCTGATTATCTTCTGCTTCTTTCATAGGCGAGAAGTCAGGTATATCTCCATTAGGATCAATCATTGTTATCGGGTTATTTCCCATCATTATATAAGGACTAAACCCTACTAATTTCATCTCCATCGGGTCTCTTTTCCACCACGTACCTAAACTTACATCTCCCTCTCTAAATAGAGTAGCATACAGACTTTCCCGTAGCTCATCATCCTTTTCCATACCGTTGTAACCGTAGCCATAGTTACCGATAGAGGCATAAGCCCCACCTGGTAATTCCATTCCATACGGATA
>JAGQWJ010000010.1 GCA_020437395.1 Ignavibacteriota bacterium | reverse complement strand
AATTCCTTTTCTTCATCAGAAGTGTGAATATCATCTTTAAAAGAGGGATATGTTTTGACAACATCATTGCCCAAAAGAAAATCCCAAATAGCTTTCTCATAATACAACTCACGATGTTCTTCTTTTAACTTCTTTTGAGAAGCTTCATTAATTATACTAAATCTACTTTCAGATATTAAAATTTTATCATAAAAAAGAGATAACTTTTTTATTAAGGGTTCCTCAACAAATTTATTGAATGTAACATATGGGAAAATAACGTTTTTACTCATTTTTTTTGTTTGAAGTTAATGTTAAGTGTTTAATTCGTATCCCGAAGGGTATGTACTATAAAACCCTTAATAGCATGTTTATTAGTCCTTTTTCCCTAACTCATTGTTTATTTCAGTAAATAGCTTCTCTACTATACTACACAACGGTTAGAATATGAGCAGCAGTGCCACGAAGGATATGCACTTTTCACTTTGCTGTAAGTAGTTTTTATTTAACTTACCAGTCTGAACCAATCTCTCAGAGCTAAATCTAACCTTAATACTTCATCTTCAGCTAGAGGGGAGCAATGCGCTATTGGATTTCTCAAGGAATTTAGAGCAGACATTACTTTCTCTAATGCTTTTCTTTCATTAAATACAGCTCCACCGAAGATGGTCCAATTGGACTTTATAATCTCTCCTAATTCTCCAAATGTGGTATAGTCAATAGGGTCTGTAGATCTAGGAGTAACAGCTGCTTCCTTTTCTCTCTTAATACTTTTTTTTACGTTTTCTTTGACATCTGTTGGTACAAGATTATCCCACCAATCTTCATCTCCATTAGAATCGAAGATGTCAACTATTAGTTGCCTTATTGTTTTTTCAAGACAGTAAAATACAACATAGTGACGAGCCATTCTTTTAGCTTCAGCTCTGAGTGATGCATCGAATTGAGGGAAGTAAGACTCTTCTATTTTATTAGTTTGACCACTCTTTCTTCCTAGATCGATTTGATATTTATGCTCAATTTTATCCAAGTCAGCTTCTAGTAGCATATTGGTCATAGCAAAAGATTTTATAGCAGTTGACTTATCCATTCTTTAATTATCTAGTAAATGTTCCTTAAGACTTTTAAAAACAGCATTGAAAACTTCAATATCTGTTGTTGCTGGCAGATTTAGATTGATTGTATAAGAAAGATTGATTGACTCCTTAACTTCAGGTTTAGATTTTTCAGCCTTGATAGAAATTGACTTTTCTTCTTCGCTAAATTCTACTTGCGGACTGTATGATTTTGATTTGAAGTCTGCCAACTTATTTAATGCTAAAAAGGTTGATATTATTTTTCTGAAAGGAGTTGAACTTTTATCAAGTCCGGTAACTTGAAGTACTATCCCCTTAAGCTCATCAATTTCTGAGTTGTATATATATTCATTAGCAGAAAATAGAGATGAATAAACTTCTCTCATTGCATCAGCAATTGCTTTTTCTGAAGCATTAGGATTTCTGAATTCCTTATAACGTTCTGTTGGTGTACCATCATCTGAGACAAACCCCATTTTCTTTATAAAGGGTATTGTAGAGCGGGGAGTTCCTCCTTTCATTCCTAAAACTGATGAAACAAAGTCACTAGAAAATTTTTCAGGTACTGATGCTGTTTTGATTTTCTCTAACATTTTTTCTAATGTTCCTGTAGCTTGTGCGTAAGGTATTGATTCCATTTTCAAATTTTTTATTTATTAATCCAATAATACTTTTCAATTAAATACAACGATTGTATAATTAACAAAATAAATCTATCATTTCTATAACGATTATCGACCCAATATACCATTACCTTACCCAACCACCAAATTTAATCTATCAAAAAAACAGCCGAGAGAATGTATTTTTCTACTTCGGCTGCTTAATAAGAGTATTATCAACACCCCGTCAGCCAAGCTTTTAGCTTGACTGCCACCCCTCTTTAAAAAGTGGGGAATTGCATGAGTATCACAGCTCTGCTTCTAACTCATCTAATAATCTATTCATAGTATCGATTACTGCCTTCACTGGCTCTGGCTTAGTCATATCCACTCCAGCATCTTTCAAAATATCAATCGCATATTTAGATTTTCCAGCTTTCAGGAATTGCATTAAGCTATCAACACCTTCTTGACCTTTATCTTTCACATTCTTTGCTATTAACTCCGCTGCAGCAAGTCCAGTCGCATATTGGAACACGTAAAATCCATAGTAAAAGTGAGGAACCCGCGCCCAAGTGTATGACTCCTCGTCATCTACTTCCATATTTGGACCCCAGTACTTCTGATACATTTCTGAGTATAGTTTACACAGATCATCAGGAGTTAGCGATTCGCCGACTTCTGTTTTTTCGTGTACTAATTGCTCGTACTCTGCAAATCTAGTCTGTCTGTAAAATGTAGTTACTATCTTGTTCAAGTACATTTCTATTAGATTTAACTTCTCTAATTTGCTTGTGCTGTTTGCTATCAGATAGTCCATTAACAATGCTTCGTTTGTAATAGAGGCAACTTCAGCTAAGAAGATAGGATAATCTGCATACACATAGGGCTGATTTTTCTCTGTGAAATATGAGTGCATATTGTGTCCCATCTCGTGAGTTAGAGTTGACACATCGTTCATCTGGTTGTTCCAATTCAATAGCACATAAGGATGTACTCCATAACTGGTGCCTGATGAATATGCACCTCCTCGCTTACCTTTAGTCTCATATACGTCTATCCATCGGTTATCGAATGCCTTGTCGAGTGCCTCCAAATACTCATCACCGAGTGGCAATAGCGATTCTCTTACTATCTTCACACCTTCGTCATAGCTATACTTTGTATCATCTGAATCGAAAATAGAAACATAACTATCATAAGGATGCAGCTTATCGACTCCTAATACTCTTTTCTTGATTGCTGCCCATCTGTGCAATGGTGCTAGGTTTTCGTTTACTGCTTTTACTAGATTGTCATACACTTCCAGCGGAATATTATTCGGCTTTAGTGCAGCTTCTCTAGTTGATTTGAACTTTCTAACTTTTGCTGTAAATATATTAGCATGTATGCTACCATTGAATAAAGAAGAAAGCATATTTCTATGCTCTATCATAGGTGCATAATATCCCTTGTAAACTCTCTCCCTGTATGCTCTGTCTTTATTGAATAGGGCAGAGTAATACCTACCATCGCTTATTTCTACATCGTTCCCATCGCTATCTTTTGTAGTTGGGTACTTTATATCTGCATTTTTGAAATAGCTGAATGTCTGATATGCCGTTTGGCGCATCTGGACAGTCATTGATATGATTTCTTCTTTGTCTTTGTCTAGTGAATGCTCTGCCGTTCGGAACATATTATCGAAATAATGAGCATAATGTGCTAGTTCCTCTTTCTCAGCGAGGAATTTTGCAATCTTCTCTTTTCCAATCTCGATTAACTCTGGTCTGATAAATGAGCCAGCACTCCCAAGCTTAGAGCCGAGGTCTTGCAATCTGCCTGCCATAGCTTGGTATTTAGTATTAGCCAAATCTAAATCTTTAGCCAGAAAGGAATAAAGGTGAAGTCGATCATATTTGATTCCAACTTCCTCATCGAATTGAAGTAATGCCAAGAGAGTATCGGCTGAATTACCAATAGTACCTTCGTAGGTCTTATATTCTTCTATTTTTGATTTAACATATTTGAAATCTTCTTCCCAAAGTTCCTCGGTTTCGTAAATATCTTTGAGATTCCATTTGTACTTGTCCTCAATCTTATCTCTTTGCATCAAGCTACCGCTTGAGTTTTCTTCTGAAAATATACGCTCGTTTATCAAGTTGTTATTCCTGTTTATTAATCTTTAATTATATGTATATCTTGTTGTGGGAATGGGAATGAAATACCATTCGCATCAAATTCTTTTTTAACTTTTTCCATAAACTCATAGTTCAAATCCCAATAATCTTCGTTCTTGCACCACGATTTAGTAACTATATTAACTGCATTATCACCAAGTGTATCTACAGCAATCAAGAATGGAGGATCATCTAATACTCTAGAATCGGAGGAAATGATATTCTTTAACACGTCTTTTGCTAAATCAATATCATCACTATAATCAATACCAAATACAATGTCTAATCTTCTGATGGGTTTCGTAGAATAGTTAACAATGCTATTATTAGAGAGTTGTGCATTTGGAATTACTATAGCTTGGTTCTTAGGAGTTTTCAGATGTGTGTAAAATATACTGATTTCTTCAACAGTTCCTGTGTGTCCAGCTCCTTCTATGAAATCACCGACTTTGAAGGGTTTTAAAAACAGTATCAGTACTCCTCCTGCAAAATTTGCTAATGAACCTTGCAGAGCCAAACCAACGGCCAAACCAGCAGCACCTATTACTGCCACAAAAGATGTGGTTGGTATTCCAACAAGCCCAGCTACCGAAATTAATACTAATACTTTTAATCCAATATTCACTAAGCGAGTTAGAAATTTTTGTAACGAAACATCAACATCTTTACTTTCTAATATCTTTTCAATTATTTTTGTAACTCTTCCTACTACCCAAAAACCTACTATTAAGGCTAATAAAGCATATCCTACTAAAAACAAAATATCCCATAATTGGGTTCCAATATCGCTAAAATTCAAATCTTCCATTCTTCTCCTACTTGTTTTGTAAAATTAATGACAATGTTACATTTTATCTATACTATAGTTGTAACAATATTCATATTTGTTAGTCTATTAAATAAACAAAACGGATAAATAACTTGAAAAGTGCTTTAATTACAATATTTCTATCAATGCTCTTAGTTTCTTGCACTAAGGATAACACCGTAGTACCTGAGGAAGAAACTCCTAAGAAAGTATATGAAGATATAAAAATAGCATCTGGTCTATACACTGATATCAGATTGTTAGGTAAAGCTTCTGAATCATTTCTTAGACCCGGTGATTTCCCTCCCGATTTTCTAATAAATGAGAATAGGGAAAATGAATTTTCACTTTCTGATTTGAGAGGAAAAGTTGTCTTCTTAGAATTTTGGCGAACCGGCTGTCACTTGTGTGTTCAATCAATACCATCTCTTGTGAGTGCATATAATAATATAAATAATGATGATTTTTTAGTAATTACTATTACAACTGATAAAACACTCAATGTTTCGCAATCAAAAGTCAAAGAATTTTTAGAAAGATTCGGAATGGATGAGTGGATTAATATATATGACGGTAACACATTATCCACTTCTATTGCTAATCACTATAGTATTGCGGGAACTCCAACTAGCTATTTGATTGGAAAAGATGGTAAAGTAGTTGGGTCACTACACCCAGATAACCCTGATTTTGAGTTGAAAATTCAGAATGAATTAATCAAATAGTTCCTAAGTTTAGAAGTTCTTCCTTATCTTTGAAATAAAAAAAGGAACAAGAATGGAATGTATTTATATACCGGAGCTAACAGTTGATCATGATGTAATTGATGTGCCACAACAAGAGGAACAACATGTGAAGGCACTAAGATTGAATTCAGGTGACCAAATACTCGCAGTTAATGGAAAAGGGTTAGAGTGTATCTGCGAAATCCGATTCAAAGGCAAACACGCTTTTTTGAATATTTTTGGAAAAGCTGAAGCACTACCACCAAAGTATATTACAGTTGCATTCGGTTTAATACTTGACAAAGAAAGGATGGAATATCTAATTGAAAAATGTACAGAGATCGGGGTCTCTGAATTTCAACCTCTTATAACTAAGCACACTCAAAGAAAGAATTTCAAAACTGAACGATTCGTTAGAAAGGCCATTGCTGCAATGAAGCAATCACAAAGAGCCATTTTACCAAAGATAAACGAGCCAATGAAGTTAGAAGAGTATATGAAAAATCAAAAAGGTACAATTATAATTACTGACTATGCTGGTAGTACTGATTATAATGTAACTGAAAAAAAAGCAATAGTTCTAATAGGTCCTGAAGGTGGATTTTCTCCTGAGGAAATCGAACGCCTCAAAAACAAAGCTAAGTATAATTGGAGAATTAGTGATAATAGACTAAGAACTGAGACAGCCGCTGTTGTTGCTGCCACTTTTGCTATTTCACAGTAATTTGTTTGAATACTATGACTCTTCTCTCAACTCTCTTATTTTCAATCTTGCTCTATCTAAGTAGATTGAATTTGGGAAATCCATTAGTATTTTGGAATATAGTTCTATTGCTCTTGCATTGTCTCCTGATTGAGATTTATTATTAGCTAATTTATACAACGCCTTGTCCGTATGAACTCCGTCAGGTAAGTTCTTAATAAAATCTTCCAGATAAAAATTTGCTTTGATTAAGTTATTACGGTTTTTATAAATGTCAGAAAGTATTAGGTGAGAACGTTGCCATATTTCAGTGTCAAAATTTCTTAAATTATCAATAATAAGGTCAAATTTTGATATTGCACTATTCGTATCCAGTTTAATCAAATCATATTCTGCAGAAGCAAAAACTTTTACTTTTTCCTCCTCCTTATATTTATCAGCAAGAATTGAATTTTTTTCCAATACATCATTAGCAATATCATTATCCTTAGATTCTGCCAGAACTAAAAAAAGCGATTCTGCACTATCCAAATTTCCTATGTAATACTCTATCATCGCTTGTCTAAACCCAATAATGTCAGCTATGTTTCTGTTCAATCGAGTATATCTTACTTTAGCAATATCCAAATAGCTCTTTGCATCGGTTATATTACCACGACTTATATAAATGTCAGAAAGTTCTATCATCGCATCGCCGGATTGGGGAGCATTTGGGATTTCTTTTGTTAATTCGTGTAAAGTCTCTTCCGCACTGCTATAATTATGAAGATGATCTTTTTGCAATCTCGCAATCTCTAAATATGCGTCAGCAGCTGTTGTGCTTTTTGGAAATTCTTCAATTATTGTTTCGTATCGACTTATGATTCTATTAATATTGGTAACTGATAAATCCTTATCGAACATCATCTTAGCTTCTAAAGTTCTAGTATAGCTATAAATTGCAGAAGTAAAGAATTTGTTACTCTTACCTTGATCAATTATGTGCTGATAAGCTTCTAATGCAATATCAATATTTCCAGCTTTTTCAGCATTTCCTCCAAATGTAATAATTAATCTGCCTTCTTGATTAGAAATCTCATCCGCCTTTATGTTGTATTCTAATGCCTTGCTATGATTACCTAAATTTGTCTGATACCAACTGAATAACTCATTCGCCATATAGTTTGAGCTATTTTCATCAATAAATTCTACAAGTACTCCATCTATCATACTCAAATTATCTTCGTCTTGCATTAGTGCATATATTCTTGCTTCCACTGCAGCTAAAGCCCCTTTCTCCATCAGCAAAGTTAATGATTCTTCAATAGCGCCTTTTGTGTCGCCAATAGCAACATAAAGTTTACTTAATTCTTCTGTGAATAGTGTAAGCCCATTATTAGTTTTCAAATTTTTTCGACCTTGCTTATAAGTATTTATTGCTTTGTTAAATAATTGCAATCTGGTTTGTATTTCCGCAAGTTCATTATATACATAAGGGTTTTCTGGCTCTCTTTTTATTGCAGTTTCCCAAGCACCGTCTGCTTCTGCTGACTTACCAGCGTTCCAAAGTGACTCACCTAATAATATGTAATTATATGCTTTTTTGTCAAAAGTAACTCTATCTTCGAGTAACTCCAGCAACTTCGAATTCATATTCTTAAGCTTGTATATTCTAACTAATCCAAAATAGGCCTGTTCGTAACCTTTGTCTTGTGAATAGACCTCTTCATAGATTCTTATTGCATTATCTAATTGCCCAACCTGCTCATAGGACTGAGCTAAATTCAATTTTCTATCAGTAGTTGATTGACCTAAGGCAATGCTTGAAACTAATAGACTCAACACTGAAATTAGAAATATTTTTTTTATCATAATTTTAAATAACTTAATTTGGTTTAATTATATTTACGAATCTAAAATCCTTAAGTTTTAAAATGAAATATTTAAAAATTTTATTAGCAATAGTTGCAGCCCTTGTTCTTGCTGTCTTAGTCTATGCAATGACTCTACCGAGTGATATATCTATTACTAGAAAAATAAAAATAAATGTTCCGCAAACTTACGCATTTGATTACCTTAATAATATTAAAAATTGGGAAGATTGGACCACATGGAAAGAATATGATTCGACTATGGTCTATACTTACCCAAATAAAACCACAGGTGAAGGAGCAAAACAAAAATGGGATGGTGAACATTCGGAAGCAGCAGTTTTGACTTTCACTACTATAAAAGCTCCAGATAAAATCAACTTTATATTAGAATGGAACAAAGGCGAAACTTCATTCTCAGGGTTTATTAAAACAAAAAGCGTTGATGAAATGAGTACCACTATTGAATGGACTCACTACAAGGATATTGGATGGAATCCTTTTATGCGAATACTCGGCTCAATGTTAGATAATGTAATGGGGCCAAATTTTGAAAATAGTCTTAGTAAACTAAAAAAGAAACTTGAACTAAAATATAACGTTGAGACTAAAAACATCACAGTTGCGGCTAATTGAGAAAAATCTTTATTATCATATTAATATTCTATACCCACTCTTTTGCCCAAGAGCGGATTTTCTATTCTGCTGATAAGTTCCAAGGGACTGAAACGCCTGAAGGACCAATCAAGGAGTATATTGGGAACGTGAAACTTATCCAAGGTGACGTGACTATTACATGTGACTATGCCAAATTGTTCGAAACAACAAATATTTCTAACCTCAGTGGGAATGTGAAGCTAACCCAAAAAGATTTGACAATGAAGACTCTTAGGGCAACATATTTTGGAAATAAAAAGTTCACTAAGACTGATACTGAATTGGAAATCCAAGATAAGAAGACTTATTTAAAAGCGAAGTCCGGCGATTACAACAGCTTGACTAATATTGCAAATTTTTATGAGAATGTTTTTATTGAAGATGATTCGGTTATAGTTAACTCTAATTATTTGCAATATAATAAGAAAACGCAAGAGAGCTATGCTTATAACAATGTTTTAATTAAGGGGAAGTTCAATAGCTCATATTTGCTCTCGGACACATTGATATATAAACCCAAAGAGAAATATAGTATTTCTTATGGGAGCCCCATATTGTTCCAGATTGATAGCTTAGAGAACGAAGATGAGTTCATTTACGATACGCTAAGCATCTCTTCCGATACGATGCAGGCCTACAGATACATTGACAATGAGCATTATGTTTTTACGGATAGTGTAGAAATAATCCGAAAAGATGTAAAAGCAAGGGCAAAGCTAGCTACTTATTACAGAACAAAAGATATATTCATTTTGGAGGATGAACCAATTATTTGGTATGAAAATTCGCAACTTTATGGAGACTCTATAACTATTGAATTAGAAAATTCTAAATTGAAAAGAATTGAATCAGTTGGAAACGCTTTTTCAATTTCGAAAGAATTCGAAACTTTTGCACAATTCCTAAATCAATTGGCTGGTCATACTATTGAAATGATTTTTGAAGATGGAAAAATTGCTAGAATAATTACGAACCAAAATGCTCAAAGCTTATATTTTTCTCAAAACGATAATGGTGCAATAGATGCACACAAACATGATTGCAAAAGGATTGAAATGTTTTTTGAAAATGATGAAATAGACAAAATAAATTTTTTAGAAAACGTAAATGCAGAAGCAATTCCTTATCAAGATATAAAATCAGGGGTAAAACAATTTTACCTGCCTCGCTATAAGTGGTCAAAAAATATACCGCTTGGTAAAAATCTCCAATACAAAAGTAATTACTTCGAATTATAACTGTTAGTATTTGTATATTAGTGCCGAAAAACTTAAATTAGTACAAACTCTAATGGTAGTCTATGATACGTTATTACTTATTGCTTTTAATTATTCCACTTAGCCTTGTTTGTACTTATGCAAAGGAGGGAACGCTTTCATCTTATGAAGGACGTCATTTTTTTGTTGGATTTTTAGATAACGAAATCAACGCCTATGCTCCCCCATATCAGAGCATATATCTTTCATCTAAATATAATACTGAAGTTACAATAACTGAACCTAGAGACAACAAAACTTATACTCTACTATTGAAAAAAGATAGTATTCTTTTTATAGATGTAGATGTGGACTACGAACACAAAGACCCTGAAGTTAAATTTGGCAATAAATTAATCGAAATAAGTGCAAAACACCCTATTTCTTGTGTTGCCAAGAGTTCGCTTCTCCAATCTGGGGACAAATTCTCAGTTATTCCAACTCGAAATTGGGGCACCGAACACTATGCCGTTACTATGCCAAATGATTATTATATTGAACCAGATGACCAAGACCCACAGGTTATAGAACTTCAGAAAACATCACGCCTGGGTGAGTTTCTTATCATCGCAAAAGAAGATTATACTAATGTTGAAATTACTGTTGCTGCGGACACTTACAAAGGAGCAGCTAAAGATTCAACAATAAAGGTAAGACTTGATAGAGGCCAAAGTTATTTAATTAAGTCTAAATATTCGCACGGGGTGAATGGTGTGCATGATTTGACTGGTAGTCATATCCTTAGTGATAAGCCAGTTGGGGTAATTTCTGGGCACATGCGTACTTCTATTCAGCAGCAGAGTGTTTTCAGCACCCTAACATCTAAAGACCACATTGTTGAGATGTTGCCTCCTACTAATACTTGGGGCAAATCATATATTACAGTTCCATTTGGAAATGGAATTAGGTCAATGTTTAAAGTTGTGGCAAAAGATACGGTAGATTTGTCTATTGTCAATAGGGACAATGTCAACAATGTGTATTTATTACCTGGCGAAGTGCATACTTTTGATAATATAGAGTTGCCTACTCATTGGTACTCAAGTGGGAAATTTCTTATTACTCAGTTTATGGCAAAGTACGTGGAAACGTTCGATAGTTACAAATATGACCCAGCTATGGTAGTTATACCAGCTCTCGATAAAATGGTCAATAAAACTACATATTTCGGCTCGAATGATGTCTTTGTTTATAATGACAAATACATTACGCAATACGATAATCAAGCAGTAATAATTATAGCTAATGAAAAAGGAAAATCTTCGGTAAAAGTCAATAACAAAAATGTTGATGAAATATTGGGGTTCAATCAATTCGATATGGCGGGAGAACCATATTTTTGGCAAAAAGTTTTTGTTCCTCAATATCCGAGTATAAATACAATCGTTGCTGATTCTGGTGGTTTCCATGCTATTGCAATTGCCGCTGGAAACTACGACTCCTACGCTATGACTGTTGGAGCATCACTAATAGACGAGAATCAAGAAGATTTCTTAGACCCCGAAGTCAATTTTGTTGAAAGTTGTAATTCTATTCGAGGAACTATATATGACGAGAAAATTTCTGAATTTTCTGGAATAAATATTATTGATGTTGATGAGACTGAGACTTATAATATCAATTGGACACACACAAATATAACCGATACTACTACTTTTGTCCAATTACGAGGCGATGTTATTGATAGGAATAGCCCAGCTAAATTCAAATGTAATGTTATTGATTATTTTGGGAACTCCACTGCTTATGAATATTACCAGCCAGGAGCACAAATTACCTTACTTGAATTGATTGATTACAAAGAAGTAAATATTAAAAGAGATTCTTGTTACTATTTCGACTTACGTACTGATGCTGATTCGGTTCTTTTAGAAAGTGTAGATTTACCATCTGATATGAGATTAAAGCTCAATCTGCCTTTTGCTTTGCCTAAAATGCTTTATAAAGAACAGACATATAGACTGATTTTATGCTTGAATAATGATGAGAATAATCAAAACGAAGTAATCGATTCTATGTTCTTCAATTTTTCTTGTGAATATGTAAGAAAAGTTGATATAAATGCAAAAATTATTAGCTTTGATCTTAGTGCAAGTAACTTAAAATTACCAAAGATTCTATCGGGTACAAGCTATGTAACTAATCAAACGGAATACGTTGAGTTCAGAAATACAGGCAATGCAAAAATTGTGTGCGATAGCGTAATTTTGCCACCAAGTAATAATTTCAAGATTGATACTACAGGAATGTTCCCCTTTACTTTGCTTGCCAATGAGACTATTAGATTTGATAAAATCACATTTACTAACAATGTAAATGGGACTTTCGACTACAATATTACTCTTATGGACAATAATAAGATTAACAGAGTAGCCACTATCACTGGGGAAGTGGGTTCGCCTAATGTCAATAATATAGATTATGACTTTGGCGACACTCGGATTGGCTCTACCAAATCAACATCACAAAAATTTATCAATTCGGGTAGTTTCTTATCAAGATTTACTTATCTCTCTGCTGTCTCAAATATTTCTAATGATACAAATATAAATATTTTAGCGAATCTGTCAACTGTTAATTTGGAAGAACAAAAATCATTTGATGTTACTTTTTTCTATAATCCCAAAGCTACGAATGATTTTACTCCTTATAACTTGAGTGCTAAATTTGTTGAAAGATGGGCACCACACGACACCATATTAGTAAACATCAAAGGACAGCCGACAATTCCTCAGATCAGCACTTATAATATTGATTTGGACACTATAAAAATATTCTCTTTCAAAGATTCTACCGTAGATGTGATTTATTCTAATGGTAATGAAGATTTGAAAATCAACAGAATTATAAAATACATTGGCGATGAAAATGTATTTGAATTTGACAATTCGTTCTACGGAACTAGGATTATTCCAATTGGCATAACTGAAAAGCTACCAATTAGGTTCAATGGTTTAACACTCGGAGAGCAAACTATGACACTAATTGTAGAGTCGGACGCTGCCCCAAATTTCGGAGTCAAAACAGATACTATTCGTATTAGAGGGTTCGTAGAAGAGCAAGATACACTCGATGTGGCAATAAACCCATCAGACTTGAACGTCATCGCTTGTAATTTTGATACTCTTGGGATAGATATAATCAATACAGGAAATACGGAATTTTATATAAAACAGATTGATTTAGTTTCAAATGTGCAAGTTGCTCATTTCTTGAATAATCAGTTTAACGATACATTAAGACCAGGGGATAGAATTACAAAGAGATTAGTAGTAATGTCTTCGGGAAACAAGACCGAAAAAATTATCTACAATATTGATATATTTGATATCGATTTGGACAAAGATTCAGTCTTTGTTACGGAGAGTAATATAAATTCAACTCAAAATGAAGTTCTTATCAACCCATTTGATTTGGGTGAATTACAAATAGGTAAATACTTCGATGTTAAATTTAGCGGAACTTTACCAAACTATATAGATACTACTGCAGATATAGGCATCGAAATAAATATTGATACTTACAATTTCTATTTAGAAAATAAACAAACAAAAGTATTTTTCTATGATATTGCTAAAAATCAAATAAAAGAAATTGACGCAACTGTGAGCGTAGAAAATGATAAATTAAGACTAGTTTCTGAGGAGCTTTTAGACTTCAATTTTGATAAGATAGTTTCTTGGCAATTCGAATTAAGATTTTTAGCTCTATTGCACACCGATTTGGAAGGTGATGTGGAAATAAAATTTGATATGAGTGATTGTTATGATAGCAACTCACTTTTGACCACTTTGAATGTGGAACAAGTTTGCGTCTATAACTACCGCAATGTAGAATTAAGTTCATATATAATAAATGGTTCAATTGCTCCGAATGTGGTAGGAAACGAGGCAAATCTAACAGTAAACACATCTGATGAACTAACGGGTTCAGTCTATATAATGGACTATGTAGGAAAAAAATATTGTATCTTTGAAAAATTATTGTTTGATAAAGGAAAAAATAATATTATATTAAATCTTAGCGAGTATGCTAATGGAAAATATATATTAATTGTTCGCTCTTTAGGAACAACTTTAACTCAAGAATTTATTATTACAAAGTAACAAGGTTTAAATTATGTCAAATAGTTTACAGAAGTTCATTCTTACAACACTAACGCTTGCGATGGCTTTTACGGTTCCTTCTTTCGGTCAGCTCGATGACCCACTTGCGCCAACTAAAGCTGCAATTCCGTTTTATTTTGGACCAGTTGTTGGTTACAATAGAGTTTTGCATTCAGCAGACTTGAATACATTTAATTATGAAGCAGTCCCTTGTCCTATATTTCAGAATGGATCTGCTAATGGTTATTTTTTCGGTTTGTCTTTTGAGTATTTACTAGGTAGTGCCAAAGATTCAAAATCTTCAATTATAGCTCGTGTTCTTTATAACTCAATGCCTGCTAACTTTGAAGTTGAAGGTGATGAATATCCATCTGTTGCGAAAAGAGTTGACCAGCCAGATACTACGATTTTGAGTTCTACAGAACACAAGAATGAGGTAGTATATAACATGATAACTGCTGAAGCACAATATAAACTAAATCTATTCAATACTGAGTTTGGCATTATCGTTGGTCCTACTTTTGACTTTGCTATGACAAAAGATCAAAATCAAACTTATTCATTATTAACTCCAAAAGAAGTTAAATTCAATCAAGTGAGTGCAGAAGAACAAGCTGCTCAAGGTATTAGATATTCTGCAGATGGTAGTACATTAATTGTGAAAGAAGGTGAAATACCTAACTCAAGTGCTTTGAGAGTTGGCATTAAGTTCGGTGTTCAATATGAAATTATATTAAATAATGGATTCTATATTGTCCCTAACTTCAACTATAACTTTGGTGTTACTAACCTTTCAGCTGATGATGATTGGAGAGTTAGTGCTTTGCAATTAGGTATAGATATCAGATTCCCTTCTACTATATTCTAACAAAGATTATGTAATAGAAAATTAAATGCTTGTAATTCGTTTTACAAGCATTTTTTTTTGAGCTATTTTTGTAATAACTTATAATAGTTAAATAAAACAATATATGAATATGGAACAACTATGGTCACCCTGGCGATCCAAATACATTGGTTCATTCAAAGGTAAAGATAAAATAGAAGAATGCTTTGTTTGCCATGCTATTAACCATCCCCAAGAAGACGATGATAATTTGCTTGTTGCAAGATATAGTCATTCGATTGTCATGATGAATAAATACCCTTATAACAATGGTCATTTATTAATTACGCCAATAGAGCACATGGGGACTTTGAATGATTTGACAACTGAGTGCAGAACAGAGATTATAGAAGTGATTAACATTGCTACAAAAGTCATTGACGAAGTCTATAGTCCACAGGGTTATAATGTTGGTCTAAATGCAGGTGCTGCTGCGGGGGCTGGTTTGCCAGATCATCTGCATTTCCATATAGTTCCTCGGTGGAGAGGCGATACGAATTTTACAGCAGTTATCTCAGATTACAATGTAATCAATGAATCGATGGAAGACTCGAAAGAAAAGTTAAAACTTACGTTTAAAAAATACGAATTGTAATTGGAAAAATTTAAGCTAAAAAAATCATTAGGTCAAAATTTTTTAATTGACGAGTCAGTTTCAAAAAGAATAGCACAATTCTCTGAAATATCAGATGATGATTATGTTATTGAAATAGGTCCAGGCACTGGGGCTTTGACTAAGTATTTGATTCCCAAAACTAAGAATCTAATATGTATAGAAATTGATAAAAGGGCTGTTCAAGTCCTCCGTAGAGAATATCAAAATTTAGAAGTACTAAATATTGATATATTAA
Organism: Ignavibacteriota bacterium; assembly: GCA_020437395.1. GTDB lineage: Bacteria > Bacteroidota > Ignavibacteria > Kapaibacteriales > UBA2268 > PGYR01. The sequence continues at coordinate 57,344 of JAGQWJ010000010.1, read as the reverse complement.
AAGTCAATTTGGATGAGATATTACCAAGGGATAAAAAAGTCAAAGTTATTGGGAATTTACCTTACTATATATCATCTCAAATAATATTCAAGCTATTAGAGTATTCGGATAGAATAGATTCGTTCACTTTTATGATACAAAGAGAACTAGGCAATAGGATAGTTTCTACACCAAATAGCAAGGAATATGGTATTCTTACATTAGCTGTTCTTATGTGTGGTAGTGCAAAAAAACTATTCGATGTTCCTCCAAGTGCATTCAACCCACCTCCGAAAGTTACTTCGTCTGTCATAAAGATAAATTTTAATAATGGTGAATTTGATAGGAAATTACATAACTTTATAAAAGTGGCGTTCAACGCACGTAGAAAAAAATTATCTAACTCAATTAAATCTCATTTCAATTCGAGTGAAGATTATCAATCGTTTATTTCCTCGCCAACTTTATCAGAAAGAATTAAAGAAATGTTAAATTTGCGAGCTGAGAATTTGTCATTAACAGATTTTAAACTACTTTATGAAAATATCAAAAGTATAACAGGTGAATAAGTTAAAGAAAATTATAAATGTACTTACAATAAGTGATGCTTATATATTAGGAATGCTTCTTCTGTACTCGCTTTTGAGTATTCTTTTTTGGAGTGAGTTAGCAACTCCGCTACTCAATCTTGCATCTTATATAGTGATTTCAACGGCTGTTGTAGTCTTTGCTATAGTAAGTAGCAAATATAAAGGGGGAAAAGTCTTTACATTGGTCAGGCGACTTTATATAATCCCAATAGTTTTCTTTATTTATAGTAATATCCATTTGTTTATTCCTTTAGTAAACCCTCAAGATTATGACAATACACTAATTGCATGGGATTTGGCTATATTTGGCGTTAATCCTACCGAATGGATTACCCAATTTGCCTCGCCAATTCTTACAGAATATCTACAATTTACATATATGATGTTCTATGTATTGCCATTTATATTAGGAATTGAATTCACTCTGAGAGATTCGGATGATAATTTTTTTGAATTTGCAAGAATAGTAATCTTCGGATTTTTCTTTTCCTATATACTATATTTTTTTATGCCTGCGATTGGACCAAGGTTTACTATACATGATTTTAGTATGCTCAACTCCGAACTACCCGGATTGTACCTCACAAATTTTTTCAGAGATTTAGTGAATGCTGGGGGTGGAGTGATGCCTGATTCGGTTAATCCAGCTGAAGTAGTAAATAGAGATTGTATGCCAAGTGGGCATACAATGATGACTTTTATTACTATACTGATAGCATTTAAGTTCAAATCAAAATATAAGTGGTTCGTAGCAGTCATTGGGTTCAGTCTCATATTTTCAACTGTTTATCTGCGCTATCACTATGTGGTTGATGTTTTTGCGGGATTAGTATTTGCTCTTATTACTATGTGGATAGAACCGAAAATAGAATTATTATTACGAAGTTTAGGATTTTATAAGTACAATTAATGGATTTTTATTATTCCATAGAAGATCATAGGTTTTTTGAAGAAAAAATAAAAGGTAGTCGCTTCATAGCGAACATATATCCCATACAAAATAAGGAAGAAGCCGAAGAGCACCTGAATTCACTACGAAAAGAGCACTATGACGCTACTCATAATTGCTATGCCTATATACTTGGCTCACAAGGATTAGAATATAGAGCAAATGACGATGGAGAACCGAATGGCTCCGCTGGAAACCCGATACTATTTTCGATAAAGAAATATAAGTTATCGGATGTATTATTAGTTGTAACTCGTTTCTATGGAGGAACAAAGCTAGGCGTTGGTGGTTTAGCAAGGGCTTATGGTGGGACTGCAGAAGAAGTGATAAAACTATGCAAAAGAAAGAAAATCAATATCACGAAAAGAGTAAAAATATTCACTACTTACGACGATATTAATACCGTTAAACGGTTATTGGACGAATACGCAGTATCATTCGAAGAGATTTATACCGATACAATTGAGATAACAGCAGAAATACCAATATCAAAAGTAATGAATTTTAGAAAACAAATAACAGAACAAACGGCTGATAGGTCAGGTAGTAGGGAATTGGATGAAAGTTATTAGAAGTGTAAGCGAATTAAGACAATACTCAATAGAACAGCAAAGTAATGGTAGAGTAGTTGGTTTTGTACCAACTATGGGTTATTTGCACGAAGGTCATACGTCCTTGATTACCAGAGCTTCAGTTGAGTGTGATGTTGTCATTACTTCACTATTTGTAAACCCTACACAATTTGCACCTCACGAAGATTTCGATTCATATCCAAGAGACTTCGAACATGATTACAATCTAGCAAAAAAAGCCGATTGTGATGTTCTATTCGTCCCATCAAGAGAAGAAATGTATCCCTATGGAGAATCAACTAGTCTATCTGTTGGAGATTTGGCATATAAGATTGAGGGAAAATTTAGACCGCATTTTTTTGATGGAGTTGCGACAGTTGTAGCCAAACTTTTCAATGCAGCTTTACCTAATAAAGCTTTTTTTGGTCAGAAAGATTACCAACAGAGCTTGGTTGTAAAATCCTTGTCGCGTGATATGCTAATGGGAGTTGAGATTGTAGTTTGCCCAATCGTTCGCGAGACCAATGGCTTAGCAATGAGTTCAAGAAATAAGTACTTGACTGATGAGCAAAAAGACAATGCGAAAATATTATTCAAATCTTTAGTTGCAACAAAAGAGTACATAGAATCTGGAATTAGAAATCGAAAAAAAATAAATGCATATTTGCACGATATGCTAAGAAGATTAGATGGATTGAAAATTGACTATGCAATTGCAGCTGACTCTAACAACTTAGATGAACCGAACGATTTTGAAGAAGGTAGTCAAGTAGTGTTGCTAATCGGAGCTGTCTTGGGTAAAACACGACTTATAGATAACCTATTAGTAAAAGTCCCCATTGAGAAATTCAATGAGGACGATAGGTTTGAAGAGGGATTATAAGTTTGCTCCTTTCTCTAGAAAGTCTAAAAACTCTTGTAAATCTCTAGTGAACGCCTTAGTACCTACTAATTTCTCATCAGGAGTTAAAATTACATAAAGCGGCAATTCAATTGAGTTAAACATCGTTTGCTGAAATTCTTTATTGCTAAGTTCTGGTTCTTCCCTTCTATCAGTATAAAGCTTCACATTTATCATACCTTCGAAGTATTTCTGTACTTCCGGTAGCGGGAACACATTCGATTCCATCCATCTACAATTAGTACAAGTCCAACCAGTAAAATCAATGAAAATTGGTTTGTTCTCTTTCTTTGCTAATGCTAATGCTTCATCATAGTTATTTAGCCAAACAGTCTTTTTTACAGTTTCCTCAAACATATTGCCACTCCCTGCAGTTGCTGATGAAACGTTTGCATTCAAGTATCCTTTGGGTGGTAAGAAAGCATCTAATTCGCCTAATCCTTTTCCAAATAATCCTGGGATAAGATAGATAGTAATAGAACCGAATATTATCGCCCATAATATCCTTAACGCACCAAGATTGTTCAATGGAGAATCCATTTTCATTTTAAAAGCACCTAATAGATATACAACTATTAGGATACCACATATTATCCATATAGCTAGGAAAAAATCTCTAGGCATAACGCCCCATCCCCAAACTAAATCTGCATTACTTATAAATTTAATAGCGGCTGCTACTTCTAAAAAGCCCATTATTACTTTCACATTATTCATCCAACCGCCAGCTTTGGGCAGTTTGTTCATAGCTGATGGAATAAGTGCAAATATGAAGAACGGTAGTGCGAATACAGTCGAGAATCCTAACATACCAATAATTGGGTAGAACCACTCACCACCAGTTGCTGAAATTAACGCAGACCCTACGAATGGTACAGTACAAGTGAATGAAGTTAGTGAGAAAACTAATCCCATAGCTAAGATTGAACCAATACCAGCCCCTTCAGTTTTCTTATTTAATCTGTTCATCAATCCAGTTGGTAGTTGAATCTCGAATGCACCAAATAGGTTCAAAGCGAAGATTATAAATATAGCTGCTATCGCTAGATTTACCCAACCGTCGGCGGCAAAGTCACGAATGCCTGAGGGGCCTAATATGGCAGCTAAAGCGAAACCAATCCCCGTAAATGTAGCTATAATACCTAGTGCGTAGATAGTAGAATCCCTTAAACCTCTAGCTTTTGATTGCTCCGCTCTTTTTGTAAAGAAAGATACTGTTATAGGTACCATAGGGAATACACAAGGTGTTAATAATGCACCTGCACCAGCCAACATTGCAAACCAAAGAAACGACCAAACTCCTTTCTTTTTGCTCTTTTCTATCTCAGAGCTAGATTCAGTTACAATAGGTTCACTATTGTGATTATCGCTCTCTTCTAAATTTGTAGTACTTGCAGCAATAATTGATTCATTATCTTCCGAACTGTAAGTTTCTGAACTTACTATTATCGAATATGGCTCTGGAGGTAAACATCTGACTGTATCACAGAGTTGAAGATATACTTCTAAGGTGAGTTCATCTTTCGCTAATGATATATCTTTTAATGCCTTCAAGGGTACAATTACATCGAAAGTTCCTTTGTAATAAGTCACATCCATCTGAAAACCTTCGTCAAATTTTTTCAAAGGAGTTGGTCTTAACAAGTCTCCATTTGTAGCTGCGAGCTCGTTGCTCAAGACTACTATTTCCGTAGTATTCGGACCAATCCCTTCTTCACTTATTTGATCAACAAAATCATAGGTGTACCAATAATCGTCTATATCGAATTGGACCAATACATAAAACTCATCACCCGATTTCAGCTCGGTTTTTGAAGTTTTTGTTGTGAATCTAATGTGTGGCTCATCTGCATTTATATTGATTGTATTCAATAAAAACACGACAAGAAGAAATGGTAATATTATTCTATTTGTCATAATGTTTTAATTTTTTATTATTCTAAATCGCCTTGAAAATAATTAATTATTCTTTCATCTGTGAAATTTTTATTCTTTGTTTTTTTCATTATAGTTTCGTTCAATTTCTGAGTAAATACTTCAGAAGCATTATAGCCATAAGTCTTTAATAAGTAATTGAGTGCTATTACTTCTGCAATTACTGTAATATTTTTACCTGGGAAAATTGGCAATTTGACAGTTGTAATATCAACACCCATAATCTTGGTCGAGTTTTCTTCTAAACCTGTTCTAGTGTAATCACCATTACTATCCCAAACTTCTAACTCAACAATTATCTCTAATCTTTTTTGGAACCTTATAGAACGAATTCCGAACATTCGTCTAACATCTATTATCCCTAATCCCCTTATTTCCATAAAGTGCTGGACTAAGTTTGTTCCTGTGCCCATTAGTGCTGTGCCACTGTTATTGTTTAGTATTACTATGTCATCGGCTACTAATCGGTGCCCTCTTTCCACCAAATCTAAAGCGATCTCACTTTTTCCTATTCCGCTTCCGCCTGTGAACAAAATCCCAACACCATATACATCCATAAAAGAACCATGAATAGTAACATGGGGTGAAAATTGGTCATTCAAAAACACAGAAAGTATCGAAATTGCAGTCGTTGTATCTTTGTCAGTCGATAACAATGCAGTATTGTTATCTTTAGCGATTTCAATTAATTCATCGTGCAACTGATTACCATTAGTAATGACAATACACGGTACATCGAATTTGACTATATTTTCAAATGCTTTTTTTCTTCGTTCTAAATCTAAACTACGTAGATAATAAACCTCCGTATTGCCTACTACTTGAACATTGTTATAAGTGAACAGTTCCGTAAAACCAGCCAACGCAAGTTGTGGTCTGTGCAAGTTCGATTCTGTTATTAAGTTTCCCAAACCTGAGTCGCCAGTTTTCACCTGCAAATTAAGTGGGGAACTCAACAGTGTTTCTACTTGAACTTCTTTTTTTCTTATTACTTTTAAATTGTTGTACATAAATAAAAAAGGACATATCGTCGTTTATATGTCCTTCCAATCTTATTAATATTCTGGTTTGTCTGTCTCTGGTTCAAATCTCTCGTGATCGTGATTATTAGTTCTAGTTTTCAATTTTCTTAATTGTCTGATTAGTTTATCTTCTGCACTAGCAAGACTTTTCTTAAAATCGTCTGTTCTATCACTAGAGACTAGTATTTTTCCATTCGCATTAACTCTAAATTCCACTACTTTTTCTTCTGGTTCATTAATAAATTCAACATGAGTACTCAATATTGAGCTATTAAACTGAGTGAACCCTTCCGCTGCCTCCAATGCCATATCGTGTAATGTTGGATGTTTTTTAGCATCAAAGTGTCTGAAAGTTACTTCTGTAGTCATCTTTGCCTCCCTAGCATTTATATATATTTTGAATGAACGTTATTTATAACAATCTAATAAAAAAAAATGTTATTTACCAATTGTTTGGAAATATTCTATTCCAAATTGTAGATTCAATGACAAATAACCCGGTATTATCTCAACTGAATTCTCTAAAAGAGACGATTTATCTCCCAATTGATTTTTAATATTATGATACATATCTACTTTTCTGAACATATACGTATAGCGTAGTTCAATTGTTAGATTTCCTATAATATTTCCCGTTACTGATTGATCAAAATCCAACTCTACACCCATAGACCCACGTAGCAGGGGGAATAAGTCGGTCGCGTCATAGTGAATCCCACCAAATCTAATGTCGGATGACCTATTGCTACTTATATTTTCTTCCCATAAAACCTTAGATACTAAGATTCCTGCTCCAAAAGAAACATAAGTTTTAAATTGTTGTTCTATAGGAATATAATCTATCGATAATACTAATGGGATAGAAGTTATATGGAACCGATTACTTACATCCCTAGATATTGTGCCAATTGATAGTGAATCGAACTCAGTATAAGAATCAGATGATTTTGAGTCAAAATACTCCGCAGCTATTGATAAACGATAATTATCTTCTAACCAGAATTTCAACCCACCACCAAGAGCAGGAGAATCACGAAAATCTAAAGAATTTCCGCCAATTATATTTTGATAATCTTTTTGAAAGTTTGTGGAGCTAGCACCAAATACTCCACCGAGTGTGACAAAAGCCATTTCTCTAAGGTGGTATTGCTTGGATAAAACACTATTGGGTATAACAAATAATAAAATAAGGGAAGCTAATATGTTGAAATTAGAAACCAAACCAATCAATGATTTTTGTTAGCTCTTCTTTCAACTGCTTTCTGTGAACTATCATATCTACGAATCCATGTTCGAGCAAAAACTCAGAAGTTTGGAATCCTTCTGGTAGCTTACGTTTAATAGTTTGTTCGATTACTCTTGGACCAGCGAATCCGATCAATGCACCTGGCTCAGCTATTATAACATCTCCCAGCATGGCAAAACTAGCACTCACACCACCAGTAGTTGGGTCTGACAATATAGAAATAAATGGTAAACCTGCATCATCTAACTGAGCTAAGGCAACACTCGTTTTTGCCATTTGCATCAAAGAGATTACTGCTTCTTGCATTCTCGCACCGCCAGAAGCGGAGATTACGATTAATGGACATTTGTTCTTAATTGCATATTGAGTAGCACGGACAAATTTCTCGCCTACTACGGAACCCATACTCCCACCAATGAAATCGAAGTTCATACAAGCAAAAGAGGCTTTCTTTCCATTTATCTTGCCATAGCCAGTTGTTAATGCATCTGAGCTGTCTGATTTTTCGTAAGCTACTTTTAATCTGTCTTTGTAAGCTTTTGTATCTTCAAACTCAAGTGGATCAGCTGAGCGAACTTTCTTATGAGTTTCTTTGAATGTTCCTTCGTCAAAGATAATACCTACATATTCTTTTACACTGATACGGAAGTGGTGATCACTTGAAGGGTCGGTGTATAGGTTTTCTTCTAATTCTTTTTTGTAGATTACATTTCCATTCGGAGCTTTTGTCCACAAACCATCAGGCATATTCCTGTGGCCATCATTTTTTATATTTTTTTCTGATCTTTTAAACCAAGCCATATTATTAGCATTTTTATTGTTTGTGTAGATTTCAATTTAATTATAGATAGCCAAAATTCCTAAATATTTTAGTTAAATATGACACTCTATAGATTGAAGCAACGATTTTTGGGGTCAATAATTTGAATCGCGTAGAAAAAAGTAATATGAAAAGTTAATATAATTATTTAGATTTGTTTAAAATAGTGAAAATTAAATTTTCTTTAATAAAATGTGAGTGATATTATCCACTTATTATTTCGTTTTGATTTAATTTAATCAAAGAATTTGGTGCGAGAAAAATGAAGAAAAATAAATTAACTTGTAAGTCTCTGTTTTTTTTTTTACTTAATTTTTATATTGCTATAAGTGTCAATATATTATAGCTTATGGCACTGTAATGGATATAGAAAAACTATGACCGGGTGATGGAATCCACTTTAGACTCTTACATAAAAGTGAATCCCATTTGTTAAGAGACCCGGTTGTATAACATACAATTTACAAACTTAAATAAAAGGTGATTAAGATGAAAATTCTTAATAAAATAATAATAATGTTAGTGTTCTTTTGCTCAACAATGTTGTATTCGCAGATTCCAGTAATAATCGGCTCAATTCCCTCAAGTGGTTCGACTGGAACAATAATAGTAGATGTGGATGATTTAAAAGATGCATTTAATGCAGAATTTAATGATGGAACTATAATAACATCAGTTTCAATTGAACTATTGGGATCTGAATGGTTTTTATTAGGTTCAGGTTCAGTACCTGGTGGAGGCCACATATCAACAGGTGTGAAGTTATCTGTAAGTAGCGGTAACGGAACTATTAATTCATCTGGGGATAATACGACATTACGATCTTGTGTAAGTTATGATTGTCCAGGTGGTTGTAATTTATCAAGTTCCGGTTGTAGTAGTTGTTCTGGATCTTGTGTATATAGCTCTGAATCGCTCGCAGTAGCAGGAGAATTAGGTGGATTTGGTTATTAATAAATTGATATTTAATTATAGCAACAGAGTTAAGATTCTTGTCTTAACTCTGTTGGCTTTTTTTTATTTTCAACCTGTAATATCATCTACAATAATTATTGAAAATAAAGTTGATAAATCATTTTCACTTTATTCGAATCCAGTTGCTTTTAATAAAAATGGAGAACTAGTATTAACAATAAAGCCTTTTTCCATAGATTCAACAATTAGTAATACTTGGTTAAGATTAAGATCTGAAGATGGTTATATATTCAAAGATGTATTAGTAGGCGAGTTCACAAAAAAAATAGTGATATATAAAGAAGACTCAATTAGTATTGAGAATGGAACCTTGTTGTATCCGTTGTCTAAAGTCGATAGTATAATTTATTTAAGTGATGAAAAATATTTGGAAGAAGAATTTGATATTGATTTACTTGCTGCTTTAAATTTTAATGATACAGTATTTAGTCTCCGTGAAAAGGGTGAATTCTTATCACCAAAAAAAATATCAATTTTTGCTTCTCAAAATATGAAAAGTATATTAAATTCGGAAATGCTATTAGATTCAACTATTTCTATTAAAGTTAGAAAATACATTGTCTGTTCAATAATAGGGTTTTTATTAGTTAAAAGCTCTAAGTCATCAGAATTAAAAGTTAAAGAACTATTCAATAAGTTAGAATTTGAGGAACCACTTCTTTTTGAAGAAGTATTAAATGAAAATATTATGATGTATATTTATAATAATTTAGATTTTTATAATAGACTAACTGATTTTATTAAAATTATGAAAATTGAAGTAGATACAACAAAAGCAAATATTTTCTATTTTACAGCTAGCTGGTGTGGCTTTTGTATGGAAGATTTAAAAAAGATTTCTGAACAGAGCATTGATTTTCATGGTATAGATTTATATATTATAGCAATGGAAATAAATAATGTTGGACAAATGAAAATCAAACATATACTTGAAAAAACGAGGCTGAAATATAAACTTTATTTTTTAAAAGGTGGAATTACCTCAATTGAGAATGAGAAATTGGGTGTTTTAGCTGTACCACAGATTTATTATTTCGATAAAAAAGATAACTCTGAACAAATTAATATTATTCTTTCTGAATATCTGCAAAATTATAAAGAGTAGAATTGAAAATTAGATTAAGCATATTAATAATCTTCTTACCTATCATTCTTGTTAGCTCCGACTTCTCAACATTCATATCTCAATCTCAACTTAGGGATTGGAGAACTGGTGAGAAAACTAATGTTGAGTTTGGATTTGATTTTGACATAGATGAAGAGTTTTTTATTGATTCTACTTTTGTTTTCAAGTTAACAAATGATTCTGAATATAGTTTATATTATGACCGTTCTGATGATTTGGAAATCTACTTTCCAACTAAGAATAATATATATTTGGAAGGTAAACTAATTTATCCTTTCGGCTGGATATTAGACCCTTATGTCTCGGCTTCAGGGCAAACTCAAATAACAGATATGTTCAAATATCATGGAGAAAGAAGAGTAGCTACCGCTAAGTTTTGGGATCCTATAACCAGTATTCAATCTTCTGGTTTCACATTCAAAGTTCTACTTGATAGTATCAACTCTACAGTGTTTAACTTAGCTACTACATTGAGACAAATTAGAAGCGAAAATTATCCATTACTAGCTGATGACAAGAAAACAAGAGATGTTATAGAAAATTATAAATCTGAAATAGGTCTAACTGTATCTAATGAATTTAATGTCAAATTAGATGATAAAAACTCAGTTTTAAAAAGCAAAGTAGTCGTATTTTCTAAGTATGAAGACCTAGAAAAATGGGCTTACCAACAGCAGATAGAACTTCAAACTAAATTTTTAGGCATCTGTGTTTTCTCATTCAAATTGGGTTTGAACTACGACGAAGATGTAAGTAAACAACTCAACTACAACCAGAGTATGCAACTTGGCATTAATCTAGCACTATTTAAAGACTAGCTTTATTCACTTCGCCTCTTCATAAGCAGCTTTAAGCCATCCAATTAATTCATTATCTACTTCTGTTGCATCTGTCAGTCTAATTCTATGTGAACACATGGAGTTAAAACTTCCTGACTTTTCTAATCGCTCAGTTATTTCTAATTCCTTTGAGTTTATCCCTACATCTAATCTAGTTTTTGTTGATGGTTGGATAAGCGCGAATTGCTTCTTACCTCTTAGACTTACATACGCTTTTTTAGGAGATATCTCTACTTCTCCAAATTTTGATATTTCCTTCATTAACTTATCATATATAGGTCTTAGAGTCTCTTTTCCTTTATACTGTAAATCAACCAAATCTTCACTCTTTGCTACCGAACCAGCATCCGAGTTTTTGGCCTTGTGTACTACCAGATTTGCAAACCCATAAGTAAAACCATGCTCGTCTTTTAGATAGTTTATCATTTCTTTATGTTTTTCGATTCCTGATTTCTTTACTACTTCTATCCAATGAGTAATGGGTTTTCCTGTGTTCTTTTCTATACTGTCTATCATTTTTTCTTCTGGAGTCATAATATACCTCTTAGTTAAATAATCCAATTATTGTACCCATTACCATAAATGAAACTACGTGATATCCACCGTTTATCGCGAGTAATGTAAATGATTTTCTCTCGAATAAATAAGTAGTTCCCATTGATAATAGTACCCATGCAAATCCAATCATAAATCCTGCAGTTAATCCAAATAATATATCTGCTTCTGGCCCAAGAAACATTGCAAGTACCAAAGCAGCGATGAATGAAAAGATAAATGATAACCCAAAGACTTTTGCTTGCCCTTCTTTAAGGTCGTCTTCGCTTATTTTTGCTTCTTTCATCCACTTTTTACTAAACATAAGCGGTGAGTACCAAGCTCCTCCAATCATAAATGTTGAAAGTGCCGCTATTATTACAGCAATCCAATTTAGCGATGCAAATGCTGTACTCATATCCATAATCTTACCTTTGTTAATGATTAAAAAAAAAGCAAAATAGTAATATATTCACTTTTATAATTGTATAAAATTAACCTTGATTTTACTCTATTGGAATAAAATTAACATAACCTTTATTTTTCTTCAAATATTCTGTTGGTGTAAAATCAGTGAATTCTTTGAAATCACGAATAAAATGAGATTGATCAAAGTAACCAGATTCAAATGCAATTTCTTGTAAATCTACATTTGTGTCTGATCCAATCATATTAATTGATTTTTGAAATTGTCGTATTCGTCTGTATTTATTTGGTGATATTCCCATGTGTTTCTTAAATAAATAATTCAAATGCTTATTTGTAAACCCAACTTTTTGGCAAATCTCAGTAATAGTGTATTCACCCATTAATCCAATTGCAAACTCGACACTTCCGTTCAGACTTACTTCATTTTTGATTTCATTAGTCAATAGTCTATCTAAGAGTTTGAATTTAGAATGGATTGATTCAAGCTCTAATAGTCTATCTCTGATTTCCGTTACTTTATTGTTCCATACATTCTCAAGGTCGGTCACGTAATTATTGAATTCGGTCAATGGAAACCCAAATAGAGAATATGCTCCTGTATTTTTGAAACTGATACCGATTACATTTGTAACTGAAGTATGTATAATTATTGGTCTTGTTAGAATAGAAGAAAACCACATCTTTCTACATTCTTTATCAAATTCACCAGAATAATCTTCCATTTTGAATGAATCACTAAGGTTGATCATTAACTCTTGATTTCCTGCTGGTAGAATCTTTTCTCTACTGTGATTTACTACTCCATTTACATACCAGAAATAATCAACTATTTCTGATAAGGGGTAAGAAGGAATATAAGTTTCATATATCATATCTAATGTCAATTTCTTAATTCGATTTAAATTACAAAAAATTGAATTAAATCTAAAAAAACCTATACATTTCCCTCCTCAATTAAAATTTCGTAAATTAATTTCCTTATTAAGTTATAAAATAACAACATTGATAATTATTAACCTTGAACCAAAAAATAATTCAAAAATAACAATTTATAACCTTCAAGGAAAAGAGATTTATTCTAATTCGCATGACTTAGTAAAAGGTGAGAACCAGATTGGACTAAATCAAATCTTGAATAATGGTATGTATCTTGTTAAGATAACATCGAATGTTAATGAAAGCCTAGTATTTAAACTGTTGAGAGTTGAGTAAATACAATTAGTAGTAATTTTACTATCCCTTCTCGAAGAATTCACCCTCGTGTATTTACAAGGCATATCGCATTACGAATGTGAGGGTAATAGCAATCATTATTTCTAGAAATAAATTGAAATTTGATTTTTGCATTTTTAATTATAAGTTGTTGAATGTTCTTTAACACACCGTCCTGCTTCGCAGTCCACCCCTCTTTTGCTACGCTTAAAGAGGGGAATTCCATAGCCGTATTTTCAAATATACACAATTCATTCGTTATTCGGCTCCATTTTATTACTTTTTACCAATTACCTTGATTATATTTGTAGTCTATACTATTTACGAATATTTGATTTTAATATGAATAAGAAAATACTTGTTACTTCTGCTTTACCTTATGCAAATGGATATATTCACCTCGGACATTGTGCAGGGGCTTATTTGCCGGCTGACCTCTTTGTGCGTTACAAACGACTAAAAGGAGATGATGTTCTTTATGTCTGTGGTTCTGATGAGCACGGAGTAGCTATAACTATAGCTGCCGAGAAAGAAGGTGTTACACCACAAGAAATAATTGACAAATACCACTATTCTAACAAAGAAGCGTTTGAAAAGCTAGGTATGTCGTTCGATGTATATTCTCGTACATCTATTGCAGAGCATCACGAAGTAGCTAAAGAGTTTTTCAAGCACTTCCTAGACAAAGGATATTTGCAAGAGGAAGAAACTGAGCAATTTTATGACGAATCTGCTAATATGTTCCTCCCTGATCGCTACGTAGAGGGTATATGCCCTAATTGCGGGTCTGAGCACGCTCGAGGCGACCAATGTGATAGTTGCGGTGCATATTATAATCAAATTGAATTAAAGAACCCTATTAGCTTAATATCGGGTAAAACCCCAGCGCTAAAGAAAACAACCCATTGGTATTTCAAATTTGGCGAGTTCCAATCATTTCTAGAACAGTACATAGAGTCCAACGCTGATGCGTGGAAAGACAATGTATTGCAACAAACTCGTAGCTGGCTAAAGCAAGGTCTTAGCAACAGAGCTATTACCCGTGATTTGAAGTGGGGAGTCCACCTCGATGAAATAGAGGGAATGGATAAAGAAAAAACAAAAGATAAAGTGTTATACGTTTGGTTCGATGCTGTTTTAGGATATATTTCTGCAACTAAGAAACACTTCGGTGATTCGGATGAATGGAGAGATTGGTGGCAAAGTGAAGATACAGAATATTATGCATTTATTGGGAAAGATAATATTGTCTTCCATACATTGATATTCCCAGCTATGTTGCACGGTAGAAGCGATGGAGACAATCCATATATATTACCAAAGAATGTACCTGCACATGAATTTTTGAATCTAGAAAGTAAAAAATTCTCTAAATCTAGGAACTGGTCTATTGACCTAAAAGACTTCGTAGAAGCACACCCAGAGCCAGATAAAATTGATGCTTTGCGTTACTCATTGGCTATGAATTTCCCAGAAACGAGGGATGCTGATTTTACTTGGAAAGACTTTCAAGCACGTAATAACAACGAATTAGCGTCTATATTGGGGAACTTCGTCAACCGACTAATGACTTTCCTACATAAGAATTTTGATGGCAAAGTTCCACATTTGTCTGACAAGTACATTCCACTTCTCGACTACTGGAATACTGGTAAAAAAGCTGATTTAGAACCTCACGACAAAGCAGTAATCGATGCTTTGAAAAGTGGGGTAGAGAAGGTATCTGATAATTACGAAAAGTTTAGGTTCCGCGATGCAATAACTGAGTCTATGAATATAGCCCGTGCTGCAAATAAATACTTCAATGACGAAGAGCCATGGAAATCTATAAAGGCTGATGAAAATCAAGCTGCTAAAACTATGTTCGTTTGTTGTCAGTTAGTACGTTCACTCTCTATTGTATTTGCTCCTATAATCCCTTATTCAGCGGCTTATATCCAATCTCTATTGGGCGAGGAAATAACTATTGGCGATGATACATTGCTAACAGATATTTGGTCATCTGCAGCTTTGGCTTTAGTAAACCAAGGTCAAGAAGTACGTCAACCTCAAATTATATTTGGAAGAATTGAGGATGATTTTGTAGAAGTAGAAAAAGCCAAATTAGGTGAGAAAAATAATCAAGTCGAGGAGGAAAAAGTGGAAGAAAAAGTGAAAGAAATCACTTTCGATGATTTCATGAAAGTGAAGCTTAAAACGGCTACTGTAATAGCTGCCGAGCCGATAAAAAAATCGAACAAACTACTAAAACTACAAGTACAAATAGGCGAAGAAACTCGACAGATAATAGCAGGAATCAGCCAACACTATTCTACAGAAGAAATAGTAGGGAAGACTGTAGTAGTAGTTGCGAACTTAGCTCCAGCTAAACTAATGGGCGAAAAGTCAGAAGGAATGCTATTAGCAGTTAACTCTGATGATGGTTCTCTGGCCTTAGTAACACCAGAAAAAACGGTATCGAGTGGTCAAGAGGTTAGGTAGGGAACACTTCCTTTGTTTTATATATTTTAAGCTAAAAAAAATCCCATCTATTGGAATAGACGGGATTGCAAGCTGAGAGTTATATTATTATAACCTGTTAAAAAATAAATTTTCTTAGTTAGGTAAAACAGATACCCAAGTTCTGTTGTTTGCTTTCTTCTCGAACTTAACAGTTCCTTCAGCAAGAGCAAAGATTGTGTAATCTTTACCAAGACCAACATTCTTACCTGGTTTGTATTTAGTACCCAATTGTCTGATTATGATGTTGCCAGGAATTACTGCCTCGCCACCATATTTTTTTACTCCTCTTCTCTGACCGTGTGAGTCTCTACCGTTTTTAACGGACCCTTGACCTTTCTTGTGAGCCATGTTATCCTCTCCTTAGACTGAAATATCAGTAATTTGAATTCTAGTGTAATTTTGACGGTGACCATTTAATTTTTGGTAACCTTTTCTTCTCTTTTTGTGGAAGACAAGAACTTTGTCGTCTCTTTTGTGTTCTAATATCTTTCCAGTAACTTTAGCACCATCTATTAATGGGCTACCGAAAGTGAAATTCCCATTTTTTTCGTTCAATAGAACGTTAGAAAATTCTACGCTATCGCCTGGTTTACCTTCTAAAAGAGGAACACTTAGCTTAGCATCTTTTTCGACTTCATATTGGAAACCAGCTATTTCTACAACAGTTGCCATTTGTTTTTCCGATTGTAATTTTTAATAGACTACAAATATATAAGTTTATAATTTTATATACAAGAAAATAAATTAAGATTATTATTATTTTCCCATATCATAAGCTATATGCATTAATGCGTCGCCTTTGTGAACTACGGGAGCATTGTTCAAGCCGATTACCCGTGCATTCCTAGAGGCAAAAATATCAAACTCTTCGTGCCCAAAGGGTTCAGCTATATGACCAATTTTTTCTTTGTGCTTTATTTCTTGACCTAATTCTACGTAAGATGAGAACATTCCAGCATATTTGGCTCTTAACCAGTCACTCTTTAAGTATATGACAGTTTCCTCGCTTGGTTCTGGCGCTTCATTAATCATCTTTAAATATTTCATCAATCTCAAAGTTCCATTGATTCCTTCTTGAATTGCAAAGTCAGAAAACCTCAATGACTCACCTGCTTCGTAAACTAGTATATGTTTGTCTTTGCGATATGCAGCTTTTCTAAATGAGTTTTCTATTAGCGGCGAATTCAAAATCATTGGTGGTGCAAACCCTCTGGCTAAAACAATATTCTCAGGCACAGTAAAGGCACAACGTATCTGAGGATAGTTTGCTCTCGAAGCCCCACCTGTGTGAAAATCTATCCCATAATCAATCAATGGGATTATCTGATGCATTAGCGTGTGGGCAATTAATTTTGCTAATGAACCATTCTTCGAGCCAGGAAAACTTCGATTTATATCTTTGCCGTCTGGTACTCCTCTTACATTTTGCAAAAAACCATAAGCATTTACTAATGGCATAGCTATAACTGTTCCACGATCAGGGATAATAGCACCATTATTTATCATTCTACGGATAATTTCTATTCCGTTTAACTCATCTCCATGTAAACCACCTGTTAATAGTAAGACGGGACCATCTTTTTTGCCTCTGTAAATATGAACTGGCAAATTGATAGTTGTATAAGTTGGTAGGCGAGCTATCTTAAGATGGATTTCTTCAATTTCTCCCTTTCTTACTTTCTTACCAGCTATGTTGATTATCTCAGGCATTATATAGCATCTTTTTTGTTAGAAAAAATAAACTTTGGTTCTTCATTTTCTAATATTGTGGCTTCAGTTATAATGCATTTTTCTAACCCATCCATTTCCGGAATTACATACATTATATCCAACATTGCAGCTTCAACCATTGACCGTAGTCCCCTTGCACCTGTTTTACTTTTCATTGCTTTGTTGGCAATTGCTTTAAGGGCTTCGGGAGTAAACTCTAATTCTACTCCTTCGTAAGCTAATAATTTCTGATACTGCTTTATAATAGCATTTTTAGGTCTTGTTAGTATGTCTAACATTGCCTCTTCATCTAAAGAATTTAGAGATGTTATTACTGGCATACGTCCGACTAATTCGGGAATAAATCCAAATTTTACTATGTCTTCGGCTTTTACCAGATTGAATAAATCGTCTTTCTCTTCACTTAAATTATTTTCTTCGTCAGTCAAAAAACCAACGGTTTGCTTTTTTAACCTTTGTGAAATTATTTGTTCCAAACCATCAAAAGCACCTCCCAAAATAAACAGAATATTAGTTGTATCAACATATATTAGCTTTTGTTCTGGGTGTTTTCTTCCACCTTTGGGCGGAATACCTGCTTTTGTTCCTTCTAATATTTTTAGTAATGCTTGTTGAACACCCTCACCTGAAACATCACGCGTTATGCTCGAAGATTCACTTTTACGACCAATCTTGTCGATTTCATCTATATATATAATCCCTCTTTGAGCAGCTTGTTCATCGTAATCGGCATTCTGCAAAAGTGAAAGTAATACAGTTTCAACGTCATCACCCACATAACCAGCTTCTGTGACGGTAGTAGCGTCTGCTATTGCAAATGGGACGTTCAGTGAACGTGCTAATGTTTTTGCAAGTAGGGTTTTGCCTGTTCCTGTTGGACCAAGCATCAGTACATTACTTTTCTCTAATTCGACTGAGTCAAATTCATTATTCATCTCCAAGTTAGATATTCTTTTATAATGATTATAAACCGCTACTGAGAGTACTTGCTTTGCCCTTTCTTGACCAATCACATATTCGTCTAGTTTCTCCTTAAGCTTCTTGGGAGTGGAAAGGTTAATATCGAAATTAAGAGAATTGTCTTTTTTTCTGTTTATACTAAGCAATTCGTGCGATGTATTTATACAAACATCACAAATATAAACTTCATTGACTCCTTCTATAAGACTTTCTACTTCTTTTGAGTTGCGTCCACAAAAAGAACAAATCACTTTGAATGGAGATTTTCCTCTATTATTACTCATGCTAATTTCGTACCTGGTGTAAGAACTTTATCTATCAACCCATAAGCTTTTGCTTCTTCAGGAGTCATATAATTATCCCTGTCAGCATCTTTCTTTATTTGTTTGGCATCTTTACCAGTGTGCTCACCAATTATTTTATATAGTACTTCTCTTATTCTGATTATCTCTCGCGTATAAATCTCTATATCTGCCGATTGACCTTGAGTACCGCCCGATGGTTGGTGCATCATTATTCTTGAATGAGGTAAAGCAAAGCGTTTTCCTTCTGTACCTGCACATAGTAATACTTGCGCCATAGAAGCAGCCATTCCCATACATATTGTAGTAATATCTGGTTTGATGAACTTCATAGTGTCATATATTGCTAGTCCAGCTGTCACACTTCCACCCGGCGAATTGATATAAAGGTTTACATCTTTCTTAGGGTTTTGCGATGATAAAAATAATAATTGTGCTATTACTGAATTTGCCATGTGATCATCAATTGGACCACCTATAAATACAATATTTTCTTTTAATAATCTCGAATATATATCGTAAGCTCGTTCACCTCGACTTGTAGTTTCAATTATATATGGGATGATTGAATTATTCATCTAATTGTTTTCCGAATTTGGTTTTAAAAAGCTTTCTAAATTAACGAATAAGTAGCAAAGTTTATTTTTTATCAAAAAAAAATCCTACTCCTTAGTTAGGAGTAGGATTAGTCTTACTAAAAACTCTTAGCAGTTAATTATTTTGTGATAACTACTGGTAATTGAGTTTTAGCACCATTCACTGAAGCATTTAGGTAATAAGTACCTGAGCTAAGTTGACCAGCATTCAATTCTAAAGTGTTAGAAGTTGTTACACCATTGAATATATTTCTAACAACTTTACCAGTTGCGTCAATCAATTCCAAATCAAGATTCACAGAACCGTTGATTTCTAATTTGATTTCAGAATTATTAACTACTGGATTTGGTCCTACAGTCATAGTAAATACATCAGGAATTATCCCAGAAACAGATGAAGTACCAAGTCCAATACCTCTTACAGAAATAACTGTGTTCGGATTATTTGCATCATTAGATACGATTGTAATTTCATCTATATAGTTCTTAACTTCTGTTGGAGTAAATTCTACGTTTATATTTACTGTCTGACCAGCATCAATAGTCAATGGTAAAGAACCTTTGACATTAAAGTCAGTACCATTCTTGAAGTTAATAGCTGAGATAACAAGTGCTTCGTCACCAGTATTAGTAACTTTAATTGTCTCAGTTCCAGTTTGGTTCAATTTAACTTCACCAAATACTATCTGTTGAGTATTCAATGAAATCGATGGACCATTAGTAGTGCTTCCTGAACCTTTCAACCAATTTAAAGTGTTTTTAAATAGTTGTTCTCTTGCAGGGCTTGGAATCGGATCTAATGCCACTGAGAATAAAACTGTTCTTTGACCATTATTATCTAATCTGATACCTACTTTGTTGTTGTTTTCATTCAAATTTTGATTTACAGCTGTAGAAGCATTTAAAAACGCCTGTGCGTTAGTCTTACCATTCAATTGCATTGTTACCATATATCTCGCATAGAATGGGTAGTTCTGAGAATTGTAAGCTGAGTTGTAGTTGAACGTTAATCCATTTCCAATTGGGTCTCCAGAAACACCAGTAAAAGGTACTGACGATAGCTGACCTTGTTGGTTCAAAATCGTCAAAGGCACACCCATAGTGATACCAATAGTATTATTTAGGAAATCAGTTGCTTGAGCAGTAGGAGTAGCACCATTGATGATTCCACCTAAGTTGATTACGTCAAAACATGATGCAATTAATAAGTCACATCCATTTGTCATCAATGACTTAATTAATTCTAATTGATCTGCAGTTGTTGAAGTTGTAAATCCTAATGAAGCATCAGAGATTGTGAACACTGCTGTTTTGAAGTTTGCCATTTGTGGGAAGTTTTGGATAATTTCGTTAGCACCTGAAACTAATACTGGTTTGCTCATTTCACCACTTCCAACTACTGCGTTAACAACTGGTGCTAAACCATCGTCAAAACCGTAGATAATTGCTTCTTCTATGTTTTCAGACATAAAAAATGCAGTTACATCAGATTTGATACTTACGTTTTCTGATTCTCTTGGCTCTACTTTCAATACGATTTGTCCAAAGCCTTCAATTTTATTTTTAAGTACTTCAATCTGAATCTTTCTAGTTTCATTTGCTTTCAATGTAACAGAATTGTTACTTACAGATACTCCCCATCCTTGTGGTATAACTGAGTTATCAGTGTCAATAGCAATATCTGCTGTAATAGCCCAATCGTTCTCATTAGTCAAAGTTACTTCTGCAGTATGTTTAGAGTCATTAGCTAAGCTAATATATGGATTTGAGATTTCTGCTTCAATTCTGTCTTTTGGTTTAAGAACTTTACCAACACGATCAGCATTGATGATTTCTTTGTTATCCTTGTTGTGTACAACAGCAACGAAAAATGCGTTGTTTTTGTCTGTTACGTTCATGTTCGACACATTACCTGTATAAACTTGCGTGTAAGTTCCAGCAGGAACCATTCCAGCAGGGAATGTACCTTGCTCACCTTCTATACCTGCGTGTGCACCTCTGAATACATCCATGTGCATAAAGTTTTCTATCTTTGGAGGGAAGTCATACC
The DNA here is from genome assembly GCA_020437395.1 of Ignavibacteriota bacterium. Classification (GTDB taxonomy): domain Bacteria; phylum Bacteroidota; class Ignavibacteria; order Kapaibacteriales; family UBA2268; genus PGYR01. Next base: position 36,074 of record JAGQWJ010000010.1, on the reverse strand, counting down.
ATTTTGAACTTGGGCTAGGAGCTATGCCATTTTTTGATAAATAGTTAGATTGATCCCATCCTTGTCCAGAACCTGTCATATTATCTTGCAATATCCAAAGATTGAAACCAAGATTAGCATTTACAGGAGATTCTACAGTAGCTGTAATAGTAGCTGTATATGCTCCAGTTGCTTTGTTGTAATCAACTTCTAGTGTAACACCTACTGGTACATCTTTACCTACATTTGCTTCAGCTATTGTTGCCCAAACATTATCACTTTGTGCAATTTTACCACCGTAAGTAATTCTGTTTACAGAACCATTTGGATAACTAGTTACTCCAATCATTTGAGCAAGAGGAGATTGATAAGATGAAATCGCCATATTGTCGCCATTATGGACACCTACGCCTATAATGTCTTCGCCATATTTTGCTTCAAGTTTCTCAAGTGTTTCCATACCTCTTGTACAGAATCCACACCATGCTCCTGTGTGATCTTCAAGCACAATCTTTCTTTTTGCAGCTTCTGCTGTGTTAGTTGCGAACATCCCTGTCAATGCAATCGCAAATGCCATCAGGACTAAAGTAAATTTATTTCTCATATTGAGACCTCAATAAATTATTTTAAAAAAATTAATTGTTTTTCAATTCTATCTTATAATAGACACTTGTAAGAAAGTAAAGTTACAAAAAGTGTTTAAATAATTCAACACATTATTTAATTCAATCGTAATTATTTTTTTGTTTTGTAAGTTATCTTTCTATTTCATATTTTTGTATTCTTACATTATGGCGATCGTAGCTCAGTTGGTAGAGCCCCGGTTTGTGGTTCCGGTTGTCGCGGGTTCGAGTCCCGTCGTTCGCCCAAAAAACAATAAAAGCCAATCAAATGATTGGCTTTTTTGGTGTTTTATAGAAATTTATGACACTGAAGTCAATTTGAAAAATAGTATATTGTCTTCTATTTGTCAATCACTTCACATCTTCCGTTTTCTACGTCACTAAGTACTTTCTTGAATTTAACGTCTTTTACTACTTTACCATCTGCATAGCGAACAGTTACTTTGTCATTTCTCCCTATATCTATTTTTTGTGGACCTTCATCTCTGACTGTCGTAGCTTGACCGCCTTGTGGCCCTTGTTGTCTAGGAGCTGCAGCAGCACCATATCCTTGAGCTTGAGCAGATGGAGTGTCATTTCTTCGCTCATACTTAACATTTCTATTTGCATCACTTGGAGCTAAAACTAATGCTTGTTCTCTGTGCGTTGATTCTTTTCCTTTGCTATCTACTGATTTCACTTCTCTTTCTACTACTTGTGGGAAATATTTGAAAGCAAAATGAACAGTTTCTTCATTAACTTCTTTAATAAACTCTACAAATAAATTGTATGCTTCTGATTTGTATTCTAATAATGGGTCTTTCTGACCATAAGAACGAAGATGGATCCCTTCTTTCAAATCATCCATAACTCTAAGATGCTCTTTCCACTTCTCATCAATTGTTCTGAGTGCTGCAACTTTCTCTAATTGCTTCATAAACTCAGGCGAAGTCATTTCTTCTTTCTTTCTATAGAATTCATCAGCAGCATTATGAATTTCTTTAATAAATTCGTCTTCAGTCATATTTCTGAATTGTTCGTCAGTTATCTGAATATTAAGAAGTAGTTTTGCTCTTGCGATACTTTTTATACTATCAGAAACTTCATCCTCCGAACCAACATATTCTTTGTACCAATCACTTGCCATATCCTCTACATACTCAAAGAATTCACCTTTCAAACGGTCACCTCTTAGGGCTTGTCTTCTACGCGTATATACTACGTCTCTTTGTTGATTCATAACATCATCATAATCAATCAAACGTTTTCTGACAGCAAAGTTATTTTCTTCGACTTTTTGTTGAGCTTTTTCCACTGATTTGGTTATCATGCCGTGTTCAATAGCTTCGCCTTCTGGAATTTTTAACTTTTCCATTACAGTAGCTATTCTATCTCCACCTGCTCCAAACAATCTGATTAAATTGTCTTCGAGTGAAATGTAGAATTGCGAACTTCCCGGGTCGCCTTGACGTCCTGAACGACCACGCAGCTGTCTATCTATTCTTCTTGAATCATGTCTTTCAGAACCTAAGATAGCTAAACCTCCGGCTTCTTTTACTTCTGGAGCTATTTTTATATCCGTACCTCTACCAGCCATGTTTGTGGCTATTGTAATAGCACCTTTCTTTCCTGCATTAGCAACAATATCTGCTTCGCGAGCATGTTGTTTAGCGTTCAATACATTGTGTTGTATTTTTCTTCTTTGCAATAATTTACTAAGTATCTCTGAAACTTCGACGTTTGGTGTACCAACTAATACAGCTTGACCATTATTTCTTAGCTTCTCAACTTGATCTATTAGTGCATTATATTTTTCACGTTTTGTTTTGAAGATTAAATCATTCAAATCTTTTCTTTGAATTGGAACATTAGTCGGTATTACGACTACTTCCAGTTTGTAAATCTTATCAAACTCAGCTTCTTCAGTTTCTGCTGTACCAGTCATACCAGCCAACTTATTATACTGACGATAATAATTTTGGAGAGTAATTGTTGCTAAAGTCTGAGTGTCCTTTTCAACTTTTACATTTTCTTTCGCCTCTATAGCTTGGTGTAACCCTTCTGAGTAACGCCTTCCTTCTAAAACTCGCCCTGTATGTTCATCTACTATTTGAACTTTACCGTCTTGTACTACATAATCAACATCAACTTCGTACAAAGAATATGCTCTAAGCAACTGTTGGATAGTATGTACTTTGTCGCTTCTTTCTGCATATACTCTGTTTATTTCTACAATTCTTTTTTGCTTTTCTTCTTCCGAAATCTCTTTGTTGCCCTCTATTTCACTCATTTGGGCAGTGATATCTGGAAGTAGATAAGTGTCCTTATCTTCAAGATTTCCTGTTAATAGGTTTCTTCCTTTTTCTTGTATATCTATACCGTGATTTTTTTCATCAATTGTATAAAAAAGGTTATCATCTATTTCACGCATCATCTGACCTTGGTCGCGCATGTGATCCATCTCAGTCTGATGTTTGAGCTTTTGAATCTCTGGCTCTTGCATCATCTTCATTAATCGTTTATGTTTAGGTAACCCTCTGGATGCTTTCAAAAGCAATAAACCCGCAGCTTCTCTGTCCTCTTTTTTATCAGACTCCAACAACTCAGCCGCTTCTTTTAAGTAATTGTTAACCAATTTTGTTTGTTCATTAACTAATTGATTTACCCTCGGTCTCAACTCATCGAATATCTGGTCTCCCTTCCCAACTGGTCCTGAAATTATTAATGGTGTTCGTGCTTCATCAATTAATACAGAATCAATCTCATCAACTATAGCAAACCAATGACCTCTTTGTACCATGTGGTCTTGGTCAACAACCATATTGTCTCTTAGATAATCAAAACCAAATTCGTTGTTAGTACCATAGGTAATATCTCTTTGGTAAAGCTCCTTTCTCTGTGCATTATTCATTTTCGCTTCAATAGCACCAACTGTGATTCCTAAGAAATCAAAAACTGGCTTCATCCACTCACAATCTCTTTTAGCAAGGTAATCGTTAACTGTTACTAAGTGCAATCCTTTGCCAGCTAATGCGTTAAGGTACATAGGCATAATTGATACCAAGGTTTTACCTTCTCCTGTTTGCATCTCAGCTATTTTACCTTGATGAATTACAATAGCACCGATTAATTGTACATCATAAGGTATCATATTCCATATATTCTTGTTCCCTACGTATTCGTAACTGTGCTGGCTTTCTGTTAATCGACGACATACATCTTTTACTACTGCAAATGCCTCAGGCAATATTTCGTCCAATACTTCTTCAGTCGTTTCGAATATATCCTTATCTATTTCTTTTATTTCATCGTAAAAATCTTGTACTTCATTGTGAGAATATGAATTTTCGATTAGTTTGGTTTGAATGTCGTTTTTCTTAGCTTCTAATTCGCTGACGGCATCGCTAATTTTCTTCTTAAATTCATCTGTTTTCGCCTTTATTTCATCATCAGACTTAGAGTGAAGCGTTGCATATATTTTATTTATTTCATCTACGATAGGGTTGATTTTCTTAATGTCTTTTTCGGATTTCTTTCCACCGAATGCTTTAGCGATTAGATTTAACATAATTTTAAATTCAAATTTATTTGATAACTTTTTTTAGTTTTACAATTAATAACAATTGTATAGACTACAAACTTAATAATTTAACTTATTATAGAGGTAAATGATAATGAAAATATTAGATATAAATGATAATTTTCTTGCTTTAGAGGAAGAAAACTCAAATTTTGAAAATAGCAAAATAGCAATAGTTTCAGCTCCCTATGAGCACACTGTAAGTTACGGTGGAGGTACAAAATATGGTCCCGAGGCAATTATAAAAGCAAGTCAATTTGTTGAATTTTATGATGAAGAATTTGATAGGGAACTTTGTTTCGAGCAAGGAATATGCACAATAGAGCCAATAGATTTTGATGGTAAAGCTAATAAAGAAGCACTGGATATGATTTATGACCAAGTGAAAGAGCTATTAGCTAAAGATAAATTCGTGATTACATTAGGTGGTGAACATACTATTTCATCTGCTCCTATCAAAGCGCATCACGAAAAATACCCAAATATGAGTGTGCTTCAATTCGATGCACATTCCGATTTCAGAGATACTTACGAAGGCTCGAAGTATTCACATGCTAGTATAATGGCTAGAGTAGCAGAGTTCTTCCCGAATGACAAAATAACACAAGTGGGAATAAGAGCACAATGTATAGAAGAAGCCAACTTCATCAAGGAGAATAAGGTAAACACATTCTATGCGAATGCAATCAGAAGGGGAGTGCACGGTCAAGATTGGCAACAATCAGTGGTTGATACTCTATCGGATGAGGTATATATTACTTTCGATGTAGATTATTTCGATCCATCAATTATGCCAGCAACAGGTACACCTGAACCGGACGGATTTCTATATCACGAGACATTGGATTTGCTCCGTAAGATAAAAGCATCAGGTAAGCGTGTAATCGGTTTCGACGTAGTTGAGCTTGCACCTATGGAAGGACTATCCCATCCAGATATTCTAACAGCTTCTCTTATATATAAGATGTTGAATATTGGGAAATAAATAAAATTAGCCCTAAGGGGTTTAATATCCGAAGCTAACAAATCCAAGTGACCCTATAAAACAAAAAAAGAGACGAATTAATTTCGTCTCTTTTTTATTAGAATTTGATAGACACTTCCGCTTCGACAATCTCCGTATCCTCGCAATGACAGTTAAATACTATTGATCAGAAGCTGTTACTTTAGCTTTTTCTGCTTGCATGTGTTTGTAGTCCGTTAAGAATTTTTCTAATCCAGCATCAGTTAATGGATGCTTTATTGATTGCATTAGTACATTGTAAGGTACAGTTGCTATATCAGCACCCGCGGTAGCAGAAGCAATTAGGTGTCCTTGGTGACGGATAGAAGCAGCTATTATCTGCGATTCGAATCCGTTTACGTCCCATATCTCAGCTACTTCGTCAACAACTTGGTTGCCATCGTGACCCATATCGTCCAATCTTCCCATAAATACGGAGACATAAGTAGCTCCTGCATTATTTGCAGCTATAGCTTGCGAAGGACTGAAGATTAGTGTTACGTTAGTTGGTATATCTCTTCTACTTAGTTCTTTAACTGCTTTTAGTCCTTCACCAATCATTGGGATTTTGATAGTTGCTTTTGGGAACCAAGACAATATGTCTTCAGCTTCAGCTAACATATCATCTTTCTTAACAGAATTCACTTCTACTGAAAGATGCCCACCAACTAATTCGTGAATCTCTAATATTCTTTTCTTTACATCTACGTTTGGGTCTTCTTTAGCAAGTAAACTTGGATTAGTCGTTACTCCAGAAATGATGCCCATCTCGTTGACTTCTCTTATGTGATCTATATTGGCTGTGTCTATATATAATTGCATTTGAATACCCGATTGTATGTTGTTTGATATAATATAAGTTACAAAAATAGCAATTTAAGGTTTAAAATGAAATGAATTATTCCTCTTCGTCACTATCGTTGGGTGGTAATATCTCTAGTATTGGGAAAAGAGAATCGAATGATTCTCTCAATTCATCGACCGTTCCGTTATTATCAATGACAAAATCAGCAAGTTTCTTTTTTTCTATAGGGTTCAGCTGCGATTTCATTATTGTTCTTATTTTTTCTTCACTTAATCCGCTTCGAGATTGAACTCTTTCTAATACATTTTTCTCATCAGTAAATACAGTAACAACATAATCATATCCTTCTGCCATACCAGACTCAAACATTAGTGCACTTTCTACAAATAGTAGCTTGTTTCCTCCATTAGCTAGCGCTTCCAATTGATTCATTATTGCATCTATTGCATAAGGATGAACTATTTGGTTTATCTTTTTTACTTGTGAATTACTAATATCAAAAATCAAATCTGAAAGTAACGTTTTATTCAACTCACCATTTTCTAAGTAAATATTCTCTCCAAACTCTTCTATGAGCTTACTTTTTAATTCTTCGTTTGAACTCATTTCTTGTTTAGCAATTTCGTCGCTCGAGAGTACAGAATATCCCTTTTCTCTAATCCAGGTTGCTATAGTCGATTTCCCTGAACCTATTCCACCCGTTATACCTATAATTACGACATCTTCGTGATTCATTATTTTCGATTATTTTTTTTTGAATTTTGACTTTTGAAAATTAATCAAATGATAAAATAATAAAAAATAGATTTAATTTTTTAACTATAGAATAAAAAAAAAAAGAGACTGTAAATTAAATTCAGTCTCTTTTGTAAAAAACTAATTACTTTAGGTTTGTTGATTACTTAAACCCTTTCATACCACCAAAAATCAAAGAAAGCACAAAAAGTACTAAAAATATGAAGAATAATATCTTAGCTATAGAAGCTGCACCAGCTGCTATTCCACTAAAGCCAAATATGGCTGCGATTATAGCTATCACCAAAAACGTTACTACCCATCTAAGCATTTTGAGCCCCATAAGTTGTTATAAAATAAGACATATAATATTGAAACGCAATATTTTGTCTTTTATTATACATATTAGTAAATTTTCATTTATAATCTTTTTATATCTATATTAGCATTATGAAAATAAACCTAAGAAATTATAATTATCTAAGAGTATTCAATGCTTCTCCTCAAGTCAGAGTTGCAGATGTAGATTTTAATACTAAACATATACTTTCGCTACTCAATACAGCAGGTCATGAAAAAGCTGATATTTGCCTTTTCCCAGAGTTGGCAATATCTTCATACTCTTGTAATGACCTATTTTTTAACTCCTCATTGTTAGAGGCAGTGGAGCAAAGTTTAGATTTAATTAAGCAAGAATCGAAAGATATAGATTCCCTTATTGTAGTGGGGGCACCTCTTCGTAGCTCAGGTAGATTGTTTAACTGTGCCGTTGCAATTAATAAAGGTAAAATATTAGGTATAATTCCTAAAAAATATATTATCAGCACTAATGAATTCTACGAAGAACGTTGGTTTTCGTCTGATGTAGATAGAAGGTTCGACACTATAAAAATTAATAATGATTTAATCCCTTTTGGTGGTGATATTATCTTTCAATCAGAAGAAAGACCTGACGTAAGAATTGGCATAGAGATTTGTGAAGATCTTTGGGCTGTAAAGCCACCGAGTTTGGATTTATGTTTAGCTGGAGCTAATGTTATACTGAATTTAAGTGCAAGTAACGAATTGTTGTCTAAATCGGATTATCGGCGCGAGTTAGTAACTACCCAATCTGCAAGAACTCTTTCCTCTTATATTTATTCTTCATGCGGAGCAGGTGAATCTACAACTGATGTTATTTATTCTGGTCATCTTATAAATTCTGAGAACGGTAAATTACTTTGTGAAACAAGAAATTTTGATTTTGATTCTCATTACATAATCTCAGATATTGATCTAGAAAAAATATACAATGCTAGGCTAAAAAATAGTTCTTACGGGTTCGAACAACCATCATTTGATTATAGAATACTAAAATTCAGTATTGGTGATAAAATTACAGACAATATATATAGAGAGTTTGCAAAAAACCCTTTTATCACTGAAAATGAAGACAAAGCTGATGATTTAGTAAGAGAGATATTAGATTTTCAATCGACTGCTTTGGCTAAAAGATTATTACATATTAATGGTAAAAGTGTAGTATTAGGTATTTCTGGAGGTTTGGATTCTACTTTAGCATTGTTAGTAGCCTGTAAAACTTTTAAGAAAATGAATCTGGATTTAAAGAATATTTATGGATTGATTCTACCTGGATTAGGGTCTTCCGATAGGACAAATAGTAATGCAATAGAATTAAACAATAACTTAGGTATAACAAGTAAGACGATAGATATTAGTAATGCAGTAAACTCTCATTTTATAGATATAGAGCATGACCCAGAAGAAATGTCGATTGTATATGAAAATTCACAAGCAAGGGAAAGAACTCAAATACTTATGGATTATGCTAATAAAATCAATGGTATTGTTGTAGGTACTGGCGACTTATCTGAAATTGCATTAGGTTGGTCAACTTATAATGCCGACCACATGTCTATGTACAATGTCAATTCTGGATTACCCAAAACTGTTATTCAATTTATGATAAAAACGTTATGTAATTGGAAAGAATATAGTAATATAAATGATATACTTTCAGATATTGTGGATACTCCTATTAGTCCAGAATTATTGCCAATAAATAATAATGAAATTCAAAACACGGAGAATATTATTGGGCCTTATGAAGTACATGACGTCATACTATATTACTTTATAAAACACTCTTATAAACCAAGCAAAATATTCTTTATATTGCAGAGAATATTCAAAGAGAAATATACAGATAAAGAACTAATCAATTGGTTAGAAATATTTTTCAAAAGATTTTTTTCAAGTCAATTCAAACGTTCATGTATTCCAGATGGTATCAAAATTGGGTCAGTTTCTCTTTCCCCACGTGGTGATTGGAGAATGCCTTCTGATACTATTGGTAAAGTCTGGTTTTCAGAGATAGAAAAATTAAGGAGTCAATTATGATAGAGCCAACGGAAAGCAAACCTCTAAGAGTTATTCTTGCTGATGATCACGAGATAGTAAGAGCAGGAATAAGAAGATTACTATCAATAGATAGAAGGTTAAAGATTATAGATGAAGCGGACAACGGACTTGATTTGATTGATACTGTCGAGTACCATAAGCCAGATATAGTAATATCTGATATTATGATGCCCAAAATGAATGGTATAGAAGCTCTTAAGAAAATACGTGATTTGAAATTAGATTGCTACGTTATTATGCTTACGGCTTATGAAGACTCATTTCATCTAGAAAATGCACTCGAGGCAGGAGCCGATGGATATTTGTCAAAAGATATAAATGCAAGTGAGCTAATCGATTCTATATTAGATGTATTAAAAGGGGAAAGAGTTTTCAGTAAAAGCGTGGTTAGATTAATAAAGAAAAAAGGGGCTAATACATCTGAATTAGATGCGACACCTGTTGTGATTACTAAAAGAGAGCAAGAGATTCTTGACTTAGTTGCCAAAGGTAAAACTAGCCAATACATTGCTGAGAAATTATTTATAAGTGTCCGAACAGTTGAATCGCACCGCTATAACTTAATGCAAAAACTAGATGTTAATAACGTTGCAGAACTTATTAGATATTCGATTCTAAAGAGAACAAGTGAATAGACTAAGTAATATGAATTAAAAATTAAGTAGTACTACTTAATCAATTTGCTAAAGCTATAACCTATATTTGTTACAATTATAAATAACAATACTCGATAATTGTCATAATATCAGTTTACAATATGAAAAAAGCTTTAATCCTTTTAACTACAATTCTATTCTCGTCCAACTTAGTTTTTGGACAAACAGAAAATGTTGGAATCAACACAACGTCACCTGACAATTCTGCTGCACTTCACGTTACTTATGTAACAACTCCAAAAGGTGTATTAGTTCCAAGAATGACTAATGCACAAAGAGCAACCATACCGTCTCCGGCTAATGGGCTTCTAATCTTTAATACTGATAATAATAGATTTGAAGTTTATGATAACGGAGCAACTGCATGGAGAGGATTGTTGACTAACGCTAATGTTGGTACAGCAGCGTGGGCTAAAACTGGAAATTCAGGTACTACACCAGGTATTGATTTTTTAGGTACAACTGATAATACAGATTTCACTATTTTCTCTAACAATATAGAAAGACTAAGATTGAAAGCTAATGGGAATTTTGGTATAGGTACTAATAATCCTCTTGGGTTGTTTTCTGTAGGTAATACTTCTCAATTCCAAATAAATAACACTGGTGCTATCAATGCCGCAACTGGTATCACTTCCTCGGGTAATATAATATTCTCAGGATTAGCCGCGAATAGCTTTGTAAAAACAACTGCTGGTGGTCAATTATCGACTTTCTCATTCGGAAGAGATTTATCTGTTACAGGTACTGATACTGCATTAGTAATAGGGTTGCAGGGTAGAGATGTAGCTAGCACAGCTCCTACTGATGGCCAAGTTTTGCAATGGAATAGTACTTTAACTCAATGGCAACCTGGAACTGTTGCAGGAGGAGGTAGTGGGAACACTTTAGATGCTGCATATGACCAAGGTGGTAATGGAAATGGTCGTAATATAAGTGTAACTGATGGAGCTATTCAGTTAACAGGTACTAACGCTGCTGATGAAACTATTGAAATCACAAACTCTGGCAACGGTGGTGTTGCTTATCTAAACAATACTGGTTCTGGCAATACATTATTAGTAGAATCCAATGGTGATACAACATTGACAGTACAATCTGATGGAAAAGTAAAAATTGGTGAAAGTGGTACGGGCTTAACCAATATAATTAAAGTTACTATAAATGCGGATTTACCTCAAATAGATGCTGGATTATCTCATCAAGAATTTTTCTCTGTCTCAGGTGCTGAAACAGGATCTTCAGTTATTGTTTCACCAGAAAATGGTTTGGGTGCAGATATAGTTATTGCTTATGCTCGTGTTTCTAGTTCAGGTACTGTCGAAGTTAGATTCAGAAATGTTGGTACTGCAAACCAAAATTTGACTGCTAGAGATTTCTATATTACTGTAATAAAATAATAAAGACTAAGCATCTTAAATGATAAAAAAAATTACAATATTTATTTCAATTTTAATACTACTAACTTATTCTGCCTTTTCCCAAGCCGGACTAAATGTGAGTGGAAATAGCACACTATTCCTTAGTAGCAATGCTAAACTTAGTGTCAAAGGCAATGTCCAACTTGAAACTTCTTCGCAGTTTACTCAAAGTGCTGGTGATTCTATTGTTGTTAGTGGTAATTGGACTAATAATGGAACAATGACTCCGAACGGTGGGGTTACATTATTTAACTCTAATGCAAACCAAACTATCGGTGGTAGCTCGGAATCAAAATTCTATGATGTTTCAGTTAATAAATCTTCTGGGAATATACTTCTAACAGATGATATTTCAGTTGAACGAAACTTAAGATTACTTTCAAATACATTAGTAGATATTTCAGATGATACTTTAACAATTGGCGAAAGTGGTAATATTTTCACTGATAATGGAACAGCAGCTGCTTTTACAAACAATAGAAGTATTTATACCTCATTAGGTATTAATAGCGGTTTTTTAAGAAAGAAAATTTCTAGTGCTGCTTCTCTTCCTTATAATTTTAGATTTCCACTTTCTACTAATGGTACACCATCCAGAGTATATACTTTTGCCGATGTAACTTTGATTGCTGGTAAAGTAACAATCGGTTCAAATGCTTTTATTCAAGTTAAGGCAGTTACTACAGAACATCCGGCGTTGCAATTAGCAAATAATGCTTTGAAAAAATATTGGGTAATAGAGCCGCAGAACATTACAATAAGTAATCAAGGAGCTAACCTCCTTTTCAAATATCATCAATCTGAAGTAACAACGAATGAGGGTAACTATCAGGTTCTTGAGTATTCACCGCCATATCCTGATGGTGGAGCACAATGGTTTGTTAATCCAGGGGCTTCTAACCAAGTTGTTGATATCAATGCAGATTTAATCTACTCTGAACAAGTAAGTAGAATAAGGGGAGATTGGACAGCTGGTATAGAAGAAGCTGCAATTGCTACTTATTACAGCAGAGCAAATGGCGATTTTGATGATCCGAATACTTGGTCAAAACTTGGATTCGGTGGTGCAGCATCTACTACAATTCCTAACAATGGTTCTGATAGAGCAAGAATTAAAAATAACACTGTTACAGTTGATGCGAATTCAAATACAATAGGAAATATTAGCATTGAAGAAAATTCGACAATAGTATTTGTGGGTGAGAATTATTTATCAGCAGATTCAATTATCGTTAAAGATGATGCTGTTTTGAGAATAACCAGTGCTAATGGTATTGATAATGGAAATACAATTGGAAATTTAAGATCTACAAGTAAAAGTATCTCTGAAAATGTAGTTTTTATCTATGAAGGTACAGATTCATTACAATATTCTGGGAATGGTTTACCAGCATCAGCAAGAAGTATAATATTGAACAAGGCAACATCTAATAGAATTCTTGAAATGAATGACTTTGTTTCTATAAAGGACTCATTAATAATAAATGATGGTATATTAGATATAGGTGCTTATTCGGTAAATGGAGCAAGTGCAAATCGTAAGTTAACTATGCGAGGTGGTGAGTTAAGAATCAGAAATGCTTTCCCTACTAACTATTCTGCTCCTTATTTCACCGCAGGATTAATTAATTTCTTCGGTTCAGGTGCAGCAACTGTACCTACAAACATAACATCACCGGCAGTTCTTCAGTACAACAAACTGGAACTTTCAGGTAACAGGAGTGGTAATATTACTTTTCCTTCTAATGGACAAATAAAAATTGCTGACTCGCTTAAAATATCAAATTTAGATTTCAGCTCTACAACTTATAAATTTTTAACTTCAGGTTCTACAGTAGTTTTCAATAAGAATGGTGGCAACCAATATATTCCTATCAAACCAAATAGCCCAACTGATTCTGCAAGTTACTTGAATTATCATAATTTGATTATTGATAGTACAGGAAATAAATTGCTCAAAGACTCTGGGACACCTTTGTATGTATTAAAAGGAAATTTGACTTTAAGGAATCAATCTACTTTTAATTTGAATGGTTTTAATCTTTCAGTACAAGGTAACTGGATAAATCAAGATGCTGGTAGTATCTTCGTACCCGGTACAAATACAGTACTGATGAATTCACCTGTTACTGCATCAACAACAAATATAACTAGTAGAGATACTACTGAGAATCCTTTTTATAATTTAGTTATTACAGGTAAAGGGATTGTCAGACCATTAGACGAATTGAAAATAAGAAATAATATTCGCATTGACTCAAATTCCACTTTACTTCACCAGGCAACTAATATTACATTGTCTGGCAATTGGTTGAATTATAAAGGGACTTACACAACAAACAATGCAAATTTATATTTGAATGGTACTGCGTTACAAACCATTTCAAAACCAAATGCAGATGAGAATTTTGATAAATTGATTTTAAGAAACCCTAATGGTGTCGATGTATCGAACATTGGTACAACTATCAATAATGGGTTGAATTTGAATGGAAATGTTACTTTAGAATCTGGAAATATAATTACTGGAAATAGAAGAGTAACGACATTAGCGAATGTTATAAGACCAGGTGGAAATCCCGGACATATAAATGGCACACAATGGAAATCAATACCTACAGGTGCTTCCACTACGCTTTACGAAGTTGGAACAGCCACTTCCTATACACCTGTTAACTTTACTGTTGACAGTACGGCTGGTTCAGCTGGATTTGTAGCTGTGAAAGCCGATACAATTACTGGTGCTACTTCACCTGTAACTGTTGGACTCAATCCAGCGAATAGTTTAATGTCTGATTCCAAAAACATAAGACGTCAGTGGACAATATCAGTACCTTCGACTTCCACTTTTGCACTCGTTGATAGAACTTATACTGCACAGTTGAATTATATTGCAACTAATGATTTAAGAAATAGTGCAAATCCTAATTTCTTTGAAGCTAGATTGTGGAATGGAAGTGCTTGGGTTTTCCCAAAAAGATTAGGTAATCCCTACATTGGGAGTAGAACAGCTAGTAGTATAAAGTTCTTCAAAACTAAACAATTTGGGACGTTTATTACTGGCGAGCCAAGTAACTATAGTTTTTATAGTATAGCTAATGGTAATTGGTCAACACCTTCTAATTGGTCAACAGAAAGATTCGGGGGAGCAGCGACTACAATTGAACCAACTACGGACGGGAATGTTTATATAGGTGATAATAAAAGAATAAATCTTATAACTGATAAAACTAACAATCTATTTGTAAGTATTGATTCAACTGGAATAATTAATTTTACAGCAAATAATAGTTTACAAGGAACCGGAGAATTTCGTTTAAATCAATTTGGGAAAATGGAAATAGAACATTTCCAAGGGATAACTACTGCTCCAAATGTAAGTGGTGCAGTACAGATGAGTATCAGAAATTACAATTATAATAACCACAAAAGAGGTATTTTTGAATACAAAGGTACTTCTAATCAGTTTATTGGTGATGGGTTGCCTGATAATACTTATAGATTGATTATGAATAAGCCGTCCAATTCATTGACATTTAACCAACCAAGCAAAGTAATATTAGATTCGTTGTATTTAAAATCAGGTGATTTTTCTTATAATACTTCTTTCACAATTCAAGGTAATTTGAGAAGATCTGCAGGAGTTAGTTTTGGTTATACTTCTACTCCAATAATAGAATTTAGTGGAGATTCAACACAATATATTAATGACGAGAATACGGATTCTTTACGACTTTATAGTGTCAGAATTGATAAGAATAGTGGTAATTTGGTATTAGAAAATAATTCACCGCTTGATATAGTAGATCAACTAAGATTCCAAGGTTCTAACAATGGAATAATATATGCCCGTAAACCAGGGAATTACGTTATAGTAAGAGGTACAGTTAATAGATTTGGTAATGGACACGTCAATGGTGAATTGATTAAAAATATTCCAGCTGGTGACGCGAGTGAGGTTACTTTTGAAGTTGGTGATACTCTTTACTATTCTCCTTTCTATTTAGATATGAGGGGTGGTTCTGGTTCGACTGCAGGTTTCTTAGCTATGAATGCATTACCAGGGGATTACCCTTATATGGGTGATGAGATAATTACTACCACAAATCCACCTGTCTATCCTGGTCGTATAATTCATAGATATTGGAGATTATCTAAACCCGCATGGTCAACATTTGTAAGGGGTGCAAGAAATTTTGATATCAGAAGTGAGTACAGAGATTCAGAAGATTGGGAAGCATTAGATAGTTACGAATGTGCTGACTTTGCATTTAATAAATATTTTGATGATAATACAAGAGATACAACAGATTGGGAGTCAATTTGGCCTTCTAACGCAGGGATATGTTCTGATACAAGAGATATGAGTAGAACTCCAAGATTTGCTAATACTTTTGGTAATGGTACAACAGGAAATGTATTTACGGATGTAAATAATATAACAAAAGATTGGGGTACGTCAAAAACCCTACCTAATGGCTCATTATTATTAGGGGATTTCGTGTTGGGTAACCAAAACGGTAAAGCACAATTTATTACTTTCTATTCAAGACAGTCTGGAAATTGGACAGACCCAAATACTTGGTCAACTGTCAGTCATCTGAGCAATATAAATGTAGCGGATACAATTTCTCCAACTATAAACTTTAGAAAATTTCCATTGCGTCAATATGATAATGTACTTATTGATTCAAATCATAAAGTAACTCTCGACGCTTCAATTGGAATGGGTGAATATACGGCTACGGGTTCTCCTGCTCGTTATTTAGCTAAAGTTGGTCCAAACGTTTTAGTGAAACCTAAAGGTATTTTAGATTTAGATATTTTTGATCTTCGTGGGAACTCTTTCAAAGCTGAAAAAGGAGCAACAGTAATTATTGGTTCTTCTGATGGTGTAAATAACACTTCTCCTGTTGCTGTTAGAGGATTAGGTAATTTGAAAGGTTATGCAAGAGCTATTGAAGATAGTGTTAACTTTGTTTATACAGCTGAAGGTATTAATCCAGATAATCCTAACAGAAGTTTCCCTTATTATCACAATTATTGTACAATAAATATGGGTGATAATTCAAGATATATACGTAGAGTAACTGTGAGTCAAGGTGCCACTACTATAATGAATAACAACACTGGTGACAGTTTAATCAATATTTTGTCTTTCCACGATTATGTTGCTGAGTTAACGGCTGGACAGACTTATACACTCGAAGTTGAACGTGAGTCGAGCTCAGGAAATAGAGACTTAAAAGCTTTTATAGACTGGAATAGAGATGGTGATTGGACAGATGCTACTGAGCAAATAGCTTCAACAAGCTTTAACACAAACATACAGTCCGTAAACTTTACTGTTCCTGCTTCTACGCCAGAAGGCTCCACGCAAATGAGAGTGATTTATAGATCTAATAGCTCAAATAATTCTCCATGTGCAAATAGTAATGGTGAGGCAGAGGATTATACTATAGTCGTAAGAAATCCGAATACTACTATTACTCAGAATATGGGTAATTTGATACCATCGGTAATCAGTTCGTTAGAAATAAAAAGTCCACGTCCAAATAGCCAAATTAATCAAAGTACAACTTACAACATTGTTGATTCTTTGAAGTTTACAAGCGGTGTTTTGAATGCTAATGGGAACGATATTAATTTAGCTGGTGATATTGTTGTAGATACTTTAAATCCATTCAATCAAGGTAGTTCAACAATTACATTCTATGATAAAAAGAATCAAACTATAAGAGGAAACAATGCAGTTACTCTTGGTTCGGTAGTTGTAAATAAAGACTCAAACGATATTTTTGTTAATACAAATACAACTTTTGCTGGTAATACTGCAATCACTTCTGAAACTTTCATTAATATCCAAGATAATGACACGCTTACCTTTGGTAATGCTTCGGCACTTACTTCTGGTACAGGGGGGTTTGGTACAAATAGAATGATTAAAGTTTCTGGTACGCCTTCTTTGTCTGGTGTTGTAACCAAACAATATAATAATTCTAGTGGTACACAATCATTTACTTTCCCAATTGGTATTGACACTCTTTATAATCCTGGGTATGTTTCACTTGATGGTACATATTCTGGTTTACCATCTATTTCTGTTCAATTAATAAATGAAAAACATCCAAATAGATTAAACGATCTGATACTAGACAAGTATTGGACAGTTTCTCAGAATAATATTACTAGTCTAAATACTTCAGAATTTAGATTTGTTTACAATAGCCCTGAAGATACGAATGGTAATGCCTCGAGATATTATGCTGGACTTTACAGACCTACTAATGAATGGGAAGTAAACTTAGGACCAACGCCTTCAGCTTACCCAGATACTATAAAAGCTACTAACACACTTTACTTTGAAGGTGATTGGACAGCAGGGGAGTCTAGCACTTACTTTAAAGGTAGGAATTATTATTCTCGTATTACTGGTAATTGGGATATACCTCTTAATTGGTCAAATGTTAATCATTCTGGTCCTCCGTCTTCATATTCGCCTGGTGAACTTTCACAAAGTGATACTGTATTTATTGATGGACATACGATAACATTCAATGTTGATACTGTAACAGTAGATACAATTACAATTGGTGGTACTTTTGGCGGAGTTTCGACTGCCGGAAGAGGTATTCTTAACTTTGCGGCTTCACCTCTTGATAAGCACATGACAATTCAAAGATCCTTATTCCTTGATACGGATGGCCGAATTCAATCAGCTACACAAGTAGGTAAAGTAGATACTTTATCTATTTACGAAAGATTGGTAAACAATGGTACCTCTGCTAACACTGCTGGAATAGACTTACACAATAGTAATAATGATTTTGTTGTTCTAAATTTCAACGGTCCTAACGATAGTTATTTAGAAGGTAGCGGTGATTGGCTCGGATTATCAGAAGTAAACCTAAACAAAGATGGTGGTTTGAGTGATACTTTGTTTATAAACTCTGCAACTCTTGGTGCTGCTTCATCATCTTTTGTTGACTATGGATTCAATCTAAAATCGGGTATTCTGAAACATTACAACAACTACGATTTCGTAGCTGGTAATGACGGTATCGGAATGAATATGGAGCAATTCACGGGTATCGTAGTTACTGATGGACGGTTAATATCCAATGAAACAGTTAATACTGATGTTGACAATACGATAGAAATATTTGGTGGCGAATTTGTAGTTGGTAATGCTATTGACGAGAACTTCATTTATCAAGATAATACTTTAGTCCACTTAGATGGTGGGAAAATGACTGTTGCTGGTGCTTTTGATGGAGATTTTCTGGGGGCAACAGTTCGACTGAATATTGAGAATAACTCAGAACTTAAAGTACTAGATAAAGGTGCAACAGATATTGGTCTTATTGGTCTTAATGTCAATGCTGGCTCACAATTAGATATGGCCTCAGGTAGAATAATAATTGCTAATGCTATTCCTGGTGCAAATGCAGATTATAAAGTTAATTCTGCCGTTGGTACTGGTTTTACTGGTGGGGTAGTTCAAATTGGTGATTCGACTTCTTCTGTTGGAGGCTCTGAAATTAAAATTATTGGTAGTACTCCTATTTATGATTTACATGTTGTTGGAAGTACAATTACTGCCAAACAAACTGGTGCTACAATCACAGTTACTAATGATTTAGAAATAGATAATGATGCTGAGTATGATGTATCTACAAACAGTCTTTCAGTTGGTGGTAATATCACGAACTATGGTCTATTCGATGCATCAAACGGTAATATTGCAGATTTCAGATTGTTAACTCTTAATGGTTCGGGTGATCAAACAATTTTCAATGACGACGCCCCTGGTATGAGTTTGCACAATTTAACTATTGATAAAACTGGCGGTAAAGTAATTTTGTCTGGTTCAGGAAATTCTAATCTACAAATTCATAGAAACTTAGAGTTTACTGCTGGTAATAATGCGTTTATAGACGGCAGTGCAAATCAATTTGGACAATTCGTAGAGTTAAGCCCTCTTGGTGGTACTAATCCTGCTATAATTAGAAATGGAAAAGGTCACGTATATGGAAGACTTTATCGTCATTTCACAGCCAATGCTACCGAGCGTTTATTTGTTGTTGGTTCAGATACTATTGACTCATACAGACCTGCACTTATCAAAACTGCAAATAATGGGAATACTGCTGGACTAATCGGAGTAGCTCATTACGGAGTAGATCATCCAGATTTAGACCCTGCTATTATTAATACAGCTCTTAATATCCAAAAATATTGGAATATCAACACTAATGGGTTTGCTCTTGGGTCTGGTAATACTTATGAATTGAAGTTAGACTTCCTTAATCCAGCAGACATAAGAAATAGTGCAAATACTAATTTCTTTGAGCAATTTATGTATGATCCAGCTTGTCCTGCACCTCCTGGACTTTGTCCTCCAGGTACAGGAACTTGGACTGAATTGGATGCGATTAATAAAACAACGACTTCAATCAGAACAAAAGATATAAATTTCTATGGTGATGTTGTTGTTGGTGAACCATCTGGTATTACTTTCTATAGTATTGCAAATGCAAATTGGCGATTAGCTAGTAGTTGGTCAACTGACGGTTATGGTGGTGCACCTGCCTCTCGTTTCCCTAATCTGACTTCAGATATTGTCAGAATTGGTGACAACAAACGTATTACTATGCCTGCTGGTATATTGCATGACCCTGTAAGGGCTGTGATTGTAGAAAAATATAATGGAAACCCTGGTGAGTTATATATTCTTGGTAATACTGGTAGTTTGAAAGCAAGTTCATTCCAAATTGATGATGACTGTGTCTTAGCGTTTAGTAATGTTGGTGGTATTACTGATAACTCTACTCAAGGTGCAATACAGACTAATACTAAATCTTTTGGGGTAGCTAACTATATTTTCAAAGCAGATAATGCTAGTATGGTTTCTGGAAAAGGTTTCCCTGATACTCTTGCTTCTGTCAAGGTTGACTTAACTGACCCTACAGAATCAGTATTCACTACTAATAATATCGGTTCCGAACCTATTAAAGTCAGAGACTCTATTATTGTTGATAATGGGATTTATGAATCTGGAAACAGAGATTTCAGATTATATGGTGATTTTTCTCAATATACTAATGGGCTTTGGAAACCACTACTTGGCAATTTCCTTGTAGCTGGACCGAATACAAAAACTTTCAGAGTTGGAAATGCAGATGGTTTGTCGTTCTATGACTTAGACGTTACTGGTGGTGATATTACTTTCGATTTACTGCCATCTGGTGGTGCTAATACACACATGTACGTTGAAAACGAGCTTAATCTTATCGACACAACTTTGATTAAGGTAAGAGCTGACACAAGAAAAGTGATTATTGCTAATGGTGCTACGGTAAATAGAACAGGTACTGGCTTCGTTGATGGTACTATGCAAAGATATTTTGGTGCTGGTGTTGACTCTAAACAATTCGCTATTGGCCTTAATGATATTTATACTCCTGTTACTGTAACTACTGACAATGGTTCAGGTGGTGTTGCCGGTGGATTCGACGCTATTGCTCTTGAGCCAGTTCCAAAAGAACCAATGTGGGGAAATAGATTAGACACAAATAAGAGAATTGAAAGATTTTGGAAAATATCAGCAGGGGATAATACTGTTGATCTTGGTACAAGAAAATTCGATACAAAATTCGAATTCCCTTCTTCCGAATTGGCTTCCATTGATGAAACCAAAGCTGTTATTAGAAGAGAGACATTGCAACCTGCTACTTTCCCAATCTGGTATCAAAGACAAAAAACAGACTTGCAGTGGAACGTAGGTAATGCCGATGTTGAGCTTTCTGCTACTTCTCTTCTATGGGAAGACTTTGGAAACTTCTATATTGGTGAGAAACCACAAAGAATATTCTATTCTAACTCTAATGGTACTTGGACTGATAACGCTTCGTGGGCATTTGATATTGGTGGTACTTTATTGCCTCCAGGCGGAATATATCCTAATAATGATCCTACTGAATTGGATGATATTGTTATCATTGATGATAGCGATGAAATAGAGTTAGACACTATTCCTCAAGTTGAATCACTTACCATCAAAGATAATTCTACATTTGAAATTGGTCTTGGTAAATACGTTACTGGTAGTAACCCAACAAGTACTTTCGACTTGCAAGGTGGTACTATTGACAATAAATCAGAATTTGGAATTGATTCCGATGATAATAAGAGTTGGGCGAGATTCGATAATAAAACAATTGATAATGATATAAACTTTATTTTCTCAGGGACAACAGACCAAATATTTGGAAATGAGTTCCCAACTACAATTGCTTCGTTAACTATAAATAATTCAGGACCTCCTGGCGACAATACCGTTGCCATTGGGGACAATGACTATACTATTTCGGGCGATTTAGTGATTACTGATGGTGATTTGAGACACTCTGCAGATGGCAATAATCTTAATTTGCAGGGTAATTTATCCACTACTGAACCACTCGTATTAAATGAAGATATTAACGGTACTCCTATTTGTTCTGATTTGACTCTGCAAGGTAGTGGAGCTACTGATCAAACAATTTCTGGACCGGGAGCACTTACGTTCTGCGATCTTAATATGGATAGAGGTGCAGGTGCTGGTATTGGGATATTGAATACACCGGCGACTGTTACTGGAAATGTTAATTTATTAGTTGGTGCGAATACTAACCCACAAATATTTGAATTGGGCAATGGTGGTAATTTAAGTGTTACAAATTCCAATCCTAATGCTATAACTGGTGGTTCCGACGGGCCACTAAGGTACATAAGAACTTCAAAAACTGGTGGTTCGCTTTGTAGAACCGTTACTACTAATGGTACTTACACTTGGCCAGTGGGTTCTTTGGAAGGTGGCAATGACCTCTATGCTCCTGCTACTTTGAGCACAGATGCAAGTGGTGCTGATGGTGACATTTGTTTGAAAACTAATGTTGGTTCAAACACCAACCCTGCCGGTGCTCATAATGAAGTGTCTTCTGATGCGAGCGATTATATTGCAAGATATTGGGAAATTAATAGTGCAACGACTACGATTACAGGACAATTTGTATTCAATTATAATGACTTAGATATACGTGGTACTGAGGCAGATTATGATCGAATTGGTAAATGGTCAGAGCCAGGCGAAGGTACGCCAGGTAATTGGACTACTTATAATAATGGTATAGATTTAGTAAACAATACTTTTTCAACTCCTGCAACTTTTAACCCTGCAGATATGGTTGGCGATTGGACCTTGGCTGAGCTTATAGCATTCAGAAGAATATTCTATAGCCGTCAAACTGGTAATTGGACTGACCCTAACTCATGGACTGCAAACTCAAGTCATATTGGGCCAATATTTGCCACAGGTGTTTACCCGAACTTAGTACAAGACTCAGTCGTTGTCGGTGGTGGTAATGCAGGTGTCAATGATCACGTTATTACTCTTGATGTATCTGGCTCTGTTGCTATTGGTGGCGTGGCTCTTGGTACAAGCTCTACTAATACTGGTACTTTGCTGACTGGTTCTAATATTATAACTGGAGACTATTTCACTATGGGTGAACTATCAACTCTTGGAGTTGGCTCACCTGATGGTATTACTGCTCTTGGTAACGCGACTGGTAATATTCAAGCTTCTGTTGTTAGAACTTTTGCGACTGCTCCACTAAGAACAAGCTTTATTTACAATGGGGTGACTAACCAAGTTACTGGTAACGGACTGCCTATTAATGTAGAAAATATTGCTGTAAATAACTCTGGTCCTGTTTCTAATAATACGGTTACTTTCCAAAGCATTTTTGCTGTGGAAGGGAATATGAGTGTTCAACAAGGTGTTGCTGATATTAATACGCAAACGGCAACTTCCGATGGAACTGGTACTATGAGTATTGACGCAAATGCTAAATTGAGCATTTCTGGTACGAATAATCTATTGACTTCTGTAAACAACTATGCAACATATACGCTAGATATTAATAGTATAGTAGAGTTCTATGGTTCTGCACAGACTATTTCAGATTTACCAGTGAATTTAGTTTCTGGGCTTGGGTATTGTATATTGAACAATGCAGGTGACAAGACTGTAAGTGCTCCATTGCTAATTAGAAGAGACTTAACGATTATAAACGATGCTAACTTAAATAACCTTGTAGGTGTTAATTCGCTTCAAGTCAATGGTAGCATAATTAATGATGCTGAGATTACTAATCAAGGTATCATAGAAATTGGACAATAGAATTTAAGTAGTAATACTTATTGATAAAAAAATTGAATTACAATAAATTAGTATTAAGATTTAAAATACATTTAATTATTAACTATTCCTTTGGAGGGAATCATGAATAAATTCATTACAAAAAAAGGTTCAAGACTGGCTGCACTTGCTGCCGGGATTGTTCTATTTTCGTTCACTTCTAATGCTCAAGACTTAGTAAATAGCAAGAAAGTGAACAACGTCGCTGGTGGAGTTATTAGATTTAATAACGACAACGGTAAATTTACTAACAATAATGCTAATACTGCTCAGATTACTAATGCTGGTACTATCCAGATGATGGGTACAGATAACTCATTTGATGGTACTACTCCATTAGCTACCGCTACTGCAAGAGTACCTGGTTTAGTAAGCTATGCTGATAACGTAGTTGGAAATCAAAACATATTCCCTGGTTATTATACTGACCTTGATATGGCTGATGCTGCAACAAAACAATTCGGTGCAGGTCAAGTATTTATAGGCGGTAACTACACTACTGCAGGTGGTGATAGAGTATATGGTACTTCACTAATCACTTATGATGGTACAGGTGCACAAGCTATTGCTGCTGAAAACCTTACTAACGGTGGTGGTTATAATAATGTAGATTTCACAAATGCAGGTCTTAAGTCTTTAACAGCTGGTATCGCTTTAGTTAATGGTACTACTGGTATTGATGGTTCTACAACTGGAGGTGGTGTTGCTGTTAATGGTGCTACTGCAGTTTTAACTGCTTCAGGTGATTTAACTCAAGATGCTGGTGCTGGTGATTTATCAGTTTTAGGTGATGGTACTGTAAATGTAAATGGTGCAGCTAATGCTTTAGGCGCAAATGTAACAGTTACTGATGGTACTCTTGCTCTTGGAGATGGTGCTGTAGCTTCTGCTACTACTGTAACTGGTACAGTAGCTTTAGCTGATGCAAATGCTATTTTCAATGCTAACAACCTTTCTACTTTCAATGTAAATGGTGGATTCACAAACGGTGACCAACTTAGAACTAACATGACTTATGACGCAGGTTCAACTATCGATTACCAAGACGGTGCTTCTAATATCGTAACAACTGCATCTACTAATCCTTATGGTGCATTTATTATTTCGAAAGACAATGGTAATATTTCACCTACTAATAATGGTGGTACAGAGAACGACATTAATATTGCTACTTCATTTGCAATGAATAGTGTTAATGGAGGTGATAATCTCGACATGTTAAATACTACTGGTGGTATGGTTAACTTGACAAGCGGAACTGCTGGTAATGTTACTTACTCTTCTAACCAAGAAGTTGTTGGAGAATTCAGAAGAACTCACGCTGTTGTGACTGGTGTTGATTATAAATTCAACAACGATGCATCTATTGTGAACTTTACAACGGCACCTGCTGGCGGTAACTACTTTGCAATGATAGTTAATCCAGATGGTACAACTGCTCAATACGATAATACTAGAGACATCAAAAGAGATATCAATTTAGATTATGATTACACTACTTGGGTAGCTGACATCACAGCTGGTTACCAACAATCTGACGTAGATGAAGATAACTTATGGGATGGTTCTTATAACGAAACTCAAATCAGATTTAGAGAGGGGGATGCTACTAATGATGAGAAAGTATCTACTGGTAACACTTATACTAGAGTTGCTTCTGGTGCTGGCTCTTTAGGTTCTGTTAAACTTCCAGGTTTCAAACCAACTGCTGCTGCAGTAGATGGTCTTGCTGATGATGAATTCTTAGCAAATAATGATTTAATTCTAAGAGCTGGTCCAGCAATCTGGTACTCAGTTAATCCT
Organism: Ignavibacteriota bacterium; assembly: GCA_020437395.1. Lineage (GTDB taxonomy): Bacteria > Bacteroidota > Ignavibacteria > Kapaibacteriales > UBA2268 > PGYR01. The sequence goes on along the minus strand of JAGQWJ010000010.1, from coordinate 10,825 downwards.
GGTAGATGGTCAAATCCTGCAACTTGGGATGAAGGCACTGAGCCTCCAACTGATGCAGAAGTTGTTATTCGTCACAACGTTTGGGCTGGTTTCGTAAGACCTTATGATGGTTATGCAATCCCAGAGGCAACTCCAGGTGCAATGGCAACTAAGATAACTATCCAAGAGCAAAATGCAACATTCCCTACTCCTACATTGATGATAGGTAATGATGCTACGTATCCAGGCGCATTTGCTACTAGTACAGTTCCTGTAGCTGGTATCACAGATCCAGGTCGTATCATTGTAGAAAATGTTACTGCTCCTAATTTCTTACCTGACTATGTAAACGAAGAAGTAACAAATACTAACAATTATATCGATGGTTTAGTAGTATTCGGCGGCGCTGAATTAACTGCTTCTGAAAGCTTAATCAATGATGGTTGTGTTAACGTTGGTGGTACTTTAGGTATCGGACAATAATATAATTTAGATTTTTGGAAGGTCTGGCTATCAGACCTTCCAAAATCTTTTTTTAAATTTTTTAAAATAAACTGATATTAATGAAAAAAATAATCTACATAATCTTATTTGCTTTAGCTGTACCTTTCAGTTCTGCGCTTGCTCAGAAAGGACTGATTAATAATGGTACAGGTAAAATAAATAATCAAGGTAAGATTATTATTCGATCGAATACTCTTGATAATAAAGCAGGTGGTAAAATAGATAATGCCGCAAATGCTGAAATTGAAATAGAGAAAGTTGCAAATTTGGTCTCAGATGGTGATATTAATAATCAAGGACTAATTGAGGCATTTGGACCTCTAACTCGAATATCTCAATCAACTATAGATGGAACTGTTATCGTAGATAGTGAAGATGAAATAAGATATTTACCTCAGATAAGCTACAATAACTTCTTACTTAAAGGCAAAGCAAAGAAAATTTTAAGTACAGATAATACTATATTAGAAACAAGAAATTATTTCTATTCTGACCCTAATATGCCAATCGAGTGGAATAGAAATCTAACTGGAATAGAAATCCATGCTCTAAACGAAACTGAACATAACGGTACTATCAACCCTGCTTCATTACATGGTAAATATGTGATGTTAGGTAATGCTGCTCAGAATATCTCTGGTAGCGGAAGATTTACTAATCTTGAGTTGGATAACTCAGCAGGCGCTGATGTAGTAAACAAAACAGGTAATACTCCTGATGGATTTCAAGTAGCACGTGAATTAAGATTAACATCTGGTGAATTACGTAATTCAACTGGTGCTAATTTTAAAATGGCAGACTCTTCTACTATAGTCCGTAATTTCGGTGGTTCACTTTCTAATGAACCAATATTCGAAGGCAGAGTAGATGTTCAGTACATAGGTACTGGTCAAATGTTAACTGGAGGAGAAATACCTACATCAGTTGACCCATTACAAGAGTTAATAGTAGAGAACGGTGGTGGTATAATCTTGAGTAAAGATGCAACTGCTAATAAAAGAGTATATGTTGGTGACAATATAAAAGCTTATGAAGTAGATGGCTCAGACCAAATTACAGCAGAACATACTCTTACTTATACAGCAAATAATGACCCAGAATTTAACGGTGACACTGAAATAGAAGGTAAATTCAGAAGAACAAACCTGTCTTATGATGGCACTTACAACTTATTTAACAACAGGACTACATTCGCCTCATTTAGCGATCCTTCTAACCCTGATGGTATATCGACATTGACTTTCGATGTGAAACCTGGTCGCCGTTGGTCTATTAATCCGAGAAGAGGTGATAAAAAAGTACAAAGAACTTATGCTTTCTTTGCTGAAAACTCTCAGGGAGATGATTTGGCGTCAGCTCAAGCATTGAATGTGGGCTATTCATGGAAACATGATGTGGACAATCAAGGCGATATAAAGAGCCACGAAACACCAGCTGATTTGATGGTAAAAATTGAGCAATTAGTTCTACAAAGATGGAATTCAGTTGCAAATGTTTGGGAGAACAATCAAAGCTCAAGTGTACCAGTAAAAGACGGAGCTTGGCTAACTGCTCAAGCAGTATTGAATAATTTTGGTGACCACGCTGTTGGACTATCTGCTGAGGACTATCTCTATTTACTAGCTAAAGTGCTGATGGAGGGGCCTTACAGAGGCAATGAGATGGGCACGGAGTTAGTGGACAAAGGTTTAGTGCCTAAAACGCCGCCAGATATGTATCCTTACAACTTGGACCCAAATAAGAACTTACATGTAGTTGATGAACTACCGCCCGATGTTGTAGATTGGATTGTATTAGAATTCAGAGATAAAGCATTTGATCCAGATAATAGACATTTTAGAACTTGTTTCCTAAGAAAAGATGGTAAGATTGTAGATAAAGATGGTAGTTCACCAGTCAGATTATCTAGACTTTCAACTAATAACTTAGACACAACTGGTGGATATTATTGGATTGCAATAAGACATCGTTCGCACTTAACAATAATGTCTAAAGATTCTTTATATGTCGGTCCAGCGGACAATGCAATTGAATATGACTTCTCAAACCCACTACTGTTGATGGGAGGTTCTGCAAGACCAATAGGATTCACAGAAACTGGAAGAGTAAAGTTTGGTATGACAGCGGGTAACTATCCGAATCCTGCCCTGACTGTAAAAGAGTTAATGCTCGGAGGTGATGGGATCGATGATATAAAATTCGAAGATTACAATAAGTCTTGGGAATCATTCAATATTATAAATAAGTATCTGAATGAAGATTTCAATATGGACGGAATTATAACAACTCGCGATTACAATAAGAGTTGGAATAACAGAGACCAAATTAGCCCAATAAAATAATGATAAAAAAAATATACTTAATAATATTACTAACTATGGCATTTGGTACGAGTAATTTAATTTCTCAAGTCAATGATTCAATAGCAAAAGTAGAAATTTACTCAGAATTAGTATCCCCAGACACTCTGATGTTGCAATTTAGTGCAGTTAGATTAACGGATTCTTTTTTAACAAATTGGGCAAATTCAACGTTTATGGTTGGATTTGATGACAATATAGACTTTAATAATATTGGCGTTGTTGAACATCCAAATCAGTTAGACATTCCCTACAAAAACCCAGCTAATCAATCCTTCGGTGCTTATAATACACAAATTGATATAGCGAACGATAGAATAGCGTTCGGTTACTTAGGCCCTTATACTAATGATTCAACGGTGTTTATACCTTTACTAGGTGATACAGCAGTTGTTTTAGGTAGATATTTTGTTTTTACGAAAGATGGGGCACCTTTTCCTAGAGGTTCAACAGAAGAAGCCGATGGCGTTCGGTTTGAGTGGAAAAGTCCAGTGGAATATTATCAAGATTTTGCATTTAAAACAGAGCTACCAATAGACTCGTTGACCGTTGCTGGTTGGTTTTTAGAAGATGATAATGTACCTGCAGTTGGTGATAATTACAATACTGTAGTCTTCAAAAATGATACTTCTTCAAGACCACGAATGATTTTAGAGTATTTCAGAGCACGATACGCATCGAATCTAAAAGTAGTATGTGAGTGGAAAACAAGAAGTGAAGCGTTTAACAAAGGTTTTATTATCAAGCGTGGTTTGATGCCATTTGATGAAACTGATCCAAATGCCGTAACTTATGACACAGATGTAGCCGACTACAGAGAGCCACAAAACGCATTAGAAATGACAGGATTAGGAACTCGTTCGCCAGGTAAATCATATAGATATAGATTCGACACAGTTTCATTTAGAAATTATGTTTATTGCTACGAACTTTTGTACCAAGACGACTCAGATAATATATTATCTCTGGCAAAATCATGTGTTAATATACCAAACGCGGTATTAACATATTTACAAGCTAATCCCAACCCTGCTACTAAGGTAGCTCAGGTAGAATATACAGTAGAAGATGACGTATATCTGACTTGCGGTATATATGACTTAATTGGAAGAAAAATATTAAGTATTTATGAAGATGAATTTAGGGCGATAGGGACACATACTTTCTCTGTGAATCTGCCCGAAAACTTGGCAATAGGTATGTACGATATTATAATGGTAGCAATCCCTATTAACGATACTTCTGTTGAAAAATCAACGGGTGTATTTAAGCTACAAGTAATCAAATAGTTTAAAAAAAAATTATTTTAGTAGAATGAAAAAGGCATTAATTATTTTAATCGTAGTATTCTCATTAGTTCCACTTTATTCAGAAGAGGACAGAGGCACTATGGTTGATTATAATCCCTTGCCTAATAACGATACATTAGTCGTAACACGCTGGTATGGAGATTGGTGGTTCGGAACAGGAATTTCTACACAATATAATCAGTATTTTGGTGATTTTTATGCTCCAGGAGCACCATCTAATTTAGCCCATGTCAAGTTTAATCCAGAATTTTTGTTTGCGGGTGGAAGTGGATTCGGTTACTCCCTTGGTGCTATTTTTGAATATAATCCCATATCTTCACCTTACGGTGGTTTCCTTCAACTAAACTATTTGAAACGAGGGTTTAACTCAGAAACGGAAATATTAGCAAAAGTTGATGACAGGAAATACGTCCTTGAGTCAACAATTGAGTATTTAGAAATAAGACCTGCATTCAGATATGACTTTGGCTTTCTGAATATGTATGGTTATGCTGGGCCAGGAGTTGATATTAACATAGGTCAAAAGTCCAACCACTACTTCACATTCGAGAATACTGGAACAATAAATCAACTCAATAAATATGAATTCAACGACGTAAAGACTAGATTCTACCTACACTTTGGTATAGGATTAGATCTATTCCTCACGGATTTGAACGGAACAAGATTTAGATTTTCTCCATTCGTAGCGGCAGATTTTGGCACTGATATGCTCGGCACCCAAACTGGGGGGTTGAGTCAATCGGCAATTAATTTAGCATCAGCAAGATTAGGAGTTTCACTAAAACTTGGTCCTGACCATAAGCTTTATGATACACTTAAATTTGACCCTAATTATAAAGGGCCAGATTACCAAGTTGCTGTAATGGAAAGCGATGTAGATTTAAGAGGCAACTTGAAAGATTCACTTCTTGCCCCAACAGACATTGCTTATTTTGAATTGCCTGAGCCAATAGAAATTGTAAGAGAAGAGCCAGAAGTATTCAGAGAGAACACAAATGAGAACGACTTCAAACCTATTAAGCTAGAAACTAACAGAATGAAATTCTTTGAATTTCCAACATCTGCATCTACTAGTATAACACCCGAATTGAAGAATTATCTCGATAATGTAGCACGTTATCTGAATGAAAACCCTGGTTCCGAAATCAGGGTCGTAGGTCACTCAGACAATATGGGCACAGCAGAAGAAAACCAAAGACGTTCTGTGATCAGAAAGGATAGAGTAGTTAGATATTTATTAGCAAAGGGTATCAACAGGTATCGTATCCTAGATAGAGGTGAGGGTGATAGAAAGCCGATTGCCGACTCAAGAACAGAAGAAGGTAGAAAGAAAAACCGTAGAGTTGAAATAACTATTATACAATAATTTCAATTCTTTTTCTTAATTTCGCTTAAATCTATTTAACCTTATAATAATATGAGCATAAAAACTATTTCTACTTACGAATCCATTGTTAAAGGAACCGACCAAAAAAAGAAGAGTCTTATCTTTGATTTCAAGAAGACCTATTCAGCATATATAGTCCTTATATTAACAATAATTGCAAGCTATTTTGTAATGCAATTTGTCGAAAGTTCAATCGAATCTGATCAAAAGTTGGCTTTTGAAAAGGCATCAAACTCTATAAATAGTAGAATAGACAAACATAATTTAGATATTATGCATGTCCAAAATTCAATGCAAAACCTATTCGAGCGTACTTTTGTTGTTAAAAGCGTGTTCGAATTAAATGGATTAAATCTTGTTCAAACATACGAATCTCTAGTTGGAATGAACTATGTATATCAAGTATTTCCTAACCAATTAGGGGAGTTTATCCATGCCACTCGTTCACAAGGTTACTATGATATGCGTATTCATCCGAAAGCAGAAAGAGATGAATATTATATAGTAGAGTATGTTGTACCTTTTGAAGGAAACGAAGATAGAAGCGGTTTCGACTATGCAAGTGATGAAATTGCACTTGAATATATAAAAAAATCGGCAGAACTAGATTCAACATTGGTCACACCAGTTTACAATATTAAGAAAGATATTGAAGGGTTTCAGATTATCACCGCTATTTTCAAAGATGGTGAGAATAGAGAAACTTTGGATCAGGGAATAGAAACAAACCAAGGGACTTTGATATTAGAAATTGATTCCAAAAAATTCTTCGAAGAGGCATTAGGTAAAGGGAATGCTTCAGATTCAACAGTTTATTTCACAGTAAAAGATCCATCAGATAATAATAAATTAGTTTTTGCAACAGCAAATACTCCTAAAGAAATAACAGAAAAACCAGTTGTAGAAGAAAAAGATATCATAAATATTGCTGGTAAAGATTTCGAGTTATATACAGCAACAGTACCAAATTTTGGTGGCTCAACTCAAAAAGCACTACCGCTAATAGCGTTCTTCGTAACACTAATAATAGGTATTATGCTATTCGCTTTCTTAGTCTCTGTAATCACTTCTCGTGAAAGAGCACAAGAAATAGCTGATAGATTGACACAATCACAAAGAAGAATATTTGATACTTCTAATGATATTATTGGTATTCTTGATTTGAATGGTAACTGGAAGACAATCAATAATGCCGTAAAATCAATACTTAAAATTGATTCGGACAAAGTAATCGGAACTTTCATAAAAGATTATTACAGAAATGACTCGGATAAAAAAGAATTCATTGCGTCAGTTGCTGGAACTTCCGAAGAAACAGCTTTCAACCAAACTGCACAAATGAAAGTCAATGATAAGATAAAGTGGGTGAGTTGGAATTTCTCTATTTCAAAAGCAGATGGTTTGATCTACGCAATTGGTAGAGACGTAACATTAGAAAAAGAAGCTGAGAAACAAAGTAAAGTAAAGAGCAGACAAAGAAATTTAGCAGAACACTATGCTAAGGAAGCAAATATCTCTAAATCATTCCTTATCAGAGATATTTCGGACAAATTGATAAATATATTAGTAGAAAATCAGAAGAATATTCAAAATCTCAACACATCAAAAGTTGAATTGTCTGACGGATATGAAGAATTGCTCGTTAAAATTGAAGAAAACTCTAATATCGTGTATAATATAGTAGAGAGTATGAAAGAAAATACTATTATGTCTGATAAATCAAAAGACTATAATATTGAGAAGGTAGATTTTCTTTCTAAATTGAACAATATGATAGATAAAACTAAAAACAAGTATTCTAATAAGAATATAAGCATATTTACTGAATGGAATCAGTTGAATAACTTGTTTGTCTATGCTAACGAATCAGCACTCAATGATACTTTTGAACAATTATTTAGCACCTTAGTTACGAACCAAAAAGACGTAGAAATCAATATTCAGATTGAAAAGAACAACTTTGAAAATGTAATGGAATTAGAAATTCTATGCTCTAATAATACAGAACTTTCTTCTATAGTTGAAAAATTCAAGAATAATAGAAATAATATATTCGACATAATTTCTTCAGATGATGAAGACTATATTTACAATATTGCACTAATCGAATCCGACTTTAAACGAATGAATGGTAACACAACAATAGAAACTTTGGAAGAAGATGAAACGTTGTTTATCATTACAATACCTTTAAATGTGTAATAGGATTATATAAATATATGAGTAACCTTGAGTTTAACAACTATTTTGATGATGAGTCTTCTGAAGAAATGAATAGAAAAATCAGAAGGTACAGAAGAGCCGTTCAAAATAGAAATGAATCACACAACCTACCTTCTCCCGAAATAATAGAAGATTTGGTAAACTATTGTATTGATAATGACAAATATGTGGAAGCACTCGAGTTTTGCTCACTTTGGTTAGAATACTACCCAACATCTATCGACGCTTGGACTAAAAAAGGAATAGCCGCACTCAACCTAAATATGTATGAAACCGCTGTGAGTTCTCTAGAACGAGCTTTGCAATATAATCCTAATGACGTAGAAATCTTGATATACAAAGCAGATGCCCTCGAAAATTTGGATGAGCTTATACTAGCTGAAGAAACAATTAATCTTGCACTCAGAATTGATCCGAATAATGATGAAGCTTTTCTTATACTTGGCAATATTTACCAAAAGAAAGGTAACTATGAAGAAGCAGTAAAAGTGTATTCTTATTTAGTTAATAACGATGAATTCAAAAGAGATGTATTGCAAGAAATTGCATTTTGCTATACTATAATTGGTGATAACAAATTAGCAATCGAGTATTATGACTTAGCAATAGATGAAGATCCTTATGATTTTGAACTATGGTTCAATAAAGGAATTTTATACTCACAAAATGAACAATATAACAAAGCGATAGATGCTTTCGATATGGTATTGGCCATTCAAGAAGATTTCTATCCTGCAATAACTCAAAAAGCAGACTCTTATTCTGCACTAGGCAAGTTAGCCGAGGCAATCAGTTGGTACGAAGCAGCACTTGAATTTATTCCTAAGGATAGAGACGTCATGCAACAACTTGCTGGTGCCTATGCTGACAATGAGGAATATAGCAAAGCGATAAAATTATTTACGAAGTTGATAGCTAAACACCCTTATAACTATCAAGCATATTTCGGAAGAGGTGTTTGTCTCGATGCTTTAGAACAATTTGAAGAAGCAATTGCTGATTATAACCGTGCTTTAGAGTTCAACCAAAATATCGTCGAATTATGGTACGCAAAGGGGGACACTCACTATAATCTTTCGCAAAAATTTGAAGCTGTTGACTCATATAAGAAAGTGATAGAGCTAGATCCTTTCAATTTTGAATGTATGGAAGATTTAGGCAGACTATATATAGAACTTGATAGTTTAGTTTTTGCTGAAGAGATTCTCCTCGAATGTGCGTCATTGTCTCCTAATCATGCTAACGCGTATTACCTTATTGGTAAGATTTATGCTTTGCAGAATAAGATGAACAAATCCGCAAAATTTATATCAGATGCAATAAAACTTGACAACACAATAGCCGATCTATTGGCAGAAGAAAAGAGCGACTATATTAATAGTAAAGTCGATTTTAATAAATTGAATACTCTAATCAACGACCTACTTCAATAAATTAAATATTACCTATAATAATTTACAAAGCTACACATCTTATACTCTACATATATAGTTTATAAACAGAGTGATTTATGTCAAATAAAATAATAATTACTGGTGGAACAGGCTTCTTAGGTTCGGAGCTTATCAAAGACCTTATCGCGCAGAACTATAATTGTGTGGTCTTCACTAGAAATCCTAGCAAATATCAAAATACTGAATCAGTTGAATATGTAGAATGGATACCAGAGTCTAACTATTTAGCAAAACATATATCAGGAGCAAAAGCTATAATAAATCTAGCTGGAGCACCTATAGCAGGAAAACGATGGACAAAAAGCTATAAGAAAGAAATTATTGATAGTAGAGTTGAAACCACTAAAGCATTAATAGAAGCAGTAAACCAGTGTAGCAATAAGCCCCAAAAATTTTTATCATCATCAGCAAGTGGTTATTTTGGGGATAGGGGAGATGAAATATTAACAGATGAAAGCGAGCCGGGTAAGAACTTTCTAGCCGAGGTTTGTATAAAATGGGAGCAAGCAACAGAAAGTTTATCAAAAAATGTTGACTTAATTATATTTAGGACAGGAATTGTTCTAGACCCTGATAATGGTGCGTTAGAGCAGTTATTGAAACCAATAAAAATGTATTTAGGAGGCAGTTTAGGTACAGGAAATCAATATTTTCCTTGGATTCATGTTGCAGATTGGAAAAGGTTTCTTATATTTGCGCTCTCAAATAATGGCCTCGGTCAAAAAAACAATTTGTGTGCCCCTAATCCGGTCACCAATAATGTTCTGACAAAAACAATTGGTAAGGTTTACAATCGACCAACGATGTTCAAAGTACCAGCGATAGTATTAAGAATAGTACTCGGAGAAGCAGCATCAATGATATTGGATTCTACAAGAATGGAACCAAAAAATATTCAAGAAGCTAACTTCAAATTTGAATATGAGTTAATAGAGGAAGCGATAATAAATCTAAAAAAAGTTTAAATTATTTTTAAAATTGTTTGGATATTAAAAATAAATGCCATAAGTTTGTAAGCTCTTTCGGATTTGAAAAAACAAAAGAGTAGTTCTTTAAAAGCAAAGTAGGGAAGTCGAAAAAAAGTTTAAAAAACTTTCAAAAAAGTTCACTTTTAATTTGGACGATATAAAAAACCTACTTAACTTTGTATCCGTTTTGCGAAACACTTTTGCAAAACATAAAAAAGAAGTTCTTTGAAAATAGGGAAAAACATAAAGCAAGCGTAAGAATTTGCATTGATGATAAATCAATAAAACAAGAAAACAACTCGTTAATTTATATACAACGGAGAGTTTGATCCTGGCTCAGGACGAACGCTGGCGGCGTGCCTAACACATGCAAGTCAAGGAGAAGGATACCTTCGGGTAGCCGGATACTGGCGCACGGGTGAGTAACACGTGGATAATCTGCCCTTTACACAGACATAACTCAGGGAAACTTGAGCTAATATCTGATGAGGCCTCCGGGTCAAAGCTACGGCGGTAAAGGATGAGTCTGCGTCTGATTAGCTAGTTGGTAAGGTAATGGCTTACCAAGGCGACGATCAGTAACTGGTCTGAGAGGACGATCAGTCACACTGGAACTGAGACACGGTCCAGACTCCTA
>JAGQWJ010000109.1:668-1806 GCA_020437395.1 Ignavibacteriota bacterium | reverse complement strand
GAATCAAATAATATTAAATTTCCCCACGAACAACACACAGTCTGTCAAGCAATATAAGTCATCTACTTAAAAGTCTCCCGCATAAAAACACTTAAAGCCAAAGCACATTGATCTGCCAGTTTCTGACCTTCCATTTTATTGGTTTTATCCAAAATCTGTTTTTTCTGTTTTGCCAACATCTCTTCAAACTTATACCCTTGCGTTTTAGCATCATGATCAGAAAATTTCTTACCAACTTTCAGAGTGTTTTTGTTATTTGCTTTCCAGTTAGCAATCAGCATTTCATTCACTTTGGCAAACTCAGGCGATAATTTCTCGCAAGAATACAGCATCTCATTTGCCATATGCGACTGGATATACATGATACCTGCTTCTTCACTGAAATTTCCAGCTTGGGAAGTCGTGGTAATTATTAAAAATAGTAGAAGTGATAAAGATATGAATTGTTTCATTGAAACTCCGGAACGTGTGTGTTTATTCTTATTACGGAGTATTGGGGGGATTTGTGACATTATCTTCATAAATATATACAACAATCATAACCTAAACTATGATATATTTAACCCATTAATTAAGATTACTGAAAAATTCCATCCATTAGACAATACTGATAATTTCGACTTATGATAGATTATGATTATATAGAGTTCTCTGGGGTATTTCACATTCCCCAAAATAATATACGCTATGTCATAGAAGAACAAAAATGTTTTTTTCTATTTGATGATATTTGCAAAGGCGTTAATTTGGACAATAATCATTCTGATTTTATTAAAGGCTTATTAGCCAAATTTGAAGACATTTGTGTTGAAGAAGAGATAAATATTGAAGATTCGATTTCATATAATAGAGACCTTTGCTCGAAACACAAGAAATTTGAAAAAATGTTAAACTACCGTAGTTCACAAAATTTATTAAAATCATGTCTTGGAAACAACTTAGCCAATCAAGCTTAGCCGACTCACTAGCCAGTCACCATAAATCCCTTGAAGAACTTGATGATATTCATGAATTACTGGACTGGAGTCGAATTGAAGCCCATCTGAAAGATATGTTTTCATCCAAACGAGGAGAGCCGGCATGGCCTCCGCTATTAATGTTTAAAATCATGTTACTGCAACAATGGTATAGACTGAGT
>JAGQWJ010000109.1:0-658 GCA_020437395.1 Ignavibacteriota bacterium | reverse complement strand
TAAAGGCTTATTAGCCAAATTTGAAGACATTTGTGTTGAAGAAGAGATAAATATTGAAGATTCGATTTCATATAATATTAAAAATTATGGTCTCGGTAAATTTTTTATTAGTAGTGTAGAGGTTGCAGCTACTATTACTATAGTACAAATTTTAATACAATATTACTTTCTTAATGGTCAAAGAGTATTTTATGAGAAGGATGATATCCTTAAATTAATATCCCTAACAAAAAATAGTAATTTTATTGATTCTTTGCTCGATTGTGAAAATAAGAAAATTGAGAATAATTTATTTGAATCATTAGTTTTACAATCATTTAAAGAGATGCCTAACTATTTAAAGCAAATAGAGAGTGTCCCAAATATTAATTTTTTACATCAAGTAGTCACTAGGTTATTACCCTTTGTAATGGTCAAGTTTTTCCGGACACATTTTTAGGCTGCTTTTTTAATTCGTTATATTTTTTGTTTGGTGTTGTGTATCCAATTGCTGAGTTCAGCCTTTTGTAGTTGTAAAAGTAGATATAACTCTCAACTTCAGCAATCACTGCTTCATGATTAATAAAGCTTAATGTGTTCAACCTTTCTGTTTTCAGATTTCTAAAAAAACGTTCCATAACTGCATTGTCCCAACAATTACCTCTGCGGCTCATACTTC
>JAGQWJ010000108.1 GCA_020437395.1 Ignavibacteriota bacterium | reverse complement strand
GCACTTTGGTCTTGCACAAAGTGATTATTACTTATTTAGTGAAGGTATAATAAAAAAAGTAGAGTTAGATAAAATATCATCTCAGAATCCTGCTGGTAATACAGAGTTATACTCCTCATTGATTCAGATGATTGATATAGCAGAAGAAGGTGGAAACATTATACTTATTACAGATTCATACGGAAGTAGTTTTGATAGTAATCTTTCCAAACTAATCGATAAGATTAAAGAAAGACTGGATCTATCATTCTTTGCATTGGTTCTAGTAAATGAAGCTAACAAAAAAGACCAGAACTCATTGAATGAAATCTTAGAAGTAGCAAAAGAGTTTTCATTTCTTAGAATTGCAACAGTTACCAATACTGATAATTTCATCAGTGAAGTTTTATCCTTGCAATCTTTAGTATTCAACGACGATTGCTGCACTGCGATAATAGAAATTGAAGCATGTCGAGACATTGAAGAAAAAAATGTTCATTGGATTAATGGCTCACAAGATTACTATTTTCAAATTCCATGTGAAGAGATAGGGTTTGCACAAAATACAATCTCAAAGAGAATAATAAACAACGATAATATAGACCTAAGTGGCAAACTAGTATATGATATATATGGGAATCAATTAAGGTTGAGCTCAACAATCCAATTAAATAATGGTATTTACCTAATTCTGGATACTAATTCTAAATACCACGAAATAATTAATATTAGGAGATAACGTGAGATACTTAATTATCATATTAATGTGTTTATATCAGGTATCTATAGCGGGTGAAATAGAGTATAAACAGTTAGAAATACTACCAGAAGGTCTCAAGGAATTAGAGTTTATCATACTTGATCCATTACAGAAGCAAGTAAACGATATTAGAATTGAAGACTTTAAAGTTTTAGAAAATGGAGTTCAAATAGAAGGAATAAGCATTGAGTGTTCTGAGAATAAAGTCACATCTAATCTATCCTCATATTTAATGATAGATAATTCAGGTTCAATGGCAGGTAGTGGAATAGACATAGCACTAAGCACAGCAAATGAATGGGTGAGCTCTCTTAATAACTATGAAGGCGAATACGAATGTGGAGTTGGAGCTTTCAACACCTATGCAGACCATAGGTTAGATTTAACAAGCACCTCTTACTATTTGAAATATGCTATAAATACAATAACGCCAGGTGGTGGTACTGATTTCAATGAGGCCTATTTGGGTCTTAATGGCGCTATAAACAATCTCAAAGATGGTAGATTCAATAAGGTACTTGTGTTTTTAACTGATGGTTTTTCATTCGTTGATTATGAAAGAGTAGTTAGATTAGCAAATCAGAATAATATTAAGATTTATAATATAGTAATTAACTCTCCAGTTCCCAAAGCACTATATGACATATCAAAATCGACAGGTGGGATGTCCTTTGGTAATGTAACCAACGAGCAACAAGCAATTGAAATCTATAAAAACATATTTGCAAGGTCTATTAGACCTATTAGCTACTGTAAAATAAAATGGACTTCCTATAATTTTTGTAAGGGGACTGAGATATTCTATAAGAACAAAGCTCTTGCTCTTGATTACAGTCCTAAGGCAAAACTTATTCGACCTCATTTGGATGCTAGAACCAAAGAAATAGATCTTGGAGTTTTTGAGCAAGAAATAGTATTAGACACTACTTTGAAATTTATAGCAATAAATGGTATTAATATAATTGAGAGTATCAACTATGACAGTACATATATAAGAATAGAAACAAAATTAGATACTCCTATACTCATAAATGAAGGCGACTCTATTGAGATACCAATTAGAATTTACAAGACGCCGAAGTTAATTCATACTATTATGAC
>JAGQWJ010000107.1 GCA_020437395.1 Ignavibacteriota bacterium | reverse complement strand
TTTGCCCTTTAAGGAATTCCATATCTGATACTTCTCCTTCTACCTTTTTATTCCACACAGGAATAATCTCTGCACTTTTCAGTGAGCTTGCTGATAATAACCCAATAGTTACTAGCAGCACTAAATACAAGTTTTTCATTGGATTCTCCCTCCAATTAGTTAATAAAAAAGTGGGTACTTTACCCTTGTTTCAGCCAACCACTTTGGTGAACTGAAATAAAAGTAAATTAGATATTGTCAATGGTAAAGTCGGTTCGTATTGCATCATAACCGCACCAAAATAGCCAGGTTGATAATAGTTTGCATCAAACCATTTTGGCTGTATTATTAAGTTAAGAGGCGTTTCAACTGTTGCATTAGCTTCACTGTAAGTTCCAGCTGTAGTTGCATTATTCTTTAGAGCATTATTCATCCTTGTACTACCCGACCACTGACCACCAGTCAAAATAGAAGTTTGGGGGAATGAGTCTAAAACAAAAGGTCTTTTTGATGTTGAAAAACCCCAAACAAATTCCCACGGATTGGGTTCTTTGTCTTGTGCATTGAGTAGTGAGGAAAATAGAAAAAGTACTAATATAAGCTTCTTCATAATCTACCCCTCTTTAATTATTTTGTAAGTCTCGAGTTGATTATTGCAATTTATTGTAAGGAAATAAACTCCACTTGGATATGGTGAAAAATCAAATTGTAGATTATTACTATTATTTTCCATTGTTGATTGTATTAATAAAATACCATTAGTATCGCTTATATTATAATTAATAAGTGGTTCTGAACAATTCGAATTAATTTTTACAAATCCGTTTGTTGGGTTAGGGCTAATTCTAATTTCATCATCATAATTATTTTCAACGTTTGATTGACTATCATAGATGAATTTGGAAATCCTATTATTATAAGATGCTCCGATAAAATAATCTCCAGCATTGGAATATCTAACTAATGTAGTAAATACGTTCTCAGGCGGTAGTTTGTAATATTCTAATTGGTTTTCTTTTAAGTTAATAACACCAATAATTCCTGTATTTGTATTAATAATTCTTGATTCATTGTCAATAAAAATTAATTTATCACTACCATAAATTTCATTTGGTAGGATTAACTCGCGTGTTTTATTTTTCATATAATATTTATAAGCCCCACTACCTAAGTCATTTGAACTAATTTTCTGTGTAAAATTACCAGAAATATATATAACATTTTCTTCAATCTTCGAAAAGTATATATCTTTTGCCCTGCACCAATCATCATTGTTGACATCAAACAATGGTTCATTTATTATTAGCTCCATTGTCTCCAAATCCCATACTTTTAGATATGCTTTGTTGTCATTCAAAGTTGCCAAATACCTGCCGTCATGTGATACTTCTAATGCGGTGTATTCATCTTCTCCGTAGGGGGTTAGGTCTTTGACATGTTCGCCTGTCTCGTAATTATAGGCAATTACTTTAACTCTAGCTGGTTTTATGCTTGATGTCTTATCAAAACCAGAAGTAGTTACGTAAGCAATTGGCCGTATAGGGTCAACTGCAATTGAAGTCAAATAGACTACTATATTTTCCTCTTGGATATTTTGTAAACTGAAAGTTTTGATTTTTGTATAATTTTCATCAAACATTCTAAGTGATGCATCAATTCCATTTATTTGGACAAATCTCATACTATCTGGTGTTAACACGAATGAAGCAAAATCAGAGATTGACTCAACTTTTGAGCTAATTAATTCTCCGTTTTCAGGGTTTCTTCTTTGTATATAATCTTCCGTTGTACCTCTCAATAGCATTAGTATTTCATTTTGCCCTTTCAGAAAGTCCATATCTTGGACTTTACCTTCGACCGTTGTATTCCACACAGGAATGACTTCTGCACTTTTCAGTGAGCTTGCTGATAATAACCCAATAGTTACTAGCAGCACTAAATACACGTTTTTCATTGGATTCTCCCTCCAATTAGTTAATAAAAAAGTGGGTACTTTACCCTTGTTTCAGCCAACCACTTTGG
>JAGQWJ010000106.1 GCA_020437395.1 Ignavibacteriota bacterium | reverse complement strand
TGGATTCCTAACTCTACTTCAAATGTTACACATGTTGTATCATCATCGTTTACTATATCATAAGGATAATCTACCCATGAACATGCTGTGTAGGTTCCTGGCTTTCTGATTATCATATTAGGGAATGTTACCAACTTAGAGTTATATCTTCCTTGTGGTAAATCCTCTAAGAACGATACTTCATTATAAACTTGATTGCCTGCTTCATCTTTTACTACCATGTGGAAGTTCACATTTGATGCATCTGAGATACCATTATTCAAGAACTCTACTATTGGCGATGTTGGTTTGTTTACTTTTAGTATTTCACCGGCTATAGGTGCTTTGAATGTTCCCGCTGATAGCTGGTCATTGTATTGTACTTCAAAGTAATATTTCTCGCCATCTGGTCTTGGCAATGTATTGTTGTACTCTTCTTCATCAAAAGTATAAGACACTTCGTATTTCACATAGTATTCACCTGTAAACGGTGTTTGGAATGCCGCGAACGAAACTTCGTGTTTTTCACCTGATTGGATAGGATCAATATTCGGATCACTATCTGAATCAAATACTACTTTCGGTTGAGTGCTTACTAATGCATTAGTTTTAGCATTATAAATCTTAGCTGTTACTTCATATTTCTTAACTGGGTTTAGACCAGTGTTTTGTACTTGACAAGTTACTGCAATATTTGTATTTACTAAGTATTTGAAGAATCTTGGGAATCTACTTGTTCTTGGTGATACTATTCCAGCTACTGACATGTCATAGTTGTTAGCTACTGTAAATACATTAATACCTTGTGCAGATTTACCTGACAATTTAGTTAATTTAACGTGTACTTTGTACTCACCACCTTTAGATGCTTTGAAAGTACCTTCGCTTGTGCTTACTGATGCAGGGCCTGTTGCAGATTGCATAGTGTAAGATTGAGTTGGAGAAGTATATTCTATAGATTGTGAACCTGTGTTAGGGTCTAAAGCTCTATAAACTACTTCGTTAGATGGTAATGGACCTGTAATCCAATATTCTATTCTAGTACCTGTTGGTTGAGGGCCTTTTGATTCTACTGAAGGAAGTCTGAAATCAACCATCTCACCATTGAACATTCTTGTAGTTCCGTCATATCTTTGATTGTTAAACAAGATATTGCCAGCAGTTGGATATGTTTCTGGTACTGGTGCTTGGAAGTTTATTGCATAATCTTCTATTTCACCATACCCCCATCTGTATCCTGGGTAACCATAAAGAGTACAAGCATCTGTATAGAAATTGGAATAGTTTGCCATTACTCTTAATACAGAAGGCCCTTCTGGAACATCGTCGCCTACTGTGAAAGGGAATACATCTGTGTAAGCTGGTCTTGCAGGGTAAGTGAATCCAGCAGATTTGAATCTGTATCCTATAAACTCTTCATCTGGACCAATTGGCGATCTTTCCCATCTCTGATCATCATTTTTATCAAGATATACTCTTACATATCCACGATAATAAACACCCCACTCAACTTGAATCTCATAATCATTGCCAATGTTCATGTCGTAAGGTCCTTCTGTATCATCTACAGTTGCCCAACCTTCGTAGCCAGTGTTAGTTCTGTCAATAATAGTTGCACCTTCAGTTACATCGTTTACCGTTACACTATTAATTATAGCGTATTGATTCCAGTATTGAGTACCGTCGAATCCACAATACTGCGCGTCTGCTTTGTTGCTTGTTGCAACAAATATTAATGACATTAAAATTGTCATTAGTCCTGCAGAGAGTTTATTTAGTCTAAATGTTTTCATTTTGAACTCCAAAATAGTTGTTAAATATAGTTTATTAATGTTTTCTTAATAGCAATAACAACAATTTACTAATTTTGTTACAAATGTGCAGCATTTTTATTAATTTAATAACATTATTTTACTATATTTTTCACTAACCTTTCTTTATTCATTGATTTTATTTCATTTACATAATTCTAACTTTGTAGTAAAATTATACTTTTTTATCTAATACCGTGATTTTTATAATTATATAAAAAAAACCCCAAGCTTTGTAGCTCGG
>JAGQWJ010000105.1 GCA_020437395.1 Ignavibacteriota bacterium | reverse complement strand
AGTTACCAAAGCAGCTGTCAAGACGTTACCACTTTCCATATCCTTTAAAATAGAAGTGTGCGTCTTTTTATTATCAATCGAATAATATCCTTCACTATCTATTCTAATTCTACCACCTGTATTATGCTCTTTTCGGTATTCTCTCGCTTCCTTGCGTGAGCCGAACAGACCGAGCGGGTCAGAGAATATAATCGGGTTGTTGTTATTTATTGCATAAGGACTTTGCCACGGATAGGTAACAGGGTCTTGATTCCAACGGGTTACAACTCTTGGGTCATATTCCCAAAATGGCGCAGTGTAGTGGTTTCCAGTACCTTTTATCTCATCCACTCGCTCTTGTGTGTTATACCCATACCTGTGGCTGCCTCCAGCGCTCCAGGTCCTTCCCAACATCATCATCCCAAAGGGATAACTTCTATTTCTGTATTTCAAGTTGCCAATCAACTTTTGGAATTAGTATTGAGAAAGCATTATAGCAATCAATTTGATTATTTCGGATTAACAAGGTTATTGATTTGTGTAGAAATACTTATTATCTCTTTCACTACAGACTATTTTAACATTAGTTTGAGACCATGCTTGTGAATTCGTGCCGATTGTCTGAATAGGGCAATTCTCAACATTTAGAAAGAATGTATCCCTATCTGAAACAGGTGCTTGAAATTTAGATACTCTACAAACGTCCAATAAATTGTCGTTATTTAGGTCTCCATATTGATACGGATTACTTTGATAAGTTTCAAAGGTGCATATAAGTTCTAGAGCGTGATTTTCATTTCTAAAAAGTAAGCTATGGGAATAATTTGAAAAGATGCCATTGCTGCCTGAGGCATTGATTTGAATAGAAACAAACTGATTTTCGTTAAGCCTAAATACATACGTATCGAAATACTTGCTTAGAGAAGTAAATTGATCAATTAAAGAGAATACGTTTATTTTGTCACCATTAACTGATAGTATACTATCATTAATAACTTCAACTTCTAGGTTAGTACTTACATCTTTTAAAAAGCCATCAATTGAATAAAATACTATCGGTGAATCAATTCTATTTGGGATTTCAGATTTAAAATACTCTTCAATAGAACTATAACCGACTGAACTTTTCTTTTTCAGATTTTCGCTCTCATTGCAAGATATTAGTACTAGAATAGAGTAAAAAATGTAGAAACTAATAATCCGTCCTGAATATAGTATGGTCATATGCAGCTGTTGATTTAAAGGTGTATTTCCCATTGTTTGAATATGATCCAATATTGTAGATATCATGATCAGGAGATGTAAAATAGAATCCCTCGAGATATCTTTCACGATAAGCTCTTGATCCTACTAAAGCAAAATCACGACCATCCTATCCATTAGCGCCATTTGAATAGTCTGTTTCTGTTAATTTTCCAATCATCACAGCTTTAAATGCGGTATTCAATCGCTCTACATTGTACTTATTCGTCACTCTATTCAATGCATAATTATAGTTGCTCTTAGGGTTGTCTGGGTCATATCCATATACCTGATCTTTCTTTTTCAATTCAAACAGAGGTGATGTATTATTACTGGTTGCTCGATTCTCCAAAGTATTGTAAAATGCTGCCGCTTCCTCAAATACTGGAGGCCCAATCCAGTCCATTTCTCCATAAATGCCACTTGCGAGAACATTAAAATCGGTGTATGACCCTAGGCTATACCCACCAACACTTTTAGCAATATCATTTCCTAAATTGCCTTCATCCTTAAGAGACTGATAGACAGTTTTATCAATTGCTATAGCTTCATCAATACCATCTTCAACGTGCTCTAAATGCTCTCCGGTTTTAATATCGATATAGTCAGTTGGACTTAAACCAATTGGATCAACTAATGCCATAGGGTTATTTCCTAGTACAAAATAAGAAGAACCCCAATCAATGCTAATTGGATCTAAGTTCCATCGTCGTCCTAACCTTGAATCATACTGCCAGAATTTAGCTGAATAGGTTTGACCAGAATTGTACACTTCGTTCTCAAGCTCCTGCCCGTTAAACCCATACCTGTGGCTGTTTCCATCGCTCCAGGCCCTTCCCAACATCATCATCCCAAAGGCCTGCCTGCCGGCAAGGCAGGG
>JAGQWJ010000104.1 GCA_020437395.1 Ignavibacteriota bacterium | reverse complement strand
CAAACGAGAAAATATCTTTTATAGTCTTTAAAGAATCTGATGAAACAGCAATTGTAGCAGAAATTTTATCATCTTTTCCAATAATTTTTGAATAGAGTAAATATATTTTATTGTGATACTGAATTGAGGAGAGAAAGTTGGAATATACATTATCTATTACATTAATTGAATCTAAATTATTTTCGTCACTAAGTTTATAGAATACTCTTAATCTTCCTTTCGTACCGCCTATTATTTTCTCTGTATTAATTATTAAATAATCTCTCATATCGGCTACAAATCTTGCATCATTTGGCAAACCAGCACCAAGACTCTTTAATTTATTTCCACCATCATTTGTTATATAAATTGCATCTATTTTTATATTAGAATAAAATTTCCAAGTAAAAAAGATTGCTGAATCTTTATTATAATAGTGGCAATCATTTATAATAGCTTTTCCAATTTTCCCTTCTGATGTATCAATTAGGAAATCTTCTCCAGGTTTGAAAGTAACTCCACCATTTGTAGATTTATATATTAAACTTTTACCTATTATACTCCAGTTTTTCTCATCAAAAACTTTTAAAGGCCAACCACTTTCACCGAGTATTGGTGTATAAGTGACTACTTCCCAAGTTTTACCATAGTCAATAGACTTCATTATTGCTCTATTTTCAAAAGTTAAATAAACTAAATTATTATCAACTTCTATATCAACTACTCGAAATGTGTTACCATAGAAATATGGGTTTGTATAACTCGATTCTAGTTTTTCTGATTTATCTTCTATATCATAGTTATAAAAGTTTATCTTTCTTGTATTCGAATTTGCATTTGCAAAACAATATCCGTCTTCATTAGCTATGTACTTATTTATAAACTCAGCTTGAAATGTATGTTTAATTATTTGGTTACCGTTTATCCTAAAAAAGTTGTTAGTATTTCTGAAAGTTATTATATTTTTATCTCTTTGAGCTAAGAAATTACCATCAAATAATTCAACTGGAGTTTCTATATTAGTCCAAGATTTTCCGAAATCATCTGTATAATCTATTGAGTTATTTTTATCTATAGTGTATATTCTGTCTTCAATTATAAATACATATCTAAAGTATTTGCCTTCTACTTTTATTCTATCTCAGGTTTTTCCTACATTCGAACTAATTAGTATATCTTCAAACAATGATGCCATCACAATAAAACTATCACTTGCATCCATCGAGACTATACTATCAGTAAGTTTACTTACAATCCAATGGCTTCCTTTATCTTGGGAAGCCATGAATTCGTAATTATTTGTAATACCTACTACATAGTCTTTGTGATTATCTAGATTTAATATATTACTTTTTGTACCAGAATAATTCTGGACATAATTATCTCCTGAATCATAAGTTCTAATAATTCCACCTCTATTACCATAAAATAGATATTCACCTTTATCTATTTTATGAATCTGCAAGTAAAAATCAGTAGTATTGTAAAATTCATCTTCATTTATCTGACTTATTAAGCAAATAGGGGAAAAAAAGAGTATTATTAATAATCTAGTCATTTTAAACTCTATTGACATGTGTTAAAACAAGTTGGAGTATTACTATTGATATTAGGTGGTGTTGTAGGACAATCTCCACCACCGATGTATGTAGGTCCAGAAACTGGATTTATAACAAAAACACCATTATCTACACAAACTGTATATACTGACACACAAAGTCCAGGTTCTGCATCACAAGCTTCAACAACATAAGTGTCTAATACAATATCATGATATACTTTCTGGCATTTTGCTCTACTACTTTCTACTATCATATTACTTTGACCTCCTCCTTCACCACAGGGTACAAATGAGTCTTTACTATGTAAATCACTTAGTACTTTTTGATCAACAAGTTCCCAAAAATCTGAATCAAGAGTGAAAAGACTAAAATTGCATGGTTGTGTTGCATCGACAGTGATTTTACAGATAAATATTTTTCTAGTGCCAGTTGGTTCGTTATAATAACAGTAAGTAATTGAAAATTTACAACCACTTGTAGGATGAGTTACATTAGTTATTGTTAATTGTGTATAAAGTCCACTCGGACAACAAGATTGCGCCACTACCTCACTTTTCATCCCGACAGTTAGTAAGAGCATCGTCACTCCTAGAGCAACCAAAATATTAGAAAATCTTTTCATA
>JAGQWJ010000103.1 GCA_020437395.1 Ignavibacteriota bacterium | reverse complement strand
AAATACTTTTCTGAAAGTGGTTCTATTTATTTCTCCTACACACCATTACAAGAAAAGGTTTATGAACGCATATACAGAGACGACAAAGATGTAATGTTGTTTTGGAAAACACATATGCTTTATTATGTAAAAACAGAACGCCTTTTTAAGAATATGGAGGTAGAAGATGAAGAAATTATCTACCTTTTTGATGTTACCGAGTTGCAACACAAAAAAAGCAATGAAAAAAAGGATTTAGTTTTTGATTTAGTAAAAACAGAACATACCGACAAAAGAAGGATTCATTTTTCTGTAAAGTATTCGGCTAATGGTTCTAAGAACAAACCAGATGAACTTTTAAAAAAACTCAAAAAAGAAAAATCATTTGGCTCAATAACATTGAGACAAGTTGAAAAGGTTATTGGAATTTTTAGAAGACAAAGCGAGGTTGATTATTTCATTAATAAAGATGCTAAAGGATTTTTAAGAGAGCAATTTAGCTTATGGATTAAGGGATATTTATTAGATGATGGAACACAGTTTGAACCGGCAAGACTAAATCAACTTAAAGCACTTCAACATATCGCATTCAACATTATTGACATTGTAAGCCAATTTGAGGATGAATTGGTAAAAGTCTTTAATAAGCCAAAATACTCTCATTCATCTAACTATGTCATAACACTTGATAGAATTGGCGATAGAGATTTTTCTTTACTTGAGAAAGTATTGAAACATAAAGGAATTGCCGACCAAATAAAAGAATGGAAGGTTTTAAATATTGTGGATGAAAATTTTGATATAAAGCTGGTAATTAAGGCAAAAAAGCTTGAGGAACAATTCAAGTATCTTCCATTAGACACAAAATATATTAAAGAACTAGAGCTTGATATTTTGCTTTTATTTAATGATTTGGACAATCAACTTGATGGCAGACTAATTCATTCAGAAAATTATCAGGCATTGAATACTTTAAGAGCAAAATATAATGAACAAGCTCAAATAGTTTACATCGACCCCCCATTTAATACTGGTAGCGATTTCGATTATGAAGATAATTATCAAGACAGTAGTTGGCTTTCATTAATGAGTGACAGAATTCAACTATCCAAATTCCTATTGAATAAAAGAGGTAGCTTTTATTTCCATATAGATTACAGAGCAAACTACTTAGGTAGATTTTTACTAGATTCTATATTTGGTAAAAAACACTTATTAAATGAAGTAATTTATGGTTACAGGATTCAAGGGATTAAAAGGAATGCTTATGCAAATAAGCACGATACAATTTTCATTTACACCAAGTCCAACCCTGACAACAATATTCACGTTTTCTATCCTGAGAAAGAGATTCAGATTTATAATAAACCATTCATTGACACCCAGTTAATTGAAGCACCTATTGCAAAAATCACGGAAAAAGACATAAGATTAATTGAAGAATGTATTAAAGAAAAGAAAGCATTACCAGATAAGTTCAAAGACACTTTATTTAATAAGTATTTTGCTGAAACATTCATAAGAGATGTATGGGATCACGATAAAACAAAACCACTTATAAGTGGTTCTTCAGAATATTTACAATTTCAAACTCAAAAATCTGAAGGCCTAATATCAAGAGTTGTTCTAAATTCAAGTGATAAAGGGGACCTTGTAATAGATTATTTTACTGGTAGTGCTACAACAATAGCTACAGCTCACAAACTCGAACGTAAGTGGCTAGGTATAGAAATGGGAGACCATTTTTACAATGTTGATTTACCACGTTTGAAAAATGTTTTATTCGGAACAAAAATGGGTATTACAGAAAAAGCTGAATGGAAAGGTGGAGGTTTTTTCAAATACTTTGAATTAGAACAATATTCTGAAACCCTATCTAAAATAAAATACGAAGATAAAGGAGCTTTACCAACCCAAGACATATATCACCAATACTTATTCTTAAAGGATTTAAAATTAGCAGATGATGTAGTAAAGTTGGATGAAAAAAGTAAAAGCATAAAAGTAGATTTAACCAAACTGCATCCAGCAATTGATATACCCGAGACATTGAGCCACCTAACAGGAAAGTTCATCAAGCAAATCAAAAAAGACGAAGTTGTGTTTACCGATGGCACAAGCATTGACCTTACCAACATTGATTATAAAATTGTGAAACCTTTAATCTGGTGGTAATATGGAAAGCAGTGTATTAT
>JAGQWJ010000102.1 GCA_020437395.1 Ignavibacteriota bacterium | reverse complement strand
TTCTTTAGTACCATCTGATACCCAGATAGAAAATATCCCCTCGTCTGCATAGTCACCGAAGTATAACTTATCATCCATTATAAAGTACTCTTCAAAATAGACAGGTTCATCTGTTAGTTCGTTGATTTCGAAGGTCCCTTCTTTAGTTCCATCACTAATGAAGTTCCCATCTGAGTTTCCATGATAAAACAGTTTATCGTTCCAGTTAACAACATCAACAACACCAGCATTGGTTTCCAGCAACTTTTCAGTTCCTTTCTCATTCCCATCTGTTACGTAAAGCACATTATTCCATGAGTTAGATAGATTGAAATAAACCTCATTTTTAATTCTTGTGAAATTAACTGGGAAACCCGTTAGAGTTTTATCTTGTCCAAGTATAGGGATAGTTCCTTCGAGCGTCCCATCAGTGACAGAAATCAAAGTATAACCTGTATTAGTGATAGGGTCGGAAAAAGAATTTATTACAAGCAATTGACTTTCTAACCCAACGTCTATAATATCAGATTGACCATCATTTCCTTGGAATATACGATTACAGCTATTTTTACTACCATCAGTTGACCAAATAACAGATTTAAACCCAACATTTTGATTAGTTGTGAATACGAATTTACCACCCACACTCTCGAAAAACCAAGGATTGGATCCACCATCAACTCCCAAATCTTGTATCATATAAGTACCACCAGGAGTACCGTCGGTAATCCAAGGTTCTGAGCCGTGTACACCATCATCTCCAGAGAAAATAATTTTTCCACAGTTTTCTTTTAACTCTTGTGCTTTAGGTAGAGGGGCATATGCAACTTGAACAGTGACATTAGCCAATTGAATAGTACCGGCTTTTGTCCCGTCTGTAGCCCAAAGACTACCTTTGCCATTCTCATCTTTTACAGAGAAAACTAGATTGTTTAGGTTTGTTTTAAATATGTATAGTTCAGAGTTACCATTCGGAGTACAATCTTTGAGCATATATGTGCCTTGAGGTGTACCGTCACTAACCCATAACTCACTACCGTGAGTCGCATCAGCCCCCATAAAGTATATTTTATCTTTAAATATATACTTTTGATTATGAAGATTATTGAAATTACCTTTTATAAATACTTCACTTGATACCAACTCGGGTTCTACGAATTCTGCTTGACCAAACAAACCGAATGGGATTAAAACTATAAGGATTATTATTATATTTTTCATGCCCTCACTCCTTTACAAACTTAGCTATATTATTACCCTGCTCATCTATCACTAAGTACACACCTGAGATTAACTCTGCCACATTCAGCTTTCCGTCAGCAACTACGCCAAAATCTTTCACTTTTAATCCAGCGCTATTGACAATGCTTAGCTGCATTGGCTTGGTTAGCTCTAAGTGTATAAAATCCTTTGAGGGGTTAGGGTAAACTGTTATTAGTTCTTGCAGTGGTGTATCTTCGACTGAGCTAATAGTGTTCGGGATGCGGTAGAGTTGTTGTCCTTCGCCATTATAATTAGCGAAGAAGTAGGTGTACCCTTCAAATTGAATATAATAAAGTGATCCGGTAAATGTAAATAAATTAGTACCTACAGGTGGTTCGATTAGCACAGTTCCCTCTTCTGTTAAATCACTCATCCATAAATGGGGAAATGAACCCTTACTAGCAAGGAACAATAGAGGTGTTTTTAATATTGTATCTTGTGTATATGGATTATAATGACTACCCATATCATTTTGAATTTTAAATGTTCCAGCTTCTGTTCCATCAGTTATCCAATATGATTTTGTATATTCTTCTTCCTCAGCTTCAAACATAATTTTCCCATTATACATATCACCAGTATAATAGACATTTGAACCAGTTTGTTTCCCATTTATATCTTTTATTTTATAAGTACCTTCTTTAGTCCCGTCCGAAACCCATGGCTCACCACCACCTATCTCATCACCAGCAGCAAAATATATTTTATTTCCATCATCTCGAGTTTCGTATATATCAAAATAAGTCAAATCTTTGTCTGTCAGTAACATAGTCCCTTCAGAAGTACCATCTGTTACCCATAGTCCATCATTACTAGAACTCCCATAAACGAAAAAATAAACGTTCTTGTAGTCGAAATCTTTATTCTCCGGGAAATATACTTCTGGGTCGGTGCCTTTGGCAATTGTCTTAAGTCTTCTTGTACCAGACTTTGAACCATCTGAAATAAATAAATCTATCTGACCAGAAACTTTATTCTTTTTTGTAAA
>JAGQWJ010000101.1 GCA_020437395.1 Ignavibacteriota bacterium | reverse complement strand
CATTACGTATAGCCATTGTTGTGCGGTCGTACTTTTTATTTTTCTGTTCGTCAGCGTTGGCGTGAAAGCTCTTTGCAACCGCAGGAACGAGGATTGCAATGTGCTTGAACTTAACGTTGGCTTTATTTGTTTCCTTTCGCACGATTATGAGTTTTACATAGCATCTCACAATTTTCTTTCTCGGTAGCTCCGCCTTTACTCCAAGCTGTTACATGGTCAGCGTCCATTTCTTTCAGTTTCCAAATCTTGGTCTTATTTGTGTTATTTCCTATTGAACAAAGCGGACAATTTGAAATTCCTTTTTCCTCAGCGACCTTAGTCTGTTTAGCATAGACAGACTTTTTCGTTGCTTCATCAAACACTCGGACTTGAAGGAGTTTAGTGTCAATTGAACCACCCAAAATATATTCAAAAACTCCTTTCCTGTTTTTTACATAAGGGTCAGCATAAAGCTCTTTTACTTTTTTTGAAATGTCTTTTGGGTCATAAGGTTGTTTTTTATAAGTCTCATATAAACGACCCCACTCAAGACCACGCATTTCACTTTCTACATCTGTAAAGACAGTAGAGACCCAATCTATAACGCTGTTGAAGTAGTTTTTGACTTCATTTATGTTGTTATCATTTCTGTGACGACTCATATAGTCACCGATATTTCCTTTACTTACCCAATCTAATGCTCTTTCTAGGAAGTCTTGTCGATTAACACTTCCTGAAATGTAGGCACTCCATTTTTGGATATTGGCATTTTGACTATTACTAAACTCTTCTTTGCAGAGCGTTACGAATTGTCCTGAATAAACAGCATTCAATAATTCTTGATTATTTAAGGGGACTCCTGCAATATTTATAGTTTTGAACCATTCTTTGATTTCGCTTTCAGAACCTTCACATTCATAGATAAGCAACTTAGTATTCAGAATTTTCTCTTGCTTATCTTTCGCAATACCGCTAAAGTATTGCTCCATTCCATTCTCATCCTTGATTGCAAATTTATTGGTAACAAAACGACCAAAGCTAGTAATGCGTTGTTGACCATCTAATACTTCAAAGTTGTTTGCACTAACTTTATTGAAATAAATTAGACCAATTGGATAGCCTTTTAATATGGACTCTATGACGGCAACATCTCGCTTTCCATCCGCATAAATATAATTTCTCTGGTATTCTGGTTGAATAGTGAGTTTACCCGATAAACCGAATAGCCCTTTTCCTTCTAATTCGTTATAAACAAAACCGTCACAAATATCTTCTATGGTAATTTCAGTTTGTAATTTAGTGTTCATGCTTTGGTCGATTTGTGCTTAATTAAAATTCTGCCGTAAGTTCTTTTGCCATTTACAATTGAGCATCCGCCCCTATCTAGTGGGTGAGATTTATATTTAAGGCGTTTTAATATTTCCTTTGGAGCAGAAGCTCTTGTATTGCCACTTGCTTGCCAAATAATTTCAAATTGTTCTGGACAATACTTATCCAAAAAGGTAATTGGAACTCCCATAACTCCATCAAAATCACTTGGTATTGAATCTGTGAAAGGAACATCTATTGCGTCATAGTTTTCATACTTTTCGTACGATTTTTTTCCCTTAATCTCTTTGTGTCGACTAAATTTTAAATTGTCATTCATAGTCATTAGGGGAAGAGGTTGGTGCCTTCTTCCGTGTTCAATGTTTGTGAACCAACAAACTCCTGGGACTCTATTTACTTTAGCACCATTTTGCTCTCTTTCAAACTTGTAAGAGTCTGCGTATTCAAAATCTTCTGGTACTAAAAAATACATCCCCTTATTAAAGTTTGTAGCACCTAACCAAATTTTGTCAGCTTGAATTAATGGAAATAATTCTCGGTATGTGATAGCATTAATATTTCCAATAATTAAAAACTGTTTCTCTGCTTCAACTATCCATCCTAAAAAGTCACGGAACAATGAAAAAGGAGGGTTGGTAATTATGAAGTCGGCTTCATCACGTATTTTCTTTACTTCTTCGCTGTTAAAATCACCATCACCTTCTAAATAATTCCATTCGAGGTCATCAATATCAATCTTACCATCCCCTGATTTGTCATGGTCAAGTGTAAATATCTTACCGTTGGTTTTTGTTTTTTTCTTATCGTAATGCGGTGCACTTTCTTCAAACATTGTTACCTGATAACCACCTTTGTATAGTTTGCTCTCAACTGCATAACTTGTGCTAATCAATTTCTTGAGTCCAAAACGTTCAAAGTTTTGAGCAAAGAATTTAGTAAAGTTGCTCCATTCAGGGTCGTCACAAGGAAGTAGAATAGTCTTGTTTTTAAATACATTAGGATTATATTCTAAGTACGCTGCCACTTCTTTTTCAATGTCGTGGTATTGAGTGTAAAA
>JAGQWJ010000100.1 GCA_020437395.1 Ignavibacteriota bacterium | reverse complement strand
ATGGGTGATAAAGTAGAAACAAGACAAATATCTGTAGTAAGATAATAACTTTAGATAAACTTAAGTTTTAAACTAGCCGAGTAGTCAAATGACTATTCGGCTTTTTTTATTCAACCGCTTTGTTACACTTTCTATCTTTTCAACACCTCATAGTAACATTCTAAAAAATAATTTTATGTTTTGTTACAAAATCCCATTTATTAATTCAGTTCCGTAATTTTTTTGAGAATCTTTATTCTTATATTTCGCATCTAAAATAGTATAAATAAGTATTAATTAATTATTAAAAGGAGTTTTATATGAAAAAACTTAATACGCTTGGAATGGGATTATTCACATTCTTTGCAATTTGCTTTCTGTTTTTAGGAAGCACAGATTTGTTTGCTCAACCTGAAATTGAAGAGATTCAGAGATATAAACCAGCTGAACAAAACACTTCAGCAAGTGATATTTACTGGAAAGTAATATTTACAAATCCAATAAGTGAGAAGACTATTGGAACTGATGATTTTAAATTATCTATTGTCAGTGGGAAATTTGGTGGTTCCGAAATATTAACTGAGTTATGGCAAGAGGACAAGGATGGCTATGAGTGGATAGTCGGTGCTGGAAAAGTAGAATCTGAAAATGGAACTATTAGACTTGACTTTACGGGTTATGTGGAAAATACTAAAGGAGCTGGAACTTCAAAAGGTTATACATTTGAGAAAGGAGAAACTTACATCTACGGTGATGGAGGTGGATCACAAATTGCTGAAGTAACTCAAATAAATAGATTTTCACCATCACAACAGAACATTTCTGCTCAGAATGTCTCTTGGTATGTATATTTTTCTAGTGGAATAGACGGTAAAACGCTAACAACTAGTGATTTTAAACTATATAGCACAGGAACTGCGACTGGTACTGTTTCTAGTATCAAAGAATTAAATAATAGTGTTTTTCAAGTTAATTTAACGTCAGTTAGTGGCATAGGTAACTTGAGATTAGATTTTACAGGTACAGTGACTTCAACTGATGGAGACAATAGTAAGAACACTTACACATCTGGTCAACAATACTCTATTTTGACACCAATAGCTGTATCATCTATAACAAGATACAACCCTGCTGTTCAACAATACCGAGGTAGTAGCGTTACTTATAGAGTAATATTCAATAGATCGTTGAACTCAGCTTCAGTAACTTCAGCAGATTTCAAATTAACAGCTTTAACTGGACTATTGACTGGCTCAATTACTTCTGTTACTGGTTCTAGCAATGTTTATTATGTAACTGTTGCTGGAATAACTACTGATGTTACAATGAGATTAGATGTTGATGGTACGTTCACTGACACTAACCCTATTACGAATAGCGCTACTTTCAATACGGGTAATACTTATATAATTGACTTTACAGCTCCGGTTGTTGATATGGCTACTATTTTTTCTACTAATCTGAATCCTAGATTGGCTATTCCTGAAAATACGGTAACAGCTAACTTCAGAACTAATGAAGTGACAAATATAATCTCAGCTAAAATCAATGGCAAAGTTGTAACACATAAAGGTAGTGGTTCTTTTGTTGGGTCAGCAGAATACAAATATACACAAACAGATCCTGAAGGTCTTGCTACTTTTGAATTTGTAATAGAAGATTTGGCAGGTAACCAAACAACATTCAACAATACTACCGATGGTTCTTTTGTTAGGTTTGAGATACCAACGCCCGATGTAGTTATAATAGAACAACCGAATAATGTTGTAGCTTGTGAAGGAAGTATAGATAGATTTTTATTTGTAGTTGCCGCTCCTGATATGAAAGGGTTTAATATTGCTTACAGATGGTGGAAAGACGGAAGACCAATTTCTAATTGGACTCCTGATTTTGGTCAAATAAATTTTGATACATTAAGATACAATATGAGTGGAACATATAAAGCAGAAATGTTTGTATTTGATTCAGAATGGAAATCTGATTATGGAAATCCATTTAGCGTTGATTCTGCAAGAGTTTCTCCTATTATTTTTTCTGATGATGTAAGTTTATACGTACTTCAAAGACCGTCATTCTTAAAAGATATAAATTCTGTTACATCTGCACCTAGTTCAAACATAAGTTTGACTTTCGACGCGCAAATTTACGGTGAGCACAATATGGAAGATCCAACTTATTGGACAAAAATACAGTGGTACCGTGGCAACACACAGTTAGAAGATGGCGACAGATATGAAGGCACAAAATCTTCAATTTTAAACATTGAAAATGTAATGTCTTCGGACTTTGCAACTGACTATAGAGTTAGATTAATTGGTGAGTGCGATACTATTTGGTCTAATACTTTTGCAATTAGTGAAGAGCCATATACTACAATTACAGTTCAACCTTCTTCAGTAGATGGTT